>NZ_BOOG01000052.1 GCF_016863115.1 Sphaerimonospora thailandensis
GTATCAGCATTACGGCCTTTACCCGTACCCTCTGGGCAACTCGATCGTTTGGTGTGTCAGATGCACGTCCACGCATCGTGGGGAGAGCCATGTCAGGACCGTCCATGCAGACCACTGCCCGGAACAGCGTCGGCGTATCGCTGCCCGACAGCGGGCTGCCCGATGGATTCAGCCCGCGGCCGCGGCCCACGATCCGCAATGTGGCCGAGCGCGCGGGGGTGTCCAAGTCGCTGGTGTCCCTCGTACTCAGGGGATCACCTCATGTGAGCGAGCATCGCAGGGAGGCCGTCCTCCAGGCGGCCAGGGAGCTCGGCTACCGCCCGAACGCGGTGGCCCGCAGCCTCGTGGAGGGCCGCACCCATCTGGTGGGCGCCCTGGTGTCGGATCTGCACAACCCCTTCTATGCGGAGTTCCTGGACGGTCTGCAGGAGAGCCTGCACGGCGACGGTCTGCGACTGCTTATAGGAAGCGGCCGGTGGGATCCGGCGTTCGAGGACGAGGCCGTGGAGGCCTTCCTGGAGTTGCGTGTGGACGGCCTGGTGATGCTGGGTGTCGCCCCGTCCAGCGACACGCTCGCCGAGGCCGCCGCCTACACCCCCACCGTGGTCGTGGGTGAGCGCGACGTGAACCTCGAGGGCGTCGACATCGTCGTGGACGATGACCAACTCGGAGCCCGCCTGGCCGTCGACCACCTCGTGGAACTCGGTCACCGGCGGATCGCCCATATCGAAGGAACGCCGTCATCGGCCGCCCGCTGCCGCTGCGAGGGCTATCTGATGGCCATGCGCCGCCACACGCTCGCGCCGCACATCATGGTCGAGCACGGAGACTTCACCGAGGAGGGCGGCCGGCAGGCCGCGCTGGCCCTGCTGCGCCGTACGCCTCGGCCGACCGCGGTCTTCGCGGCCAACGACATCGTCGCGATGGGCGTGCTCACGGCCGCGAGCGAACTGGGCCTGCGCGTGCCTCAGGACCTGTCCGTGGTCGGGTACGACAACACGCATCTCGCGGCGGTGAACCAGATCTCGCTGACCAGCGTGGACCAGCCCCGGCGCGCGATGGGGCGGTCTGCCGCCGCCCTGCTCAGCGACCGCATCTCGGAGCCGGGCAAGGCGGCCAGGCTGCGCCAGGTTACCCCCCAACTGGTCGTCCGGCGGAGCACCGGGCCTGCGCCAAGCGATTCCCAAAGCTAGGTCAACCTCCGACGTGTCGTCTCGCGGCGGTGTTAACTCGTGCCGTGACGCCGACCCGGCGCGTCAGTGTCATCGGGGGGACCCGCCGGGGCGGCGACCGCATTTCGCGAGAATCGGGGGGATTCATGCGTGATCCGGAGCTGGTCTCCTGCGCACAGCGGGCGGCCGACGAGCTCGAACGGGCCTGGGTGCGCTGGCGGGAGGCCCGGGGGCTGACCGTCGGCGACGACGACGCCGGCGACCTCGCCGAGACCGTGGCGAGCTACGTCGCCCACTCGATCGAGCATCCGTGGGGACGCCCCCGGGTGGTGCTGGGACTCGACGCCGCGGACGCGCGCGAGCTGGCCGCCCTCCTGCACGGGCAGGACGGCCCGCCCCTGCGGCCTCCCACGCCCAGGCTCGGGCTCTCCGTGGCGCCGGGAGCCTAGCTCATCCATCGGCGTTTCCGGTGTGACGGCATGGTCACGTGCGCTTTGCGCGTAGGTTGGTTTCCCAGGGAAGTGTCTGGCAAATGCTGCCCGGCCCCGCCTATCAGGGCGTGGTTTGTCAGACACGACCGAAGTGTCGCGAAGGGATTCGAGCGTGATCAGTCGACCTCTTGCCGCCGCGATCGTGGGCCTGTGCGGGCTCAGCACCCTCGTGGCCTGCGGCTCTCTGGAGGTCTGGGGCGGTTCCGAGGCTCCCGACGCGACGAGCCCGGCCGCCGCCACCCGTACGGCGAACCCGCCGCGAGCCGATGCCAAGTCGCCTGCCAGGACGCACACCACCGCGCAGACCACCTCCCAGGGCAGATCTCAGGAGGACACGTCGCAGCGTGACGCTCAGGCCAAGCCGCTGGCCGGGAAGGTCATCGTCATCGATCCCGGCCACAACGCGAACAACTGGCGGCATCCCCAAGAGATCAACAAGCAGGTCGACGTCCTCACCAAGCGGAAGGCCTGCGACACCACCGGCACGTCGACCAACGACGGCTACAGCGAGCCCGCCTTCACCTGGGACGTCTCGAACCGGCTGGTCAAGCGGCTGAAGGAACTGGGCGCCAGGGTCCGGCTCACCCGCACCGCCGACACACCCTGGGGCCCCTGCATCACCGAGCGTGCGGCGATCGGGAACCGGGCCAGGGCGGTCGCGGCGATCTCCATCCACGCCGACGGGGCGCCGTCGAACGGCCACGGTTTCCACGTGATCATCCCCAGGAAGATCGACGGACCGGTCGACCCCGTCGTTGACGACTCCGAGCGGCTGGGTCGTAAGATCCGGAACGCCTACCGCCACGGCACCGGCCTGCCGTACTCGAACTATCTCGGCAAGAACGCGCTCGACTTCCGCAGCGACCTCGGCGGCCTCAACCTGTCGGAGGTTCCGAAGATATTCATCGAGTGCGGGAACATGCGGAACGCGCAGGACGCGGCCAAGCTGAAGGACGAGGGGTTCCGGCAGCGCATCGCCGACTCCCTGGCGCGAGGTCTCCGGGACTACCTGCTGACCTGACCACCCGAGCCGGACACCCCGGAAATTTGGCATGATCTGGGGCATGGATCACCTCCTCCCCCGCCCCCGTGTGTCCGAGAGCACGCCCGGTGTGTTCGAGTTCGTTCCCGGCTCGTCGGTTTCCGGACCGGCCGCCCTCGTCGATGCCGTACGGCTCTCGCTTGCCGTGCTCGACCTCAGGCCCGCCGAGGCGGGAGCGGACACGGCCGCGGTGCGGGTGGTCGAGGACGCCGGCCTCGGCCCCGAGGCGTACGAGATCGAGATCACCGCCGAGGGGGTGCGGATCGCCGCGGGAGACCGGGCCGGCGCGTTCTACGCCGGACAGACGCTGCGGCAGCTCCTGCCCGCCGAGGCGTACCGGGCGGCGGCCCTCCCCGGCACGGTCTGGGCCGTGCCGTGCGGACGGCTCGCGGACGCGCCCGCACTCTCCTGGCGCGGGGCCCACCTCGACGTCGCCCGCAACTTCCTGCCCAAGCGGGAGGTCCTGCGGATGATCGACATGCTGGCCCTCCACAAGCTCAACCGGCTCCACCTGCACCTGGTGGACGACCAGGGGTGGCGCGTGGAGAGCCGGGCCTATCCGCTGCTCCACGAGATCGGCTCGCACCGGGATCAGACGACCACCAGTTACTACCGTGAGGAGCCGGCCTTCGACGGCGTCCCCCATGGCGGGTACTACACGCTGACGGACCTGGCGGAGATCTCCGCCTATGCGACGGCCCGGGCGGTCACCGTCGTACCGGAGATCGACGTACCCGGGCACGCATCGGCGATCCTGGCGGCGTACCCCGAGTTCGCGGCGCGGCCGGCAGACACATATCGGGTGCTGGACCGGTGGGGCATCTCACCGGCGATCCTCTCCCCGTTGCCGGCCACGGTCGACTTCCTCACCACGGTCTTCGACGAGATCATCGGTGCGCTGGGTGACGTGCCGTACTTCCACATCGGCGGCGACGAGTGTGTGCTGGACGACTGGGCGGCCTCCGCCGAGATCTCCGCGTACCAGGAGAAGCTGGGCCTGGCGACCCCGGCCGACCTGCACGCATGGTTCCTGCGGCGGCTGGCCGACGTGCTCGCCGAGCGCCGGAGCCGTGCCGTCGTGTGGGACGAGGCGTTCGTCAGCGGAATGCTCAGGCAGGACACGGTGGTCATGCCGTGGCGCGGCCCGCAGGTCGGGCGACGGGCCGCGGCGGCGGGCCACGAGGTGGTCGCGACGCCGGTGTTCCCGATGTACTTCGACTACGCCGAGGCGGCCTCGGCGGAGGAGCCGTTGGCCATCGGCGACACGATCACGCTGGCCGACGTGGCGGCCTTCGCGCCTGTGCCGTCAGAATGGACGGTCGAGGAGCGGGACCGGGTGGTCGGCGTGCAGTTCCAGCTCTGGAGCGAGCGGATCCCCGACGGGCGGACGCTCGACTACCGGGCCTGGCCGCGTGGCTGCGCGGCGGCTGAGATCGCCTGGAGCGGCGCACCCGTCTCGGAGTGCTTCACCGGTCGGCTCGACGCCCATCTCGTACGGCTGGACGCCTTCGGCGTGGAATATCGTCCGCCGGCGGGACCGCGGCCGTGGCAGCGGGGCGGCAGCGGGTGGCGGCGCCATCGTCCGGGCGTCGTGGACGTGCAGGAGATGATGAGGCACCTGCACGAGTTGACCCAATCGGCCGACTCCACCCGCCCCAGCACGAGTTCGTGACGCCCGTCCGCCCCGGCTCTCGGCCGGGGCGGCAGCACTGCGAGATCACGAATGGCGCCACACCAGGTCAGGGGTGCGGTCTGCGAGAAAATGCAAGATCACGGGGGAGGGGGTTCTCCCGGGGGTGCCCACGGGAGTTATGGGGGGTTATGGCGTGACGGTGTAGCCGGCCTCTTCGACGGCCTGCCGTACGGCCTCGTCGGTCACGCCTTCGCCGGTGACGTCGAGCCGGCCCGTGGCGAGGTCCACGTCCACGCCGGTCACGCCCGGGACCTCGCCGACCTCCTCGGTGACCGAGGCCACGCAGTGACCGCAGGTCATACCCTGCACCGTGTAGGTCTTCACGCTCATGTCGCTCTCCTCAATGGTCGTCTTCGCGTCGGTCAGGCGGTCTCGCCGACGGCGCTCCGGCCGATGACCTCGCGGATCGAGGTGTGGCCGTGGCGGCGCAGGCGGCGGGACAGCCCGCGGTGGATCCGCCAGGCCCACAGCGGGCCACCGTAGATCATTCCGGTGTATCCCTGGACGAGGGTGGCCCCGGCGAGCAGCCGCGCCCACACGTCGTCGGCGTCCTCGACGCCGCCGACCGAGACGATCGCGAGACGGCCGCCGACCCTCCGGTGCAGCCGGCGCAGCACCTCGAGCGACCTGGACTTCAGCGGACGCCCCGACAGCCCTCCGGTCTCGGCGCTGGAGACCCCCGCACGGCTGATCGTGGTGTTCGTGGCGATGATCCCGGCGAGCCCCAGGTCGGCGGCGAGATCCGCGACGGCGTCGATGTCCTCGTCCGCCAGGTCTGGGGCGATCTTGACGAGCAGCGGTGTCCGGCCCGCGGTCTCCCGTACGGCCGTCAGCAGCGGACGCAGCAGTTCCACCGCCTGAAGGTCGCGCAGCCCCGGCGTGTTGGGCGAGCTCACGTTGACCACAAGGTAGTCGGCGAGCGGAGCCAGCAGCCGAGCACTCGACACGTAGTCGGCCACGGCCTCGTTCTCCGGCACCACCTTGGTCTTGCCGATGTTGACGCCGACCACGGCCGGAAGGCTCCGGGACCGGCGCAGCCGCCTGGCCGCCGCGTGGGCTCCCGCGTTGTTGAAGCCCATCCGGTTGATGATCGCCCGGCTCTCCGGGAGCCGGAACAGGCGGGGGCGTGGGTTGCCGGGCTGGGCCCGTGCCGTGATCGTGCCGACCTCGACGTGGCCGAAGCCCAGGGCCGCGAGCGCCTCGAAGCACCCCGCGTCCTTGTCGAAGCCGGCGGCGAGCCCGAAGGGCGCCGGGAAGTGCACGCCGAACGCCTGGACGCGCAGCGACTCGTCGCGCGGCGCGAGCCATCCGTACAGCAGCCGTTTGACCACCGGCAGCACTGAGAGCAGGCGGAGCAGCCTGACCGTGAGATGGTGCACGGCCTCCGCGTCGAACCGGCTCAGGACCTGCGTGAAGACGAGTCGATACATCGCGGTCAGCCTATCGTCCACGGCATGGGGCCGCCCCGGAGCGTCCGGCACTCCGGGGCGGCCCAGGTCGTCCCTGGTCGGGCGCCGTCAGTGCTTCGCCTTCTTGCCCTCCGGGGTCACCGCGTACCACTCGCCGCCGAAGTCCTTGACGTTCTGACCGGCCGTGTCGCCGGCCTTCTGGTCCTTGGCGTAGTAGTACAGCGGATGCTTGTTGTAGGTGATCTGGGTGCCGCCGTCCTCGCGCTTGATCGTGCCGAGCAGGCTCCCGTTGATGCCGGTTCCGCCCTGGGGTTGCCCGAGCGTGAGCGCGGGCGGCCAGGCCGCCGCGCACGCCGCCGAGCAGGCCGACTTGTCCTTCTTGTCCTCGGTGAACAGATAGAGAGTGCGGCCCTCCGTCCCGACGAGAATCTTGCCGAGGCTGGTCTGCGCGACGTCGATCTTCGCCGGGCCCGTCGGCGTCGCCATGACCGGCGAGGTCGGCGACGCGGGGGCGCCGGACTCGGGCATCGCCGATCCGGACTCGTAGGGGGTCTCGCTCGGCTCGGTGTAGTGCTCATTGGCGGCAGGCTTGGCGGCGTTGTCGTGCTCCTCGGCGCTGCCACATCCTGACGCCAGCAAGCCAACGGTGATCACGCCGGCGTACAGCAGTTTCCTCATCTTCGGCCTCCTGGGAAGTTTCTGAGCACGGGTCCCAGGAGACACGTGAGGGCATGGGGTGTGCCGCCAAGACACGAAGATCTGGGACATCCCTTTACCGTCTACTGAAAGTCGCCTGATCTGGGCGCGTCAGGTCGCCGCCTGCCAGGACGTCGCCCGCTCGGACGCCGCCTGCTCGAGCGTCACCCGCTCGGGTGCCGCCTGCTCGGGTGCCGCCCGCTCTGACGCCGCCTGCTCGAATTCGGAGGGGAGCTGTGCCATCGCGTGGTCGAAGGCCTCACCCGCCACCGCCTCGCGCAGTGTCAGCAGGACGGCACTCACTCCGCCGCGGGTTTCCTCCACCGTCAGCCCGGTGCGGCGGCTCACGCGGCGCACCATGTCACGCAGGCCGAACCGCTCGATCCTCTCGCTGATGTGAAGTGACTCCCGCAGCGGCGCCGGGAGCTCGGCCGCCAAATGACGGGCCTCCCCCGCGCTGAGCCGATCCCCCAGCGTCTCGACCGTCGCGCGGGACAGGTCCGCGGCCTCCTCGCGCGATAATCCAGAGCGTTCCTCTACCAACCGGACGAACTCCTTGTACTCCACTCCGCTCCCATTCCCCCGAGAAGCGGATAAATGAGCAGTTTTCCGGAAATTGTGTACGGGACGCCCAGCCCGTACGGCTGGAGCCGGCACAGCCGGCGCGCGAGAGACCGGCGGCCGACACGCAACCGCGATCAAGGGAGCCTGCCCGCCGCGGCGGCGGGGGCGATGCCATGCTGGCCCTCGAACGCCGTCCAGCAGCGTCGGCCGGCTGCGACAACGCGGCGTCTTCCGTGCGGATCGCCCCCCTTCCGCCAGTTCGTGCATATCGTGCGGCAGAGAAGGAGCACCCGGATGACTGAGCAGATGCCGCTCACCCCGCCCGATCCCTCAGGTCTCGAGGCGTGGATCCGGCAGGTCCTCCGGCTGGCCGGCCCGCGCGCGTCCGCCCACATACCGCCGCTCCCGGCCACCGGACCCGGAGTCTCGGCCGTCCAGTCGGCCGAGGCGGGACCCGAGATGGGGTTCGAGGTGGGGTTTGAGCCGCCACCGCGGAACCGACCGCAGGACCGGCCAGGCGACTCCCGTCAGGAGTCGGCTTCTCGGCGCTGAAGTGAGCGACCGGGAGAGCCCGTTGAGACGCGGGGGCGGCGATTCATCGCTCCGGTCATTGCTCCGCCTGTCCGTTGGCCAGATGGATCCATCGGATGTGCACCGCCGAATCCGGTTTCGCACGCTCATCCTGCCCCGTCCGCTCCACGGGTGGCGCCGGAGGCTCCTCGTTCTCGCGTGCGCCGAGCAGGGGCAGCCGGAGCACGAAGCAGGCTCCCCCGCCCCCGGAGTCCTCGACGCCGATGCTGCCGCCGTGCGCCCTGGCGATCTCGCGGGAGATGGCCAGGCCGAGCCCGGTGCCGCCCGGGTCGAGTTTGCGTGACTCCTCCAGCCGGGTGAAGCGCTCGAAGATGCGGTCCCTGTCCTGGAGTGGGACACCATGTCCGTCGTCCGCCACAGCCAGCTCCGCCGACCCGCCGTTTCGACTGACCGTGACCTTGATCGTGCTGATGGCATGCCGCTGCGCGTTGTCCAGCAGGTTACGCAGCACCCGCCGGATCTGGGTCCGCATCCCCAGCACCCAGACATCGCTTTCGATTTTGAGCTGGACGGGGATGCGCCCCGTGCGCTGGGTGACCTCCTCCTCGGCCAGGCCTCCGAGGTCCACCGGGGTGGGCCGCATGGCCCCCGTCCCCTCCCGCAGGCGGGAGAGCAGCAGCAGGTCACTGATGATCTCTTCCAGCCGCTCGACGTCGCGCAGTTCCTGGCGCAGCAGCTCATCCAGGTCGCCATGCTCCCGGCTGAGCTGCAGTTCCTCTATGTGGAGGCGCAGGGCGGTGAGGGGTGTGCGCAGTTCGTGGGAGACGTCGGAGGCGAACTTCCGCACCTGCTTGACCTGGTCGAGCGTCTTGTTGATGCATCCGGCGAGCTGGGCGACCTCGCCCCGTCCCCGGGGCTGCTCGATCCGGCCGTCGCCGCCGCCGCGGTTGATCCGCTCCAGCGCCGTGCAGATCTCCCGTACCGGACGCAGCGTGCGGGTGACGACCTTGCGGACCGTCCAGACGGACAGCACCACGAGCACGACCGCCTGCAGCACGATCAGGATGTCGAGGAGGCCGACGACGACGGGTCTGGCGACACGCTGGGCCGTGTAGACGATCGGGGAGTCCGGCTCCGGCCACACCCGCACCGCCGTGGAGAGCAGGCAACCCTGCCTGGGATGTGCGCAGGCCTGCGTCATCTGGACCGGATCGTCACCGGGTGGGCGGACCGTGCTCAGCAGGGGCAGATTCCGGGCCGCACTCGACGTGCTGAGCATCTCCCCCTTCGGCCCCACGACCTGCGCCAGCTCGACGCTCGGGACACCGGTCTCCACCGTGCCGCCGAGCCGGCCCGCCCGTACGCGCTGCGCGAGGGCGAGCGCGGCCTCGTGGCTGGATCCCCACCACGCCATGGTGACCCGGTCCCGGGCGATCTTCCCCAGAAGGAAGCTCCCCGGCAGCAGGACGAGAATGGCCAAAATCAGAGAGAAGAGGGTGAGCCGGGCGCACAGTGCTCGTACGCACGGGACCACGTACAGACCCCACATATCGGATCCGATTACCCAACACCCGACAGGATGCCCCCTCACCGGCGAAAAGGTCTGCCGACTCTTTACCGAAGAGACCTTTGGGCAGGGGGCGGTTCAGCCGCGCTCTCAGCCGCTCACTCTGTGGGCCAGTCGCTCGAGGCTCTCGTCCAGGGCGCTGGCCACGAAGTCCCCCGCAGGGGCGTGCTCCTCGTCGAAGAAGGACAGGTGGACGGTCACGTCGCTGCTTGAATCATCGATCCCGGCCACCTGGAGCCACCCGGCGTACCGGTCGTCGTCCCGAGTGCCCCACTCCATGCGGAGCTGGTCGCGCTCGGTCCGCAGCAGCGCGCGCTCGTCCTGTCCCTTCGCGTCCTCGTGGACCGTCACAGCGGGCGGATCCTCCGGCCGCACGTGCAGGTCACGCGGCAGCCAGTCGTCGAGCTCGTCGATGTCGCACGCGCGCTCGAAGACCTGGTCGGCGGGGGCCGCGATCCTGCGGGAGCGTTCGAACTCGCTCATCTCTCCTCCCTCGTTCCTTCTCGCCTCACCGCCGCCCTACCCGCGCTCGCCCGGAGAAACGTCGGTGACGGGAAAACGCCGAGCGGCCGCCCGGGCCCCTTCCGTCGAACGGGGGGCGCGGGCGGCCGCGGGCGTACGGACCGCCGGATCAGCCGGATCAGTCGGATCAGTCGGATCAGCCGGCGTCGGCCAGCCAGAGGTCGGGGCCGAACACCTCGTAGTGGATCCGTGACGCGGGCAGGCCACGGCCGAGCAGCTCGGCGCGTACGCAGCGCATGAACGGCAGCGGCCCGCACAGGTAGGCGACCGTGCCCTCCGGCAGATCGATGTCCGCGAGGTCCATCAGGCCGGTCCTGGCCCCGTCGCCGTCGTCGGTTCCGGTGCCGGGGGCGGCGTAGTTCTGCTCGTACCACAGGTGCAGCGTGGCGTCGGGCAATGTCCCGACCAGGCGGCCGAGCTCGTCGCGGTGCGCGTGATCGGCCGCGCTGCGGTCGGCGTGCGCGACCGTGATCCGGCGGGTGGACCCGGTGGCGGCGAGGTGATCGACCATCGCGAGGATCGGGGTGACGCCGATGCCGGCCGAGGCCAGCAGCAGGGGAGCATCGCCGTCGGCGAGCGTCATCTCGCCGAACGGCGCCGAGACCGTCAACTCGTCGCCGACGCCGATTTCGGCGTGCAGCCAGTTGGACACCTCGCCGTCCGGCCCGGGCTCGCCATCCGGCCCGGCTTCGCCGTACACGCGCTTGACCGTGATGCGCCAGTCGTCGCCGGGCGCGGACGACAGGCTGTACTGGCGGATCTGCCGGGCCCCGTCCGGCAGCGGAACGGTGACGCTGACGTACTGCCCCGGCCTGAAGGACATCGGGGTCTCCGGCCGCAGCGTGAGGGAGATCACGTCGTGGGTCTCGCGCCGCCGCTCGACCACGCGCGCCCGCAGCCAGACCTCTCCGATCCCGCGGCGGGTCTCCCGGTAGAGGCCGATCTCCAGGTTGATCAGCGCCTCGGCCATGAGCCAGTAGACCTCGTCCCAGGCGGCGACGACGTCGGGGGTGGCGGCCTCGCCGAGGACCTCGGCGATGGCGCCGAACAGGTACTTGTGCACCACGTTGTACTGCTCGGGCGTGACGCCCAGCGACACGTGCTTGTGCGCGATCCGGGCGAGCATGAGGTCGGGCCGCTGGTCGGGGTGGTTCACCAGCATGGCGGCGAAGGCGGCGATCGAGCCGGCCAGGGCCTTGCGCTGCTCACCGTTGGCCTGGTTGCCCCGGTTGAACAGGTCCCGCAGCAGCTCCGGGTTGTCGGCGAACATGTCGTCGTAGAAGGTGGCGGTGATCTTCTCGATGGCTTCGCCGACGACCGGCAGGGTGGCGCGGACGACCGCGGCCGAGTCCGGGGAGAGCATCCGTCCTCCGATGACTAGTAGGTGATCTTCCCTTGTTTTGATCCGGGGTGGGATCCGGCACGGCGAGGAGGGCTTGCCATGGCTCGACCGCTGTAGTTATGAAAACTAACCGGATGGCGGCTTAGGTCCCGATTTGGGGATATTTGACCGGGGCGAGGGGGTGGCTTGGTACGATGCCGCGCCGCCCCCGCATCGCGAAGCCGTAGGCGCCTCCCGGGTGTGGAGGGCCGGGGCCGCTCCACGTAGGGTCCGATATATGAGCGATCACTACGATGTCGTTGTCCTCGGCGCGGGCCCGGGCGGTTACGTCGCGGCGGTCCGGGCGGCCCAACTCGGCCTCAGCACGGCGATCGTCGAGGAGCGCTACTGGGGCGGGGTCTGCCTCAACGTGGGATGCATCCCCTCGAAGGCGCTGCTGCGCAACGCCGAACTCGTCCATCTGCTCACTCACGAGGCCAGGACGTTCGGCATCGGGGTCGAGGGGAACCTCACCTTCGACTACGGCGAGGCGTTCCGGCGGAGCCGCAAGGTCGCGGACGGCCGCGTCAAGGGCGTGCACTACCTGATGAAGAAGAACGGGATCACCGAACACCACGGCTGGGGCGCCTTCACCGATCCGCACACCCTGCGGGTCGAGGGATCCGACGGCAACGCGCGGACCGTCACATTCGACCACTGCATCGTCGCCGCCGGGGCGACGACCAGGCTGCTGCCCGGGACCTCGCTGAGCGAGCGGGTCGTGACGTACGAGGAGCAGATCCTCACCGAGAAGCTGCCGGAGAGCATCGTCATCGCCGGCGCGGGCGCCATCGGGGTCGAGTTCGCGTACGTGCTGAGCAGCTACGGCGTCAAGGTGACGATCGTCGAGTTCCTCGACCGCATGGTGCCGCTGGAGGACGCCGAGGTGTCGGCCGAACTGGCGCGGCGCTACAAGCGGCTCGGCATCGAGGTGCTGACCTCCACCCGGGTCGAGTCGATCGACGACTCTGGCGAGAAGGTTCGGGTGACGGTCTCACGCGACGGCGCCACGTCCGTCCTGGAGGCCGACAAGGTCCTGCAGGCCATCGGGTTCCAGCCCCGGGTGGAGGGCTACGGCCTCGATCGGACCGGCGTACGGCTCACCGACCGGGGCGCCATCGACGTCGACGGGCGGTGCCGTACGAGCGTGCCGCACATCTTCGCGATCGGCGACGTGACGGCCAAGCTCATGCTCGCGCACGCGGCCGAGGCGATGGGCATCGTCGCGGCCGAGACGATCGCGGACGCCGAGACGATGGAGCTCGACTATGTGATGATCCCGCGGGCGACCTTCTGCCAGCCGCAGATCGCGAGCTTCGGCTTCACCGAAGCGCAGGCCCGCGAGCGCGGCTTCGACGTCAAGGTCGCCAAGTTCCCGTTCAGCGCGAACGGCAAGGCGCACGGCATGGGCGACACCGCGGGATTCGTCAAGCTTCTCAGCGACGCGAAATACGGCGAGCTGCTCGGCGCCCACCTGATCGGCCCCGACGTCACCGAGCTGCTGCCCGAGCTGACCCTGGCCCAGCAGTGGGAGCTGACCGTCAACGAGATGGCGCGCAACGTCCACGCCCACCCCACGCTGAGCGAGGCGGTCAAGGAGGCGATCCACGGCCTGGCCGGCCACATGATCAACATGTGAGCATTCACCCGGCTTCACCAGGGGACCGACGGGCTCTCCAGGCTGCCGCCGAAAGCGCCGGCGCGGGCCTTCCGCCACCGCTGCCGGACATTGCGCAGGTTCCCGCCCGTCCGGGGTGCCGCGGCGGTCACCGGTCCGCAGGTGACGATCGAGCCGTTGCCCGGCGGCGAGACACCGGCGCATATGTGGGGTGAAGAGACGGCGACGTCCCCGGTGGAGTCGAAGAACTCGATCAGGATGTCCGAACGCACCGAGGCGCTTCCCCGGATCCGCCCGAGCATATGGACGACGTCGCCCACCACCGCCATGCAGGGCCGCGACGATGGTCAGAGCGCGGGCAGGGCTTTCATGCCGTTCGGGTTCAGGTCGGCCTCCAGGCGGATGCCGCCGATGGTCGTCGCCCGCTCGCTGCCCGAGTTCTGCTCCGCCCACTTCTGCGCCTGCTTACGCAGCTTGGGCTGGGCGGCCAGCACCGCATCGGCCATCATGGCGGCGAGGCTCTTGCACGCCTTGGTATGGACGCCGAGCCAGCAGGTCGCCTCCACCACCTTCACCTTGTCGTCGGCGTCGTACTCGATGTCGACGTGCATATCGCCCCGATCATCCGGGGGCTCGCACTTCATCTGCGATTTGGCCCGGCTGTACAGATCCTGCGTCTTGGGATCCTTGACGCACTTCCACTTGTTGGCCCGCTTCATCCAGTCGTCGACGATAAAGGAAACGGTCACGCCGGGCAGATACTGTGCCTTGGCATCCGGAAACTTCCCCGCGAACGCGGGCACGCTGTTGTCACCCCTCGGCTTGGTCGTCGTCAGTCCGACGACACCGCCGATGATGCCGCCCAGCACCAGGGCCGCGATCGCCGCACCGATGGTCAGCAGCACGAACCCCGATCTCGGCCTGGGCGTGCGGGGCATGCCGCCACCCGGCGGGACGGGATATCCGGGCGGCACCTGGAATCCCTGCTGTTGGAATCCGGGCTGTTGGAAGCCCTGCTGCCCGGGAGGTCCGTACTGCGGCTGCGGCTGTGGCTGCGGCTGCGGCTGCGGCTGCGGCGGAGGCTGCACCGGCTGCCAGGCCGTGCCGTCCCACCAGAACCTGCCGTCGGGTGAGTAAGGTCCGGGTCGTGCAGCCATCGTCATTTCTCCCGGATGGTGAACTCGACGCTTTCCGCCTCAGGGCGTTGTAAGACGTACTCGTAGTCGCCGATGGTGGCCTTGGTGTCCTTGTTGTTTTCGAGCTGCTGGGCTATCCAGCCCTCGATCTCCTTCGTCAATACCGGATCGTCCCGGAACGGCAGGGCGGCGAACCACGACAGGTAGGAGAGCCCGGTGCCGGTCAGCGCCTTGTCGTCCATCCGATGGAGCCTGACCGAAACCGAATAGATGTAGCCCCCGGAGGTCTGCAACCAGAGGTCGAAATACACGTGGCCGATCACCATGTCGCAGTGCCACGACGAGCTCTTCTCCTCGCACGTGTGCCCCCGGTCCTTCAATGCCTCGACCAGGGTGGTGACCTTGAGCCCGGGAATGCAGCCATAGGAGTTGCCGCAGTCCTGCGTCATCTGATTACTGCGATAGTCGCGCGTGAGCGCGTACGCGCCGCCGCCGGCGGCCAGGAACACGACCAGGGCGATCACGAAGACCAGGAGCCCGCGACGGGAACGGTCCCCGCCGGGTGCCGGAGGCACGGACATCTCACCCTCCATTCCGGACGAAGGTGTTCCACCGGCTCCGGAAAGCGTCGCTGCTCATCCCGAGGACGTCCCTGCTGATCCCGTCGAAGACCGGGAGTCGCATGAAGGGCATGTCGAGCGAGTCGGGGTGCTGGATGATCCTGTAGTAGAGCTCCACCGCGGCGGCCCGCCCCTTGAGCCGCTCGGCCAGGCTGAACACCGTCGAGCCCAGACAGTAGTTGAAGTCGATGTCCCCGCCGAAGTCGTAGAAATTCTTGGAGGCGGGCGTGGTGCCGCGAAACTTGCCGGCCCGGACTCCGGTGGCCACCGCGGAGCGGATCCTGGCCGCCGACGCGGCGTTCCCCATGGTCTCGGTGTAGCGGGCGAAGCCCTCGATCGCCCAGGTCGGAGGAGTGTAGTCTCCCCCGATGGTCAGCGACGCACGAGCGGTGACCGCGTGGGTCAGCTCATGGCGGATCGTCATCGCGGGATCGCTGTATGCCTGATGACCTTTCAGGTTCACCACGATCCGGGACGCGGCGTACTCACGGCCGTAGACCGTGCCGTTCTTCTGAACGCCCAGCAGCCCCCACTGCAGGCCGAGGATGCTCGGGTCGAAGTCGTCGGCCGCGCCGTAGTCGAACCACTGCTTCAAGTTGGCCATATCCCGGGTGAAGAACAGGATGTAACCGGGATAGGTGAGGCGGTCGCCCCACAGGTTTTCGACCAGGCGCAGCTCCCGCTCCGTGACGGCGGCGTAGCGGTCCAGATCGGTGACGCTCTTGTCGCCGACCAGCCAGACCTTTTTCCCCACCTTCACGACGTGCAGCTTGTCGGTGTTCCACGGACCGTAGGCCAGCGGGCCGTCCAGGTGCAGCTTTTTGTAGTTCTTCCGAGTCGCCCCGATGATCCCCGTCACCACGAACTTGTCGTTCTTCTTGCGCAGGCGATAGAGAAACGTCTCGGCGGGGGCGACGTCGCCGGGGCCGGCGTCCGCGGTGAACTTGGTGATCCGGATCACCGGCGCGAACTGGACGTCGCCATCGTCATCGGTATTCTCAATGGCCCGCTCCGTGATGAACCGGATCTCCGCGAGATCGAACTGGCGCAGGTTGTCGAAGATGAGCTTCTCGTGCTGGACCAGCTTCTTGTTCGACTGGTCCAGGTCGGCCAGATAGCCCTTCTCGTCCTTGTCCATCAGCGCCTTGGCGCGGCGTTCGAGGATCTCCCTCAGGTGCTTCTTGTCAGACCCGGCGGAGTCGTAATCCTCGCTCTGGATGGTGGGCCGGCGGTAGCCACTGCAACCGGTGACCAGGAGCCCTCCGGCCAGCAGCGCCGCCCGTCTCGACCAGCGGACACTATGGACCATATCGCCCAGATGGTTTGACTCTGGCATCTTTCCCCCGAGAGAGCGAACAGTTACGGTCAACCTGGCTGACAGGGCGCGCCCCCGCCGGTTCGGCGGCGCCCAAGCTGCACATCCCGGCACGAGGGCAGCACAAAGAGAGCGGATTCCATAGGGGTCACCCCGCTCGGGGACGATCTCCGCCTCTCGCCGACCGATTATGGCAAGGATCTACCCGAAGCGGGAGCAGATCGCTCTAAACCCTCTAAAAACCCCAAGCTCAGACTCGGTTCGCGGCAGGATAACGACGTGTTGTCGTTGTTGTCCGAATTCGTGATCGTCCGCTGCGTGGTCGGACTGATCGACTGTGATCACGGCGGGACCGGCCCGGCCCCGTCGGCCTGCGGGCCGCGCCGGAGGCCTTCCTACTCCGCCGCCGATCTCACGTTCGCCGCGGGTAGAGGGCCGCCAGGGCGTTGGCGGTCTCGGTCAGCTTCCGCCGGAGCTCGAGAGGCTCCAGGACCTCGACCTCTGCCCCGAGCTTGAGGAACTCCGTCTGCGCGTGCGTCAGCGACTCGATCGGCACGGTCGCGGTGATCCACCCCTGATCGTCGGCCACGCCGGCGGTGTGGGCCACGGCCTCGACGACGGCCGAGCTCATCAGGTCGGCCAGCCGTTCCCGCCCCTCCGGTGAGATCCGGATCACCGCATGGCCCGTGAACAGCCGCGACCGGAAGTCGACCACATGCTCGCGCCAATAGCCGGCCAGGTCGAAACCGTCCGGCCGCTCGAACGTCTCGCCCGCCAACACCCGCAGGTCGAGGATCTGGGTGACCCGGTAGGTCCGCAGTGTCCCGTCACACCGGGCCACCAAATACCACTTCCCGCCCTTCAGGACCAGTCCGTACGGCTCCAGCCTCCGCTCGACCTCACACGGCGCGGCCCAACGGCGATAGCGAACGTGGATGACCCGCCTGTTCCACACGGCCTCGGCCACCGCAGGGAGGCAGGCCGCCTGATCGCCGTCGTGGTACCAGCCGGGGGCGTCGAGGAGGAAGTGCTCCCGGACACGCCGGGCGCCGTCCCGCAGCGCGGGCGGAAGCGCGGCCTCGATCTTGAGCTCGGCCGCCGCCGCCAGCGCGCCGAGACCGAGCTCGGCGGCCGGGCCGGGCATTCCGGCCAGGAACAGCGCCTCGGCCTCCTGCGCGGTCAGCCCGGTGAGCTTGGTGCGGAAGCCGTCGAGCAACTGGTAGCCGCCCTGGTGCCCGGCTTCGCCGTACAGCGGAATGCCCGCGGTGTGCAGCGACTCCACGTCGCGATAGATCGTGCGGACACTGACCTCGAGTTCGTCGGCGAGCTGTCGCGCCGTCAGGCGACCGCGCGACTGGAGCAGCAGAAGGATGGACAGCAGCCGAGAAGCTCGCATTCCACTGACAATACGTGGCAGTGGATGCGGCATACGGTCCGTTTCATGGCATTCAACGAGAAGAACATGCGGCCGCTCGACCCGATGGTCGTGGGCGGCCGTCCGTACAAGCGCTACCACGTCGACCGGCCCGGCCACGAGATCGAACCCGAGGTCGAGAAGGCGGCCTACGAGTTCCTGCCGCGACTCGTTCCCGCACCCGCCGACGACTCCCCGGCCGGCTGGATCGTCCTCCACAGGGGCGAGGACACCGGCGCCTACCTGATCGCGTACACCTGGGTCTGGGACAACGTGGTCGAGGTGCACACGGCGGCGGCCGGCCAACCCGTCATCGGCTGTCCCGACGAGGACCCCTCGCGCTTCGTTCTCGAGGCGCGCCGGTGGGTCGGCTGCGTGTGGGAGTTGCCCGCGCTCGAGTACGAGCGGGCCGCATGGGTTCGCCACATGTTCGTCCGGGACGTCCCCGACCTCGGCGGCTATCTGGCCGACAGCCGCCCGGAAGGCCCGGTGGGCCGGTAGCGGGTTCGATCGGGTGCGGTTTTCTCATAACGGTATTTACCGACTCGCGCCGCGAAAGGTGATCAGTACGACAAGATTCCCGTCATGACGTCATCGCCCGCCGCTCCGCCCGACGGCATCTGTCCCTCGTGCTCCGCCCCCATCTCGGTGAACCCCCGATTCTCCGCCTGGTGCCCGGCATGCGACTGGAACGTCGACCCCCTGAAGGAATCAGCCGCTCCGCAGGGCGGGCGATGGCAGCGGAAGTGGCGGGCCAGACGCCGTGCGGCGGACCGGGCAGCCATCGAACGGCTGTTCACCGAGGTCAGTGCCGTACCGGATGCGACCGGCGGGCGTGACGGTGCGGGGATCATCGCCATGGTCATCGCGGGCGCGGTGCATCTGTCCACGGTGGCCCTCGCGGCGGGATCGGTGTGGCTGCTGATCAACGGGGCGTTCGCGGGCCGAATCCTCGGCGTGATGGGACTGGCGATCGCCTTCTTGCTCCGTCCCCGCCTGGGGTGGTTCCGCCAGGACATGTGGTCGCTGAGCCGTACCGAAGCTCCCCACCTGTACGGCCTCGCCGACCGGGTCGCCGCCGAACTGGGGGTGGCACCCCCCGACCTGATCCGGGTCACGCCGGACTTCAACGCGAGCTTCGGCAAAGTGGGGCTGCGCCGGCGCAGCGTGCTCACCATCGGTCTGGCCGTGTGGGAGGTGCTCACGCCGCAGGAGCGGGTCGCACTGCTGGGACACGAGTTCGGGCATTCCCGCAACGGCGACAGCCGCCGCGGCGTGTTGCTCCAGGCGGCACTGGAGGCCCTGGGCCACTGGTACGCGATGACCCATCCGCGCAGGATCCTCGCCGGGGGTTCAGGCCCTTTGTCCACGATCGCGGCCATGATCGCCGCGGCGCTGCTGCTCGTCCCGAACATTCTCACAGCTCTGACGCTGTTCGCGCTGCACCGCCTCACGCTGCGAAACGGCCAGCGTGCCGAATATCTGGCCGACGACCTGGCCGCGCAGGTCGCCTCGTCGGCGGCGGCCCGGTCGATGCTGGAGGCCCTGGTGCTCGCTGAGAGCGTGAAGACCGTCTTGCAGCGCCAGACGGCCCGGCACCAGATGGGCGGATTCCAGCGCGCGAACGGCCAGGAGGCGGACTACGACCTGTGGCGGGAACTGCGCGACCACATCGCCACGGTCCCCGAAACCGAACGCCTCCGGCGGCTGCGGATTTCGGCCCTGCGCATGTCGTCGGTGGACACGACCCATCCGCCCACGCACCTGCGGATCCAGATGATGGCCGTACGCAAACCGCGCCAGGCCGCGATCACCCTCCGCGAGCCGGAGACCGACGCCATCACAGCGGAGCTGTCCGGAGCTCGCTCCCAAGCGGCCCAGGCCGTACTCACCCTCAGCTACTGAGGCCCATGGCTTCGGGGCCATGGACGCTGATCGCCGCACGGGTCGCCGGACTTCCCGTGCGGTAGCGGAAAAGATCGCGCCGATCGGGCGGGCTGCTCTCAGTAGGCGGTGAGGCCCAGGGCCTGCTCTACGAAGTGATAGACGTCGGTGTACGGATCCCGCTTCGGCAGGGGCACGTGGTCACTGTGCTGGGCGTTCATCCGAAGGGCACGTTTCTTCGCCTCGGCGTACCTGCCTAAGATCTGCTCCGGCCGCACCTTCTTGATGTTGACTGTCTCCCTGAACGGAAGCCGCGCTGTCACCAGGTCACACACCTGATTGAAGGTCCCGGCTACGTCCTTGTGGTGCAAGAGCCTCCACACCTCGAAGCAGGGGTGCGAGAAGGCGACGCGGACCTGTCCCTCACGAGCCTGTTTCAGCGCCTGCTCCAGTTGCGGGTGATCGTCTCGATCGAACAGGCACCACACCTGGGGCCAGAACTCCTCCCGCAGCCGGCTGCGTTTCGCCTCTAGAATCAGTTCGCGCATGAGCGGCACTGCTGCCTCAACCAGGTTGATCGGCTTGCGCCGGGAACCCGGTGCGCTGGCGTTCGCAATCCGCACGTCGATAGGAAGCATCTGGTCCTTGAGGACGTCCTTCATGATGTCGATGTACGAAGGCTCGGTGAGCTCACCTTCGGTGAAGACGTGGACGACTCGGTTGCGTCGGCCACGCTGCTGCTTCGAAGGCCCCAGCTTGTCCTTTCCTCTGGTGCGTGTCATGGGGCCTGCTCTGCGGCATGCCCGGGTTCTCGCCCACTTACGCCGGACAATCGGCGAGCGATTTCCCCTTCCACGATGAAGGGAACACCCCCGAAGGCCCCAGCCAGGTAGGACTTCATCAGGTTCTCGTCCTCTCCTGGCTCGGCGGCGGTCAGAGGGTATAGCTCCGTAGCACCGTCCTTGTTCTTCTCCGTCAGCCACACCTGGCCCGGCTCCAGTAGACGCTCACCACTCGGAGTGGCGAGCAGCGAGGAGTCATGCGAGGTGAAGACGAGTTGGGCACCCCTGGGGTTGGCATTTGGATCTCGGAAGAGCCTGACGACCTCAGCGGCGAAGCGTGGGTGCAGACTTGCGTCCAGCTCGTCGATGAGCAGCACGGCACCCTCGTCTAGTGCCAGCAGCACGGGACCGAGCAGCGCGAACCAGGAGCGGGTGCCGAAGGACTCGTGCTGCCAATCGAGGGGAACCTCTCCGGCGGCCGACTGGTGGATCAGCTTTACCGTTGGGTGTTTCTTGCCCTCCCGGATCACCTCTGCGCCGGTGATCCCCAGGTCGGCGACCCTCAATAGTTCTTTAATCCGGAGTGCGCGGCTGCCGGAGAGCTCCCTCAGAGTGAACTCCTCTCGTTGTTCTCGCTCGTTCTCCGGGTTGATGAGCCACAGATTTCGGCGGAACCAGTGGAAGAGCGTCGAGAGCTGAGGATGGTTGTCCGTACCCGCTGTGGACAGCACCAGCGCGTTGGGGCGGGTGCGTCTGACCAACTGAGCCCGATCCTTGACCCGGTGGCCCGGCCATTCGTACACCTCGACCCGTGAAGAGTCGCGATCGAGCCATACCTGACGGTGGCCGCGGGGATAGCTGTGGATCCATTCGGCCGCGACACGCGTCGGGCCCAACTCGAACCCGTACGTCCAGCGCACATCATCGATCACGAGGTCGACTTCGAAGAAACTCGGCTCGCTCTCTCCTCTTGGCTCCAGTCTGAACGGCTCGCGTGGGATGCCCTCAAACGAAGCCCATCGGGCGTAGGAGTTGAGGACCGCGGTACGCATGTCGGTTAGAGCTGCCAGTACGTTCGACTTGCCTGAAGCGTTGGCGCCGAAGATGCCGATCAGAGGGAAGACTCTCTCGGAGCGGCCCCCGCGGAGCGTAATTTGACGTCCTGCCTCGCTCGACTCCGGTTCAGGGACCACAAAGGACAGCTCTTGCTCGTCGCGTAGTGACCGTACGTTCGCGGCACGGAATCGGAGCAGCACGCCATCCCCCTCTCACTCTACGGTTAGGGTAACTGCCCGATCTCCTGATGGCTCGCCCCGGTGGAGATCACGCGCGCCGCCAGACCCACAGAGATCACTGCGATGCCTGTCCACCTACGGATGCGCCACAGGAAGCATTGATACACAGACCCGATCACAAACGAATCAACGTCCGGCCATCGGTGCGCGTACGTGAGCCGGACGGGAACGCGTGCTCCACCTGGCCGGGGCATCGGCCCGCCCGGCCACGGCATCCGCGTTTCCGCCCGGCCCGGACGCGAGTCAGCTCCAGGTCATGTTGATCTCACGCTCGAACTCGACGTACCCGGCTCGCCGGAACGCGCGCACCATGGGGACGTTACCGAGATCCGTCGACGCCCGGATCTCCGAGGTCTCATGCATGGCGAGAATCCGGGTGCCCACGGCCAGCAGGTCGTCGATGTAGCCCTTTCCCCGGTGCGCGGGCAGGACGCCGATGTACGCGATGATCGGGCGATAGCTGTTCCGTGCGGGGACGACGAACCCCACGGGATCGCCGTCGGAGGTCGTCGCCGTCTGCCACCACTCCCGCGGGCTCCGGTAGCGCGCCATCTCGTCGTCGTACTGCGCGGCCGCCGCCTGCGCGGGGGTCATGATGGCGAGATCAGCGTGACTGTGCGCGTCGAGGGTGCCCTCCAGGACGAGGGTCATCAGCTCGACGAGCTCGTCCCAGCCGGTACCCCGCGCCGCGCTCCTAAAGGCGTCGATCGCAGATGGCCTGCTCAGCAGCGATCAGAATGCGTTCTGACTTAGGCTGGAGCGGTGCATCGATAGACCTGCGGATAGCCGCTGGCTGCGCTCCAATCAGTTGAGACGAGATGGGTATAGGGACTCCAGGCAGTCCGCATGAACGGCGTATATGGAGGGACCTGGATCTGCGGCCGCCCTGAAGATTGCTTGCTGGTTGGCCAGGAAGCGGTCAGCGTACACGGCGGAGGCCAGGTCGCCGCGAGTGATTACAAAGCAGCGGGCTCGGTACTCGATCACGGCGTCGATTTCCGCGCGGCGATAACGGATGCGCTTGTCCTTCATCAAGACGATCCAACCGAGTTTTGCGGTTTCCTCGATCCACTCGGTATCTGCTACCTGCTCATCGGCTGGAACGCCGTAGTGTTCGGCGAGAGTGATGAGGTCCCAGCCAGCCGCGCGTAGCAGGTTGGGTACGGCGATGCGGCCGAGGCTACGATCGGCGAAGAACTTAGGCGGCTGGCCGGGTTGCGACACGGAGCGCGTCCTCGACTTCCTCCCGGCTGAGGCCGAACTCGTCAGCGACCACGTCCACAGGTTCACCCGCCCGGAACAGGTCGAGCACGTCCTCCAGCCTGGCGCCGCCCCGAGAGAACCTCGGCCGACCGAAAGCATGGAGAGGAGTGACCTCCACCTCGGCTACGCGATACTGCGGCAACCGGATCACCTGGGCGTATCCGTCCAGGGCGAAGTCCACCCGGCGCAGGTAGCGCTCCACGACCTCGGAGAACAGACGCTGGTTGTTGCGAACCACCACCAGCTCACGTGCCGACGCATCCCCGGCATGCTCAGCGTAGTCGTACAGAACCTCGGCACCATCGGTGTACAGACGCTTACTGGCGAGGGCGTGTTCCAGTCCGAGTTCGCGCTTGAGTGCGTCGATGGCCGGCCGGATCCGTTGCAGTGGTACCCCAGCCTGCCGGAACGCGGCCAGTGCGTATCCTTCGGCAAGGCCGACGAACGGGACCACCGGTTCGTTCGGGCGGCGCGGACGGGTAGCGGTGATGACCGGAGTGCCCTTGACCGTCCCGCCACCGGGACGCTTCCTGACATAGCCAAAGGCCCACGTGCTGAACGTCGATGGAGGAACGGAGAGATAGGCGGCCGCCTCGGCGATGCCGTACAGCGGAGTAGTGAACCGATCCACCGTCATCCTTCCCTCCCTGCCCAGATCATTCCATGCACCAGTACGCAAGCGCAGGTGATTGGAGCTGTACGCCCTGGTGGACGCCACCACCGCCCGCGCCGATCAGCACGCCGCCGGAATGGTGGTGAACCGCTCCGGGTCTGGTGGAGGCTCTGATAGTGATCTGGTCGATAGGCCAGTAGGCGCGGTCAGCTTTCTGAGGGGCTGCTCTCGCGCTGCACTACGTAGATCCCCATGCCCGTGACGGTCTCGACGAGCCCTTCGTCCTTGAGGACCCGGACGGCCTTGCGGAGGGTGTCTCTCGCGACGCCGAACTCCGCTTCCAGCTCGATCAGGCTGGGGATGCGGCGTCCGGGCGGGATCGCGCCTGATGCGATGCGCTCCCGCAAGGCGTTTGCGATCTGCCGGTACGGCGGAACCGGCCCCTCTCTGTCGATCATATGCTGACGCTACGTTACCAGGGCAAACAGGCCATAGCTACCCCCGAGGCTAGACGGGGGTAGTACACCTCGATTACGGTGCTGCCATAGTCCGTCCAAACGGCGGGCCCGCCGACAGTGCCGCTCACCGCCGACGGGTCCTTGATTGGATGTAGGAGGTCCGACCCATGACCGATGCTAGATCCCCGCGTGGGCTCCCGACACTGCCGGGTTGGCGCGTGATCCGCAGCGACACCGGACGCCTGTGGGCCAGCCGAAACACGCCGTTCTCCACGGCGGCCGAGAAGGCGGGCGCGTTCCGCACGGTCGACGGTGATGACATGGCCGAGCTGGCGGCGTCCGTCGCTGCTCAAGAGGACCTCGCCGACGAGGTGCCACAGTGATTCGCCCGACTCATGCCCGGGGACGTCACCGGCCCGGAAGCATACCTTCCCCCTTCCGCCGCCGGTTCTGGGACCGCAATGCGCGTGAAACAGCCCACAGCCTCGACCAGCACTGGCAGGGCTGGTTCGTGATGTACGGGCCTGCCAGCCGCCGGTTCTACGCCATCGTGACCTGGCCCGGTACGCGAGCCACTGATCTTGTCTGCCCCGACCTCGGACGAGTTGGAGCGGCTGATGTACCAGGCCGAGATGGTCTTCAGCGCCCGCGGTGAGATCCCTGCCCCAGCCCTCAGGATCGCTGCATGACCGGCACGTCCAGCCTTGACCACCTCGGCAATCGGCTGTCGCGACCAGATACGAAACAGACCTGGCCCCACAAGCGGCATGCTCCGCTGCTGGGCGCCACAGGACGGGTGGTCCCCTCACGCCAAGCGGAGTCGGCTGACGGAACAGGCCGAGGGGATCACCTGCTGACCGCGCCCTCCGGTGGTGAACCTTCCCACCCACCGGCGGGTGCCCCCCCACACACACAGGCCTCCGACAGGAAACGGCGGTGCGATCGTGACGGACTGGCTTGAGATCATTCGCTCCTGTCCGTACCTCAGGAGGGGTATGAGCGGGTGAACTGGCGCAAGAGCGTGCCGCGTGCTCCCCGCGTCCGGGTCCGTCGGCACACCTATGATTGCAAAGGATCGTGTATGAGCTGTGCCAGGCAGGCGGGCTTTCCTTGGTCCGCCGCCTTTCCCGCTCCGGAGGCAAGGCGCTGATCACCGAGTCGGAGTGGGCGCGCGCTCCGGAGGCGTTACCGAGCGTGCTGCCATTTGGTCCGATCTCGGAGGACACGAACGTAGTCGAATCCCTGATCTTCCAGCTGCCGCACGACCCACTGAGCAGCATGATCGTCAGGATCAAGTTCCCGCAGGTGGAATCGGAGGCTCTCGATAGCCTTCCGCTCACGGATCTTGGACCTCTTGGGGAAGAAATCGTGCGGAAGGTTGTGACACACGTCCGCGATCAGGCGCAGTTGCTCCAGACGCCTCAGTGCCGCGTCCATATCCCCAGCGGCCAACGCGCGCTTCACAAAGTGGCTGCCGGCTCGGATCTCAACGAACCCCCTGGCCATCAAGAGCCTTATGGCCTCCTGCGCCGAGCCCCTCTCCAATCCGGCGGGCCGGTCACGCGCTGTCCGCATGTCTTCCAAAAACGTGAAGCAGGAGCAGTGGCCTTCACGTTCTTCAATGCAGTGCCGGCGCTTGCAACTGTGGTCGTGCCGGTGATCACGGAACCACACATGGAAGTCCCGTCTGATGCCCCTCGCACGTCGCGCTGTCCGGTACTCCTCCCACCGTGACAGCGTCTTAGGAAGCTGCTGGAAACGCAGCATCGGGACAGGCATGTGAAGTCCGCTCATGACGAACGCACCGTCGTTCATTCTGAGCATCATGGCCGCGGAGAAGCAGCCTTCGACGTGCGCATCCCAGGACTTACGTGGCCGCGGGATCACATAGTGAATTCCTCCCGGAGCAAGGTGAGCAGCCATAAGCTCGGTGGCCTGCGGTTTAGCGGAGCCTGAGGTCTCACGTAACAACTCAATCATTGTGGCGGTGTCGACGGCGCGAACGGCCCGAAGTGCCCTGGGCAACACCGTGCCATGGCTCGGATCCTTCGCCACAGGCCAAGGAAGTAACCACACGAGCATCAGCCTGCCATGGAAGGCCCAGCAGCGGAGGCGGCGACGTTGCTGTCAGCGTTGCTGTCGCTGGAGATCAAAAACGCCCCGGAGCTTAGTTGCTCGGGGCGTTTGGGCTGTTCAAGGGTGGTGGTCAGGGGCAGGGTCGAACTGCCGACCTTCCGCTTTTCAGGCGGACGCTCGTACCAACTGAGCTACCTGACCTCGGCGGTTCCGCCGTACGCGGTCCTGACGGGACTTGAACCCGCGACCTCCACCTTGACAGGGTGGCGAGCACTCCAAACTGCTCTACAGGACCTCTATGTTCGGAAGATTTCGCTTCCGTCTTGCTCGGCTAGCTCAGCTTACCAGTTCTCCGGAGGTCTTCGACCTCTCGTTTTCCCGGTGAGCCGGAGCTCGCACGTGCCCCCAACGGGATTCGAACCCGTGCCGCCGCCTTGAAAGGGCGGTGTCCTAGGCCGCTAGACGATGGGGGCTCAGGGATGGCGCCCTGTTCCGTGACGTCTTCCGTCGGAGACCTCTGAAGCATAGGGGACGTTTGCCCCTGATGCCAAAGTGGACGGCGACGGGGAGCCGGTGATCGTTCCCGCCGGTGGAGGGATCTCTTTCGGCTCCGGGAAAATTGTACGGCCAGGCTCCGACTCCAGGTGACGCTCCACCTGGATCGACTGCTCGCCCAGACCGCCGACTGTGATGTCGTCCCAGGCCTCAAGCCTGTGAGTGGACTTACTGAAGTAGAGCACGGAAGCCGCCAGCGGGGTCGGCTCATCGTGTTCGAGGCCGCGCAGACCGGCGCCCCCGGTGGAACCCTGAACCATCAGCCGGGTCCCGGTGGGCAGCAGCTCGGTCGATCGCTGGTGAGCATGACCGGACAGCACAAGCGGGATATACCCCGAGAAACCGCGCCCAACGTTCGGGTCGTGCACGGCCACGACGTCGGCGGCGATCTTTTCCGTGGCCGGGGCCGAGGGCGACACAGAGGGTGTCGCAGGGGGCGACACCGAGGGCGACACCGAGGGCGAGGGCGCGATCGGTTCCGGAGGGGCGAGCCGGGCGGCGTGGGCACGGCCGAGCGCGTGGAGCGCCTCGTTCGAGTCCCCCGCCACCTGTACGGATTTGTCCGGAGTGAACCGAGGGTCACCGAGGCCGTAGATGCGCAGCCCCTTGACCGTCGCCGCCTCGTCGTCCAGCACGATCGCGTTCTTCTGCTTGGCCACCGCCCGCTGGGTCTTCGTCGAGTCGTGGTTCCCACGCACGAAGACGTACGGCACCCCGAGGCGGCCGATCTCCTTGACGAACTCGTTCTCGGCCTTGGTGCCGTGGTCGCTGATGTCACCCGTGTCGATGATCATGTCCACGTTGAACTGGTCCTTCAGGGACCTGATCACGTTCCAGCCGATCGGGTTGATGTGCAGGTCGGAGACGTGTAACACGCGGATCATCTCGGGATCCGGATCGAAGATCGGCAGCATTGTCCCGGCCTCGTAGAGCTGCGACACGTTGGTCACGAGCTTGGCGAGCTGCCCGCGATATTCCGAGAACCGGTTCACGATCGACTCGGCGCTGCCGATCAGGGACGGAACGCCGGTCAGCAGGCCCGTATAACGGGGCTCGGCGACCGATCGGGGGTCGAAGGTCAACGCCGACAGCCCGCCGAGGACGACGACCATGATCAGTGAGGTGGCCGCGGTCCAGGCGGCCCGGGAGAGACGCCGGAAGACGACCAGCCCGGTCAGGAACCCGGCGGCGACCGCGAACAGCGCGGCGCGGATGGCGAGGGTGCGCAGCCCTTCGATCGCGTCCCGCTCGATCGTCGCGGACAGGCGGTCGGCCCACCGGGGATCCTTGATGATCTCTTCGGCCATCTCCGGATGGACCGCCTCGATGGTGAGGTCGAGCCGCACCGGGCTGTTGTGGGTCTTGAAGTTGAGGGTGCCGAGCGGGCGGACGTCCACGACGGTCTCGCCGGTCCAGGATGGCGTCAGCGACATTCCGATGTCCGCCGGACCGACGGAGGTCTGCGTGGAGGCGCCGAGCGCCAGGCCCAGCCATCCCCCGATGACGGCGGCCAGGACTACGGCCGCGATCCGCGCCGTACGACCGCCGACCAGCCGTCGACCGGCCTCCTTCCACGCCAAGGTCCTCATTGCCTTTCTCTTTACCCGGATTCATCGCCGGCCGCGCCCGTATGCCCGCCGAAATCAGCGGCAAACCCTGCTCGAACGAGGCCTCGCCCTGTGGCCCCCCGAATCTCGGTCAGCCCCCCGCTCCCGGCCGGCCTGCTCTTCGAGCACGAAAACCGCCCAGGGAATGCGCAAGCGTACCCAATCCCCGCATCGCATCGGCCCTGGTGAGGCCGGCACGGACCAGTGGCTCCAGGATCAGGCCACCGCGCCGAGCACGCCGGCGATCCGATGAGGTGTGCGTCGACACGTGCTCGACGAAGACCACACCCGCCGGGGAGCCGTGCTCGCCATAAAACGGACGGGATGCCACGATGGGGGCGTGATCGACGTCCCGCTGAAGAGGTTCGAGGAGCTCGTGGCCGACGCGCTGGACACGATCCCGCCCGAGCTGGCCAAGCTGATGGACAACGTGGTGGTCGTGGTCGTGGACGACCCGCCCGAGCCCGGGCTCCTCGGGCTCTACACCGGCATCCCGCTGACCGAGCGCGGCGGATGGTATTCGGGAGTCCTGCCGGACCACATCGAGATCTACCGCAATCCGACGCTGGAGATCTGCGAGACCGAGGACGACGTGGTCGAGGAGGTGACGATCACCGTCGTCCACGAGATCGCCCACCACTTCGGGATCGACGATGACAGGCTCCACGCGCTCGGCTGGTGACCACTCCTTGCGATTGGCCGTACACACCGGCACTGTGTGTAACAGAATAGCCACAGTAGGTCAGGTAGGGTGATCCAGCGGGTCACGGGTGCGCGATGTCCGAGTGCGCCACCCGATGGGCCGTCACGGTCGCTGATCAGCCGAGGTCGTCACGGTGGTCGAGCCGGCGGAGCAGCAGGAGCAGCATTCGGAGTGAGATGGCGGCCACGAAGCCCGGCACCGGCAGGCTCTCAGGAAGGCATCGCCGTCCGCCCGAGCCTCGGGTCACCTACGGTGAGGTCGTCTCCGTCAGGGAGTTCCGCGCACTGTGGTTCGGGCAGATCCTGTCGCTGCTCGGCGACCAGCTCGCCCAGGTGGCGCTCGCCGTCCTCGTCTACCAGCGCACCGAGTCCGCCCTCGCCACGGCCGCCGTCTACGCGCTGACCTATCTGCCGCCCATCCTGGGCGGGCCGCTGCTGGCCGGGTTGGCCGACCGCTACCCCCGTCGCCGCGTCATGCTGTGCTGCGACCTCCTGCGGGCCCTGCTGCTCGCGGTGATGGCCGTGCCCGGCATGCCGTTCGCCGCGCTCTGCACGCTCGTCTTCTGCGTGGTGCTGCTCGGCGCGCCGTTCTCGGCGGCCCGCGCGGCGCTGCTGCCCGAGGTGCTCGAGGGAGACCGGTACGTGGTGGGCTCCGCCCTCCAGAACGTGACCAACCAGGCCGTCCAGATGCTCGGCTTCGCCGTCGGCGGGGCCGTCATCGCGAGCCTGGGGCCGTACCGTGCGCTCGCGCTGGACTGCTCGACGTTCCTCGCCTCCGCGCTGGCGATCGTCGCGGGGGTACGGCGACGGCCCGCGCCGCTGCGGGACGACGGCGACGGGCGGACGTCCATGTGGTCGATGACGAGGGCCGGAGCGCGACTGGTCTTCGGGGATCGGCGGCTGCGCACGCTCGTGGCGTTCGCCTGGCTGTGCGGGTTCTACGTGCTGCCCGAGGGCATCGCGGTGCCGTACGCCGCGGAGCTCGACGACGGCAGGCTGTCCGTGCCGGTGATCACCGGTCTGCTGATGGCGGCGATGCCGGCCGGGACGGTCGTCGGCGCGTTCCTGTTCGGGCGCTTCGTCACGCCGGCCGGGCGGCTGCGCGGGATGGGGTGGCTGGCCATGCTGACCTGTGCTCCCCTCGTGCTGTGTGCGATGGAGCCCCCGCTGGAGGCCGTCCTCGCGCTCTGGGTGCTGTCCGGCGTAGGCGGCGCCTACCAGTTGGCGGCGAACGCCGCTTTCGTTCAGTGTGTTCCACCGGCCGGGCGTGGCCAGGCGTTCGGGCTCGTGCAGTCCGGGTTGCTGGCCGTCCAGGGACTCGGCATCCTCATCGGCGGCGTCGCCGCCCAGGAGTTCGGCCCAGAGCCCGTGATCGCGCTGGCCGGCGTGGCCGGGCTGTCCGTCGCGGCCATGCTGACCATGCTCTGGACCGGTTCCCGTAGAGAGATCATCGCCAAGGTCCGGGCCACCGACGAGGCCTGAGGTGGTCAGGCCTGCGGCCTGTCCTCGGGGCGGTCGGCGGCCGGGGCCTGGCCGTACGGGTGCTGCTCGTAGCCCGTCTGCTGCGTGCCGTACGGCTGGTGGGGGTTGTTCGCCTGCCCGCTGTGGTCCTGCCGGCCCGGACCCGACCAGTTGGTCTGCACGTCCTGCCACTTCGCCCTGGCCTCGTGCCAGACGCGGCCGTCCTTGTTCTTGTCGATCAGGTCCTGGGCGATGGAGGTGTTCTTGTCCTTCTCGGGGAGGAGAAGCCAGGCCACCGCGTACACGCCGATGCCGAGGCCGCCGAAGAGGCTGGCGACCGCGAGCGCCAGGCGCAGGATGTTGGGGTCGACGCCGATGTACTCCCCGACACCGGAGCAGACACCCGCGATGATCTTTCCGTTGTCGGAGCGCTGGAGCCGCTTGACCGAACCGTTGGTGTTCATCTCGTTCATGACTTCAGAGTGCCCGTTTCATGCCCCCGCGCACATCGGGATTCCCCCTGGCGATACCCCGACCCGTCCCGGATGTCCCGGCCCTTTCCCGGATACGCTGACCCCCATGGACGACCTCCTCGAGCTCGATGACCAGCTCACACCCGAACATCGCATGGTCAGGGACTCCGTCGCGGGCTTCGTCACCGACCGGGTCCTCCCCCACGTCGGGGACTGGTTCGAGCAGGGCGTCTTCCCGGCGCGCGACCTCGCCCCCGTGCTCGGCTCGCTCGGCATGCTCGGCATGCACCTCGAGGGGTACGGCTGCGCCGGCCTCGACGCCGTCTCGTACGGCGTGGCCTGCCGTGAGCTGGAGGCGGGCGACTCGGGGCTCCGGTCGTTCGTGTCCGTGCAGGGGTCGCTGGCCATGTTCCCGATCTGGAAGTACGGCTCGGAGGAGCAGAAGCGGGAGTGGCTGCCGCGGATGGCGTCCGGGGAGGCCATCGGGTGCTTCGGCCTGACCGAGCCGGACCACGGCTCGGACCCCGCCGGGATGCGCACCACCGCCAAACAGGACCCGTCAGGCGACTGGATGCTCAACGGCGCCAAGATGTGGATCACCAACGGCTCGATCGCCGACGTGGCCGTGGTGTGGGCGCAGACGGACGACGGCATCCGGGGCTTCGTCGTCCCCACCTCGACCCCGGGATTCTCCGCGCCGGAGATCCACCGCAAGATGTCGCTGCGCGCCTCGGTCACGTCGTCCCTCTATTTCGACGACGTACGGCTGCCCGCGTCGGCCGTGCTGCCGGGGGTGACCGGCCTGAAGGGCCCGCTCTCCTGCCTGACGGAGGCGAGGTTCGGGATCCTGTGGGGGGTCGTGGGCGCGGCCCGGGCCTGCCTGGAGGCGGCGGTCGACTACGCCAGGACCCGCGTGCAGTTCGGCAGGCCGATCGGGGCGTTCCAGCTCACCCAGGAGAAGCTGGCCTGGATGGCCGTGGCCCTCGGCCAGGCCGGGCTCACCGCGCTGCACCTGGGCCGGCTCAAGGACGCGGGCACGCTCAAGCCCCGGCAGGTCAGTTTCGGCAAGCTGGCCAACGTCCGGGCCGCGCTGGACATCGCCCGCCAGGCCAGGACCGTGCTGGGCGCCAACGGCGTGACGCTGGAGTACCCGGTGATCCGGCACATGAACAACCTGGAGTCCGTGCTGACCTATGAGGGCACACAGGAAGTGCATCTGCTGACGCTGGGCAAGGCGCTCACCGATCTCGATGCCTTCCGCTGACCGGGTATCGTGATCGTGCGAAAGCGCGTCGCCGGATGGCGGGTACGCTCTGTACCCTGCATCTGGGACGTGTTTCGCGAAGCACGACCCGGTCGGCCCGGTCGGTCTGATCGGCAAGGGGTGCTAGCTCAATGGCAGAGCTGCGGACTTTTAATCCGTCGGTTCAGGGTTCGAGTCCCTGGCGCCCCACTCAGTGGGCAGGCAGACTCCCGAACGGTGATCGTTCAGGAATCCGCCGGCCCGTGTTCGTGATCGCGGTTTCTCGGCTCCCTCGCGGTACGGCGACGAGCCGGATGAGCCCCGTCGTCAGCTCGTGGAACCGCCGTCCCCACCCAGCGACGGTTAGCGTGTGGCAGTGGTGCCCGAGAGCAGTACAGAGCCGCGGAAAGCGCCGTGGGGTGTCGACTCAGGCGTTCACGGGGCGCTGTTCGCGGCAGCCGCGAAACTCCTGCGGAGTCATCGCGTACCGCTCCCGGAACAGCCTGCTGAAGTGGGACGGGCCGGACAACCCCCAGCGCCCGCCGATGCTCGCGACTGACAGGTGGTCGAGGCGAGGGTCCCGCAGATCGACCCGGCAGCGTGCCAGCCGCTCTTCCCGGATCCAGCGGGCCGGGCTCACCTGATGTTCCCGGAAGAGTTGTTGTAGGTACCGCAGTGAGATGTTGTGCTCGCGCGCCAGCACCGCGGGGCTCAGCGACGGGTCGCCGAGCCGCTCCCGGGCGAAGGACTGCACTCGGTTGAGCAGTGCGGTCCGGCCGCCGTCCAGACCTTCGGCCACGCCCATGCGCTCGGTCATGAGCGCCGCGACCAGGCTGCTCACGCTGTGCTCCAACCGGTCGGCGCAGTTCGGGTCCAGTTCGGTCAGCTGCTCCGCCAACCCGCTGAGCAGCTGGTACACCAGATAGCTGGTTCCGCGCTGACCGCACCAGGGTGCGGCGGTGACCCGGTGTGTGTCGCGTGGCGCGATTCCGACCAACTGGTGCGGCAGCATCACCGCGAGCATCCGGAACGAGTCACGCATCACCAGGCTGTAACACCGGGCGCTGTCGAACGCGACCAGGCTGCCGGTGGTCGCCGATCCCGCGTGCCCATCCTGAGAGACCCGGACCTCTCCGTCCAGAATCGCGCACAGGTGAAAGTATTCGTGGTCGGCTCGGGCGATGAGTCGTTGGGTGCGCTCCACCGCGTGCGGCATGGCCCGGATGAGCGACGCACGCATCTCCCCGAATTGGCCGGTTATGATTGAACCTTCAAACGATTCGGCATTGTATCGGCCCACTCGCAGCGGCCCGCAGATCGACTCGACCATGTCGACCCAGGCGTTGAAGCGCTGTCGGGGCACGCAGGTCCCCGTGTCGATCACGCGTACGAGCCGTTGTGCAACGCCGGTACGCATACCTAGTTCCTCCCCCCATTCAACCTGACGGAATAGTTACACCCTACGTCGGCCCACGGTGTTTGCGGTTGCCCCTCGACCTGTTTTCCTTCTTTGGGAAGTATTGATGCGAGCAGTCAGCTTCGGCCTTGATTAGCGGTGCACCTGATCGGCCGCAGCAGGACCGCGGCCCGCCGATCCTCCGCCATCACCCGGTCGTATTCGTCGAGATCCGGATGTGCGCCGCCGGCCGCGGCGTAGATGTCCCTCAGCAGCAGCCGCAGGTCCTCCGCCGTCACGTCCTCGGCGGGGTCGTCAGGGCCGATGATCTCCGTGCTGCCGTGCACCGCCACCCACTCCCAGCCGGCCCGGAAGACCAGCGAGGCGGTTGGCCTTTTGCGCAGGTTGGCGAGCCGGGCGGCGCCGCCGCGGGAGACGAAGGCCACCATCGGCTCCCCGGTGCGCGGATGCGGCAGGATGCCCGCGTTGACCACCGACGTGGACGGCTCGCCATCCGGGCGGGTGGTCACCACCACGGCCAGCCAATGGTCGGCGGAACCCAGTTCGGCAATCCGGGCCAGTCCCTGCTCGATGGTCATCATGTCGTCTTCGCCTCGCTTCTTATTCGGTGCTTCCTGCTCGTGCCTGGAGGCGAGCAGCCTCGCAGGTGTTCGCGCGCCCCCTGCGACATTGTCACGGAGATGTGTTCAGTGGGCAGTGTCGTGAAACCCGGCAATGTCGTGAAACCGGCACTGTCGTGAAACCCGGGATCACCGGCCATGTCAAGGTCCGTCGCCAACGAGCTCGGGCAGCCGAGCCCGCAGTAGCTTGCCGGTGCCGGTACGCGGTAAATCTGAAGGATTAACCCGGACAGGGCGGACATCGGACAGGCCGTACCGTCGCAGGAGGAAATCACGCAGGAGTGCCGCCGACCCGGCTGGCACCTCGCTTGTCGGCGCGTAGCACAGCAGCAGCGTGCCGTCCTGGTCGAGGACGCCGGCGGCGGTGACGAACGGCAGCTCGCCGAGAGCCGCCTCGATCTGCCGGCCATGTACGAGGGTCCCGTCGGGGATCCGGACCAGGTCGACGGTGGCGCCCAACACAGTGAGCCGGCCGTCGGCCACACGGGCGATGTCGCCGGTGCGCAACCAGCCGTCACCGGTCAGCGGCGAGAGGTCGGCCGGGTCAGCATAGGCGGTGGCGACGGGCACCCCGCGCACCTCCAACCGGCCCGTACGGCCCGAGGGCACCGGTGCGCCGGACGCGTTCACCACCCGCACCGACACGCCGGGGTGCGGACGGCCGACGGGAAGGATCTCGTGTGGGTCGATCGGGGACGCGGCCGGCGAGCCCTCGGCGAGGACCTCGTCGACGACGCCGGACGCGGTCTCGGACGAGCCCCAACCCGGGCGAACGGCCCAGGACTTCAGGCCGTGCGGGACGAGCGCACGCAGCATCCGGTCGACCGCGCCCGCCCGTACGGGCTCGCCCCCGTTCATCACATACCGCAGGCGACTCAGATCCCAGCCGCCGTCGAGCCCGGATGCGGCGTCCCCGAGAAGCTCGAAGGCGGTGCTGGTGCCCCACGTAGTGTCGATGTGGTGGTCGTTCAGCACGTCGAGCCAGCGCAGCGGGTCATCGAGGATCCAGCCGCGATCCGCATGCACCTGGCGGCAGCCCAGCACGACGTCGCGGACGTGACACATCAACAGACCGCTGACGTGCTCCAGCGGCATCCAGTTGAAGGTGCGCGAGTCGGCGGTCATCCCGGAGACGGCGATGCTGCCGATCGCGCGCCCCAACACGTTGCGGTGGCACAGCACGACGGTCTTCGGCGCACCGGTGGTGCCCGCGGTGCGCATCAGCGCCGCCGGCTCGGCCGGGTCCGCGCGGTGATATTCGGCGTCGATCGGGGACTGCCGCAGCTCGCGCAGGTCGAGGGTCCGCTCACCGGCACGGCGGGTGTCGGTCAGCAGCCAGGGCCTTCCGGCGGCGCCGGTCAGGGTGTCGACGACGGTGTCGGCGATGGCGAGCGGCGCGGGCGCCGGGATCAGCCCGCCGAGCGTCGCGCCCCAGAACACGGCCACCAGGTTCCGGGGCTCACGGGCGGCGATGACGACCCTGTCGCCGGCGGCCGCGCCGTACCGGCGCAGGCCGTGCAGGATCCGGCTCGCCTCCTCCAACAGTGCCCGGTAGCTCATGTCGTGCCGGCCACGACCATCGAGGAAGGTCAGGGCGGCGGACCGCCGGTCGGTGGCGGCGGCCCGGAGGAGCGCGGCGGTGAGCGTCTCCGGGCCGCCGCCCGGCAGCGGCCCCCCGAACAGTTCGGAGGACCGCGTCGGATTCGTGCCCGGTCGCCGATCGACGGCTGTCATTCGGCTGGGGCCGCGACCGGCCGCGCGGAGCGCTTGCGCAGCGCCGCGACGAATGCAGCGATCATGGTCACCGCGGAGATGGCCGTGACCACGTAGAGGCCGTTCTGGTACGAGGAGAGCATCGCGGTGGAGCTCTTGACGTCGGGCTGGCCGGCGGCCATGGTCGCGGTGACCACGGCGAGCACGACGGCCGCGCCGACCTGGTAGCCGGTCTGCAGGATGCCGGCCGCGAGCCCCTGCTCGGCGTCGGCGACGCCGCTGGTCGCCTGGACGTTGGCAGCGGGGAACGAGAACGGGAAGGCCACGCCGATGAGCAGCATGGTCGGCAGCAGCACGGTCAGGTACGGCGACGCCACGTCGATACGCCAGAAGAGCACATAGGCAGCGGTATAGGCGACGAACCCGGCGAAAATCATCCAGCCCGGGCCGAACCGGCCCACGAGCACACCAGCGCGAGGCGCGATGGTCGCGATGAGCAGGCCACACGGCAGGAACGCGAGCGCCATCTGCAGCGGCGACCACCCGCGCATCTCCTGCAGGTAGAGCGCGCCGATGAACTGGAAGCTCATGTACGTGCCGAGAATCGCCGCCGCGGCGAGGCTCGCGCCGACCAGGGAGCGGTTGCGCAGCAGGCCGAGCCGCAACAGCGGGACCGCGGTGCGGCGCTCGATGACGGTGAACAGGGCGAGCAGCAGCAGCGCGACGGCGAACTGGACCAGGGTGCGCGGCGTGGACCAACCGACTTCCGGAGCCTCGACGATCGTGTAGACGATCAGGAGCATCGCCGTGGTGACCGTGAACGCGCCGGCCACGTCGTAGTTGCGCCGGCCGGGCCCGCGGGCCGGGTCACGAGGCACCAGCACCGCCCCTCCGACGAGCACCAGCAGCGCGATCGGCACCGGCAGCAGGAACGTCCACCGCCAGTCGATCTGGGTGAGCAGCCCACCGGCGATGAGTCCGGAGGAGAACCCGGCGGCGCCGCAGGCCGTGTAGATGGCGACGGCCTTGTTGCGCTGCGCACCCTCCCGGAACGTGGTGACGATGATCGACAGTCCGGCCGGCGCGGTGAACGCCGCGCTCAAGCCCATCACGAAGCGGGCGGCGATCAGCACGATGCCGTCGTTGGCGATCCCGCCGACGAAGGATGCGGAGGCGAAGACCGCGACCGCGACCAGCAGCACCCGCCGCCGGCCCAACAGGTCGCACATTCGCCCGCCGAGCAGCAGGAAGCCACCGAAGCCGAGCACGTACGCGCTGACCACCCACTGCACCGCGGCGGTCGACATGCCGAGCTCTTCCTTGATCGGCGGCACCGCGATGCCCACCATCGCGTTGTCCAGCGCGTCCAGGAACATCGCACTGCACAGCACGATCAGCATGGCCAGCAGCCGTGGGCCCCAGCGTTCCTGTTCGTCGGTTCGTGCGGTGGTCGCGGGACCCGCCGCCATTTCGTCGGAAATTGCCATGAGGTGGCTCCATCCATCTAATCTTGAAAGTCCAATAGTGGACCGAACAGTCCCGGACCGATCGGTCCATGATTAACCTGTGGTTGGATCACTGTCAACAGGACCGTTCAGTCCCGCTACATTTGAGCGAGGAGGTCGGGGCATGGCACGCAGGGCGGCAGCGGACACCAGGGAGCGCATACTCGTCACCGCGGCTCGCTTGTTCGGCGACAAGGGCGTCCACGCTGTCGGTCTGCAGCAGATCATCGAAGCGGCCGGCTGCGGCAAGAACCTGCTCTATCGGGAGTTCCCGAGCAAGGACGTGCTGGTCACCGCGTACCTTGAGCGATGCCGAGAGGACTGGACCGAGACGCTGCGCGAGACCGCCGCCGCGACGAACACGCCGGCAGAGCAGATCGTCGCGGTGGTGAAGGCGATCGCCGAGCGTGCGACCGCCCCGGGCACCCGCGGCTGCGCGCTGCGCAACACGTTCGCGGAATTCCCCGAACAGTCGCACCCGGCTCACCAGGTGGCGGTCGAGCACTTCACCCAGATGCGCCGCCAACTGCACGAGCTGGCCCAGCGGGCCGACGCCCACGACCCGCAACTCCTCGGCGACCGCATCATGCTGATCATCGACGGGCTCTACACCAACGGCGCCATTTTCGGCACCGCCGGCGCGGCCGCCGCCGCCATCGCGTTCGCCGAGGAGGTCGTCGCCGCGCAGACGACGACCTCCACTGTGGTCGCTTAACCGCGACGGATGGCGGTCACGGCAGCAACCCCAGGCTGAAGGGGTTCTGCGGTACGCCGCCGAGCAGGTGCGCGCCCGCCGACTGGATCACCTGGTCCTGCGCGATCACATGCTGGCACATCGTGGTGAGATCGCGCAGCCAGCGATCCAGCGGTGACGGCCGGTAGATCGCCGCGGTCGCGACCAGGTCGACCATGCGGGTCACGATCGAGCGGGCCACCCGGAAGGAGTTGGTACGCGCCAGCACGGCGGCGGCCCGCTCGTCAGGAGCCGGCTCGACGCCGGAGGCGAGCCGATCCCACAGCCGGTCGAGGCTCCCGTAGACCGCGTACCGGACAGCACCCAACTCCATCTCCGCCTCGGCGATGGCCATCTGCACCCGATAGGTGTCGGTCCACGGCAGGCCGGTGGCCCGCTCGACCCGCGTACCCGCCATCTCCCTGACCAGGTCGAGCGCGGCACGCGCGATGCCGAGCGGCACCCCGGGCATGTTGCGCAGGACCGAGTCCGTGGCGAAGAGCGGGCCCTCGCGCCGCGGACGGGCCAGGCTGAACGATCGCTCCTCGGGCACGAACAACTGGTTGGCCGTGTAGTCCCGGCTGCCACTGCCGGCCAGGCCGGTCGTGTGCCAGGTGTCGAGGATCTCGAAGTCATCGCGGCGGGCCAGCATGACACGCCAGTTGACGGGCATGCCGCCCGGCCCGCGCTCGGGCTCGCCGTCGCTGTAGACCTGACAGCCCGCCACTACCCAATCCGCGTGGGTGATGCCGCTGCCGAAGCCCCAGCGGCCGGTCACCCGATAGCCGCCCGGTACCCGGTCCGCCCGGCCCACGGGCAGGATCAGACCGGCGGTTATGAGATCGGGGTCTGTGAAGAGCTCGCGCGCCACCGACTCCTCGAGGTAGCCGGCATAGATCGGCGTGTCCATGCCGATCATCGCACACCAACCGGCGGAAGCGTCGCCCATGGCCAGCGCCTCGATCACCTGGGTCTGCTCGGTCGAGTTCAGCTCCGGACCTCCCCAGGAGCGGGGCACCGCCATCCGGAACACGCCTGTGCCGCGCAGCAGTTCCACCACGTCAGCGGGCAGGCACCGGTGCTTCTCGATGTCGTCGGCCCGTTCGCGCAGTCGCGGCGCGACCCGCCGGGCCGCCTCGAGGATGTCGGCGAACGAGTTGGGCACCGTGGAGGACGACAGTTCGACGGTCATGACCGAACACCTTTCCGAGGAGGGGTGGTGGTGACGGAGTACCGGCCGGGCGCGATCGCCTGGTGCGGATCCAGCAGCGTCTTGAACCGGCTCAGCAGTTCTCGGTCCGCACCGAGCCGCTCGAACCAGTCTGTGTGGTCGACGTCGAGCCGGTACGGCCGGAAGCCTGCCGCGGTGAACGATTCGTAGAGCAGATCGAGGGCCTTGTGCGGGGCCGCGGCGTCCTTCCTCTCGTACTTCATCGACACCACGAGGTCGACGACGTCGGAGTTCAGCGCGTGGAGCGTGGCGCCGAAGCGCACTCCGGTGGCCTCCCCCACCTCGTTCAGCAGCCGATCGGCGTGTACGACGGCAGCGCCGCGGAACGGCACCAGCGGCAGGAAGAAGAGGAATCCGACGTGCTCGTCGATCTGATCCGCCGGACGGCCGAGCTTCATCTCGAAGATCGTGTCATTGCGGTCCGGGTCACCCGCATAGGAGCGCTCGACAAGTGTCGCGACCTCGCGGCCGGGGCCTTCGTCTGTCGCGTCGGTCGCGCTGACGGCGGAGAAAACACCCGAACGGCGCGCCTCCTCGACCACGACCCCGGTGAGCGCCTCGACCGCGGCGGCGGTGCCGTCCACGCAGGCGTGCACGAGGAAGTGATCCGGGTGGAGCGTGCCGTAGCCGCGCGCCGCGGCCGGGTTGTAGACCTTCAGCACGCCGTGCAACAGCCCCTGCCCGACCCAGCGATGCAGCACGTCCGTTGCGGCGGCCAGCTGCTCCGGCACGAAGTTGAGCCGGATCACCCGCAGCGCCTCGGGCCGGGGGAGCAGCCGCACCGTGGCGGCGGTGACCACGGCGAGGTCCGACTGCACGAACAGCTGCAGCGCCGACGGGCCGAGGCCGTACGGGTAGACCGGCGTCGCCACCTCGGGGTCCGGCCACCAGCCGACCCGCCGCATCGTGCCGTCGGCGCAGGCCAGCTCGAGCCCGACCAAGTCGTGCACACGCTGGTGGCGCAGGCCGACACCGCGGTCGAGCGCGTTGCCGATGACGCTGGTCCGGGCGGCCGATACGGTGACGTTGAGCATCCGCTCGGTGCCATCGAGTAGATCCGCCAGCTGCAGCTGGGTCACCCCGGGCTCGATCACCGCCCAGCCTGCCTCCACGTCGATGGCGCGGACCGCGTCGAGGTCACCGAGGTCGAGGGCGATGGCGCCGGGCATGACCGGCTCCCGGGTGCCGAGACCCCAGTTGCGGCCGGTGCTGTACGGGTGCAGCGACCCCGCCTCCGGCGAGCGGCCGAAGATCTCCACGACACGGCACACCTCGTCGGCTGTGCGCGGCCGGATGATCCCGGCGACCGACCGGGACGGGAACACGGACACGTTGGGGCCGAGTGTCAGCTCGTCCGGTCCGGACGGGGTGACCACCCGGTCGGCGCCGACCACCTCGGCGGCCGCCTGCAGGGATTGTTCGAGGTCGCTCATAGTTCGCCTTTCAACGCGTGGAATCGGCCGTGTAGGAATACGATCGGCGGCCGACGATGCTGCTGACCGGCTGCCACCACCGAGCCGATCAGCACGGTGTGGTCCCCGGCATCGAATTGGTCGCGCAACTCGCACTCCAGCCATGCCGGGGCGTCCACGATCAGGGCGCCGGTGTGTTCGCCCGGTCGGGCGGACAGGGTGCGGACCGCCTCGGCCCGCACGTCCCGGCTCTGCGCGAAGACGCGGGCCAGATCGTGCGTGCCGGCGTCGAGGATGGACAGTGCCCAGACCTTCGTCGTGAGCAGGTCGGCCAGAAAGGTGGAGCCCTGGCGCAGGGAGATGGAGACCAACGGCGGCCCCAGGGACACCGAGGTCAAAGAGTTGACCGTGAGGGCGTCGTGCCGGCGGCCACTGTTGTCATCGGCATAGGTGGTGGCGATGCAGACGCCGGTGGCGAAGTTGCGCATCGTGCCACGCAGGTCGACTTCCACGATCAGCTCCTCTCAGAGCAGAGCCATCGGCATGGATGATGGGCGGCGGGCAACCGGTCAGTCTTCCTCGAGCAGGTCGGGCTGCTCCCGGACGATCTCGTCCCACAGCAGCTGGAAACTGAACCGGCCGAGTTGGGCGTCGCCGAAGCCGTCGCGGGCGGCCAGCGCCTGCTCCTCGCTCATCGGCTGCAGGGTGCCGGCCGCCGCGGCGAGCAGCTGGACCTGCGCGCAGGTGTCGTACGTGAAGAACCAGTGCGCGGCCTCCTCGATCGACCCGCCAACGGTGATCAGGCCGTGGTAGCGCAGGAGGAGCGCCCGCTTTTCGGCGAGCTTCTCGGCGATGTCGCGGCCCTGTGCGATCGAGATCGACGGTCCCTCGTACGCGTCGTAAAGCACCTGATCCTGATAGAAGGCCGCGGACTCCTGGTCGATCGGTTCGAGCAGCCGTCCCACCGCCGCCAGTGCCCGGGCGTGCACGGTGTGCCCGTGCGCGGCGGCGACCGCGTCCGGCCGCAGCTGGTGGATTTTCGAGTGGATGACGAAGGCGCTCGGGTTGACCGGGTGGTCGCCGGCGACGACCTTGCCGTCCATGTCCACGAGGATGAGGTCGCCGACACGTACCCGGTTGAACGAGACGCCGAACGGGTTGACCCAGAATCGATCATGATGTTCGGGATCACGCACCGAGAGATGGCCGGAGATGCCCTCGCCGAAGCCGTACTTGCCGAACAGGCGAACCGCCGCGGCGAGGCGCTGCTTGGCGTGGCGGCGGGCGTCCTCCAGCGACTCGAACCGCGGCTCGGCGGCCAGCGGCAGACCAGTGTGGGTATCGGCGAGGTAGGTGGGCCCTGCGGCGGCGATGTCGGTGGTCAAAGCACTCTCCTTCGAGGGTGACGAGTCAGAGGCGGCGGAGTTGGAGGCGAATGAGTTAGAAGGAGGACGAATCAGAGGGGGACCAGCGTCGCGGTGCTGACCGGCGCGGTATTGATCGCGGCGACGATGTCGACGGCCCGGTCGACCAGCGACGGAATGCCGAACGTGAAGAACAGTGCGCCGGCGGCGAGGTCGCCGAGCGCGTAGATCCGGTCGTCAGTACGTCCCCCGACCCGCAGCCGGCTGGTCGCGCGTTCCACGTCGAGCCCGCCACGCGGGTGGCGCTCGACCAGTCCGCAACGACGCAGCGATGCGATCAGGGCGCCCGCACCGGACGGGATCCGATGCGTCGGCGCGCTGACCGCGTTGACGACCGTCGAGTAGTCGCGGACGCCGTCGGCCAGGACAGCCTGGAACCCGTCAACGAACTTGATCTCCCGCAGGCCGCGGGGCAGGTCCAACTGGCCCGACTCGATGAGGGCGAGCAGGCGGTGCCCGTTGGCCGGCGGCATCGGGCAGCACAGACTCATGATCGTGCGGTGGTGCTCACTCATCAGGTATGACTTGTCGTGCTCCGGCAGGATCGGCCACACGTCGGGACCGGTGTCGGGCACCGCCCGCTGCAGGATCCGCAGGCCCAGGTCGGGGTGGTCGACCGCGGCGAGATGACGGCGCAGCCGCTCGACCGGATCCTCGACCTCCGTGCCGGTGACCTCGCGGATCAGCGCCGGGATGTCCACGTCGGCGTGCCGCAGCTCGGCGCGCATGATCTCGAAGGCTTCCCCTATCGGCATGGACTTCAGCGCACGGAACGTTTCCGGAGTGAAGTGGGCGAGCCGGTAGTCGGCCGGGCACTGCCGGACGGCGGGCAGCACAGCCCGGCGCGACAGCATGCTGATCGGCCCGCGGTGGCCGACCGCGGCCAAGGCGAGCACGGCGTCTACCGCGGTGAGCCCGCTGCCGATCACCGCCACCGGTTCGTCTGGGTCGATGACGGCGAGCCGGCCGACCACCGGGTATGGATCGCCGATGAAGCCCGGCATGCCGGACAACCCGTAGCTGTCGGCCGGCCCGCCGCCGCCCACGCACAGCACGACGACGTCCATCTCATACCGGTCGCCGGACCCAGCCTCCAGCTCCATCCCGGAACCCGGCGCGGCCCCGTGGACCACCGCCTCACGTACGACGTGCACCTCACAGTCGCGGTCCAGCAGGACTCGCAGTGCGGTGCGGGCAGATTGCTCGAGGTAATCGCCATACGTGGCCCGTGGAACGAACCTCACCCCGGACCACGGGTCGGCGGTTTCCGCGTCGACGGCCTCCCCGGCCAGGCCGCGCTCCGCGAACCAGCGCTCGAAATGGTGCGGGTCGCCGGCCCTGATGGACATGTCGTCGGGAGGTGCGTTGACACGCACCGCTGTGGCGTCCGGTTGATAGGCCCGGCCCCGCCACAGGGTTGGCGAGTCGTCGAAAACAGTGACCACTGCTGGTACGGGCGTCGCCTGGCTCAGTGCGTCCAGCAGGCAGACAGCGGCGGCCCCGCCGCCGACCACGCCGATTCTGATCGTCGAGGGCATTCGTGCTCTTCCCCGGTGCCCGCGTCTAGGAAGATGCTGAAGGCGTCGTGAATGACCGTCCACGCTCGGCACCGAAACTGTTGGAGTGGCAGGGAATCCAACGGACTGGACTGTCCGTTGCGGTGGCACGCGGTGAAGTCTGGTCGACCGGCTTGCCCTTCGCTTGCACAAATGCGCACGAAGTCTGTCGAATTCGCGCATTGATCGCTTCACCGCAGGTCAAAGCGTTTACGTTGCCTACAGTTATCCACCCGCGAGAATTCGAGGACGTCCAGATGCCTGACTTCGCGACTCCGTTCGCGGCCCGCCCTGGTTTCGCCCGGATGTTCCGGCCGGGAGCGTTGACCCTCGGACTGCTGTTCCCGATCGAGTCCTACGACGGCCCGGTGCCGCGTATGGCCGTCGACGAGCAGGTGGACCGGGCACGGCTGGCGGAGGCGTACGGCTTCACCGCGCTCTGGGCCCGCGATGTGCCCCTGCTCGACCCCACGTTCGGCGACGCCGGACAGATGTACGACCCGTACGTGTGGCTCACCCACATCGCCGCGCACACCTCCCGGATCGGGCTGGCCACCGGCTCGAGCGTGCTGCCCCTGCGCAATCCGATCGACGTGGCCAAGGCAGCCGCCTCGGTCGATCTCCTCAGCGTCGAGCGACTCGTCCTCGGCATCGCCACCGGCGACCGGGGTGCGGAGTTCCCCGCATACGGGCTGAACCGCGAGGACAGCGGCGACCTCTTCCGCGCCTCGGTGGAGGCGTTGCGGCGGCTGTGGGCTGAGGACTTCCCGCCGCTGGACTCGATGTTCGGCACCATGCGGGATGTCGGGCTGCTACCCAAGCCGGTCGGACGGCACCTGCCGCTGCTGGTCACCGGCAACAGCCGACAGTCGCTGCAGTGGATCGCCCGGCACGCCGACGGGTGGCTGACCTATCCCCGCGCGGTCAGCCAGCAGCAGATCGTGACCGCGTCGTGGCGACAGGCCCTGCAGGAAGCCGAGGAGCCGGACAAACCGTTCGCCCAGTCGCTCTACATCGACCTCGCCGAGGACGCGAACGCCGGGCCGACCCCCATCCACCTCGGCTTCCGATCCGGACACAACTACCTGATCAAGCACCTCAACCAGCTCCGCGACATCGGCGTCAACCACGTCCTGATCAACCTCAAGTACGGCAGGCGTCCGGTCGACGAGGTGCTACAGGAACTCGCGGAGGCGGTGGTGCCGCGTTTCGGCGCCGACTATCCGCTGACGACGTCCTGAGGATCGATGCTCAGTGGTTTCCGGTCACGGCCGACGGCCATGGGCGTGACCGGAAGCCCACGACCGCGTTCAGGCCGCGGCGGGCAGCAGCAGCGGCTCGGCGGCGGTGCGCAGCTCGTCACTGAACGGCACCGGCCGCAATGTTCCGGGGTCCAGGTTGATGTTGACGCGGTACCCCTCGGCGTGGACCACGGAACGGTCGGCCGACAGCACCCGGAAGCCGTACACCGCGCTGGTCCGGCCCAGCCGGTCGATCCAGAAGTGCACCAGCGGCTCGCCCGCCCCGGAGATCGGCGCATTGTAGGTCACCTTGAACTCCCGGACGACCAGGAACACGTCCTTGAACGACGAGCGGGCAGGATCGGGCGCCCAGCCGAGCCGATTCCAGTACGCCCCGACCGCACGCTCGACCAGCAGGGCGTAGCGGGAGTTGTGCAGCAGTCCCATCGCATCAAGATCGTCAAAATGCACCTGGACCGGCTCGAAGTGGCCACTCTCGGTCATGTCAGTCCTCCGGAAGCAGTGAGGGGTCGGGACACAGGCCGCGCAGGCGCTGCAGTACGGCCCGGCGGGCGTGCGCGAAGGCGAGCCGCTCGTCGAGCAGCCGGGAGTGGGTGACGGCCATCTCGCCGAGCGCCTCGATCTCGAAGGCCAGCTGCGCCGGGTCGACGCCCGGCGCGAGCTCGCCCAGCGCGATCGCCTCCTCCACCAGGCCCCGGATGAACGCCTCCCAGTCCCGAAGGGCCCGCACGATGCGGTCGCGGACCTCGCCGGGACGGTCGTCGAACTCCGCCTGCACCGCACGGAAGAAGCAGCCGCCCGGCAGCACGTGCTCGGCGTAGAACCTCAGCCTCGCCTCGTGCAGGGCGAACAGCCGCCTGACCCCCGCCGGGGCGCGCAGGGCCGGCGCCACGATGTGCTCTCGCCATTGACGGGCGGCCCAGTCCACCGCATCGAGCTGCAGCTCTTCCTTGTCGCGCCAATGTGCGAAGAAACCCGACTTGCTGATGCCGATCGCGGCCGCCAGCCGACCCAGGGACAGCCCGTCCAGGCCTTCGACCGAGGCCAGGCTGACCGCCTGCCCGAGGATCGTTTCGCGGCTGCGCAGCCCTCTGAGTCGACGACCGTCCTGTGTCATACGCGCCATACTATATGAACGTCCGGTCGTTCATATAGTTCGGGAACGCGGGAACCACGCTCGCCGCTTTTGTCGGTGACGATCTCTAGCCTCCCGGTCATGACAAGTACGACTCAGGCGTACCGCTACGCCGCGCCTTCCACCCTGTCGGACGGGCGCCTCGGGCTGTCGACGTCCGGTGGCAGGGCTCTGAGCGGGCCCGCGCTCGCGCCGAAGTTCTTCAGCGGGGTGGTGACGCAGGCGGCGCCGGCGGCCGCGGCCCTGCTCGGCGTGGCCGACGTGGCGCTCACCCGCTATCACAAGCCGCGTCCGGGATGGACCCGCGATCCGGTGGTGACCTGCGGCGGCGACCGGTTGCGGTTCGAGTCGTTCTCCGCCTGCGGCGGCGTCTACGCCCGGCTCGACCTGCTCGACGGCGCGCTGGACGGCGAGGTGTTCGACCGGGGGACGACCAACGTCGACATCAATGGGCCGCTGCGCGAGGCGCTGGCCAGGGTGGGGACGCGGGACCCGCTCCACCTCGGCGTCGGCGCCGACGAGCTGACGGTCACGACGCTCGACGGCGCGGTCGTGGAGAAGAAGGTGCCGCTGCCCGAGCGGTGGCTGCGCGGTTTCGCCGAGGTCCAGGTGATCGCGGCCCGCATGGACCTGAGGGCCGAGCTGCCCGGCATGAGCGCCGTACGGTTCCTGCGGTCGCTGCCCAAGCGGGCGACCGCCGACCTCTGGGTCGCTCTGGTGGGCCGCGACCTGCGTGTCGTCGATCGGCCCGGCCCGGGAGCGGTGTGCCTGTCCGGGGTGGGACGCCTGTCGACGCTGCTGCCCCTGCTCCGGTTCGCCAAGAACCTCAAGGTGTACGGCCCGGCCGTGCCCGGTCACGCGGCGTCGAGCGCGTGGGAGCTCGAACTTCCGGGGATGCGTTACACGCTGGCCCTGTCGCCGGAGCGCTGGCGCGGCTTCTCCGGAGAGGGCGCGGTGCTGACCGATCTCGCGACCGACGAGGCCGAGGCCGACGCGGACGTGGTGGGCATGCTGCTCAACTTCGAGCCCGAGGTGGAGATCGGCCTGCTGGCGGACCGGGCCGGCCTGTCCACGTCCCGGGTCCGCGCCGCGCTCACCCGGCTCGGGGTGGCCGGACGTGTCGGGTACGACCTGGCCGAGGCCGCGCACTTCCACCGGGAGCTGCCCTACGACCGGGAGCACGTGCGACGTCTCAACCCCCGGCTGACCGCCGCGCGGGCGCTGGTCGAGGCGGGTGCCGTACAGCTCGACGGCGACTCGGCCCGGGTGCGGACCGGCGGAGGCGTGCGCGAGGTCGGCCTGACCGACGGATCGTGCACCTGCGAGTGGTGGTGGGATCACCGGGGTTCACGTGGGCCGTGCAAGCACGTGCTGGCCGCCAGGATCGCCGCCCGCGCCACCGTGGAGGCTGCCCGGTGACCGGCTCGGCGAACGTCTGGCAGGAGGTGCGCGACCTCATCACCGACCGCAGGACCGGGGCGCTGGCCGACCGTGTGATCGCGCTGAGCGGGGCGGAGCGCGCCGAGGTGGGGCGGCGGCTCCCGGAGTTCCTCAAGGAGATGCGCACCACCGCCACCCAGATGGCCCGCGAAGACCTCCTCGGCGAGGACGAGAGCGAGTGGTCCGACTGGGAGCTCGCGGAGCTCCAGACGGAGGTCCGCTGGGAGGTGGGCGACGCGATCGCCGAGTTCCGGGCACCACTGTTGATCGCGGGCGCGGGCACGATCTCGGGTCCCGCCGCGGCGGTCGCCTGGCTGTCCCGCCGCGAGTTCAATCCCCGTTGGTCGCCCACGCCGGACCTCACCGATCTGCTTCGCGTGCTGGCCGCACGCCCCGCCGACTGGCAGACCGACGTGGCGGTCCGGCTCGCCGAGAGGATCCGTACCACGGGAGATCCCATCGTCCCCCTGGCGCTCGCCCTGTTGCGAGCCTGCGGCTGTGAGCCGCCCAAGCACGAACCGCTCGTGGTGGCCTGGCTCTCGGCCACGGTGGTCGACGACGACCCGCTGTTCGGGCCGATGTTTCCGAGACTCTTCGAGGCGGAGGGAGCCGGCCGCGCGCTGCGGGAGGAGCGGCTGACGCCCCGGCCCACGCCGTGGCTCTCCCTGCTGCGGCGGCTTCTCGCGGCGGGCCGGGTGTCACGTGAGGAGCTCCTCGACGGCTGCGTAAGCCGCTTTCTGCGCGGAGGCGACGCCATCGACCTGCGTTTCTTCGTACGGCTCCACGAACTGGTCGACCCCACCCCGCAGGAGGCGGCGGCGCGGGCACGTGACTACCTGCGGCTGCTTCCCGCCGCCCCCGGCACTGTCGCGGAGTTGGCGCTCGCCCAGGCGCGTCGTACCGGCCCGCACGACCCCGCCGATGTCGTGGAGGCGATCGGCGCGCTGACCTTCCGTGCCGAGGCCAAGCCGGCCCGCGCGGGCCTGAAGTGGCTGGACGAGGAGGTGCGGCGATCGCCCGCGTGCGCCGACGAGCTGGCTCCCGCGCTGGCCACGGCTTTCGGACACGTCTCCTACGAGGTCCAGGGGCGTGCGGCCCGGCTCGCTCTCAAGCATGCGGCCGCGTTCGACACGGGTCGCGCCCTGATCGCCGAGGCCGTACCGATGCTGCCCGCCGCGCTGGGCGCGAAGGTGGCCGCGCGGTTCGGCGGTGAGTCTTCGAATACCTATTCGAGGAGCGCGAGCCCCGGCATGTCAGCCAGATCCGGCTGGTGCCCGTACTGCGAGCGGAGCCGACCGGGCACGACCTCATCGACGAGCTGCTGCAGGAGCCGTCGAAGTGGCGCGGGGAGGACCACGGCGGTGGTATGGGCTGGTGGCCGTCGATCCTGCCGTCACACCGCGAGGTCGTCGCCGTCAACTACCTGCCCCACCTGCTCTACCAGTGGAACCATCCGGGGGTCTATCCGCATTATTTGGCGGCCCTGGCCGAGGCGGACGGCCCGGTCGGGGACGCGACCGCGCTCATCCTGGCCTACTTCCTGGCCGAGCGGAATGCGGAGGCGGTGCCGCTGCTGCTGCGGATGGCCGCCGGGGGCGATCTGCCCGCCGAGGCGGTCGGCCGCCAGCTCGCGCTGCTGATCCGCCGCACCTGGTTCGAGCTCCGTCCGGTGCTGGCCTCCCTGACCGAGGCCGCCCGCCAGGGAGGCCATCGGCAGGTCTGGGAGATCCTCAGGAGCATGCTGCCGCTCCTGCTTCCCACGCCGGGCGGCGGCGAACGCCCCGGCATCGCTCATTCCGAGGCGGTGGCGCTCGCCGCCGACGTGGCGACATGGGCGGAGGCCCACGGCGAGATCCCGATCGTATCGGCGCACGCGGCGAGCGGCCGCCGCAGCCGCTTCGCCCGCGAGTGCGCCCGCCTGCGCGATCAACTTCGCTGACCGGACACATCGGCCCGGCCGTTCCTGCTTGCGGACGACCGGGCCGTTCAAAGCTTGGCGCCGCGAACAACCCCGCCTTGTCCGATCATTTCGGCATGATGGGGTGATGAACTGGATCGCTCCGCAGATCACCCGTGCCGACGCGCCACCGACCGGGGACGAACGCCTGCTCCTGGAGGCCTGGCTCGACCACCACCGGCAGACCCTGCTGCTCAAATGCGCCGGGCTCACCGCCGAGCAGCTCAAACTACGCGCCGTCGAACCGTCGAGCATGAGCCTGCTCGGGCTCGTACGCCACATGGCCGAGGTGGAGCGCTCGTGGTTCCGGCGCAGGTTCGCCGGCGAACCGGTCGACTTCCTTTATTGGGATCTGGAAACCAACCCCGACGGCGACTTCGACGACGTCGACACCGCGGACGCGGAGGCGGACTTCGCCACCTTCGCCCGGGAGGTCGAAGCGGCCCGGACGGCGGCGGCCGGGCATTCTCTGGAGGAGACCTTCTATCAATCGCACCGGAAGGTCGAGATGAGCCTCCGCTGGGTGTACCTGCACATGATCGAGGAGTACGCCCGGCACAACGGCCACGCCGACCTGCTCCGCGAACGGATCGACGGCGTCACCGGAGCCTGACACGCGATGGACGCTGCTTCGGGAACTGACTGCGGCGATGCGCCGCGAAGGGCTGATTCCGGTGACGATCGAGCGCTTTTCCTGATCTCCGGCTGATTCGGCCATCGCCGACGTTCCGACAGGGCGAGCATCCTCGCTGGTGAGCGAGTTATTTGTTAAGAATCTTGACAGATGAGGCCGTCGATCCCGACCATAGGATCACGGATCCGTACTTGTCCAGCGGCTCGCTGGTGAACAGAACCACCGGTGACGTCGCCGGCGCGCCCATCACCCCCCACCGATCGGCGCCATGGCTCCGATCACTCCTGGTTCAGGAGAGACCTCCATGCGAAAGCGCACATCCCGCCTGCTGACGCTGGCAGCATCCATGCTGCTCGCAGTCACGGGCGCCGTCCTCACGCAGACGCCGGCCAACGCGGCCAACCTGCTCGTGAATCCCGACTTCGAGACCGGAAACCTCTCGCCCTGGTCCTGCACCGGCGGGCTGGGATCGGTGGTCAGTTCCCCGGTCCACGGCGGCGGCAAGGCGCTCGCCGGAGCCGCCAGCGGCTCGGACAACGCCCAGTGCACCCAGACCGTCTCCGTGAAGCCGAACACCGCCTACACCCTGAGCGCCTGGGTCCGCGGCAACTACGTTTACCTCGGCGTGAACGGCGGTGCGTCCACCTGGACCCCGTCTGCCTCGGCCTACACGAAGCTCAGCGTGTCCTTCACCACCGGCGCCAACCAGACCAGCGCCACGATCTTCCTGCACGGCTGGTACGGCCAGGGCACCTACTACGCCGACGACGTCAGCTTCGACGGCCCCGGCGGCTCACCGTCGCCTTCGCCGACACCGACGCCCACTCCCAAGCCCACCCCGTCACCTACGCCGACACCGACGCCCAAGCCCACGCCGACGCCCACGCCGACGCCCACCCCGACCCCCGAGCCCACCCCGACGCCTACGCCGTCGCCCGGGGACGTGACATGCGCGGTGAAGGGCAAGCCCAGCGGCAAGGTCACCCAGGGATACTGGGAGAACTGGGACGGCGCGTCCAACGGCGTACACCCGCCGTTCGGCTGGGTGCCGATCAACGACGCCCGCATCAAGCAGCACGGCTACAACGTGATCAACGCGGCGTTCCCGGTCATCCGCTCTGACGGCACCGTCCTGTGGGAAGACGGCATGGACGCCACCGTCAAGGTCTCCACTCCGGCTGAGATGTGCGCGGCCAAGGCCGCGGGCGCGACGATCCTGATGTCCATCGGCGGAGCCACCGCCGGCATCGACCTCAGCTCCAGCACCGTCGCCGACCGCTTCGTCGCGACGGTCGTGCCGATCCTGAAGAAGTACAACTTCGACGGCATCGACATCGACATCGAGACCGGCCTCAGCGGCAGCGGCAACATCAACCAGCTGTCCGCCTCCCAGGCCAACCTCATCCGGATCATCGACGGCGTGCTCGCCCAGATGCCGTCCAACTTCGGGCTGACCATGGCCCCCGAGACGGCGTACGTCACCGGCGGCAGCGTCGTCTACGGCTCGATCTGGGGCGCGTACCTGCCGATCATCAAGAAGTACGCCGACAACGGCCGCCTGTGGTGGCTGAACATGCAGTACTACAACGGAAGCATGTACGGCTGCTCCGGCGACTCCTACTCCGCCGGCACAGTCCAGGGATTCGTCGCGCAGACCACCTGCCTGGACAAGGGCCTGGTCATCCAGGGCACCACGATCAGGGTCCCCTATGACAAGCAGGTCCCCGGCCTGCCCGCCCAGCCCGGAGCCGGCGGCGGCTACATGTCGCCCTCGCTGGTGAGCCAGGCCTGGAACAGCTTCAACGGCCAGCTCAAGGGTCTGATGACCTGGTCCATCAACTGGGACGGCTCGAAGGGCTGGACCTTCGGCGACAACGCCAAGGCGCTCCAGGGCCGCTAGGCCGTACCGGAAACCTTTCCAGTAGCACGCGAAGGCCGCTCCCCCATCGCAGGGAGCGGCCTTCGCCCTGAGACGTGCCGATATTCCGCGGTCTCGGACGCCAACCCCGCAAACGCCTCGCCGATCTGCTGATCGCGTCCGTGGCCGCAGCCAATGAACTGCCCCTGATAACACGGAATCCAGACGATTTCGCCGGACTGGAGTCCCAAGTCCGGGTGATCGCTGCCTGAAGTTCCGGCAAGGCGACACGGGCGGCGGGCCCGGACCGTGGTCCGGGCC
>NZ_BOOG01000053.1 GCF_016863115.1 Sphaerimonospora thailandensis
GGCGGCGATTCGTTTGGCTTGGGCTTCGGCTGCGGCCTTGGCGGCGGCGGCCTTCTGTGCCGCTTCGCGGGCGGCCTTGGCTGCCGCGGCCTTGGCGGCTTCGGCGGCGCGTTCGGCGCCGCGCAGGATGGCCTTGGCCCACTTGAGTTCCTCGAAGAAGGTGATCACGGCCTTGCCGGCCCGCCAGATCGCCTCGATGATCTTCTTGGCCTTGAAGATCTTGCCCCAGGGCAGGGAGCCGACCACGGCCATCACGCAGGCGCCCAAGTCGCCCTGGAGGCAGTTGACGATGTCGTTGATCCCCAGGACCTCCATGAGGATCTGTCCACCGGCCTCCAGGATGACGTCCAGGACGCTCTTGTTCTGCAGTTGCTGGGCCTTCGCGACGTCTTCGGCGCTGGGTCCGGGCGCGGCCTCCTGACCCGGGGCGGTGTTGCCGCCGGTGGTCGGCCCGTTGTCGGGGGCCATGCCGGTGGCGTCGGTGAAGACCAGCGGATTGTTGGCCGCGTAGACATAGGAGGAGGTCGCCGCGCCGCCGGTCGGCATCGGGTCGGTGCTGGTGAAGCGGCCGCTGCCGGGGTTGTAGTTGCGTGCCCGCAGGTAGTAGTTGCCGCTGCCGGTGGTGTCGTCCTGGTAGGCGCCGGTGAACCTCAGCGGGTTGGCCGGAGCCGCCGCCGCTGTCTTGGCCGACCCGTCCGTCCCTGCCGTACCACCCGCTGCCGCGGGGCTGGAACCGGCCGTTGGCGTGGGGCCGGGGTGATCGGCATCGGAGTCCGCCTGCCCAGCGGCCTGCCCGGCGCCCTGTCCGGTGGTCTGCTGAGCGAGTGTGGTGCCCGTTCGGGGGTTGCCGAACGGGTCATAGTCGTAACCCGCCTCGACCCTCCCCGTCGGGGAGAGCATGTTGGCCACGCCGCCGAGCCAGTCGTGGGTGTAGGCGTACGCGCCGCCGCCCGTCAGCAACGCCAGCGGTTCGTCGTCGGGGCCGTAGGTGAAGCCGCGGGTTTCCACCACGCTGCCGGAGGCGTTGACGACGGAGTCGAGGGCGATCTGCGGCAGGTTGCCGTTGGTGTCCCAGCTCCAGTGCTGGGTGGCGGTCTGGCCGCCGGTGGTGGTGGCGGCCGACAGCCGCAACCCGGTCGCGTCGTAGGTGAACGTGGTGGTGTCGCCGCCGACGGTGGCCGTGGCAAGGCTGTTGTCGAGGTTGTAGGTGAAGCGATCGGCGCCGGCCCGGATCTGGTTGCCGTTGACGTCGTAGGCGAAGTCCTTGGCCGTGCTGGCGCCCGGCCGGGTCACGGTCTCACGGGTGAGCTGATCGGCGACGTCGTAGGCGTAGGTGGTGGTGTCGTTGCCCTCGCTGCCGGTCCGCTTCTGCGACAGGCGGTTGCCGACCAGGTCGTAGGTGTAGTCGATCCGTCCGGCCATCTGCGAACCGGCCGCGCAACTGGTGGCCGAGTAGCAGGCGGAGGTGAGCCGGTCCACCGTGTCATAGGCGTAGGCCACGGACTCGCTGCGGTCGCCGCGCGTGGTGACCGCCTTGATCGGGTTGCCGACCTGGTCCAGGGTCAGGTCGAACGCCGAGACCGGGTCGGCGTCACCCGCCGCGGCGGCGATGCGGGTCAGCCGTCCGGCCTGGTCGTAGACGCGTTTCTCGGTCAGGCCCCCGGTGGGCAGGGTGGTGCTGGTACGCCGGCCGGCCACGTCGTAGCCGAACCGCCATTCGGCGGCGTCGCCGGCGGCCCCGCCACTGACGCTCTGGCGGGTGAGGCGGCTGTCGGCGTCGTAGTCGGCGCTCACCGTGGTGCCGTCGGGGTAGCGGCGGGAGGTGATGTTGCCGCGCTCGTCGTAGCCGTAGGTGAACGTCTCATCTGGTCGGCCCGTGGTCTTGCGGGTGACCGAGTCGATCTGGTCCTCGTCGTCGTAGGCGACCTCGCGCACACCGGTCGGGTCGCCGTAGGCGACGGTGCGGTCCTTGGCGTCGTACCCGAAGGTGTAGACGGGCCCCTCGGAGCCCAGGGCGGTGCGGGTGCGGCGGCCCAGGATGTCGTAGTCGCTGGTCACGGTGCGGCGGGCCCGCTCGGCCGGTGAGACCCACTCCGGCCCGTTGATGGTGATCAGGGTCAGCGGATTGCTTTCCGCGTCGTAGGTGATCTCCACCCGGCGTCCCAGCGGGTCGGCCTTGGTGGTCAGCCGGCCGGCGTCGTCATAGGCCATCCGGGTGTAGCGGCCGAGCGGATCGCGTACCGACTCCAGCAGGCCGTCGATGCTGTAGGTGTAGACCGTCGAACGCGCGGTGGGGTCGTTCGGGTTGTACGGAGTGTCGGGGGTGTGGACCGTCGCCGGCAGGTCGTCCTGCCGGTAGGTGTAGTGCGTGGTCCGGCCCTTGGCGTCGGTGACCGAGGTCAGCCGGTTGACCGCGTCATAGGTCGCGGTGGTGGCGTTGCCGAGCGGGTCGATCGACTTGACCTGGTTGCCGGCCTGGTCGTACTCGTACCGGGTGGTGAACTTCGCCGGGTCGGCGCCGTCAACGTTGCCACGCGGCTCGGTGACCGCGGTCAACAGCCCGTCGTCGTCGTACTTCCAGGTGGTGACCCCGCCGGCGGCGTTGGTCTCCTTGATGCGGTTGCCCGCGGCGTCGTAGGTGGTGCGGGTGGTGTTGCCGCCCGCGTCCGTGATCTCCGTCTGCCGTCCGGCCTTGTCGTACGCCATCCGGGTCCGGCGGCCCAGCGTGTCGGTCGTGGCGGTGACCTGCCCGACGTTGTCCCGGCCGAAGTGCGACTGCTTACCCAACTCGTCGACGCTGGTGGTGGTCCGGTCCAGCGCGTCGACCTTGATGTCGCGGTCGATGAACCCGCCGCCGGGGTAGGGGCGGCGTATCCGGATCGGGTTGTCGTCGGCGTCGTAGAAGTAGGTGGTGGTGAAGTCGGCCGCGTTGGCACCGGGCTCGTTGCCACGCGGAGAGACGACCGTCTTCAGCAGGCCCTTGGCGTCATAGCCGTACCGGGTGGTGATCGGCGAGCGGGTGCGCAACTGCACGTCGACGGAGGCCCGACGTCCGGCGTCGGTATACGTGTAGAAGGTGCGGCCGCGCTCGTCGTCGACCGTCTTCAGCAGACCGTTGGCGAAGTAGAAGTAGTTGGTGGTCTGCCCGGTCGGCGTCTGCCGCCGCACGAGCCGTCCGGTCTCGTCGAACCCGCTGCGCCACGCCCCGGCCTTACCGGGTTCCAGCGTGCTCAGCAGCCGGTCCTGGGCGTCGTAGCCGTACCGGGTGGTGTAGGCGGCCCGGTTGCCGCCGCTCACCGTGCCGCGCGGATCCACCGAGGCGATCTGACGGCCGGTGGTGTCGTAGGTGACCTCGCCGCGCCGCCCCGACGGGGAGATCACCGCCTTGAGCAGGCCCGCGTTCGCATCACCGGACGGCAGGTACTCATAACGGGTCACCTTGCCGCGCTGGTCAGTGGTCGAGGTGCGCAGGCCGCGCGAGTCGTACGCGTTGCTGATGGCGTGGCCCTCGGGGTCCACGCTGCGCACGAGCTCGTTGAACTCGTTGTAGGTGTCCTTCCACACCTGCCCGTTGGCGTCGACGTGCTCGGTGGGGTTGTTGCGCTCGTCGAAGGTGGTCTTCTCCGAAAAGCCCAGCGGCTGCGGCGCGGTCGCCGAGATCCGGTTGCCGTTGGCGTCGAAGGTCGCCTCGTGCTGGTGCTGGTTGCCGTTGACCACCAGGTCGCGGTTCAGGTCGCGGTCGTAGCGGTGGCTGTCGGAGTCGCCGGTGCCGCGCTGGGAGTACACCAGCGTGTTGCCCCGGTACCCGTCCCAGATCACCACGCCGTCGGGGTCGGTGGTGGTCGCCTCCTGCTTGGCGGCGTTCCATTCGAAGGTGGTCTTCTTGCCCAGCGCGTCGAGCTGGGCGGTCATCCGGCCGTCGGGGCCGTAGGTGTTGGTCACGATCGCCACGCGGTGCGGGTCGATCACCTGGGTCAGCAGCCCGTTGTCCTGGTAGACGTACTTCCAGGTGAACCCGCGGGCGTCGATCACCGACGTCAGCAGCCCGCCGGTGTAGAAGTACGACACGTGCCGTCCGTCGGGCAGCTTGATCTGCTGGATCAGCCCGTCCTCGATCCGGACCTCGGCCCTGCGGCCGGAGGCGTCGGTGATGTTCACCCCGAGCCCCTCGTAGGCCAGGCTCACCCCGGCCCCGCGCGCGTTGCGGATCGAGGTCAACCGGCCCTGGCCGTCGAAGCCGTACCGCACCTGGCGGGGCGTCTTCAGCTCCCACCCGTTGTCGGTCTTACGGAGGGTGGAGCGCACGCCGGCCGGGCGCTTGTACTTGCCGCCCTCCAGCGGGGTGTACCGGGCCTGCGCGCCGTCCTCGGCACGCACCACCGCCACGCCGTCGGTGCCCTCGGTCACCCGCATGTCGTACGACCAGGCCCAGCCGGGGCCGAACGGGCTCGCGCCGCGGTTCATCGAGGAGTACGTGCGGGCGGTGACGAACTGCGGCCCGAACGAGGCCATCGCCAGGTCCTGCTCGGTACGCACGTACGCGCCGGTCCCGGTGTTCACGCCCAGTCCGCGCGAGGCCTGACCGGCCGCCGTCAGCGCCAGCGCGTTGCCGCACCCGCAGCCGGCCGCCTGCTCGTTCGGCACCGGCGGCGGGTCGATCGTCTGCCGCGCCTGCGACAGCTCGGACGGGGTCGACACCACCTCGCGGCCGTCGCCGTACACCGCGGCGACGCTGACGAAGTACTCCTTGCCGACCTCAAGCGACCAGCCCTGCTCCGCCCCGAGCGACTGGCAGAAATCGCCCGCGCCGCCGCAGTAGGAGACCTCCAGGTCCTGCCGGGACACCAGCGTGGAAGCCTGCTCGGTCTGCGAATCGGTCTCGTACAGCCGCATCCGCGCGCCGGTCCAGGACGGGTCCGCCTGACCGGAGGAGAAGTACAGCACCAGCGAGGTGTCACCCAGCGCGAACCCCGGGCGCAGCGACAGGCCGGTGAAACCCTGCTCCTCCTGTGTCGCCCGCGTCTCCCGTGCCGCCTTCTCGGCAGCGGCAGGAGAGGGCGGGCCCGCGACCCGGCCGCCTCCGGCAGACGCGGAACCAGCCGACCCGGGGCCGGACGTCGCGTTGGAGTTCGCGCGAGACTCGGCGGTGGCCTCGGCCGCGCGCTTGGCCAGCGGCGACCACCGCTGCTTGTCCAGCTTGACCGGCTTACCGTCCGCCGGTGCTCCAGGGGGCACCACCGGGGGCCGCTTGTCTGGTTTAACCGCTGTGTCCGGTCTTATGCCCGCCGGCAACGGGCGGATCGCCGGGGCCGCACTCTGCTTCACCTGCGGTACAGGCGGTGGCTCGGCCTCCGCAGGCGGTCCCGACACCAAAAACGTGGCGACCAGCGTCAGTACGACCAACGGAACCTGAATGCGGGCACGACGAACACGGCCAACAGCGTTCATTGCACGAAACTCCCCCGTGGAGAACCGGCGGCAAAAACAGTCAGCTATCCGAGTACAAGCCCGAATGAAAGCAAGCGCCGTCGAAAACGGCAACTCTTATATTCGGTAACTCACCTTCCGCGATGAAGGCGTCACATCGCCTCCCCACAAGAGGAACAAGCACCCCCGGTGCCGCTCGCCAGCGCTTCTACCAGTGATAACGTGAGCTTCCTGGGTTATGCGGGCATGCGAGCAGCCGCCGACGTTCATTCCGAATCACATTCGGATTCCGGCTTCCCCAAGGCACAGGGCGGCCACAACCAGTGATCTCACACGGCGTCAACAGGCAAGAAATACGCCCGACCGAAAGACGCGACCATAATCCCGGGGTAGGGACAAAGAGGTATGCCTGCAGCAGGCCGACCGGCTCCTTGTCCCTTCGAAACCGAGGCCGGCCGGGCACCCGGACCGACAACACGGTCAAGGTCCAGGCCGGGGGCGGATCGTTTCTGGCGCAGACCCCTTCACGCCAGAGGTCGCCGGTCGGCGGCCTGCTCGATCAACGCGCGGGTGCGCAGTGGCAACTGTTCGCGAAGGGAGATCACTGTGCTGGTGCGCACGACGTCGGGGACGGCGAGGAACTCTCCGGAGATGCGGTGCAGGTCGGCGGTGTCGCGAGCGACGACCTTCAGCAGCAGGTCGGCTTCGCCCGTGGTGGAGTGCATCTCGATGACTTCGGGAAAGGCCGCGAGGGCGGCGGTCGCACGGTGCCCGGTGGTCTGGCTCAGGGCGATGGAGACGAACGCGACGAGGCCGTAGCCGAGAGCGGCGGGGTCGACGCGGCGGGTGAATTCGCGTACGGCACCGGCCGCTTTGAGCCGCTGCAGCCGGGCGTGAAGAGTGTTGCGGGCGATGCCGAGCCGCTTGGCCAGGGCGAGGCTGGGGGCATCGGGGTCGTCGTCGACAGCGAGAAGGATTCGGGCATCGAGCGCATCCACACTGACCATTATGGCAAGTCTTACCCCCGTATGAGTATCATTCTGCTCAGCGAAACAGTGCCTTCTTGTGCGGATGCCCATACTTCAGCACGCTGTCGACATGACGCGTGCGACAGACCACCTCGTTCCAGAATCGCTCCGTACCTCGCCTTCGGCCCTCACCGACCGGGCGGGAGTCCTCGAAGACCTTTCCCACTACCTGACAGCGGCATGGGAGTCGTTCGACCGCCCGCGACCGTGTGAGCCGGCTATCGACGCGGACCTGGTCGGGCGCCTGCGAGCCGCGCTGCCGGAGCAGCCGGACGATACGCGGGCCGCGCTGGATGACGCCGTCAACATCCTGGAGGCCAGCGTGTCGCCATCTCGACCGCTGTACCTCGCCTATGTCGGCTCCAGCGGACTGGAGGTCAGTGTGCTGGCTTCCGCGCTGTCCGCCGCCTATGACGCGAACCTGGCCACCGCCGCAGGAGCTGCCGACCTTCTCGACCAGCAGGCTGTGCGCTGGGTGGCCGACTTCGTCGGCTTCCCGCTGGGGGAGGGACACTTCACCAGCGGAGGCCAGACGTCCAACCTCACCGCCCTGCTCGCGGCGCGGGAGCAGGCACTGCCGGGCGCGCGTGAGGAGGGAGTCGCCGGCTACCGGGCCACCGTCTACTGCTCGGACGAGGCGCACCACTCCATCGCACGCGCTGTGGAGGCGGCGGGCCTGGGCCGCCGAGCACTGCGCCGGATACCGACCGACGAACGGCGCCGGATGCGGGTGGACGCGCTCCGAGACGCCCTTGAGCGCGACCGGGCGGAGGGCTTCACCCCTGTGGCGGTCGTCGCGACCGCCGGCACCACCCTGACCGGAGCGGTCGACCCCCTCGCCGCGATCGCCGACGTGTGCGAGCGCGAGGGGGTGTGGCTGCACGTCGACGGCGCCTACGGCCTGCCGGCCGCCGCCACCTCGACGGCCGGGCACTGGTTCGCCGGACTCGACCGCGCCGACTCCGTCACCGTCGACGCGCACAAGTGGTTCGGCATGCAGAAGAGTTGCAGCGTCATCCTGCTGCGTCATCGCGGCCCGCTGCGGGCGGCGTTCGGCCACGAAGAGCGCTACATGCTCCACGCGGAGGACATCGGCAAACCGGTTGACCATACCTTCGAATACTCCCGGCCCTTCCGCTCCCTGCGCCTGTGGCTGTCGATGCGGGTCCACGGCGCCGACCAGTTCCGCGCCTGGATCGAGGGCACGCTCGCCAACGCGGCGCTGCTCGCCGACGAGGTACGGGCACACGCCTCCTTCGAGCTGTCGCATGAGCCGATGCTGTCGACCGTCTGCTTCCGGCACGTCCTGCCCGGGATGAGCGACAGCGAGCTCGATTCCCACAACGTACGGCTCGCCAGGGCCATACAGGCCGACGGCCGCGTCTACCTGGCACCGGCCATCGTCGACGGCCGCACCTGCCTGCGTGCGTGCTTCGTGAACTTCCGCACCACGCCGGATGTCGTCAAGACCGTCCTGGACGTGGCAGATGAACTGGGGCGGACGTTTCCGCCCGAAGAGACCGCCACCACCCGCTGAACATCAGAGAGGTGTCGGTCGGCCGGCTGGTCGGCAACGGATACCTCACGCAACGCCTGCGAGTGGTTGTAGCCGTACAGCGCGCGCCGGTAGTCACGCGGCGCTCCCGACGCGTGCAGGTAGTTGGCCGCGGCGAGCAGGGCATCGCGGGTGTCGTGGACGTCACCGCCCACGCGGTACGCCTTCCAAAAAGCCGACTGCGCCAGCAAGTCAGCGAGGAAACCCGAAGATGAACGAAGTACTTTGGGTGAGATGTCGCATGCAGACAGTAAGATATGCCATAATTCTTTCCGCCAGAGAGCGGGAGGAACAAGTTTGTCATATCCGTGCTTCCATCCTGAGCGTCAGGGGGATGTGCCCAAGCGGATGAGCCTGACGGAGTTCCGCGCCGCCTTCCCCGGTGAAGGGCAACACATCGAGTTCAAGCAGGGCCTTCCTGAAGAGAAGATCCAGGAAGCGGTCGTGGCCTTCTCCAACAGTGACGGCGGTGTGATCCTCATCGGGGTGGGCCCAGATGGGAGCCTGCATGGCCGCCGTCTCGATGGCGAGGCCACCGCACGTCTGCATCGTGCTCTGACCAGGGCTCGTGACCCTGGGCGCTACGAGATCTTTGAGCTTCTGGTGGAAGAGACCCCACTCACCGTCGTCGCTGTGGCGAGGCGGCGGGAGGGCTTCAGCCAGACGGCCAACGGCCGGGTCCTGGTACGCAAGGCAGCGATGAACGAACCCTTGATGGGCTTCGACCTCAGTGACTTCATCACCAGGCGGGCTCTGGCACGCTTCGAGATCACCGAGTCTGGCGCGGTGTGGCAAGACGTCGATGACATCTGTCGCAGATCCGTCGCGGAGGCGTGGAACTGGCCGGATGACGAGAACCTCATCGATCGGCTCACCGAGAAGGGCCTCGTCCGCAAACGGCGTACGGAACCGGCTCTCACTGTGGCTGGTGCGCTGTATCTCCTTGCCGAACCGCAGCGGGTGCTCGGTAAGTCCTACGTAGAGATCTTCCGGTACGGGGACTCGGGCAACGCCTACGACAAACGTCTGGAGGTCACCGGCCCACTGCCGCGCCAGGTGGAGGAGACGACCCGACTCGTGGTGGACGAACTCGGCTCGGACATGGTCATTGTCGGCCTGAAGCGAGTGGAACTGCCCCGTATTCCGGTGGAGGTGTTGCGTGAGGCGGTGGCCAATGCCGTCGCACACCGCACCTATGAGAATCACCGCAGCCCCGTCCGGCTGGAGATCCGGCCGGATGCGATCAAGGTCATTTCGCCGGGGCCCCTGCCGGAACCCGTGACCGTGCAGAACCTGCGGGAACAGAACGCGCCTCGCAATATGACCGTCATCTCCACCCTGCGCCGCTACCGGCTCGCTGAGGATGCCGGGCGAGGGATCGACGTCATGCAGGACTCCATGGAGGCGCATCTGCTGGATCCGCCACACTTCATCGACGACGGCAGCTGCGTCACAGTGGTGCTGCCGCGGACCAGCGCGGTTACTCCGGAGGAACGAGCTTGGGTACAGGAGGTCGAGAGCAAAGGGGAGATCCGCGGTTCAGATCGCGTTGTGCTGGTCCACGCGATGCGCGGTGCCGTGCTTACCAATCGGAGCGTCCGCGACCTTCTACAGGTCGACAGCGTGGATGCGCGAAACTGCCTGCAGAGGCTCCGGGACGCGGGCCTGCTCATGCAGAGCGGTGAACGGGGAGGTGCAAATTACGCCCTCGCACCGCAGCCCGCCATAACGCTCAGACGTCATGCCGGGCCTGCGGAATTCACCCAACTAGTTCTTCAACTCGCCGCTGAGGGCCCGGTGACCAACCGACAGGTACGGGAACACACCGGGCTAGACCGGGTTCAGGTCACCTCCCTGTTGAACAGGATGGTCCAAGCGGGCAACCTTCTCCGCCGAGGTGAACGCAAAGGCATCCACTACATCATGCCTTCATAACGCAGGCCATCCGCGGGGTGAGCTTGCTGAGCATCTCGGGGAGCGGGTCTTCGTAGACCACGGTCAGCCGGCGGGTCGCTCTGGTGATCGCCACGTAGAGGTCCTGGCCGCCCTTGGCGGACTGCCGCAGGATCGCGCCGGGATCGACCACCACCACCGCGTCGAACTCCAACCCCTTGGAGCTCCGTACGGTGAACACCGCGACGGGAGCGTCCAGCGGGTCGTCGCCGTCGCTGTCGGGGAAGAGCGCCGCGATCTCGGCGTGCCGCGCGTCGGGGGCGATGACGGCGAGCCGCCCGTCCCCGATCGCCGCCCACTCCGACTCGGCGAGCCCGCGCAGGTCGGTCTCGGACGCCGGGACGGCACGCGGCGGCGTGTCGCCGTACCGGACCGACTCGGGAGGTGACTGCTCCGGCATGACCGCCTTCAGCACGTCGGCGGCGACGTCCATGATCTCGGCGGGCGTGCGGTAGTTGACCAGCAGACGTTCCTCGCGCCACCGGCCGCCCACGTGGGGTTCGAGCATCTCCCCCCATGATCGCGCTCCCGCCGCCGACCCGGTCTGCGCGATGTCGCCCACGACGGTCAGCGAACGGGTCGGCACCCGGCGCATGACCATCCGCCAGGCCATCGCGGACAGCTCCTGCGCCTCGTCCACGATCACGTGCCCGTACGCCCAGCGCCGGTCGCGGGCGGCCCGATCCGCCGTGGTCAGGTGGGCGCCGGTGTCGCGGTTGCGGTCGGCGAAGGCCGCCACGTCCATCACGTCGCCGAGCTCGTTGACCGTCATGACCTCCCTGGCGTACAGCTCTTCCTCGGCCCGCTCCTCGGCGCGGCGCCTGCGCTCGGCCGACCGGTGGGCGACCGCCGCCGCGGTCTCGTCCTCGCCGAGCAGCTCGGCGGCCTCGTCCAGCAGCGGGACATCACCCAGCGTCCAGGGGGAGGTGCGCGGCCGTGCCAGCGCACCCGACTCCTCCTCCGACAGGTACGGCGAGGCGGCCGGGCGCAGCCGGTCCCCGTCGGACAGCAGCTCGTCGATCAGCAGCTGCGGGGTGAGCTCCGGCCACAGTGCGTCGAGCGCGTCGCGTACGGACCGGTGCTGCCAGAGCCCGCGCGCGGCGTACCGCAGGTCGGCGGCGTCCATGGGCCGATCGAGCCGGTCGGCCTCGTCGCGGGCGAGCGCGCCGAGCATCTCGGTGAGGAAGAGCCGACGCGCCGCGTTGTGCGGCCGCCGCAGCCCGCGGGCCCTGTCCCGGGCGCGCCGGCAGACCTCGTGGTCCACCCGCAGCGTCATCTCCTCGACCACGACCTCGACGCCGCCGCGCAGTGACGTCCTGACCGGGATCGCCACCTCCAGATCTCCGTACGGCACGCGCTGCCGGTCGCGTACCGCCGCCTCCACCACCTTCGCCATCCGGGGATCGCCCTTCACGACGGCGGCGGCCGGGCCGTCCTCGGCCGTCGCGCACACCCCCGGATAGAGCTCCCCCAGGCTGGACAGCACCACCTCGGTCTCGCCGAGCGACGGCAGCACGTGGCCGATATAGCGGGAGAACGTGGCGTTCGGGCCGATCACCAGCACGCCACGCCGCTCCAGCGTGGCCCGATGGGCGTAGAGGAGGTAGGCCGCCCGGTGCAGGGCCGCCACCGTCTTGCCCGTGCCCGGCCCGCCCTGGACCACCAGCGCCCCGGGCAGGCCGGACCGGATCACCCGGTCCTGCTCGGTCTGGATCGTGGCCACGACCTCGCCCATCCTGCCGGTACGGCCCCGGCGCAGCGTGGCGAGCAGCGCGGCCTCGCCGACGAGCGTACGGCGGTCGCGCTCGCTCATCCGATCGAGGTCGAAGACCTCGTCGTCTATGCCGACGACCTGCCTGTCCCGGGTGTGGATGTGCCGGCGCCGTACCAGCGGTCCCGGGTCTCCGGGCGTGGCGACGTAGAACGGGCGCGCGGCGGAGGCCCGCCAGTCGACGAGCATCGATTCGTGGTCGTCGTCACGCAGCCCGACACGGCCGATGTAGAGGGTCTCGCCGTCCGCGTCGTCGATCCGGCCGAAGCACAGGCCGCGCTCGACGGCCGAGAGCTGGGCGAGACGCCGCGCGTGCTCGGCGGCCGTGATCTCACGCTCGACCACCGCCTGCCGGGTCCCGGTGCCTCCGCGGGCGAACACCTCGCGCAACGTGCGTTCGGTCCGCTCCCGCGTGACGTCCAGCCGTCGGTAGAGCCTCGACACGTACGTCTGCTCCGCCTCCAGGGCCTCGACCCGGGCGGTCTCGGATTGACACTGCTTCATGCGTGTGTTAGACTCCTAACTGGAGGGATGGGTCATTTCATTCACGTGTTGTCCCATCCTAGACGACCGGGTTCTGTTCTGCGCATCGGCAGGCAGGCCCGTTCTCTGTTTCACCCCGCGAGAAGCCGACACACGATCCAGCTAATCGATCTCGCCGGTGCCTGCCCAGCTCGCGGACATCGCGCTGCAGTTGCCGTCGGGCTTCTCCAGGGAGAACTTCGCTTGGTAGGCACTCACCTTCCACCGCCGTTGCGCCGTGTCGAAGACGGCCGCGGTGGGGTGGAAATCGAAGCGCCAAGACACCTCGTTCCCGATGGACAGCGTGTCGTGGCACGTGATCGCGGCGGATCGTAATCTTCCTGACTGCCACCAGTAGGTATCACTCCGGACTAGCCGCGGCGTGCCATCCAGCCAGTGGTGGGATACGCAGAGAGCACCACCATCGCAGTGCCCTACTTCCACTTCGATGACCGGCATTTTCTCGTCCTCACACGCTCTGAAGCTGTCGCACGTCTTCTTGTCCAGGCTGAGCAGCAGGCGCTCTGGGACATCGGCGTCGCGGAGGCTCTCCGGCTTGATGGTCAGGTCGGCCTGCAAGGCGCTCATCTCGTCCCTCAACTCCTGTGTTCGATCCGTCGCGCGGTCGGCTGCGCCCTTCAGGTCGCCGATCCGCACCGTCGCGACGATGAACTCGGTGACGGCGAGGGCGAACATGACGAAGAAGAGAAAAACGTAGACGCGCGTGCCGCGTGGCCCGGTCGCTCGCATATGATCACCGCCACCTTCACATCAGCAACGTGAAAATCAGCCCGATCACGGTCACAGCGACCAGCAGCGCCATGACGGGCAGCAGCCAGGCCGGAAGCTCGCGACGGTCGGAGGACCTGTCGTCAGGCACAGCATCCTGGACGGTCGTCACAGAAATCACCGGCAGGTCCTGATCCGGCCGCACGGCAGGCACCGACGCACCGGACCATGCGGGAAACACCGGCAGGTCGCGCCATGGGGGAAACACCGGCGGATCCCGATCGGGCCGCGCAGAAGGTCCCGGCGGATCCGGCTCAGATGGCACAACGGGAATCGGCCGGGTCGACGCGCTTTCATCCTCGTCCTCGCGAACCATCTGCTGGGCGTGTCGCTCCCAGATGGGCCGCTGCCAGTCCATCCTGAGCCAATCGTGTACGGCGATCGGCCACCGACGGCCTTTCACCCGGATGCCGGTGCCATACCAGCGGAGACTTGGTTCGCCGAGGTCGCGGCAGCGGTCCGACAACTCGGCGGTCGAGCCGGTGAAGCAGATCACTATGAGTTCACCGGCTTCACTCGCCGCGTGGAAACCCACCACGCCCGGCCAGGAGAAGGTCTCCGGCTCGGTGTCGTCGAGTGCGATCCATGCCGACCGTAACTCCGCGACGTCGAAGGGGGAGGCGCCGCTCATCGCGCGCACATAGTCTTCTTTCGTCGGCCATTCGCCCGGATCAGCTGGCATAGATCACTCGCCCTGGATTCACGTCGCCGTCGACGCGCGACCACGCCTTCACGCACACGAGCACCTGCCCCGACCTGCGCGGGAGTTGGAGTGAGATGTCCTGCCGGGTCAGCCCGGCGGCCGCGGCGTAACGGGCGGGCGGGAACTTCACCGATCCTCCGGGGGTGAGGTCGGCGCCGGCGGCAAGGGCCTCGTTGCAGGTCAGCCGCCGCTCACCCCACCACGTGTCGTCCGGTGCGGGTGGCAGGTGCACGACTGAGCACAGCGCCTCGTGCAACCGTACGAGGGCATCCAGCCAGGGACCGGTGAACGGTACGGCTTCGGTCACGGCCCGGCTCCGGCGGTTCAGGTGCTCGGCGAATTCGCGCCGTTCGGCGGTGGCGGCCAGACTGCGCAATCCGCTGAACTCGATCACCTGGAGGCAGTGATGCAGCCGTGGATCCTGCTCGATCAGCACGAGGATCTGCCCGGCGAGTGCGAACAGCGGCCGTACGACCTCCTCGGCCGCTGCCGGCCGTGGCAGCTCTCTGAGGAGTTTCCCACGTGGGGACAGGGCCAGGCCGGGTGCTTGGACACGCCTGTCGAGCCACAGCTCCGGGACCAGAACTTCGTCGCGCACCCCGTGGACGGTGGTCGTGGCTGTGGACGTGGCTGTGGGCGAGGCTTCGGCCACGGTCGATCCCCTCTGCCGAGCCAGGTCTTCCGCCTCCTGCCGTACGGCCTCGGCCTCATCGCGTGGCAACCGCAGAGCGGACAGGTGCAGGGTCGCCCATACCCGGGCGAGATCGTCGGCCGGTTCGCCGATCGACGCCTCGCCCACGCGCCGCGCGACGGTCTCCCTGAGAGAGAGGAGCTCCGCGCGCAGCGCATCTGTCGTCGGACTCGCGACGGCGGTGCCCTCCGCGACGGGATCGGCGTTCGCGGTGCGTGACCGCACGTCGAGCAGATCTCCGATCACGGCTGCCAGAGCCTCGGCGTCGTCCCTGCCCGGTTCTCCTGTCGGGAGGTCGTCCAGGCCCGCCCGCAGCCCCGTGAGGAACGCGCGCACGAGCGGTGCGGCCCGCCCGTCCGCGACCGAGAGTACGGCCCTGGCATGCTCGTCGAAGGTCCCCATCAGTGCGTGCCGTTGAACGGGTCGAACCTCTCGTCGATGTCCGCCGTGCCTGGTTTCATGGCGTAGCCGAGCACCGCGCCCGGTCGTTCCAGCACCTCGGCCATGCTCTTGGCCTGCTGGTAGGCGGGGTAGGAGGGGGTTGTCGTGAGACGGCCGTCCTGGTCCAGGGCCGCTACTATGTCGGGGCCCATTCGCCCCGCCTCGGGGGCCGACATTACTCGCCCGATTTGCACCATACGGTCGGGGTCGGTGCTGTCCCGGCGGTAGAACGACCACCCGCCATCGACGGGAACATCCTTCGGCAGCGCCCCACTGATCAAACCGGCGACCGGACGATCGGATCCACCGACGACCAGGCGGTCCGTGAGCCTCGCGCCGCGCGGGAAGACCACCTGTCCGGCGGCCGCCATCCCGCCGGCCGACTGTGGATTGACGACGATGTCCGCCTGCACGACGGGCACCCCGTCGTCACCGACCTCCACCAGGCCGGTCATGGGGGAGACTCCGTCGAAGCCGACGATGTGCGCGGGCCCGGACTCCTCGCAGAAGTACGCCGTGATCAGGCTGCGCTCGTTGATCTCGAACTGGACCTTGACCCGGCGCTGCCAGCGCGCGAGATCGAGCCAGTGCTCGCCGAGCTCACCGCGCATCGTGGCCAGGTTCAGGTTGCCCCACACATCCCGCTTCTCCTCGAGGGAGAACGGCTGGCGGTAGACCGTGAGGTCCTCCGTCGTGTGCACCCACTCCGAGCGGCGGCGGCCCTCGACCCCACCTGCCGCCCCGATCTGGTCGAACTCGGCACCGATATGGAAGAGGATCCAGCTCTGTCCGTCCAGGGCGTCGAGCACGAAGGTGTTGGGCAGCGCGTGGAAAAGATTGTCGACATCGATGTGCAACTCGGTCAGCCCGCGTCCGACGCGTTGCCTGGCGTTCCTCGCCCGATCGAAACCCTTCCTGCGCACGTGTTCGGCCCAGCATGCTCCGATCGAGGTGCCGGTCTTGGCGAAGGCCGGCTCGTAGACCACATTCATGGGATTCCATTGAATGTCGCCGCCGGCGCCGGTGAACACCTCCCGCAGAATCCGCTGGATCTGCGGGAGAGCCGAACTCCCACCGGAGACCATCACCGTGTCCAGCGTCTCCGGCCCGCCATCGCTGGGCCGTATGAGGCTCCTCTTGACGACGTTCAGCCCGATGTCGAACGCGCTCCTGACGACCTCCTCGATGATCGAGGAGATTTCCGCATGGGCGATGGTGACGTCCGGCAGATCCTGCGCGGCCTCCTTGGCCTTCCCCGACAGGTTGAGCAACTCCCCCACATGGCGGACCAGATAGTCCCCCTCGTTCACGGACTGCTGCGTTTTCGCCTGCTCGGCCTCGTCCCACAGAAGGCGGAACCGTTGCCGCACGGCCTGCTTGTCGGTCGGATCCTTCACCCACCGGGTGGGAATCACCGCGTCTATGAGGTCGTCTCGTAGCGCCTCCATCTTGCTGTCCTCGACCCGTGACAGCAGCGACTTCTCCCGGTATCTCCCCTCTGACAGAAATGGCGGATACTCGCCCTGGACGATCCGGGCATCGCGGGTCAGTAGCAGGTCGGCGAGTGTGGCCTTGAGATGGTTGAATATCCCCAGCGTGATTCTGTCCCCGCCGAGTTGGGCCCGTCCGGCCTTGGCCCGGATCGTCGGCCGCAGCACGTAGTAACGCCCCTGCACATCGCGGCCCTTCCCGCTTTCGAAATCTGTCTCGTCGTGCAGCGTGATACCGATGAGCGCGATATCTGTCGTGCCGCCCCCGATGTCCACCACGAGAATGTTTCTGTGCCAGGTCTGGGCCGCCCCGTCCCTGCGGCTGCGTGCGCGGTACGCCTCGATGCCCACGGCGGGATCACCGGCGAAGTCGCGCATCAGGTAGAACATCGCGGCCGCCGTGGCCTCGTCGTAGTCGGTGACGACCCGGTCCAGTCCGATCCGCCGAGCGAGTTTCTCCACGTCCAGCCGGGTCTGCGGAGGCGCCGCCGTGGGATAGGTCACCACCGCGTGGGTGATCGGCTTGGTGGAGTACTCGTCCGGGTGGTCCTGGCAGAACTTGGCGACCTTGTCCTTGAGGAGGCACTGCCAGGCCGCTGCCAGAACATCGTCTGTGGAGACGGGATGCGGGTGATCGGGGGGAAGCCCGGGCAGCGGGCGAGAAGCTCCGATGTACTGCTTGAGGCCGGGCTGGTACCGAACCTCGACGGGTGCCTGCCCGGCCTCAGTGGAGTCCAGCCTGATTCCGTCCGCGGCCATCCGCACATTGAGCGGCTGCAATGACAGCACGTCGACCGCACTGGCGATGGTCTCCTTCTCGGCGTGCAGGGGGATGCTGACCAACCGCTGTTCCCTGATCGGAGGCATCGCGAACGCCGACGAGTAGAGCCGGTGCAGGCCCAGCGCCAGCTCGGGCCGCTGGCTCTCCACCACCTGGCGTTCCAATGCGATGAGCAACCGGTAGAGGTCGGAGTGCAGCACGTTGCGGGCGACCGTGAGCGGGTCCAGACGCGGCGCGGAAGCCGAGGCGAGGAGATTGCCCGCGGCCTCCAGCATGCGCCGCCACTCCGAGACGGAGAGGCCGAATTCGATCCCCTCCGACTCCCCGCCCTCGAAGAGTTCGCCGAGCCGCCGCCTGATGATCGCCGCCTGGGTTCGCGGCAAACCGAGCAGGACTATCTGGTGCTTCTGATCGAACATGGTGATGGACGTGGTGGTCGTGCCATAGTCCAGGGCGATCCAGCCTTCATGCACATCCAGCCGACCGGGGTCGCCTGTCGTGTCCACTGTCAGCCCACCGGTGGCCTCACGCATGAGGGTGCTCCCGTCATCGAGTTGGTACGACACGGTCCAGTCGAAATGCGTCCGCCCCGGAGGCAACTCGGACCGGCCCACCTGGATGGCGCCCACCGGCCGCCACCAGAGCCCCTCGCGCAGTCGCAGTCCGTTCTGGGGGATTTCGGGCGTCCACTGCCCTGCCAGCCACAGGGCACTGCCGGATGCCGCCGGTTCAGTGCCGTACGCCGGAACGATGCGAACGGAGCGCACAATGGCGGCCGACTCGCCGTGGAACCGCATGACGGGGAACGGCAGCGTCAGACGATCACCACCAGGCCCGACGCGCAGCTCCGTCGTCAGCCTGCCGTCGCCGCCACGGAACACGAACTCCACGGAAGCCACGTCAGTCGGCCTCGGCCTCGCTGATGAGATCGCGCAGGGTGCCTTTCCCCTGCCCTGAGCTCTCGCGCAGCCGGCGCAGCTCGTCGAGCAGCGGCTTCTCCTGCGCGGGGGTGGTCGGCGTCGAGGTGAGGCTGCTCCGCAACTTGGACAGCACGCGCTCCAGAGACTTCAGGAAATCGCCGACGTTCTGAGCTGCCGACGGTCGCAACGCGTCGATCCTGCCCTGCACGGCCGCGGTCGCCGCCCCGACCAACTCGTGCCGCAGACGCAGCACGTGCCCGGGATGAAGCTGGTGTGCGAACCCGCCGTCGTCTATGGGGGGCCGGTCGGTCTTGGCGATCGCCCAGGCGAACCGATGCGGCCGGCGCAGGGGGAACACGTCATCCAGTGTGCCGTCGCCCTCGGCCGCCGCGATGTCGTCGGCGACGTCCATGAGCATGCCGTGCCACTCCGCCGGGTGGGTGAGCAGCCTGGCGCGTTTGACGTTCTTCGGGCTCAGTTCGGGACGCTCCGCCAACGTCCGTACATCCAGCGGCAGGCTGCGCTCGGCCTTCGCGATCACGGCTTCCTCCCACTGGAGCAGGATCTGCCGGTGTGCGGCCCGATATGCGCTGTGGCAGGTGCTTTTGAACTGGGGCAGGAAGGCCTCCGTCGTCTCCGGGCCGCCCCTCACCTCGGCGCCGGCCGTGGTGGAGAGAATCTGCCACCACTCGGGCCAGGCGAGGACCTTCGCGGTGATCGTGGCACGGATGTCCTCGACGATCGACTGGCCGCCCGTGGCCGGAGACATCGTCAGGGTGTCGGCGAGCATCGTGGGAATGTCACTGATCAAGCTCGTGAGCACCCCCTCCGTCCTGTCCAGCAGGCGCATCACGTCAGCGTCGGCGGACGCCCACGCGTCCTGCGGGGCCTGTTCGAGGCGCGTCTCGAGGCCGTTGAGCAGACCGTCGAGGCGATCACGCTCCCGGCGCACCCGTTCATACCTTCTGACCAGCCCATGCTCCGCGAGCCTGTCCTGCAGCCGCGACACCACGGCCTCGCGGCCGCCATCGTGCGCGAGCGCGGCCAGCAGCGGCTTCAGCCTGCTGACCTGCGGCAGGCTCTCCGCCGCGTCGCCTGCCGAACGAGCCACCCCGTCGGCCTCGTCGGCACGATGGTCGAGGGAACCCGCCAGGCCGAGCCGCTTCAGGGCGACGAGTCCGGAGTAGAGGAACGGTTCCTCCTCCGGGCTGAGTCTGTCCGCCGTGTCGAGGAGCTCCTTGAGCGTGGGCAGCTGCCGAAGCAGGTCGTCCTCCCGCTCGGCATGTCGTGCGGCGGGCGATGCCAGACGCCCGATCTCCGGGACATCGCTGACGTTCCCGACACCCACCAGGACGCGGCCACGCCGCCGATCCTTGGCGAAGACGTCACGGAAGAGGTGACCCAGGTGATCGGAGGCCGGTCCGTCCGCGTTCGCCGCTTTGAGCAGCGCCACGACCGTGTCCATTTCCGGGAGCATGGTCTCGGTCAACCGCAGGTCACGCTCACCGGAGATGTGGTTGAGGAAGCCGGGAAAGTCGTAGATGACCAACCGGTCGAGGTCCTGCGCCTGTGTGGAGCCGCCGGTCCACGGCGCCTCGCCGACGAGACGGTCCAGGTCGAGGATTTCGGGCGGCACCTCGACGGTGATCGTCACGTGGCGCACGATCCAGAAGCGATCGGCGGCCATGGAGGAGCTCTCGGACGTGCTGCGCGCGTCCGAGATCGTGAGTAATGGGGCGGCCTCCTGAAGGACTACGGGTTCGTCGCGCCGCCCGAGCAGATGCGTGAACTCAGCGGCAGCCGACGCGATCGCGACCAGCTGCGTCGTGAGCCGCCCGACTTCGTCGGGACAGGCAGCGGCGTGCGTGTCGTACCAGTGCCGAAGTTGACGGCCGTTTCCGGTGGGTGAGGAGGCCTCCCGCACGGCGCCGTCGAATTCCTCCGTCACCAGCGAGTTCGTTCGACCGGCCGCCTCGCGGAGTTGGGCGCCAAGCTTTTCACGGCAGTCGCGCACCTCGGCCGCCGACAGGTAGGTCACGCGTACGCCGACGATCGCCGATGAGCTTTTCGCCGGCCCCTGACGCACCCAGAATGCCGTCACGTTTCCCGTCGTCGGCCTGTCCCCGATCGCCAGGTCATCGAGCAGGCCGAGCAGCGAAGCGATGAACATGGTCTTGCCGGCGCTGAACTCACCGAGAATCCCCACCACATAGGGGTCACGCGTCGCGGATAGGACGAGTTTCGCCTGATCACATGCCCGTTCGACATCTGGCCTGAGATATTCCGGCAGGAGTGCGCTTTCCAGGAGACGTACGATGCCGCCCGAGAACTGCTCCGCCTCTCGAAGGCTGCGCCGCATGCTTTCGACATTCACCGGTACCCCTCGGGTGTCCATAATTCACTTATCTGCCGTCCGTATCGGCAGGATCCCCCGGGTAGTGTCGCGTTGGAACGTTCTTGCCTCGAAACTGTAAACCCACGGCGCAGAAGGCGCTAGAGGCATAAGCACCCCCATTTCGACCAGGCTTCCCAGCAGCCTTCTGATCTACCTTGGTAGGCCCGCGGAAGCAGTACGTACTACCCATATTGGGCGGAACGGGTACCGATGTGGGGGTTTCCCCGGTGCAGTGCCAGGGGTTGGAGAGGGCACGCTGAAGTGGACGTAAAGAACGTTCCGGCACCCGCCGTCCGAAGTCCGGCCCGGTGCCCCGCACCGAAGCACGCCCGGTGCCCAACCCGGAGCCCGGCCACCGACATCCCGGTCGACGTCCAGTACAGCCCAGCCGGAGGAAACCGATGCTGTGTCAGCACCACCCGCCCTGTCCGTCCGCCGATGCCCCCGACCGCGAGGCCGCCTGCCTGGTGGCCTTCCACCCCGAGCAGGGGTGGGGCCTGCTGTGCAACGGCGTCGTACTGTTCGACGACTGGGGAGAGCTGCTGCCCGACGGCCGCAGCGTGCCCTCCCACCAACAGACCCTGGGACGGGCCGCATAGGTTCTCACGGTGGCAGGACGACGCCGTGACTCACCCGTGCCGCGGCCTCTCGATCCACCCGGACTCCATGGCGATGCGCACGGCGTCCGTCCTGTTCCGGGCGCCGGTCTTGGTGAGGACGCTGGAGATGTAGTTGCGGACCGTCGCCGCCGACAGGTGCAGCTCGGCGGCGATCTCCCCGGTCGTGGCCCCAAGGCCGACCAGGCCCAGCACGCTCGCCTCCCTGTCGGTGAGCGGCGTGACCGTCGCGCTCATCGCCGCCAGGGCCAGGGACGCGTCGACCACCCGCTCCCCCTGGGCGATCCTGCGGATGCTCTCGGCCAGTCGTTCAGTGGGGGCGTCCTTGAGCAGGAAGCCGCTCGCGCCTGCGTCCATGGCCCGTCTGAGCAGCCCGGCCTGGGCGAGCGCGGTGAGGATGAGCACGCGGCAGGACGGCATGGCCTGCCTGAGGCGGCAGGTGGCCTCGATCCCGTCGCATCCCGGCATCTCGATGTCGAGGACGGCGACGTCGGGTGCGGCGGCGAGGGCGTGGGCGACGACCTTGTCGCCTCTGTCGGTCTCGGCCACCACCTCGATGTCGCCCGTCAGGTTCAGCAGGATGGTCAGGGCGCCCCGCACAACGCCGTGGTCCTCAGCCAGCAGGACACGAATCAATGGTGATCACTCTTTCCAGATCGTGTACGGCGGGCAGCCACACCCGCACTTCGAACCCGTCTCCCCCCGTGCCACCCGCGTGCAGATACCCGCCCAGCCTGTCCACCCGCTGCCGCAGCCCGGCGAGCCCCGAGCCTCGCCGCGGGCCCGCTTCGCGGCGTGCGCCGTCGTTGCGCAGCAGCAGATGGATCCGCCCGTCCACTCTGTCCAGCTCGATCAGGCAGTGACGGGCATCGCTGTGCCTGACGATGTTCGTGGCCGCCTCGCGCACGATCCAGCCGAGCGCGTCGGCCGTCTCCTCGTCGATCTCACTGATCCCCACGCGCAGGTCGCAGCGCGCACCGGACAGCTCGATCAGCGCGACGGCCGCCGACAGCTCCGCCCCCACGTCGAGCGAGCGCCTGGCCGCCACGACGTCGCCGATCTCCTCACGTGCCTCGTTGACGATGGCGATCACGCCCGTGACCTCGCCGATGGCCCGCTTCCTGTCCAGGTCCACCAGGGCCAGGGCCAGCTCGGTCTTCAGCGTGATCGACGCCAGCGTCTGGCCGAGCAGGTCGTGCAGCTCTCCGGCCATGCGCACCCGGTCCTGGTCCACGGCCATCTCCGCCAGTGCCGCCCGCAGCTCGCGCAGCTCCCGGACGAACCTGGCGTAGTGCAGGATCCCCGCGGCGACCACCGAGGCGACGAACACTCCGGCGCTCTTCAGCAGCGCATCCTCCGGTGTGTGGTCCGACACCGCCAGCGCCAGCGGGAACTCGGCTACGGCCACCGCGAGGAGCACGCCGACGGCGAACCCGAGCGGCAGCAGGAGCAGCCCCGCGGCGGCGACGATGAGGGGCGTGTAGATCCAGGCCGACCCCATGAACGGGAACGCCCCGTAGACGACCACCGCGAACAGGGCGAAGGTCCGCACCCGGTGCGGCCCTTGGCCCGTCCCGGCGATGTGCCGGCCGACGACCCGCATGTACACCACCAGCAACCCGCCGAGCAGCACGCCCGACAGCAGGGCCCGGCCCACCTCGTCGACGATCAGGAACGCGACGGGGGTGAGTGCCCACAGCGCCCCTGTCACCGCGACGATGCCCGTGAGCAGCCACCTGGCCTGCGCCTCGCTCTCCTGCGCCACGGGCGATCTCCCGAAATATCCGGAGGCATCATGATTTCACATAGATCTTGACGCCTTCCGGGCCCATGTCAACCGGCGACGCGACTGTTCTCCAGCCAACCGTTGGCCCGCGCGATGCGTACGGCCTCCTCATCACTGCGGGCGCCGGTCTTCAGGCGAGCGGCGGCGAGGTAGTTCCTGATCGTGTGGTCGGACAGTCCCAGGGTGCTCCGCAGGTCGCTGCCTCGCCCGCCGGCCGCGACGGCCGACAGGACGCTGATCTCCCTCGCGGTCAGCGGGTTGGTGTCGACCTCCTGCTCGCCGCCGCCGTCGGCGGCCACGTCCAGGTCGATGTAGCGCTCCCCCCTGGCCACCGCGCGGATGGCGTCGGTGAGCCGATGGGCGGGCGCGTCCTTGACCAGGAACCCGCGCACCCCCGCGGCCATGGCCCGGTCGAAGTTGCCGGGCGACCCGACGCTGGTGAGGATGAGCACCGGCGGCGGCTGCTCCAGCTTCTTGATCAGGCCCGCCGCCTCGAGGCCATCCATGCCCGGCAGTCCGATGTCGAGCAGGGCCACATCGGGCCTGCTGCCGACGACGGCGGGCACGATCTCATCACCCCTGGACACCTCCCCGATCACTCGGATGTCCCGCTCCTCCGACAGCAGCGCGATCAGCGCTCCCCTGATGAGATCGTGATCCTCCGCGATCAGAACTTTGATCATTTCCGGTCTCCTGTGGCCGAGGTGAGTACGGCCGCCGTGGGGCGGCCGGGAACGTCCAGCGACAGCGTGAACCAGCCGTCTTCGGTGTGCCGCCCGCTGCTCCCGCCGACCTGTGCGAGCCGCTCGTCGAGCCCGGCCAGGCCGCTCCCGCCCACACCGTTTCCGCCCACGCCGGACCCCGAGGTACGCCCCGAGGCGCTTTCCGGGGCGCTTTCCGGGGCGCTTTCCGGGGCGCTTTCCGGGGCGGCACCGCCGCCGTCCGGACGTACGCCGTCGTTGGCGACGGTGACCGTGATCCGGTCACCGTGCGACTCGACGCCGAGCAGGCAGACGGTGGCGTCGCTGTGCCGCAGCAGGTTGGTGGCCGCCTCGCGCACCGCCCAGGCCAGCGCCACGCGCACGTCCGGAGGCAGCGAGGGCGGCAGTTCGGCGAAGTCGCACCTGACGCCGGCGGCCTCGAGCACCCGGCGCACCCCGCCCAGCTCCTTTTCCAGCGACATCTCGCGGTAGCCCTTGACCACCGCCCGCACGTCGTGGAGGGAGCGCCTGGCGATGTCGTGGATCTCCGCCAGCTCACCGTGCAGCCGCGCGATCTGGTCGGTGGGGATCCGCATGGACAGCTCGGTCCGCATCGCGATGACCGAGAGGTTGTGCCCGAGTACGTCGTGCAGCTCGCGGGCGAACCTGAGCCGCTCCTCGGTGATGGCGAGCCTGGCCAGCTCCTCACGGGTGCGCTGCAGCTCGCCCAGCAGCGTCGCGAAGATGGTCAGACCCGCGAGCGCCCCCGCCGTCAGCATGTTCTGCAGCGAGCCGAAGATCAGCAGGCTCATCTCATGGGAGGCCGACAGGGCGATGCCGGCGGCGAGCGCGGCGAAGAAGCCCGCCGCCGCCCACCAGCCCCGCAGCGTGATCGCGAACGCGAACGGGAGCATGAACCCCAGGTTCAGCCAGGAGGGCCCCGCGGCGAACGGCGCGGCCACGGCCAGCGCCGCCATCCCGCCCAGCACCACCAGGTCCCGCCGCGCGCCCCGGTCGAGCACGGCTCTCATCGCGAGCCACAGATAGCAGCCCGTGAGGCCGGTGATGAGGAGCACCGCGATCGCCGCCCTGAAGCCGCCGAACGCGCCGCCACCACCGAAAGCGCCGAGCGCCTCCGCGAGGGGTACGGCGGCGAAGGCCGCCATGCCCACCGAGAACGCCGCGGCCCCGACGCGCGCCAGCCGTACCGCGCCCGGACCCACGCCCCTCAGCCTCTCCGAGGCTCCCACGTGAACCACCTCTTCGCAGCCGGCGACGAAAGGACGAGTCGGGCGATCAGGACCAGCCCCCCAGGCCACCTCCCCCGGATGCCCTCCAGGATCTGGATCGTGGTGGTCCTGCCCGCGCCATCGAGCATCGCCTCGCTCATGTCGTGCCTTGGGGAAGGGTGGGGTCACTCCCGGTGAGCACACAGCCGATGCAGGCCGCGGTGCCGGTCGTGCTGGCCGAGGCGACCGCGGAGCCGGCCGCGGACTCGAGCTCGGCGATGTCGAACTCGCCCTCGGGTCTGGCCGGCAGCGGCGGGGTGGGCACGCCGGACGGGTAGACGATGCCGTACTGCGCGAGCACGGCTCTGGGCTCGGTCTCGTAGCGGCCTCGGAGCTCGGGGTCGTCCCAGGCCGCCGCGATCAGCCGCGCGAACTTCTTGCGATCCTCATCTCCGAGGATGTAGATGCTCTCAGCCATCAGGTCTCCTCTTTCTCCCGGCAACTGGTCCTTCTACCTGCCACGATCCCGAATCTGGGCGAGGTCGGGCAGATGCAGACGACATCTGCCGACCATGACGGACATCACGAACCGGGCGTCGCGTCGTCCGGCGCGTCGTCCGGCGCGTCGTCCGGCGCGTCGTGCGGCGCGCTGCCGATGAGGAAGTCCCCGACCGACGACTCCGTCGCCCAGTCGAGGCCGAAGGTCCGCGCGGCCAGGTCGGCGTCACCGCTGCCGAGGCCGCAGGGCCCCATCCCCATCGCGGTGGCCACGAGGTAGAGGGTCTGGTACAGCACGCCGACGTTCTTCAACGTGGCGGCGTACGCCAGGCCCGAGTACTTCCACGACAGCCGCCGGAACCGCGAGGTGATGGTGATGAGCACGTCGGGGTCGGCGGCCCCGGCCGTCGCCCGGCTCGCCACGGCCAGCATCGCCCGCGCGTCCTCGGCCCTGGCGGGCAGCGTGATGAGCCGGTGGCCGAGCGGGTCGTAGTAGTAGACGCCGCGATCCAGGCCCTCGCACCTGCTGACGGTGAGGTACAGCTCGAGCTCGTAGACCGCGCCGCCGCCGGGGTAGGGCCTGCTGCTGGCCTCGTAGGGCATCCCGGGCTTCGGCGCGACGACCTCCCGCACCCGCGCGGCCCGGTAGAGCAGCTCGCCGAGCTGGCGGACGGTGGGCGGCGCGTCGGCGTACGCGCGTACCGACCTGCGCGACTCCAGCACGGTGGTGAACGGCGGGTCGGCGGCCGCGGTCTCCTCCAGTGAAGGCACGAACAGCTCAACGACCGCGCCGTCGGACAGCTCGGGCGGCGGTTTGATCGCCGGTTCGGGCGGCAGTTCCTCAAGGAAGCGGAAGGTCGCGCCGAACGGCTGGTCGTGCCGCCCGATCCTGCTCCTGCTGTGGAAGAGCAGGTCGTGGAAGTCCCAGGCCCGCAGCGTGGGATCGGTCTCCTCGGCGTCTCCGACACAGGCCAGGCCCGCCCCGACCAGATGGCCGAGTGCCTCGGGCGCCTCCTTCGCCGGGACCGCGCGGCCGAGCGCCGCGAGCAGCGGCATGGCCTCCTCGGTCAGCATGGCCCGGTGCCTCGACAGCGGCGACTCGAGGACCAGGCCCTCCTCCGCCCTGCGGACCAGCGCGAACCTGGACAGGCGCACCATCTCGTCGGGGGCCAGGTCGGGCGGCTGGAAGACGGCGTCGCGGGCGATCGGCACCACCCGGAGCAGCGGCTCGACCGCGTGCACCAGGACAGGGCGCAGCCGGGAGAGCACCAGGTACAGCAGGGCGGCCTCCTGACTGGTGCCGCCCGCCGCCAGAAGTCTCTCCACGAGCTCGTCCTCGCCGGCGAGTGCGCCCGGCAGCTCGCGCAGGAGCGACTCGATGCCCGGGGTCAGGCCGCGCGCGGTGAGCACGCCGAAGGGATGCGCGATGGTCAGCGCCCCGCCGCTCGTGTCGCCGTCCGCCGACGCCACGACGGCGTCCGGACGCAGGCCGACCCGGCACACGGTCGCCGGCGCGATCGTGGGACCCACGGTCGTGGAAACCGGAGTCACGGGACCCGCGGTCATAGGAACATCGTGATGGGGTTCATCTGCTCCTCCGGGGTGGGCTCGGCCTGCCAGCCGAGCCGGACGGGTACGTCGTAGAGGCGGCCGGGCGCGAGCCGCCGCCAGAAGTGGCGCATGCCCGGCACGATGACCTTGACGACCGGCAGGCCGATGTCGGGCCTGGTCTGGTCGAGCACGAGCATCTCCATGCCGCGCTCCTCCACCAGCGCGCGGGCCGCGGCAATGTCGTCGAGCAAGTCGGTGGTGGCGGGCCTGTCGTACGCCGCCGCGGCGACGGGCGGCCCGCCGGGCGCCAGATAGGGGTGGTCTTCGATGCGCGCGGTCTTCCACCAGGTGAGCTGGTCGCTGTCGTGGAAGCGGTAGCGGGTGCCGGTCTCGTCGGCGTCGATCACCGCGGGGATGAACTGGTTCATCTCGGCCAGGGCCCGCTGGACGGCGATGCGCGGGTCGAAGTGCGCGCCGAAGGCCATGAGGATGTCCTCGGTGGGTCCCTTGACGCGGCGGCTGACGGCGACGGCCACCGGGATGCCCAGATCGGTGGTGAGGTCGAGCACGTGCAGCTCACGGTCGAGCCCCGCGTAGACCTCCTGGAACTCCGTCATCCACGGGTCGGCGAAGCTGTCGAGGTCGAAGGCGGGACGGCGGACGCGGTTGTACCACCACAGGGCCACCGCGTCCCGTTCGACGAGCTCCATGAAGCCCTGCACCACGGCGTCCTCCAGTGAGGACCCGGCGGCGTTTCCGTTGGAGTCGGACCAGACGGAGCTCGGGACGGAGCCGGACGGGTCGCGATAGTAGTAGTAGAGGTAGCCGGTGGGCACGTACTTGTGCCGCTGTTCGGTCAGCGACCACACGGGCGTCCACTCCAGCGTGGCGTCCTCGTCGAGGGGGTCGCTGACGTAGCCGTAGCTGGAGCCCCCGCGGGTCTCCGTCCGGGTGCGGTACTGCTCCTGGCTGTAGAGCGAGCACGCGTTCGGATGGACGGCGTCCGCGCCCAGCTCCCGGTAACTGGCCGCGAGCCTCGCCTCGTCCCCCTGGAAGATGCCCGAGTACCGTTCCATCGCCTCGCACATGGCGCTGACCTTGGCCTGCAGGTCGGTCGTGCCCTTACCCGCGCTCTGGCTGCGCAGACCGGTGCGCAGGGCGTGCAGGTCGCGTACCTGCCTGGCGAAGTTGTGGCCGGCCGCGTACGTCTTGACGAACGGCGTTCCCGAGTCGACCCTGGTGAGCTCCTTGATGACGCCGGTGACCGGGCTGACCAGGTGGGCGTACCGCTCCGCGGTGTCCTCGGGATGCCGCGAGCGGTGGCCGCCGTCGGCGGTGAAGGTCTTGGGGCGCGGGCTCAGCTCGACCGGCCGCGCTGCCGCGGCGGCCACCAGCCCCGCGTCGCCGCACTCGGGGCACTGCGGCCGGGGGCGCAGCTCGTGGCGGGTGGTGCCGAGCCCCTGGGTGTCGAAGGTGATCACGTCGCGCTGCTCCGGGCTCCTGGCTCCCGCCAGCCACTTCAGCGCCTCGGCCGCGACCAGGCGGATGCCCGCCTCGCGGATCAGCGGCAGGTCGGCGACGGGCAGGGCCAGCGGTCCCGTGCTGCGCAGCCGTTCCTCCAGGTACGTCAGCGACTGCCGATGCCCTTCCAGCCGCTGCGACAGGCAGCGCCAGCAGCCGCCCTCCCCCGGCTGGAACACGGGCCCCAGCCAGAGGACCGGACCCACGGGACGGGCCAGCAGCCACGGCCGTCCGTCCGCCAGGTGCCGCCTGTTGATCTCGGCGAGTTCGTCGCGGAGGTAGTTGTCGGTCAGCACGACGGTCAGCGCTCCCGACCCCGGGTCGGCCACCTCCCCATCGGTTACCTCCATCCCCTCTGCGGCGAGCAGCCGGCCCAGCTCCGCACCCGGCACGTCGCCCACGGTGAGCACCCCGACCCGCGCGTTCCGCACCCCGGCGGCCGCGGTCTCCGCGTGCGGCCCCGCCATCTCCCAGAACGCGGCCTCCCGGTGGGCGGACGTCCCCCGGTCCAGCTCCTCGGTGACGTCGATGACGAGACCGCGCTCCCGAAGCCGGTGGATCACGTAGTAGACGTGCTCGGGCGGGAGGTCGGACTCCGTCGCCGTGAGGATGTCCGAAGTGGTGTGCTTGCCGTCCAGCAGGCCCGCCACCGCCTCGATCGATCGGCCGGTGAGGAGGTGCAGCTCGCGCTCGGAGATCAGGTAGACCCCCTCTCCCTCGATGGTCTCCACCCGGTAGTGGCGGCGAAATCCCGGTCGGGCATCCACGGCGTTCCTTTCTGAGGAATCAAATCAGTGCGCGAGTCGGAGCGAGGCGACCTGGTCGTCCGCCAACCGCAGGAGGGTGAGACCCGCCGCTGCCAGCCCGTTGACGGCGGACAGGGTCAGCCGGTCGGCGCGCCGCCGGTCGGCGAACCATCGTCCGGTGTGGTCGCGGCGGCGCAGCAGTTCGGCGGCGAGCGATCGTGCCGACCGCGCCAGCGCCTGGTCGCCGGTCAGGCGGGCGGTGTGCAGCGCCACCTCGGCGTCCACCACCAGCCGCACGCAGGAGCGTCCCGGGTCGGGCGCGCAGTGCCTGGCCACCCGCTCCCGCAGCCCGCCGGGCACCTCGCCGGTGAGCAGGTGCGCCGTGGCGACGGCGGCGAGCAGCGAGCCGGGCGTGTCGAGGGCGAATCGGTGCGCGGCCAGGGTGGTCGCGCAGGCGTCCTGCTCCCCGATCGCGGCCGCGCCGGCGGCCAGCGCCCACACCAGCCCGTCCACGCCGGTGGGCAGCCCCTCCAGGGCCGGCACCCGGTCCGGGTACGGCCGCCGGGCCGCACCGCCCATGCCGCCCGCGCCGCCCGAGACGACAGTGGCCCCCGAAGTAAACTCGGCCAGCAGCTCCGCGTGCAGCCGCGCGGCGAGCTCGTCCGCCGCGGGCACCGGCACGGGGGACGCCTCGCGCAGCTTGTTCAGCGCGAGCAGCAGCCCCGCCCGGCCGAGCACGGGCTCGGCCGAGGTCGGCAGGGACAGCTCGCCCTCGGCCAGCGGCACCAGCGCCGCCGCCCGTTCCACCAGCCTGGTGTCGGCCAGTGCGGCGCCGCAGCGGCTCAGCGCGTAGATGGCGGAGCCGACCCCGACGAAGGCGCCGACGGGGGCCAGCGTGCCGCACATCCTGCGGTAGAAGGCCGACCGGGTGGACAGCGTCGCGAACTCGACCGAGGCGTCCAGCGCGTCCTGCGCGGCCGTCCAGTGCGCGGGGGCGCCGGTGTTGGCGTACAGCTCGGCGAGGAAGACGGCCAGGCCCGCCGTGCCGGTGAGCAGGTCGCCGTGGAGCGGTTCGATCTGGTCCAGCCCGTGCGCGGGGTAGGTGACCACGCCGATCCAGCCGGACCGCTCGCCGGGCGGTCTGCCGGTGAGCGAGCCGGGGGGCGAGCCGAGCGGCACGGCGCCGGCCAGCACCTCGTCGGCCAGTTCACCGGCGCGGGCGAGCAGCACCTCGGCCTGCGGCTCCTCCTGCCGACCCGACAGGTCGTAGGCGTGCAGGCCGATCTCGCGCATCGTGCGGGGTCTCGGCCCCGGACTGGGGAAGGATGCGGGCAGTTCGCCCGCGCCGGTGAGGTCGAGGCAGGTGTCCAGCACCGCCAGGTGCTCCTCCACGGGGAACCCGGCCAGGTCGGCGACGCGGTCCTGCAGGCGCTGCCAGGCCGTACCCGAGAAGTGCCCGGGGATCTCGACGCCGTCGGGCGTGAACACCGAGTCCGATGCGGGGCGGGAGACGAAGAGCGGGACGTCCATCCGGCGGAACGCGTCGATCTCCTGCTCGACGATCTCCAGGATGTCCGTGCGGCCCGGGTCCTCCCGCAGGGTCTCCCTGGCGCTGCGGAACAGGTGGGCCAGGCAGACCTCCCTGGCCACTCCGTCGATCAGCGCGCCGGGGCTGACGCTCATGCGGAGCAGTTCGACGCAGTCCCAGGTGCTGCGCCAGATGTAGCGGACCGGCGCGTCCCTGAGCAGGGCCAGCGGGCCGCGCACGTCGGCCAGCAGCTCCTGGTTGCGCGTCAGGCAGGCCTGCATCTGCCGGTAGCCCTCGATCACCTCGTCGGCGTAGCGGCGGGGGTCGGCCAGCTCGCCCGCGCCCCACGTGGGCCGGTACGGCGGGGCCTCCCAGCCCAGGGGATACCCGTAGGAGTTCTCCGCGACCTGCTCCTGCAGCGGGGCCAGACAGCCGATGTCCTGAGCCTGGACGCCACCCGCGATCACCCGGGGGAAGGTGACGACGGCGGTCTTGACCACCGTGTCCTCGACCCTTCCCCACAGACTCTGGATCCGGTCGCTGAGGTGGGCGGGCTTGCTGATCCGGGCCTGCAGGATGTTCTCCAGGTCGATGAAGACCGGCGTGTCGCCCCGCGCGACCAGGTTGTCGGCCCACAGGTCGCGGCACTCCAGGAACTGGGCGAGTCTGGCCAGCATGCCGAGGCGCGTGTAGAAGCGGCGGACGCTGTCCTCGTCGGTGCCGGGCTCGGCGGTGACGTACTCCTCCCAGCCGTAGTCGTCGCGCAGGACGACCTTCCTGGTGTGCAGGGCGAGCGGCAGGCCGTGGTTGTTCAGCAGGGTGCACACGTCCATCAGCCCCACCACGGAGCGCAGGTCCTTGGGCTTGTAGACCACGCGCTCGCCCGAGGCGAAGGTGAGCAGCGTGACCACCCTGCCGTGGTTGTGCGGGTCGCCCGAGTCGCCGGAGTACCCGGTGACCGGTCCCGGCGCGGCCCACCCCCACAGCGTCCTGCGCAGCTCCGGCAGGTCCGCGCCGAGCCGGTCGAACAGCTCGTGGACCACGCGTTTCCACTGCAGGCACGCCATGCCCATGACGTACGCGAGCCCCGGCAGCGTCTCCAGCCGGTCCAGCCAGCCCGACTGGCTGACGTCGAGGCCGGGGCTCTGCAGCCAGGCGGACATCTCGCCCGCGGTGCCGGCCAGCTGCGCCTCGAACGCGAACCCGGAGAAGCACACCTGGGTGAGGCGTTCGATGAGCTGTCCCGCGATGTCCTCGCACGCCTCGGGGGTCACGGGCACGCCGCGCACGGTCCCGTCCTTGATGTCGACCAGCCGGTTCACCGCGCGCCTGAACGCCACGAAGGGGGCGCCCGGTCGCCCGGAGGCGGGATCGGCTCCGGCTGTGGGCGGCTGCGCGAGCAGGAAGTCCACCAGCGCGTACCCCCAGTCGGGCAGCCTGCGCGGATCTTTCAGCCTGACGTCCACGAGCCCGGCGCCGAGGTCGCGTCCCGAGCGCCTGCGGTGGTGCAGCAGCGCCCTCTTGGCGTCCTCGTCGTCGCCGACCGCCGCCTTGAGCCAGCGGTTGGTGCGTTCTGACGCCTGGCGTCGGCCCCGCCCCGTGACGGGGGCGAAGAACTCCCCCGACACGCGTTCGTGGAACGGCGCGGCGGCGGCCAGCACGGCCATCAGCCGCTCGTCCCCGCCGGGGACGGCGAGCAGCCCTTCGCCCTGCGCTTCGGCGTATTCCCGGTGAACCGAGACGGGCATCTCAGACCTCCTGTCGGCGGACCATGCGGGCGAAGAGCGGGTTCCGCTCCACCAACTCCTCGAAGGGGCCGTCGGCGACGACCCTGCCCTGGTCGAGTACGTAGATCCGATCCGCCGACCTGATGGTGCTCAGTCGATGCGCGATCACGATCCTGGTGATGTCCAGCTCGGCGATCCTCTGGCTGACCAGCGCCTGGGTGACGTTGTCCAGAGCGCTGGTCGCCTCGTCGAGGACGAGGATCCGTGGCCGCTTCACCAGCGCTCTGGCGATGAGCAACCGCTGGAGCTGGCCCCCGGAGAAGGAGGCGTTGTCCTCGCTGACGATGGTGTGCATGCCCATGGGCATCGCGGCGATGTCGCCGTCCAGGTCGGCCAGGCGCGCCGCCCGCCAGGCGTCCTCCTCCGTCGCGCCGGGCACATCCCCGATGATGTTCTCCAGGATCGAGCCGCGCAGCACCCTGGCCTGCTGCATCACGACGCCCACCTGGGTGCGGACCCGGCGCAGGTCGAGGTCGCGCAGGTCACCCCCGTCATAGAGGACCTGGCCGGTGCGCGGCGGCTCGAAGCCGAGCAGCAGCCGCACCAGCGTGGACTTGCCCGCGCCCGACGGACCGGCGACCGCGACGAACTCGCCCGGCCGGAACACCATCGAGACGTCGTCGAGGATCCGCTGGGTGGTGCCGGGGTAGGCGAAGGAGACGCCGCTGAGCCGTACCAGACCGGTCAGCTCGCCCGGATCCTTGGCTTCGGGCGGCGTCTCGGCCGGCCGTTCGAGCACAGGCCTGAGCCGTTCGAACCCGGGCAGCAGGGCGAAGGCCGCCTCCACCGCCCGGTTGACCTGGCCGAGGGCGAGCACGAACTGGCCGAGCGCCACCGCAGCGATCACGAAGGAGGCCGCCGACACGTGCAGGCCCAGTGCCGAGACGGCGAGGACGAGTAGCAGCGTCGGCTGCGCCGCTGCGCCGATCGCCGAGGTCACCGCCCGCTCGCGCTGCGCCGCCGCGGCGGCGCGCTGCTGCGTGACGAACAGCCGCGTCCACAGCTCGAAGACCTGGGCCTCCCGGCCCGCGACGTGGATCTTGTCGATCGCGCTGAGGCAGGAGTAGAGCAGCGAGTAGACCTTCCCGTACTGCTCGTGCATGACGAGCTCGTGCCGCTGCTGGCGGACCGCGCGCGCTGCCAGCACGGCGAGCAGTGCCGCCACTCCGGCGAGCACGGCCACCGCCAGCCGCCAGTCGACGACCAGCAGGCCGAGCAGGCCGAGCAGGGAGAACACGCCGCCGAGGAGCGAGTTGACCGCGGCCTCCCCCAGCGACTTGCGCATGTCGGAGACGGCGTTGGCCCGCTGGACCAGCTCGCCGGTGCTGTACTGGGCGAAGAACGGCAGGTCGAGGGCGATCAGGTGGCTCCAGACCGCGGGTTCGAGCCTCTCCTGCAGGCGGCCCTGCACGCGTACGAGCACCGCGTTGCGCACGGCGAGGAGCATGGCGCCGGCGCAGACCACGCCCGCGATGAGCACCGCGATGCCGATCATCGCCGGCCGGTCTGCGGGGTTCGCCGCGGTCTTCAACAGGGTGAAGGTGAACATGGGGACACCGAGCGCGAGCAGCGCGGCGCCGCCGCCGGCCGCCAGCAGCCACGCCAGGTCCTTGCCCGCGCCGCGCAGGCCGTATTTGAGCAGGCCGAGGGGCGAGGTGATGCCCTCGTCGAGCGGCGGGTAGACCTGCCAGGCGTCCGGGGCGAGGGCTGCGGCCGCGGTCTCGTTCACCCGGCGCGTGCCCCCGTCGGCGATCAGGTAGCCGCCGCGGTGCGGCAGGAGCGCCACCGGCCGGCCGCCGTCCCGGGTGAAGCCGATCATGGGGACGGTGGCCTTGCGCCACCACCGCTCCTCCAGACGCACCCGCCGGTGTCTGACCCGGGCGGCGTCCAGCGCGGCGCCCAGGGGATCAGCGGACTGGTGCTCACCGGATCGGGGAGCGATGTCCCGCGTGGCGAACCCGCAGTGGTCGCCGAGCGTCTTGACGACCTCCATGGCGTGTTCCGCCGCGGTGCGCGGCCTTTCTGGCGAATGGGCCGCACCCGCGGCGACCGCGACGTCGGCGAAGGACCGCCTGAGCGTCTCGCCGGTGGCCGCGACCCGGGCCGCGCGCCAGTTGTCCCGGTCGGCCTGCTCCGCCTCGGCCAGCAGCAGCACCTGCGCGAGCGCTCCCCTGTGCAGTGCGCGCAGATCGCTGTAGCCCAGCGCACGCGGCTCGCCCTCACCCGGCGGGGGGACGCTCCGCCCGCCGTTCCGCCCGCCGGGCCCGTGCAGTCCGCGCGCCCACGCCGTCAGGGCGCCCGCGTCCCTGCGGACGCGGCGCACCGACGTCCCCTCGGCGGGGACCGCCATGACGGTGTAGCCCCGCGGCAGGTCGGTCGCGGCGAACCCGTGCATGAGCTGTCCGCTCTCCACCCGCACGACGGGGTGGCGGGGACCCTGGCCGTCCGTGGGGGACAGCAGCACGTCCACGGAGCCGCTGACCACCCGCCAGCAGGCGTAGGGGTCGATCAACTCGATCTCGCTGACGGGATATCCGTTCATGCCGCTTCCTCGACGAGCGTGCGATAGGGGCCCGGCCCGGCGATGAGCTCGGCGTGCGTGCCGCGCTGGACGACCCTGCCCCGGTCGAGCACGAGGATCAGGTCGCTGTCCCGCACGGTGCTGAGCCGGTGCGCGATCACCACGCACGTGCAGCCCCTGGCCTTCAGGTTGGCGTCGACCAGGGCCTCGGTCTCCGCGTCCAGCGCGCTGGTGGCCTCGTCGAGCACCAGGACCGACGGGGACAGCGCGAGTGCCCTGGCGATCTCCATGCGCTGCCGTTCGCCGCCCGACAGGTTGCGGCCCCGCTCCTGGATCCAGCCGCCCGACAGCCCGCCCCTGCGGTGGACCACCTCGGCCAGGCAGGAGTCGGTGAGCGCCCTGTGCAGCCGGTACGACGGGATCGTCGGATCCCACAGCGTCAGGTTGTCGGCCACCGTGCCCTCGAACACCTGCAGGTTCTGCTCGACGTAGCCGACCGAAGTGGTGAGCGTCTCCCTCGGCGTGTCCTCCCTCGGGACGCCGTCGAACCTGATCTGCCCCGACCACGGCCGGACGGCGCCGGTGAGCAGGCGGGCCACCGTGGACTTGCCGCTGCCCGTACGGCCGACGATGGCGACCCGCTGACCGGGCTCGGCCCGGAACGACAGTCCCTCGATGACCGGCCCGTGCTGGCGGTCGTAGCCGAACGTCACCTCGTCGAACTCCACGGCGCCGCGCAGGCCGCCGGACATCTCGGATGTCTCGGACGTGAGGGGCAACGCCGCATGCTGCGGATCGGGTTCGGTGCAGAGCGCGTCGTCGAGCATGCTGGTCTGCGCGACCACGATCTGGGCCTGGGCGCCCAGCCCGACCAGCGAGGTCACCGGCACGAGGAAGGCGCCGACGAGAAGCTGGGCGGCGATGACCGTGTCCATGGTGACCTCGCCGCCGGCCATCAGCACCCCGCCGGTGATCACCACGGTGGCCCCGGCGAGGGAGCCGAGCGAGGCGGGCACCACCATCAGCGCCTGGGTGACGCGCATCAGGTCCTGGGCGGCCGACAGGCTCCGCGCCGACAGACCCGCCCACTTGGCGAAGAACCAGCCCTCGGCGCCGTCGGCCTTGAGCGACTCGGCCATCGAGACGCCGTTGAAGGCCATGCTGTCCCTGTGGTGCTCATCGAAGATCAGCCGTTGCTGGTGCGGCGCGCTGCGACGGCTGACCGCGCGCATCGCCAGCAGGTTGACCACCGCCAGCACGCCGGCGACCACGGCGAACACCGGGTGGAAGACGAAGAGGATCGAGGAGTGCACCACCATGGTCAGCGCGGCGGCGATGGCCGTGGCGACCCGATCCGACAGCAGCAGGGCCAGCCCGGCGCCGAAGGCCGTCCTCGTCACCAGGCCGCCCGTCGCCCGCCTGTGGAAGTAGTCGCCCGGCAGCCGCAGCAACCGCCACATGTAGCGGCCCGACAGGTCGGCCGCCATCGCCATCTGGACGGCGGTGAGCAGCCGCTGCTGCGCCCAGGTCCCGACCAGGGTGAAGGCGACGCAGCCGAGCAGCCCCAGCAGCACGGGCGCCGACCAGGTGGGATCACCGGCGACCAGCACCCTGCCGAGCAGCAGCCGGGTGAGCAGCGCCGTGGCCGCGGCGGGAACGGCGAGCATGAAGGCCATGACGGCGATGGCGAGCAGCGTGGACAGGTACGGCCGGACCTTGGCCAGCGCCGAACGGGCGAGAGGGAGGCGCTGCCCCCCTGGTGTGAAATCCTCGCCCGGGCGCGGCACCATCACGATCCCGCTGAACCGTTTGCGGAAGTCCTCCCTGCTCAGCCGGACCCTGCCCACGGCGGGGTCGTTCAGGTAGGCCCATCGCCTGCGCATGCCCTCCAGCACCACGAAGTGCCGGCGATCGACGAAGATCATCGATGGGACGGGGAAGGTCTCCAGTTCGTCGGCCGTCACGCGCCAGGCGCCGATGTCGAAACCGTATTCCTGGGCCGCCGCCTTGATGCCGGCGCCGGTCAGCCCGTCCCTGCCGACGCCGCACCGCTCCCTGATCTCGTGCAGGGGTACGCGCAGGCCGTGGTAGGCGAAGATCATGCTCAGACAGGCGGGCCCGCAGTCGGCGTCCTCCATCTGCGGGCGGCGCTCGGTGCGTACGGGACGCCGCCGCCTGGTCGCCGTCTCCGACCTCGCCGGTTCGGACCTGGTCGCCGTCTCAGACACGGCGGCCTCCCGGGAACAGCGCGTCGACGGGACGGACGACGGCGACGGTGATCTCCGCCGCCACCGGGGTCAGCGTGGCGCCCGGCCAGGCCGGCCGGTCGAGATCGACGGACACCAGATATCGGCCGTCGGCCCGCAGCGCATCGCCGAAGAGCGGGCGCAGCATCTCCTCGGACGCGGGGTACGGCTCGACGGCGCCCACCCGTCCCGGTACGGCGCCGGCGACCATGACGGGCTGGCCGGGCGCGAGCGCGCCGACCCTGTCCTGACCGACCATGAGCAGTGCCCGCAGGGGACCGGCGGCGGGGTCGAGGGCCGCGACGGTGCCGCCGACGGCCAGGGTGGTGCCGGGGGCGGCCGTACGAAGCACCCGGCCGCTCAGGGCACCCGTCACGATGTGCCGGTTCCCCTTTCCATCAGAGAGCACGGCCAGCGGAGTCGCCGGGGTAACCTCCTGCCCCGCATGGACCAGCACCTCGGCCAGGCTGCCGGCCACGGGGGCGGCCACCGGCACGGGCCCGCCCCCCGCCACCAGCACGCCCGTGGCCACGACCACGTCGCGGACCTGACCGAAGAAGGCCCAGCCCGCGCCGCAGCCCGCGACCAGGATGAGCGCCACCGCGGCGAGCCACGCCTTGGTCCGCACGGTGGAGACGAGCTGGTCGATCCGTTCGCCTCCCGGCGCCTCCAAGACGGGCGTGGTCATCGGAGGCTCGCCTCCGGGGGGTTTTGGTCCATGCAGAAGCAGAAGCTGAGCAGGCACGGAGGCACCGCCGCCGTCACCTCGCCGTCGAGCGCCTCGATGACCAGCTCGGTAACGGGTTCCGATGGCAGCGCCGGCGCGCGGACCCCCTCCGCGAGCGTGAGGCCGTACTCCGCCAGGATGGACGCGGGCTCGCGCTCGTAACGGATCCTGAGGCCGGCGTCGGACCACGCCCGCGCGGTCAGCTCGCCGAACTTTCTGCGCTGGGCGGTGTCCCAGCCGATCGTGTCCCTGCCGATCGTGTCCACAGTCATCAAAAATCTCCCGCCGGGTGGTATGAGATGCTTCTTCCGCGGGGTGGTGAGCATCTGGACTGCCCACCACCCCGTCTGGGCGTACTGGGCCCGGCCGTCCCGGGCCCGCTTGTTCTGGCTCGGTTGTTCTGGCCCGGACGTGCTGAGATGTCTCGGGTGGTCTGCCAGGTCTCAGGCGCTCTGCCTGCCGGACAGGCATCCGGTCGGACAACTGACGGTGCCGATCGTGCCGAGGGCGCCGCCCGCCGACGACTCCAGGCTCTCCAGGTCGATGGCCTGGTCGGGCTGGGCGGGCAGGTCGGGAGGGGGAAGCTCGCGCGGCCAGTCGACGCCGGCGTCCGCGAGTGCGGCGCGTGGGTCTCGCGCGAAGTCCCGCCTGATCGACTCGTCGGACCAGGCGAGTGCGAAGAAACGGGCGAGTTGGGTGCGTAGCTCGTGAGACAGTGTCGGATCTTCCGGCATGATGTCACCTCGTCACGGAGGCCCCGGGGTCGCGGGCACCTGCTCGTCCGCTCTCTCCGGAAGTCGGGGGGCGGCCTCCTGTTGCTGTCCAGTTTCGTGATCAGCCGCTGGGGCCACCAGAAACAACTAACACCGACATATCGTGATATTCATCATTTCGGACGGTTCGTCGGTCTCGATGGCATCCGCTGTTCCCGATGCGCGAACCCTCGCATCTCTCTCTGCGCCTCGCGGGCCAGTTCGAGCATGTCGCGCAGCTCCTTCTTGACGTGCTCGGCTTCGCCGTCCGCGCCGCGGAGGACTTCCCGGCCCTGCGCGGCGATGGCGTCGAGACGGCTGCCGAGGACTCTCTCCAGCTCGCGCATCGCCCGCGCGCGCTGGGCCGCCAACTCGACCGTGACAAGCTCGGCCCTGGTCGCGTACAGGACCCTCGCCGTCTCCGCGAAATGCGTCAGACCCGCGAGACAGACGGCCATCACCGCGACCGTCAACGTCCAGGACATCATCTCCTGAGGAGGGTCGCCGAGGGCCCTCGACTTGAACGCCTCCGCGAACAGCACAAGCGCGAAGGCCGGCAGGGAGAACGGCCTGGGGAGGAATCCGAGCGCCGCCGCGGCCAGGAAGATCCCCAAAGTGGCCCACCACGCGCCGAGGAACGGCAACGGCGCGTAGACGAGGAGGGCCATCGCCGCCACCGCCCAGTGCCGGCGGTTTCTGAGGGGACCGGCGAAGCCGGTCGCGACGTACAGTACGACGACGGCGGTCAACAGGATGACGGCGGGGATCCACCGGTCCGGGCCGCTGTCCTCGATGTAGTGCCTGAACACCCGGCTCATCAGGACAAGGGCGAACGCCAAGACCGCGGCGCGGCCGAACCGCACCTCCAGCGGTGCGCGAGCGGCCACCCGCGGTTCACGAGCCCGAGTCACAAACGGATCATGGCAACCGATTCCGGCCGAGGCAACGCCTCACGGGCCGGCGTTCGGTACGAGACACGCCTTCGCAGAGCGCTTTTCTGGAGACGCCCTTCTGGAAAGGCGCCCTTCTGGGGGGCGCGCACAGACGGAGGCGCCCCCCAGGACAGGTCAGTTGGGCAGCTGGCTTGAGGCAGAGCCGTACGTGCCCGCGCAGGCAGCGGTGGCCGCGGTGCCGCCGATGGTGCTGACCGAGCTCGCCGTGCCCGCCGTACCCGCCGTGCCCGCCTCGGCGACGCCGGCCGCGACCTCCAGCTCCTCGACGCTGAACTCGCCCTCGGGCTTCGGCGGCAGCACCGGCGTGGGCACGCCCTCGGGGTAGACGATGCCGTACTCCGCGAGCATCGCCCGGGGCTCGCGACCGTAACGAGCCTTGACCTCCTCCTCCGCCCACGCGGCGGCGATCAGCCGGGCGAACTTCTTGCGGTCCTCGTCACCGAGAATGTAAATGCTTTCGGCCATCGGGCCACTCTCCTTCCGCCCCGGCTCGCGACCGGGATCCGACGGGAGTGACAGCGGGCATCTGGACTGCTCGCTGCCCCTTGTTGCAGGTTCAGACTCGCCCGAGACGACCTTCGGCGGAAGGCACAACTAACACCAACCGGCCGTGATAACTGTCACGTGGCCCGCGGGGGCGTGGCGCCACAGGTCCGGCGTCGAGGGCCCGGTCCCGCCGGCGGCCTCGGAAACGTCGCCAGAGATCAGGAGGCCTCATCCCTGGTCCGCCCGCTGAGCCAGGCGGCGATCTGGGTTCGGGAGTTGAAGCCGAGCTTGTCCAGGATGTGCTCGATGTGCCCTTCCGCGGTGCGCTGTGAGATCACCAGCGCCGCCGCGATGTCCTTGTTGCTCAGCCCCTGCGCGACCAGTTCGGCGATCTCCGACTCACGGCGGGTCAACGGCCACAGGCGTCCCGGAACCGCGGCGGTTTCGGGCCGCTCGGGCGACTCCTCCTTCAACGCGTAGCGGATCGCCTCGCCGTACGACATCTTGGCCCCGCGCTTGAAGGCGGCTCGGAACGCCGTCTCGCCCAGGGCCTCCAGCGTCAGCGCCTCGCATTCATCGTGATAGCGCCTGAGGCAGCCGAACTCGGACATCGACGCGTCGACCGCCTGCCACACCCTGTCGAGCACGCCGAAGAGCCGGGCGGCCCGCTCGAACTGCTTCTCGCTCACGGCGGTCCAGGCCAGCACCTCCAGGCTGATCCCCGCCCCGGGGAGGTCATCGAGCCTGTCCAGGCACCGCAGCGCCTCCTGCTCCCGCACCGTGGCCTGCCGGAGATCGCCCAGCCGCCAGGCCTCGAGGCCCAGCGCCGTCATCGCGTACGCGCGGTGCCACTGTTCCCGGTGCTCCTCGCAGAGCGCCACGCTCTCCTGCCCGGCGGCCGTCGCGCGGTCGTCGTCGCCCCGCAGGCCGTACACCAGGCAGAGCCGGTTGAGCACGACCGCCAGGCCCACCGGGTCACGCGCCGCGCGGTGGTCGTCCGCCGCCTGCTGATAGAGCCGGAGGGCCTGGTCGATCTCCCCTCGGCCCATCGCCACCATCGCGGAGTACGTGGTCACGTAGGCGAGGACGTGCTTCAGGCCGAGACGCTCGGCGATGGCCCCGCTCTCCGCGAGCATGGCCGCGGCCGGCTCGTAATCGGCCTGGATGACGGCGAGCCAGGCGGCGGCCGCCAGCGCACGGGCCCTGACCTCGCCCGGCTCGGAGTCGAGGGCGAGGCCGCGATCGAACCAGCGGCGGCCCTCGCCCACCTGGTAGCCGGCCCGCCAGTGATAGAGCAGATCCGTCGCCATCTCCAGGCCGACCCGCGCCTCGCCGGGTTCGTCGAAGGACCATTCGAGGGCCGCCCGGATGTTCGGCTGCTCCTCACGTAGGCGCAGTGACGTGACGATGTGATCGGGGCCGAACAGCTCGGCCCGCGCCCGCGCCGCCCGCCGCCGGAAATGGTCACGGTGCCGCCGCCGCAGCGCGTTCTCCTCGCCGGACTCGGCGAGCCGCTCCGCCGCGTACGCGCGGATCGTGTCGAGCAGGCGATAACGCACCCCGGCCCGCTGCCGCTCCTCCCTGATCAGTACGGATTTCTCGATCAGCCCGCTGATCAGGTCGAGGACGTCCTCCCTGGCGATGCCGTCTCCGGAGCAGACCTCCTCGACGGCCTCGAGGTCGAGCCCGCCGCGGAACACCGAGACCCGCTGCCACAGCAGCCGCTCGGCCTCCGTGCACAGGTCGTAACTCCAGTCGATCGACGCCCGAAGCGTCCGCTGACGCGTCTGCGCCGCCCGCGACCCCGAGGTCAGGAGCCGGAAGCAGTCGTCCAGGCGTTCCAGCACCTGTTCCACCGACAGCGCGCGCAGCCGTACGGCCGCCAGCTCGATCGCGAGGGGAAGACCGTCGAGCCGCGCACAGATCGCCGCGACGGTCTCACGGTTGGCCTCGGTCAGCTGGAATCCGGGCAGGACCGCCGCCGCCCGCTCGGCGAACAGCCGGACGGCGTCGGACTCGTCCACCGGCTCGGCGAACAGCGGCGACCCGACCGCGCCGGTCGACGGCGGCAGCGGCAGGGGCAGGGGCCCGAGATCGAACGTCTGCTCGCTCCCGATCCCGAGCGCCTGCCGGCTGGTGGCGAGAATGCGCAGGTCCGGCAGGGCACGCACCAGCGTGTCCACGAGGACGGCGCACTCGGCGAGCAGATGCTCGCAGTTGTCCAGGACCAGCAGCACGCTGCGGCCGACCAGGTGCTCGATCAGCACCTCCACCGTGGGACGCGACGACACCCGCGACGACACGCCGACGGTCTCCGCCACGGTCTGGACGACGAGTTCCGGCCGATCCAGCGTCGCGAGCTCGATCAGCCACACGCCACCGGGGAAGGCCCGGCGCACGTCCAGCGCGACGCGGGTGGCCAGGCGCGTCTTGCCGACCCCGCCCACCCCGGTGACGGTCACCACATGCGACATGGACAGCATGCGCTTGACCTCGGCCACCTCGTGCCGACGCCCGACGAAACCGGTGACCTCGACGGGCAGCCCGTTCTGTCCTCGCTTAACCGCCCTCGCCGACCCCGCGGCCATGGTGCTTCACGCCGCCCTGGATCAGGTTGTTCTCAGGCGGCGCAGAATCTGCTCCCGCCGGTTCTGCAGGTTGCCGATCAGGGCCTCCTGCTGTTCCACGTTGGTCAGCAGAACCGCGCGCTCCGCGGGATCGGTCGGGGCGTCCCAGCTCTGCCCGATCTCCTCCCGCATCTGCACCGCCTCCCGGTGCAGCCGCGCGATCTGCGCGTCCACCTCTTCGAGCCGGCTCTTCAGCTCGGACTCGTCGTTCGCCACGCGATCACCTCCGCCCGTTCACCTGTACGGCCGTTCGGACGCCGAGTCGTACCTCCCCGAAACACGCATCGGGGGTCGTCTCCTCACATTCCACGAACACGGGAAACTAACCGAGACCTGGGCCGACATCCCCGGCCTGAGGTGATCCCCCCCTTTCGTGCGGGAGATCCCGGAGGAAGGCATGGGGGATGTCCCCTAGCCCTCGAGAACGAGGGCCGTACGTCAATAGCACTACCCCGATTTGGTCTTCACGTCCGATGCTCCCGCCTTGATCGCTTTCTACCGTTGAAGCGCAGATAAGGGAGTGATGATGGAACGCCGGAAGAAGAACCTCGCCGCCTCGATCGGCGGCTGGAGTGCCCGCCACCGCTGGTGGGCGCTGCTCATCTGGATCGCGTTCGTGGCCGTCACGACGTTCGCGGGGAACGCCGTCGGCACCGAGAAGATGAAGAGTTACGAGAGCCTGAACGGTGACTCCCGCCAGGCGGGCCAGATCCTGGACGAGGCGAACTACAAGGACGTGGCGAGCGAGGTCGTGCTGGTGCAGACCCGCACGGGGTCGCTCACCGTGACCGACGCCGCCTTCCGGCGGGCCGTGATGGATGTGAAGAGTGCGATCGAGGCGACCGGCCAGGTCGAGAACGTGCGCACGCCGTATGACGAGCAGCCGTCCCCGGTGACCGCGGACCGGCGCACCACGCTGGTCCAGTTCGACATGAAGGGCGAGGGCGCCACCGCCGCCGACCGGATCGAGCCGGTGCTCGACGCGGTGGCGGGAGTCCAGGGGTCGCACCCGGACCTGCGGATCGAGCAGGCCGGCGGCGCGAGCGCCAACAAGATGATCGGCGAGGCGATCGACAAGGACTTCGTCCGCGCGGAGCAGCTCTCGCTCCCGATCACCCTGGGCATCCTGCTCGCCGCCTTCGGCGCGCTGCTGGCCGCGGTGGTCCCGGTCGCCCTGGCGATGACGGCCATCGTCGCCGCCACCGGCCTGCTCGCGTTCACCAGCCAACTCCTGCACGTGGACTCGGCGACCAGCAACGTCATGCTGCTCATCGGTCTCGCGGTCGGCGTCGACTACTCGCTCTTCTACATCATGCGAGCGCGTGAGGAGCGCGCGAAGGGGCTCGGCAAACGGCGGGCCCTCGAGATCGCGGCGGCCACCTCGGGCCGTGCCGTACTGATCTCCGGCATCACGGTCGTCGTCGCCATGGCCGGCATGTTCCTCACCGGCAACGGAGTCTTCATGGGCTTCGCCGAGGGCACGATCCTCGTGGTGCTGACCGCCGTCGTCGGCTCGCTGACCGTGCTGCCGGCGCTGCTCTCGCTGATCGGCGACAAGATCGACGCCCGGCTGATCCACGGCACGGTCCGGGTCGCCACCCGCGGCCGCGTCACCTGGCGGCGCGTGCTCGGCGTCCGCGGCGGGCAGAGCCGGATGTGGGCCGCCATCCTCCGTCCGGTGCTGCGCCACCCGCTCGTGTCCGTGATCATCGCGAGCGGCCTGCTGGTCGCGCTGGCGATCCCCGCGCTGAGCCTGAAGACCGGCCCCCAGACCATCGACGACCTGCAGGGCGACTACGCGATCGCGCAGACCTTCAAACGGATCGACAAGGCCTTCCCCGGCGGGACCGAGCCGGCCGTGGTCGTGGTCAGGGCCGACGACGTCACGACCCCCGAGTTCACCGCCAAGATCGAGGAGTTCAAGCGGCAGGCCCTGGCCACGGGTGAGGCCAACGAGCCGTTCTACGTCGCCATAAATCCGGACAAGACGGTGGCGAAGATCTCTATCGGCATCAAGGGCTCCGGCATCGACGAGGTCTCCGAGCACGCGGTCCACACGCTGCGTGAGAAGGTCATCCCCGCCACGCTCCCCGGCGCCCACGTCACCGGTGGCACGGCCGCCTCGATGGACTTCAACGACCAGCTCAGCCGGACCATCCCGCTGGTGTTCGGATTCGTCCTGCTGCTCGCCTTCATCCTGCTGCTGATCTCGTTCCGCTCACTCGTGATCGCCATCAAGGCGATCCTGCTCAACCTGCTGTCGGTCGCGGCGGCCTACGGCGTGCTCGTGCTGGTCTTCCAGAAGGGGTACGGCGACAGCCTCCTGGGCTTCCACTCCATCGGGACGATCACCGACTGGGTTCCGCTGTTCCTGTTCGTCATCCTTTTCGGCCTGTCGATGGACTACCACGTCTTCATCCTCAGCCGCATCCGGGAGGCGTACGACAAGGGCATGCGCACCGAGCAGGCGGTCACGGTCGGGATCACGAGCACGGCGGCCGTCGTGACCAGCGCGGCGCTCATCATGGTCGCGGTGTTCGCCACCTTCGCCACGCTGTCCCTGCTGACCTTCAAGGAGCTCGGCATCGGGCTCGCGGCGGCGATCCTGATCGACGCCACGATCGTCCGCGCGGTGCTGCTGCCGGCCTCGATGAAGCTGCTCGGCCAGTGGAACTGGTACCTGCCGCGCTGGCTCGGCTGGCTTCCCCAGCTCTCCCACGGCGAAGCGGAGATCGAGGAGGAGACGGCACCCGCGGAGCGGGAGCCGGTCCTGGTCGGCTGATCTCCCAACCTGTACGGCCCGGCGCTCGGGTGGCCCGTCCACCCCGTCGCCGGGCCCAGCTGTCATGGGGAGAACGGTTCGGCGAAGTGGGCGGGGGCGAGCACGGCGGCGCGGGCGAGAATCGCCATGCGGCTGCGGACGGCCTCCGCGGGGTCCGTGTCGTACACGTAGGTGATCGTGGGGTCGGCGAGCTGGACGGGGTGGTGCAGCACGTCGCCGCTGATCACCAGGTCCCCCACCTCCACACACTGGTGTCCGGGTGTGTGGCCGGGGGTGTGCAGCAGGCGGATCCCGGGGAACACCTCGGCGTCGCCGTCCACGACCTCGATCAGGTCCTCGATGGGGGCCACCACCTGCTCGCGCGTCTGCCCGGAGACCCAGTCGAGCTCGGCCCGCTGGATCAGGTGGCGGGCGTTGGGGAAGGCGGGGACACCGCCCGTGACGCAGCCGCTCGCGTGGTCGCTGTGCAGGTGGGTGAGCACGACCGCGTCGACATCGGCCGGTTCCACTCCGACAGCGGCCAGCTCCCCGCCGATCCTCCCGGGCACCGGCGCCCAGCTCGCGGCCGGCGAGTCCGTACCACCGATCCCGGTGTCCACCAGGACGGTACGGCCCGCGGCCCGCAGCAGGTAGCAGTGGAAGTGCAGCACCCACTCGGCGTCATCGGGGAAGGACGAGCCGGGAAACATCTCGGGCAGCGGCTTGCGGATCTCCGCCCCCATCGGCCCGACGGCATCACAGAGCGGGATGATCTCGACATCCGCCACGATCCTCGACTCATGCGGCACCCGACCACCGTAACGCGCGGGACCGACAGCCGTCGCGCGCGTTTCAGGCCCTGCACGCCAGGACGCCATGCGGTACGCCAATATGAGCGGGTGCTCGCGGACATCATCGACTACCTGATCTGCCCGCTGTGCGGGACCGCCCCGTCCCTCACCGCTGGCTCGGTCCGCTGCGCGCGAGGACACAGCTTCGACGTCGCGCGGCAGGGTTACGTCAACATGCTGACCGGATCTGCCGCGGCGGGCACGGCAGACACCCCCGCGATGGTCGCCGCCCGGGCGGAGTTCCTGTCGGCGGGTCACTACGCGCCGCTCACCCGCCGCCTCGCCGAGATCGCCGGAGCGGCCGGAGTGGTGACGGACGCGGGCGCCGGGACCGGCCACTACCTGGCCGGAGTCCTCGGCGAGGGGACCAGAGGCCGGGCGGGCATCGCCCTCGACGTGTCCAAGCACGCGCTCAAACGGGCGGCGCGCGCCCATCCCCTGATCGGCGCGGTGGCCGCCGACGTGTGGCGTGGCCTGCCCGTCCGGGACCGCTGCGTGGACGTGCTGCTCAACGTCTTCGCACCGCGCAACGCCGCGGAGTTCGCCCGGATCCTCCGCCCCGGCGGCACGCTGATCGTCGTCACACCGACCGCCGGACATCTCCGCCCTCTCGTGGAGCGGCTCGGGCTGCTCTCCGTCGACGAGGACAAGGACCGCCGCGTCGAGGAGACCCTGGGCGGCCGGTTCGCCAGAGCCGTACAGGAGGTGATCGAGATCGGGTTGACGCTCCGCCACGCGACGGTCGCCTCGGTGGTGGAAATGGGCCCGAGCGCCTGGCACACCCGTCCCGACGAGCTGGCCGGGCGCATCGCCGACCTCCCCGACCCGGTGCAGGTGACGGCGTCCTTCCAGATCACCCAGTGGGTCGTACGACCCTAGCGGTCAGGGCGCGCGTAGCACGAGGATGGCCAGGTCGTCGGACATCGGCTCGGGCGCGAAATCCTGTACGGCACGGCGGATCCGCTCGGCCACCGCCCGAGCCGACAGGTCGACGCACTCCGCCAGCAGCCTGGACAGTCCACCGTCATCGTCGAGGAGCCGGGTGCCCGACCGGCGCTCCGTCACCCCGTCGGTGACCCCCAGCAGCACGTCGCCGGGCCCCAGGTGTGCGCTCTCGGCGCGGAACTCCGCCTCCGGGAAGACCCCCAGCAGCGACTGGGGCGAGCCGACCACATCGACGGCGCCGCTCGGCCGCAGTCGCAGCGCCTCGGGGTGACCGGCGGAGACCAGGTGGATGGTGAGCCCGCCCTCGACGCGGGTGATCTCCCCGTGCAGCAGGGTCAGGAACCGGGCACGCTCCCCTTCTTCGAGGATGGCGTGATTGAGCCGGCCGACGACCGCGGCCACGCCGTACCCCTCGCGGGCGAGCAGCCGCAGCGTGTGACGGGCGAGGCCGGTGACGGCCGCCGCCTCCGGGCCGGTGCCGCAGACGTCGCCGATGGCGAACCGCCAGACTCCCTCACTGACCGGGAACAGGTCGTAGAAGTCGCCGCCGACCTCGTTGGTCTCGCCGGCCGGCTCGTAGATGACGTGGAAGTCGAGCCCGGGCGTCGTCGGCTCGTCGGGCGGCAGCAGGCTTCGCTGGAGCGCCCGGTTCGCCGCCGCCTGCTGGGCGTACAGGCGCGCGTTGTCCATCGCGAGCGCCGCGCGGCGACTGAGGTCCTCGGCGAGCTGCATCGCCTCGTCGGGGAACCGGTCGTGCCGGCCGAGGCACATCACCCCGAGTTGCCGCCCCCGGGCGGTCAGCGGGAAGGCCAGGGACTGCCAGCCGTCGACGTGCAGCACCACGGGGCCGTCCTCCGACGGCATCTGGGCGTCGGCGAGCCGCTCGCGCAGCCCGTCGATCTGCATCTCGTCCGCATGCCACAGGTAGGCGAGCCGCAGCGGCCCGGTGGCATGCACAGCGGTGTAGACGGCACACCAGCTCGCCAGCCGGGGCACCACGACCTGCGCGATGATCGCGGGGACCATGTCGGGGTTCAGCGTGCCGGCCAGCAGTTCGCTCGCGTCGGCGAGGAAGCCCAGCCAGCCCGGCCCCCGCGCGGCCTCGGCGATCCACTCGTCCGCCGACTGCACCTCACCGCCCGGCAGCTTCAGCCGGGCCCAGCGGTTCCGGAGCGAGGGGGTGAACGTGACGCCCCAGGAGGCGGCTCCGGCGAGCGAGCCGAACTCGGCCTGCTCCGACTTCTCCCGCACCTCTATCTGCACGCTGTCGCCCTGATGGATCCAGACGACCTCGAACGGCTCATCCGGCGCGCCCGCCACCAGCTCGGCCGCCAGCCGCTCGGCCTCGGCGTTCACGGACATGGCAGCCCAAGCGGTCATCACCTCTCGGGTGAACCGCTTGGCGTCGGGTACGGCGGTCTCGCCCGGCGTGAAGGACGCGGCGAGGACGGCACGAGGAGAATTATTCACCGTCATCGTGCATACCACATTCTCGCTTACTGGAGTAAACAAGGGGACGTCGCATTCGGCGGAACGTGACAGACTGACAAGGAGTCCGCGGCTGGATGGCTGTACGTCTTGGTCGCCGTACATGTGGGTCTTGGTCGCGTAACCCCCGCGGGGTGAAGGAGGCTAGATGGCGTCCGCCAACGTCGAGGCGGCTGGGACGGAGCGGGGCTACACCGAATCCGATCTCACGCCATTCCTGGAAACACTCGTCATGTGGCGGGACGGCAACTTCCGCAGACGGGTGCCGCACGCCCCGCCCGGTGTCCTCAGCGAGATCCGGCTACTGCTCAACGAGATGGCCGACCGGCGCGAGCACCAGGCCAACGAGCTGGCCCGGGTCCGCCGGGAGATCGCGAAGGAGGGCAGGTTCAGCGAGCGGCTCAGCCCCGGCCCCGGCGTGGGGTTGTGGGCCGAGAGTGTGGAGGCGGTCAACGATCTGATCGACGCGCTGGTCACCCCCGTCAGCGGCGCGGCGGACGTCATCGACGCGGTGGCCAAAGGAGACCTGTCCCGCAAGATAGAACTGGACCGTAGCTCACGCGGCGAGGTCAGGCGGCTCGGCAAGGCCATCAACGGCATGGTGGACCAGCTTTCGCTGTTCACCTCCGAGGTGACCCGCGTGGCCAAGGATCTGGGCACCGAGGGCAGGCTGGGCGGCCGGGCCAACCTGAAGGGCATGGCCGGAAGCTGGCGAGACCTCACCGAGTCGGTGAACACCATGTCGGCCCGCGTCTCCGCCCAGGTGCGCGACATCGCCGAGGTCACCACCGCGGTCGCCAAGGGCGACCTCAGCCGCAAGGTCACGGTCGACGCGGTCGGCGAGATGCTGGAACTGAAGAACACCGTGAACACCATGGTGGACCAGCTGTCCGCGTTCGCGGAGGAGGTCACCCGCGTCGCCCGCGAGGTCGGCACCGAAGGCCAA
>NZ_BOOG01000054.1 GCF_016863115.1 Sphaerimonospora thailandensis
GCCTCACCTCCGGCGGCCTCACCTCCGGCGGCCTCACCTCCGGCGGCCTCACCTCCGGCGGCCTCACCTCCGGCGGCCTCACCTCCGGCGGCCTCGCCCTCACCAGCCCCGCTCGCTGAGCCGCCACCATGGGCGGAGTCGGCGGCGACGCCCTCCCGAGCAGGGGCGGGAGCCTCGGGGCCGGCGTCGTCATCGGCGTCGGCTTCGGCGTCGTCATCGTCTCGGGTGGGAGACTTGGAGGCGGCACCGCCGTGGTCGGCGGTGTCGTCGTCGCGAACGGTGTCATCGTCGCGAGCGGGGGCACTGGGGGCGGGGCCGCCGGCGGGTGCCGGGTCGTCGGGGAGGGACTCGGCGTTTACCAGCACCAGCAGTTCGGTTGTGATCTGCTGTTCCAAGAACGCGATGAACGCGTCGGCGTTGCGGACCCGAAGCGGCCGGTCATCCTCCCGCGCCTTGGGCTTGGCATACGAGTCGAGGAGCGTTCGCAGTCGGGCCGCGGCCTCACGCGGCAGGCGGAACTCCCCTTCCAGCCCACCGGTGCCGGTCTCCCGCACCAGGAGGAACCGGGCAGCATTGTCGGCGTTCGCGTCGGCGATCTCCCCGTCGGGATCAAGAACCGCCCGCAGGTATCGCCCCGCCTTGGCGATCTCATCCGGACCGGCGGCGTCGGCCAGTTCCAACAAGATGGCCTCGGCCTTGGCGGCGTCCTCGTCACCGAGACCGCTCGTGGCTGCGCAGATCGCCGACACGATCCCCTCATTCAGCATCCCAGCGGCGTACCGGTGCCGGACCTCCGGTAGCCGCTCCAGATCGGTCCCCAGAGCCACCAGGCGGTTGGCGGCACGTCGGCTCATCCCGCATGCCGAGCGCAGCCATGTCTTGGTGGAGGCGTGTCCGTGCTCGCGGGCGGCCCCGGCGGCGTGCACCCGCTGGGTCCGGATCGCGATCGCCGCTTCCAGTCGGTCACGTGCGAAAGCCAACTCCTCCATCTGGGCCAGGCACTGTTGGGGCGAGTCCGGCGCCGGGGTCAATGCCAGCGACAGGGTGCTCTCCCGGATCTCACTCACCAACGGCCACGACGCCGACCCGTCCGCGGAAAAAGTCGCAGAGGCACCCTTAGGGTCGTCCGTTGAGCTGCCCGAGGGGCCATCAGAAGAATTATCGGGGGCGTTGCCAGAGTGCTTTTCAGAGTGTTCGCCAGGGGGGTTGTCGGATGGGCCATCAGAAGGCGCAGCCGTGGTCTCTGGGGCGCGCTGCCGATGGGGGCCGTCACCATCTGCGACGCGCGCCCGGGAACCGTCAGTCGTACGAGATTTGTCACCGACAACCGCATTGGCCGGCCAGTCGCCATGCAGAGAGTCGGCACTTGGAGATGAAGCGTCCGGAGGCGTACGGCGGAATGCTGCGGACCAGTCGGTCCACGATGAGGCGTCCGTCGAAGAGCCTGAGGAACGGGCCGCAGCACGTGCTGCGGCCTCCGCCTTCACTTCGGCCCACCACTCGGGCCCAAGTAGGGATGGAATCCCCGGACGCGGCAAACCCGACGGGAACAGCTCGTCGAGGTTGGTTAGCTTTTCCGACTCCATGGCCCCCCTTCCAGTGCCACTTCTTGCCGCAACTTCGATTTTCGAAAGCCTGTCTGAATAATCTCATGTCCACCCGAGGATTGCAATACCTTTCTCGATCTGTTTGGAAAGAATTATGAGTAATGGATACCGCTTGCTTATAAGTCCGAAATGCCGGTAATGATGAAAGTAGATATGGGGGTAAGGCGTAAAACGGGAAAAATGCGGCGGTCGCCGTACCGAGCATGCAGTTCGGCACGGCGACCGCCTTGTCCGGTAGGGCAGGGCTGTCAGGGGAGGGCCGTCGGGATGGGTGCCGGGGTGGGGTGTCGGGGTGGGCCGTCAGGATGCGGCGATCGCGGTCAGCACGTCGAGCCTGGCGGCGCGGCGGGCGGGCAGCAGTCCGGCCAGCAACCCGGCGAGGGCGGCCACGGTCACGATGATCAGGAGTCGGCCCACGGGCAGCACCAGCGGGGCCTCGATGGCGCTGCCCAGGGCGGCGACCGTGCCGGCCGCGAAGGCGATGCCCATACCGACACCGAGAACGATCGCCAGGGCCGCGATGAGGACCGCCTCGCCGCGGATCATCCAGCGCATCTGGCCGCCGGTCATCCCGACCGCGCGCAGCAGCCCGATCTCCCGTGTCCGCTCCATGATGGACAGGGCGAGAGTGTTGGTGATGCCCAGCGCGGCGATCAAGATGGTGAGCATCAGCAGGGCGGTCACCATGCCGAGAACCTGATCGATCATGAGGGTTCGCCCGGCGACCGCGGCGGCCTGGTCGCGCAGTTGTGCGGTCGGGTAGTCGGCGAGGACGCCGTTGATCGCCTTCTTGGCCGCGACGTCGCTCACCCCGTTGGCGATCTTCACGAAGACGCTGGCGTCGACATGCTCTCGGTAGTTCTCCGAGAACGTGTCCAGCGAGATCAGGTAGTCGGTGGACAGTGCGTGCGCGTCGCGGTCGAGCATGAGACCGACGACCGGGATGCGCTGCGTGCCGGTGAGGGAGAACGTCATGGGCAGGCTGTCGCCGACGGCGAGGTGACGCTGCCGGGCGACGCTCTCCGCCAGGACGATGCCGCCGCCGGAGAGAGCGTTCAGACCACCCGCGACCATGCGCGGTGACGCGACCTCCGGCAGCGTGGCCGGGTCCACGGCGGTCAGGGCCCGGGTGGCCTCGCCGTCCTTCCAGTGGCCGTAGCGCAGGCGGGACGCCACCGCGACTTCGGCCAGCTCGCTCACATGATGGTGCACGTGGTGGGACAGGCCGCCGAGCATCTCGTTGCGTGCGCTTTCGATGACGTAGTCGGCCGAGATCACCTCTTTGTACGAGCTCGCGACCGACGCCTTGATGGAGGTGGCCAGCACGGTCATGAAGCTGATCAGCGCGAGGCCGATCGCCAGGGCAAGGGCGGTCGCGGCGGTGCGTCGCGGTGCCCGGGCCGCCGACTCGCGCGCCAGCCGACCGGGGACTCCGGCGGCGTCCAGCGGCCGTCCGATGAGCCGGGCCAGGGTCGGGGTGACCGCCGGACCCAGCAGGACGAGCCCCACGATGACGCTGATCGCGGCGGCGCCGACCGGGGCGATCAGGCCGACCGACGAACGCGGCCCGGCGATGACGGCGGTCAGGCCGGCGGCGCCGAGCCCGGTCATGATCCACCCGATGACGGTACGGGCGCGGCCTCCGGTGGCAGCGCTCGCCGAGGACAGCCGCATCGCCTCGACCGGCGCCACGGTGGCCGCGCGGCGGGCGGGTCCGATCGCGGAGACGATCGTGACGCCGATGCCGACCAAGAATGCGATGATCACGGTTCGCGGTGCGACGATGAGGCCCCCATCGGGGAGGGTGATGCCGAAGGCTCCGGCGAGGCTGCGCAGCCAGGCCGCTGTGGCGACGCCGAGCCCGACCCCCGCGATCGACGCGGTGATCCCCACCAGGAACGCCTCACCGAGCACGGATCGGAGGACCTGACCCCCGGTGGCGCCGGCGGCGCGCAGGACGGCGATCTCACGGGTGCGCTGGGTGATGACGATCGAGAAGGTATTGGCGATCAGGAACGCGCCGACGAGCAGGGCCGCCGCCGCGAGGGCGAGCAGCATGAGCTGCAGGTAGGCGACCTGGGTCTTCGCCGCATCCGCGCTCGCCGCGGCGATGTCGCGGCTGGCGGCCACCGCGTATTCGGTCCCGAGCGCGGCGGCGACGCGGTTCTGCAGCTGCTGGGGGTCGATGTCTTCGGCGGCGATGACGGCGACCTCGGTGACGCCGTCGCCCAGCCCGAGCAGGCGCTGCGCCGTGGGTAGATTGACCAGCCCAACGGTGCTGCCCGGCAGGCCGGCGGCGCCGCCGAATCCGGCCAGCCCCACGACCCGCAGGCCGGCCGTACGTTCTGCCTGAACGGTGATGGTGTCACCCAGGGCGATGTGGTGCCCCTCGGCGGTCGCGGCGTCGATGACGATCTCGTCGTCCGCCGCCGGCGGGCGACCCGCCCGCAGCGTGAACGCCCCGACGGGGGCGGGCTCCCAGGAAGCGAGGAGCGAAGAGCCCGAGGGGACGATCGCCTTCCCGCCGGCCGTCTTGTCGGTGCTGAGCAGCCCGCTGCCCCGGACGACGGGGCTGGCGGTCGCCACACCGGGCACTGTGCGGATCTGATCCACGACCGTGGGGGGCAGCGGGTCGCGTTCGACCTCGACGCCCATGGCCGAGTCGAATGCGGCGGCGTCGCGTACGGTCAGGTCGACGCCGGCGGTAGCCGTACGGAACTGATCGTCCAGCAGCCGCTGGGAGGTGTCGGTGAGCACCAGGCTGCCGGTCACGAAGGTGACCCCGAGGATCACGGCGATCAGGGTCAGCGCCAGCCTGGCGCGATGTGCGAGAGCGTTGCGGAGGGCCAGACGCCACATCGGGATCACTTCTCCTCGTCCATCACGGAGTCGAGCGCGGAGTCGATCGCGGTCTTGGTCGCGGTCTTGGTCGCGGTCTTGGTCGCGTACGCCGGAGCCGACGTGTCGAGGCTCGCCATGCGGGACAGGATGGCCGGTACGGCCGGCGCGGACAGCTCGTCGACGACGCGCCCGTCGGCGAGGAACACCACGCGGTCGGCGTACGCGGCGGCGCTCGGGTCGTGGGTGACCATCACGATGGTCTGGCCGAGCTCACGTGCGGCGCGCCGCAGGAAGCTCAGCAGTGCCTCCCCGGCGCGGGAGTCGAGGTTGCCGGTCGGCTCGTCGGCGAACACGATCTCGGGCCGGGCGGCCAGGGCCCGGGCCACGGCGACGCGCTGCTGCTGACCGCCGGACAGCTCGGTCGGGCGGTGCCGCAACCGGTCGGCCAGCCCGAGAATCGCGACGAGCTCGTCGATCCACTCCTGATCGGGCCGCCGTCCGGCGAGGGTCAGCGGCAGGGCGATGTTCTCCGCCGCGGTCAGGGTCGGCACGAGGTTGAAGCTCTGGAAGACGAAGCCGACCCGCTCGCGGCGCAGCAGCGTGCGCTGCCGCTCGCCGAGCCGGCTGAGGTCCGTGTCGCCGAGAAGCACCTGGCCCCCGTCGATCGTGTCGAGGCCGGCCAGGGCGTGCATCAGGGTGGACTTGCCGGAGCCGGACGGCCCCATCACGGCGGTGAACTGCCCGGCCGGGATCGACAGGGTGGCGCCGTCCAGGGCGCGGACGGCCGTGTCGCCGCGACCGTAGATCTTCACGACGTTACATGCCTGCGCGGCGATCGCCGTTCCGTCCTGCGCCGATCCGCTCTGTGCCGATCCGCTCTGTGTCGATCCGCTCTGTGTCGATCCGCTCTGTGTCGATCCGCTCTGTGTCGATCCGCTCTGGGGGGATAGGGGCGGGGCGATGCTGATGGTCATGACGGGCTCCTGGATGGGGGAGAGGGTGTGGAGGGCGACGTTGAGTTCGGCTGAGTTCGGAGGAACGGTCTGTGTGGGATGGGTGGGGGCTCGGGCGACTCAGCGGGAGTCGGCTTCTGCGCGCCGCTGGGCGGCCCTGCGGGTCGCGCGGTTGACGGCACAGGAACGCCGTAGTTTGGCGACCAATCGGTAGTTGTCGGCCTCCTGTAGCAGTTCGGCGTGCTTCAGCAGGAGCAGTTCGGACATGAGGCTGAGGTGCACGGCGGGCTCCTTGGCCGGAATCGGATCTGACACGAGGAGCGTCGCGGGCCGCGCTGTCCACTGGCTGGCCATCGACTGGCCGCGCACTGGCCGCCCTCTGGCGGCGCCGGTACGGCCCGGCCGCCCAGACAGGTGCCGGGGCAGCCGGACGGACAGCGGACGGACAGCGGGGCGCCAGCAAGGTCGGGCAGCCTGATCGCATGGCAGAGGGGAGCCGTCAAGAGGCGGACATGTTGACCGTATCCGTACAAGCCAGGCTGTGCCGGCGGTGCGTTCGCGCCGTGAGCCGACTGGTCAGAGACGTTCCAGGCGTCGTTTCGTTCGAGGTCGACGCCGCGCGGGGTCTCCTGCTGGTTCAGGGAGACGTGGACGAGCGGGAACTTGTGAAAGCGCTGGGTTCAGCCGTATGCCTGGGCGATGCGACCTGTTCGGGATGCTCGGGCAAAGGGTGTTCCGCGGAGCTTCCCTAGGTCCACGGAACACGACCTGGGCCGTGTTCACCCCCTGATCGCCCCACCCCTCAAGGTGGTGATCTTGCGAATTCTCGCAGTCGACGCCACGAGCAGGCATTTCGCATTCGTGATCATGTAGCTACTCGCACATTTAGAGCCAATGAGCAGCGCGAACGCACTTGGTGATCTCGCACTTCTCGCCGCAAGATCACCAAGCGTACAGGTGCAGGTCGGACGGCTTGTCGGCATGAAACTACAAGATCATGAAAGTCGTCTGTGCAGGTCGGAAGGCCATCTTGCGAGCCTTCCGCAAGATCGCGGGGGCGGGTACAAGATCACGGGGGTAGGAAGGGGCGTTAGGTGGTGGTTTCGACTGACGTGGCAGCTGTCGTAGCAACGGTCAGGGCCGCGTGGCGGGCCTGCGCGGCCTCGTCGCGGTGGCCCGTGGCCTCGGCGCATTCGGCGGTGAACGACCACAGTCGCGCCCTGGCCCAGGGGAATTCGCGCTCCTCGAGCAGGGTCAGTGCTCGCCGGCACTCGTCGTAGGCACGCGAGACGTCGCCGCCCGTACGGGCGATGCGGGCGCGACCCCAGGCCGCCCACGCCTGGCAGCGGGGATTGCGTGCCCGCCTGGCGATCTCGTCCGCCTCGTTGAGCACGGCAGTCGCCTCGCCGTCCGTCTCCTCGGCTCCCCTGCCCTCGCCGTCCGTCTCCTCGGCTCCTCTGCCCTCGCCTTCCGCCAGGTCGAGCCGGGTGTGCGCCAGATGGACCAGGGCGAAGGTCAGCCCGTGCAGGGAATCCACCCGGCGGTTCTCGTCGACGGCCTCCTCCAGTACGGCTCGGGCCTCCGCATGGTGACCGGCCTCACGCAGGGCGACACCGAGGTGTGCCAGCGCCGCGCTGCCCAGCATCAGATCACGGGTGGAGCGGAGGAGATCGATGCTGTGCCGCCACTGGCGGGCCGACTCCTCGAATTCCCCGAGGCGCAGGGTCAGCGCGGCTTCGAGGTAGTGGGTCATCGCCCGCCACCAGCCGTCGTCGGAGTCGCCCAGCTCGTCGCGGCCTTTCGCGATCATGCGTCGATATTCGTCGGCGTCTCCGCCGTACTGGCCCGCCCAGACCATGGTGAGCCGGGAGATCGCGGCGTTGCGGTGGTCGCCGATCTCCTCGAAGAGCGCGAGGCTCTCCTCGACGGCCGCATGCGAGCGCGGGGTCGGGTAGTAGACGCTGAGCACTCCGATGCCCTGCAATGCGAGCGCCCGGGCCGCGATGGTCCCTCCGCCGGTCTCCAACAGCGCGTTCAACGCCCGGTCGCCTTCGTAGCGCAGGCCGTAGCTCCAGAACCAGACGAGCGCACCCGCGAGCCGGAATCCGATCTCGACGACGTCCCGCTCGCCCGACTCGCCGACTCTGTCGGGCTCGTCGGCCCCGCCGGCTTTGCCGGAATCCACAGCGTGGTCCAGCGCGGCCCGGAAGTTGTCGTGCTCGTCGGTCAGCCGCGACCAGGCGAGCTCCTGCGAGCGGACCTGCGGGCCGAGCTCCTCGGCCAGTCGCAGGTAGTGATCGAGATGGCGGGCGTGGCACGTCGCCGCCTCGCCGGCCTCCGCCAAGCGGGCCCGGGCGTACTCGTGCACCGTGACGAGCAACCGGAACCGCCCGCTGGCCGGGTCGGGCACCACGAGAGACCGGTCGACCAGCCGGAACAGCAGGTCGAGCACCTCATCGGAGGCGATGCCGCCGAAGGCGCACACATCCTCCGCCGCCTGCACCGTCCAGCCGCCTCGGAACACCGCGAGCCGCCGCAGCAGGCGGCGCTCGGAGTCGGACAGCAGGTCGTGGCTCCAGTCCAGGGTGGCCCGCAGGGTGCGGTGGCGTGCCTCGCTGGTGCGGGGTCCCGCCGTCAGCAGGGAGAACCTGTCGCGCAGCCGCGCCGCGATGTCGGCGGCCGACAGCGCCTTGATCCTCGCGGCCGCCAGTTCGATGGCGAGCGGCATGCCGTCGAGCTGCCGGCAGATGGTCGCGACCACCGGCGCCGTCTCGGCGTCCAGGGCGAAGGCGGGACGCACCGCCCGAGCCCGATCGAGGAACAGCCGTACGGCCGGCGCCGCCGAGATCGCCGCCGCCGAGCCCGCCGCCGAGGTCTCGGTCTCGTCCGGTACGGCCAGCGGGCCGACGGCCACCTGAACCTCGCCGGGGATGGCCAGTGCCTCCCGGCTGGTCGCCAGCACGCGCAGTCCGGGACAGCGCCCGACCAGTCGTTCTATCAGGGCGGCGACGTCGTCGATGACGTGCTCGCAGTTGTCCACGACGAGCAGTGTGCGCCCGGGGCCGAGATGTTCGGCGATCGCCTCGGTCGAATCGGCGCCGGGCCCGCCGCTCATCAGGCCCAGTTCAGTGATGAAGGTCTCCACGGTTTCGGCGCCGGCCTCCAGCGCGGCCAGGCGGATCAGGTGGACCCGATCGGCGATCGCGTCGTCCGCGCCGCGTGCGATCTCCAACGCCAGGGTCGTCTTGCCGACGCCGCCGGGGCCGGTCAACGTCACCACCCGTGCCTCACCCAACCGACGCAGCGTGGTGACCATGTCGTCGTCTCGGCCGATCAACGAGGCCAGCCGCTGGGGAAGCCGGTCGGCGTGTGCCGCCGCCACCCGAGCCTCGCTCTCAGCCCGGGACGGAACGGGTGATGCCGGAGCAGGTGATGTCGGAACGGGTGATGTCGGAGCGGTCGCCGCCGGGGGCCGGTCGACAGGGGCGGCAGTCGCGGTGGCCGGTGCCGTACCGCCTGAGGAACTGCCCGAGGGGCCGGCCGGGCTCTGGGACGGCACCTGCTGGCGGAGGATGGCCTCGGCCAGCGCCTGCAGTTCCGGTGCCGGATCGATCCCCAGCTCGTCGGCCAGATGGTGGCGCAGCGCCTGATAGGCGGTGAGCGCGTCGGCCTGCCGCCCGCTCCGATAAAGCGCGAGCATCAGCAGTCGGTGCAGCCGTTCACGCAGGGGGTTGTCCACCACGAGGCGTTCGAGATCGGCGACGGTCTCGACGTGCCGCCCGGTCTCCAGGAGGAGTTCGAGCCGGTCCTCGACGGCGCCCAGCCGCAACTCCTCCAGGCGGGCGCTTTCGGCCAGCGCCCAGTCCGTCTCCCCGACGTCGGCCAGCGCCGGCCCTCGCCACAGTCGCAGGGCCTCGTCGAGGCATTCCAACGCCGGTCCCGTCAGGCCGCGGGCCGCTACGCCGCGCGCCTCGCCCACCAGGTGCTCGAACCGGTACGCGTCCACCGACTCGGCGGGGACGGCCAGCAGGTAGCCGGGTGCCCGGGTGACGAGGACGTCCCCGCCGACGCCCGCGGCGAGGAGGGCCCTGCGAAGCTTGGAGACCCGGATCTGCAACGCGTTCGTGGCATCGGCCGGGAGGTTCTCGCCCCACAGCGCGTCGGTCAGTCCGTCGACCGACACGACGCGTCCGGGGGCGAGGGCCAGGCGGGCCAAGAGGACCCGCACGGACGGGGGCAGCGTGCCTGTCTCGCCGCCGGGGGCCTGGAGCTCGACCGGGCCGAGGACCCGGAAGGCCGCGGCCGTCACAGCAGGTCCTCAGGTGAGGCGGACGGGTGTCCCATGTCGCTCCTTGACGGCCTTCCCGGCACATTGCCCGGTTTGCCCCGACATGGTACGCGTACGGCCCGGCACGAAACAGATCACCCGTCAAACGGGTACGGCCCGACTCGCGGAGATCAACTGCTCGGCGAGCGACTCCGCGTCCCGTCCGACCCAGCCGAGCAGCGCCGAGCCGCGATTGCGCTGCCAGGGCAGGCCGAGGAAGTACAGGCCGGGCCACGTGGTCACCCCCTCCCGATGGGCGGGTGCGCCGGCGTCGTCCAGGACGGGCACGTCGAGCCAGGGATAATGCGGCCGGAATCCGGTCGCCCACACCACCACGTCGGGACTGTGCCGCGTTCCGTCGGAGAGGACGACGTCCGGTCCGTCGGCGTCCACCACGCGGTCCAGCCGCCGTACCCGCCGCATCAGGGCCTTCACGTCGGTCCCGAAGATCGGGTCCTGTTTCTTGAGACGGCGTCCGATGCGGCTGTCGCCGCCGAAGTCCATCATGCCGAGCAGCGAACACCACCAGAAGATGTCTCTGCCCAGCAGCCGCTGCGGCAGTGCCAGGCCCAGCGTGGGGGCCGACAGCGCGACGTTCCGGCCGTGGTCGACGAGTTCGGCGGCGATCTGCACTCCGGTGTTGCCCGCGCCCACGACGAGGACGTCACCTGCGGGAAGCCGGGCCGGGTCGCGGTAGTCGCTGCTGTGCAGTCGCACCACGCCGGGGGACAGCCGCGACGCGAAGTCGGGTGTCCGCGGGGTGTGGAACGGACCGGTGGCGATCACCACCTGCCGCGCGGTGAACGACCCCGCCGACGTGTCGACCGCGAACCCCGTGGGCCGGTCCGGGCGTACGGAGGTCACGGTGTGGTTCAGCAGCACCGGCAGGTCGAACCACGCGGCGTACGCCTCGAGGTAGTCGGCGACCTCGTCCTTGCCCGGATGACCGTCCGGGTCTCCGGGGAACGGCATGCCGGGCAGGGCGTCGTACCGGCGCGGGGTGAACAGCGTCAGCGAGTCCCACCGCCGCCGCCACGTGTCACCGACCCGGGCGTGGGCGTCGAGAATCACGAAGCGGCGACCGGCCTGCCGGAGGTGGTGGCCGAGCGCCAGCCCGGCCTGCCCACCTCCGATGATCAACGTGTCGAGTTCTTGGGTGTTCATTTCTAGATACCTATCTCAGACGGTCTCGTAACCGGCGTCGTCGATCGCCGCGCGCACGGCGGAAGGGTCGGCGGCGCCCGCGACGGTCACGGTCTTGGCCGACAGGTCCACCTCCACCGCGCTGACGCCGGGGACCTCGCCGACGGCCGTGGAGATGGCGTTGACGCAGTGGCCGCAGGTGATGCCGGGGACGGAGAGAACGAGCTGGCTCACGGGATGCTCCTTGTCGTGATTCGGATCTGGAACGTGAGTCCGATCCGGGATCTCGGTGGCGGGCCGCCCGATGCGGCCCGCCGGGGATGAGAGCAGCCTGCGGGCACGCGCTGTCCGCCCGCTGTCCTCCGGATTTCGGCCACCCACGAGATCGGACAGCGGTTCGGACAGCGGCTCGGACAGCGAACCGGCAGCGCCGGGAAAGCGGCGGTCGGAACAGTCGCATCGACGGCCCGCGCCGGCGGGCCCATGTCGATGAGGAACTGAGCCATGACGACTGCGACGAAGGCTTCCTGCACGCTGGACATCGGCGGTATGACCTGCGCGTCCTGCGTGCGGCGGGTGGAACGGGCCCTCGGCCGGGTCGAGGGCGTCGAGGTGGCCGAGGTGAACCTCGCGACCGAGGTCGCCACCGTCACCTACGACGCCGCCCGCGTCACGATCGAGGCACTGACCGAGGCCGCGAGCAGGGCCGTGCGCAGGGCCGGATACACCGCCGCCCCTCGCTACGAGAACGTGACGGGCCCCGAGAACACGACCGGCAACGTGGGGGAGACCGGGGGCCCCGGCAGGGCCGCGCGCCCACCGGCGCTCCCGTCAACGCCGCCACCACCGCCGACCCCGTCACGGGCCTCGTCCGCCGGCCTCGCCGAGGCGGCGCGTGACCGAGAGATCACCGACCTGAAGTGGAAATGGCAGGTCACCCTCCCGGTCGGGCTGTCGATGATGGTGCTGATGTACCTTCCGCTCCCCATCGACGCGATGGACTGGCTGATGCCGCTGCTGCTGGTCGTCTCGACGGTGGTGCAGTTCTGGGCGGGCCGGCCGTTCTACCGCGCGGCCTGGGCGGCGGGCCGCCACGGCGCGGTCAACATGAACACGCTCGTCGCCATGGGCACCACCGTGGCGTACGGCTACAGCGCGTTCGTCACCCTGTGGCCGGCCGCGGCCGAGCGGTTCGGGCTGCCGCTGCACGTGTACTTCGAGATCTCCGTCGTGGTCATCGCGCTCGTCCTGATGGGCCGGTGGCTGGAGGCCCTGGCCAAGCGGCGTACGACCACGGCGATCAAGACGCTGATGGGGCTGCAGCCGAAGACCGCCCGCGTGCTGCGCGCCAATGCGGAGGGACACGGTGTCGAGGTGGAGCTGCCGGTCGAGGAGGTCGTCGTCGGAGACCTCGTCCGCGTCCGCCCAGGAGAGAAGATCCCGGTCGACGGCGTGGTCGTCGAAGGCGTCTCAACGGTCGACGAGAGCATGATCACTGGCGAGAGCCTGCCGGTGCGCAGGGATGTCGGCGATCCGCTGATCGGATCCACCCTCAACCGGACGGGTTCGGTGGTCATGCGGGCCACCGCCGTGGGCCGGGACACCACGCTGGCGCAGATCGTCCGGCTGGTGGAGGACGCCCAGGGTTCCAAGGCACCGATGCAGCGCCTGGTTGACACCGTCTCGGGATGGTTCGTCCCCGTCGTGATCGGCATCGCCGTACTCACCTTCGCCGTCTGGGCCGTGCTCGGGCCCGAGCAGGGACGGCTCGCGATGGGCATCGGTACGGCGATCGCCGTACTGATCATCGCCTGCCCCTGTGCCCTCGGCCTGGCCACCCCGACCGCGATCATGGTGGGCACCGGGAAGGCGGCCGAGCTCGGGATCCTGATCTCCGGAGGTGAGGCCCTTGAGCAGGCCCGCCGCATCACCACGGTCGTGCTGGACAAGACCGGCACCATCACCCGCGGCCGCCCCGGCGTCACCCACGTCAGCACCGTTACCGTGAGAGACACCGAGAGAGACACCGTGGGAGACACCGCGATGTCCGCCGACGAACTGCTCGCGTACGCCGCGGCGGCCGAGACGGGATCCGAACACCCCCTGGGCGAGGCGATCGTGGCGGAGGCACGCGACCGCGGGCTCGACCTGCCGGCGGTGGAGTCGTTCGAGGCCGTGCCCGGCCACGGAGTCGAGGCACGGGTCGGCGGCCGTGCCGTACTCATCGGAAACGCCGCGCTGATGCGACGCCACGCCATTGATTCGGGTGACATTGGTGCGGGCGACGTCGATTCTGGTGGCATGGCGGCGGTGGCCGGTGAGGTGGCCGCCCAGGTGGCCGCCCAAGGGGCGACGCCCATGTACGTCGCCATCGACGGGCGTCTCGCCGGTGTGATCGGCGTCGCCGACACCGTCAAGCCCGAGTCGCGGGACGCCGTCGAGCGGCTGCGCGCCCTCGGCCTCGACGTATGGATGCTGACCGGCGACAACCAGGTCACGGCGGAGGTCGTCGCCCGGCAGGTGGGCATCGAGAGCGATCGGGTCATCGCCGACGTCCGGCCCGAGGAGAAGGCCGCCCGCGTCGCCGCGCTCCGAAGCGAGGGCGCCGTCGTCGCGATGGTCGGCGACGGGATCAACGACGCCCCGGCGCTGGCGACGGCCGACCTCGGCATCGCGATCGGCACCGGGACCGATGTCGCCATCGCCGCCTCCGACATCACCCTTGTCGGCGGCGACCTGCGGGGGATCGTCTCGGCGATCGCACTGTCCCGCCGCACCGTGACCACGATCAAGCAGGGGCTGGGCTGGGCGTTCGCCTACAACGTGCTGCTGATCCCGGTCGCCGCCGGGGTGCTCTACCCGATCAACGGCGTCCTCCTCGATCCCTCGCTGGCCGCCGCGGCGATGGCGATGAGCTCGGTCAGCGTCGTCACCAACGCCCTGCGTCTGCGCGGCTTCCGCCGTACCGACGCGGATCGGACCGGGCGCGCCCGGGTGTTGGCCAAGATCGCCGATTATGGCTATCTCACGGGCATCGCCGCGCTCGCGGTGTGCGTCGGCGCCGGGCTCACCGCGCTGAGCCGTACGGACACCGCCCAGCGCGGCATGAACGGCGTCCTCGCCTGGATGCAGGGCACCGGCATGCCGATGCGCCCGGCGATGAGCGTCATGATGGAGGCGGAGACCGAGCCGCGTCACGCCGACGACGCCGGGGTGCAGGTCGACCTGGAGGTCCCCGACGACGTCACCCCCGGGAAGCCGGTCACCGTCCGCGTCCGCGTGACCGACGCCGAGTCCGGGCGGCTCGTCGACGACATCGGGCGCAGCCACGAGGCGTGGATGCACTTCATCGCCACGCGGCTCGACCTGGGCACCTTCGCGCACGTCCACCCGGCGCCCGACGGCCGGCCCGGCGAGTTCTCCGTACGGCTGACATTCCCGACGGCCGGCACCTATCTCATCCACACCGAGTTCCGGCGGCGCGGTGAGATGACCGACATCCTGGAGCGCCACGCGATCACGGTCGGTGACCCGGCCCAACTGAACGAGTCTGCCCAACTGAACGGGTCGACACAGCCGAACGGGTCGACGCAGCGCGGCGAGGAGGCACAGCCCGGTGGTGAGGCGCCCGCGCCGTCGCCGCGGGAGCAGGTCGTGGACGGAGTGCGTGTCACGCTCATCGGGGACGCCGAGGTCGGTACGGGCAGCCGGTTCACCTTCCGGTTCGCCGACGCCGCGACCGGCAGGCCGATCGACGGTCTCAGGCCGTACCTGGCCGCGGCCGGACACGTCGTGATCATGCCGATCGACGGCAGCGCCTTCGCCCACGAGCACGCCGAGGTGGAGGACGACCAGGGCCGGCCCGTGTTCGCGCTGCCGGGTCAGACCTTCGGACCCGAGCTCGGGCTGCACGCCGACTTCCCCCGCGCCGGCCTGTACCGGTTGTGGGGACAGTTCCGCACGGCGAGCGGGCACGTCATCACGGCGCCCTTCACCGTCGAGGCCCGCTGAGGCCTTCCATCGAATGGCCGGACCCGCGCCGTCACCGGGTGGCGCGGGTCCGGCCGGCTGCCGATACGCTCAGGAATACCGACGACGATCAGCAGGGGGAGTTGACGGGGATGCGGGACACGATCACGATCGGCAAGGACCTCACGGTGGACCGTCTCGGCTTCGGGGCGATGCGCATCACCGGGCCGGGCATCTGGGGGCCGCCGGCCGATGTGCCCGCCGCCCTCGCGCTCGTCCGCCGCGCGGTCGAGCTGGGCATCACGTTCATCGACACCGCGGATTCGTACGGCCCCGGCACCAGTGAGGAACTGCTCGCCGAGGCGCTGCATCCCTATGCCGACAACCTGGTCATCGCCACCAAGGCGGGGCAGTCCCGCCCGTCTCGGGCCGAGTGGATCCCGCTGGGTCGTCCCGAGTACCTCCGCCAGCAGGCCGAGCTGAGCCTGCGGCGGCTCCGCCTGGACCGCATCGACCTGTTCCAACTCCACCGCATCGACCCCAAGGTGCCGCTCGCCGACCAGATCGGCGCCGTCAAGCAGCTCCAGGACGAGGGGAAGATCCGGCACTTCGGGCTCTCCCAGGTGTCCGTCACGGAGATCGAAGCGGTCAGGGATCTCATCGAGGTCGTTAGCGTGCAGAACCTCTACAACCTGACCCGTCGCGATGACGAGGACGTGCTGGACTACTGCGAACGCGAAGGCATCGCCTTCATCCCGTGGTCGCCGATCGCCGCCGGCGCCCACGCGTCGGTGTCCGGACCGCTCGCGGAGGTCGCCGCGGAGCTGGGCGCCACCCCCGCGCAGGTGTCCCTCGCCTGGTTGCTGCGCCGTTCGCCGGTCATGCTTCCGATCCCCGGCACCAGTACGATCGCGCACCTGGAGGAGAACACCGCCGCCGCGGATCTGCGTCTGACCGACGAGCAGTTCGAGCGTCTCCAACACTGACGATCGGACGACCATTGGCGACCTGGTCAGCAGAGTCCAAGCGCGGGTGTGTCCTGCCGTCCAGGTCAGGCGGGCTCGACCGAAGAAATTCGGTACCGATGGACCTCAGCGTCGAGGATCTGCACCGACTGCTCGTCGCTTGTGCCGTCACCGCGGAAGGCTTCGAGAGCGGCCTCGGACTCCCAGCGTTCGTAGACGTTTATCCTGCCGGGCTCCACCAGGTCGGCGGCGAGCGCGAAATCCAGGCACCCCGCCGTGGCTCGTGCCTGCTCCACGACTTCGACACAGCCCGCGAGGTAGGCGTCGCGGACCTCGGGAGCCACGTACAGATGTCCCGAGACGATGATCATCTCAGGCTCCCCGGTTCCGGGCTTGGGACAGGACAGGGTGCTTGGCCTCGTACGAGGAGACCAGTTCCTTGGGAGCGCTCAGGCACCACGCCTCGGTCACCAGCTCTGCGAGTTCGTCGGCGTCAATCTTCGTGAGGTGCACCACCACCCAGCCGAACTGGCCCGCCGTGAACTGGACCTCGAACACCTCGGGGCGCTCCGCGACGAGCGCCAGCTGCTCCTCGATCGTCGACTTGAGCCCCACAGTCTGGGTTTTCTCCCAGAGATAGCCGAAGCCCTTGTCGTGCACCTTCAGGGAGACCCAGTTGCCCGCCTCGGTCTGCTCGACATCGGGCAACTCGGCCAGCATCTTCAGGAACTCGTCCACACTCACCGCCATGCCCCACATCTACCAGGCGGCCACGACAATTTCTTCCATCCGCGGCCTCGCCGGCAGCGGTCATTCATGCCAGACCAGGTGGATGATCTCCACAAGGCGCCGATACTCGATAATCAGGTAGGTCACCATCCCTGATCCGCCTTCGCCGAACGTGCGTGTCCGCATTGGGGAGTCAGGTCGTTCCCGCATGAACGGGTGGCCGTTCCATGGCGCTACCTGGAGGAATAGGACTACCTCCTGGAATGCCGCGAGTGCCGTGGCTGGAAGAGCCGCGATCTGCTCGTCTACCTGCTCGCTCTTGCCGACCGTGTACATCTATCGGTCGAGCTCTATGCCTAATTCGGCCGCGCGTTCGGCAAGGACCTCACGTAGAGGCCTGCCCGGAGCGTACTCGCCGCGCTCGATTGTCTTCTCGATAAGGGCCGCCCGTTCCAGCACCTCTTCGTACTCGCCACTCGCTTTCATCCTTGCGATGTGCCACCAATGGGCAAGCAAGTCATTGACAGGCGAGAGGTCCAGTTCTTCGGTGGCTCTGGCCATCGCCTGCCGGTAGTCCCTGTCGAAGTAGTCGCGATCCGCAGGCGGTAGGCACGTCCGGATGTTCCGGGGACTCCGGTCGATCTCCAGGGACTCCAAGATATGCTCGGGCGTCCGAGCGAGGACCAGTTCATGGGACTCGGCGGTCACGAGGCTGACCTCCTTTGGCTGAGCGCACCCCCTACGGCAGAGCCGAGCGGGCGCATCCTTGCAGGACGTAGGGTTATGCCAGCAGCCTATGTGCGAAGTGCTGTTCTGTGCGTGCCACCGGAAGCCTCGACCGCTCCAGGTCTCACTGTCATGCCTCATGTCTATCAAGCGGCTACGACACTTCTGAAGATCAAGGGCTCGATCGTGGGTCACGACGGTGCCGGCCAGGTAGTCGTGAAGCCGCACGGCCACGGGGAATCGTGGTGATTTACGATATCGGCGCAGGGTGAAATTCATGCCGGTTTGAACGAGCGGATGGCTCGGGGGAGACGTGGGCCTGCGCCAGGAAACTTGGGTCATGCGGGAGCCGTACCGGATCGTGGGCCTGTGGGTGCGGGTCATCCTGCTGGTCGTGCTGCTCTGGGGTGGTCTGGTAACGGTTCTCAGTGAGACCCCGCGCGATCGTGCAGTCGCGGATTTCCAGGCTGCGCTGCGCACTGGCCGGGTCACGTACGTGATCTACAGGGGCGACAACAGTCACCTGAACGGTCTACGCTGGTCCACCAGCCCGCTCCTCTGGTACCGGCTGACAGATCCGTGGAACCTGACCTACACGAAGCACGATCTGCAGCGGGATCTCAGCACGCTGCCTCTCGGTACGGAGCTTCCCAGCACGGAGCTTCCCAGCATGGGGCGGGCCGGTCCGGTCGTGCGGGACGTTTCCGCGCACAACAACGGCACGGGCCTGTTTCCCGGCTGGCCGTTCCGGGTTCCGGTTCCCCATCTGAGCTGGACGGTCAGGTTCGCGTGGATCGTCACGTTTCTGATCATGCTCGGTACGGCACGGCCGCGCGTCGGCAATCGATGGGCGTGGTTCTGGCTCTTCACCGTCGGCCAGGTCGGGGCCGTCATGTTCCTGTTCTCCGAGCCCCGCCCCCTCTCGTACGGCCTCGAACCCCAGAGATCGGCCCACACCGGCCGGATGGGCGGTGGTCAGGGATGCGCCATGGCCATCGGCCTCAGCTTCGTCGTGAGCGTCATCGTCGCCTGGGCGCTCGCGGGCGTGGTGCATACCCTGCTCGACATGCTGGCGTTCCCCTGACAGCGCCTTTCAGACGTGAGACCGCTGTGGTGCTATCGCCGTACCACGGCCGTCTCGCCGATGCGTACGATGCCGGGACCGGTCACCCGCAGGATCACGCCGAACTTGTTCTCGTGAGCCGCGATGAGGTGCTTCTGCAACTCCGGCCAGCGCTCCCGGCCGTACGGGTCCCAGCTCGGCACGGCACAGCGGATGCACGGTCCGGCCTGATCGCCCGTCACCTCGAGGACGGACCCGCCCACCGTGATCACGGTGCCCTCCGTGAAGGTCTCCTCGGCGAACGCCGGTGCGTCGGTGACCAGGTGAATGTTGGGCCGGAACCTGTCCAACTCGATCTCCGCGCCCAACTCCTCCTCCAGGCCGCGCAGGGACGCCTCGAACGTCACCAGCACGGTCGGACCCCGATCCTGCTGCCCGTCGGCCGCCCTAAGCGACAGCGGGACGCCGTACGACTCCGTCAGCGCGGCGGGGAGATCGGGATCGTCCCACGCCCACGGCACGCCCTCGGGCGAGTAGAGCACCGGGGGGCTCGGCGGCTCGGGGGAGCCGTCGCATGGCGCGGGGTACGCCGCCTCCCAGGCCAGCATTCCGGGCGACTGCCGCACCGTGAGCCGCTTGCCCGTGTGGGTCGGACGCTCGTCGATGAGCGCGTACGCCCGATCGCCTGCCACCCCTCGGGCGTCCAGCAGGACGGCGGGCAGACGCTCGCCGCGCAAGGACTTGATCGGCCAGCGGTACAGTCCCTCGACGGTTCCCCCGTACATAGCTCCGATCCTAGGCCGTGTTTCGAAGTCATGTCCTTCAGTGGCTCGGTGCCGAAGGCCGGGTGAACGGCGTGACCAGCGGAGATGCGATTCGCCGCCGGTTGGATGCCCGTCAGGCGCGCTCCACCACATAGCCGCCGTCGCGGAAGCCGGTGACCCTGGCGCCCTCGCCCATCAGCCCGCCGAGCACGTCGCGTACGGCCAGCCGCCACGCCCTGGCGGCCTCCGGGTCCTCGGTGCGCAGGGATTCGATGTCTCGCGGCACGGCGACCAGCACGGTCGCGGCGTCGGTGCGACCCGCCACCGGCCTGCCGCCGGTGTCGGCGATCCCCACCACCGCGTCCGGCGGAATCTCCGTCCGGTACGGCTCCCGCCGCACCGCGGCGAGCACCCGCGGCTCGCACAGCCGCCAGACGACGAGCAGCCGGTCCGACTCGTCGCCGGCGTTGACGGCGTCGTCCAGCTGCCCGTAGAAGGCCGGCAGGTACTCCTCGGGACGGGCGCCGAGCTTGGCCAGATTGAAGTGGGCGTTGCGGCGGATCAGCGGATCGAAGGTCCAGGTGATCATCTCCAGGCCGCGGGCCAGCGCCCACTCCCGCTGGTGCAGCTTCAGGGCGAAGCCGTTCCCGCTTCCGGCCGCGGCACCGGTGACCGCACCGGTGACGTGGGAGTGCATCGCCCGTCCCACCGGCGCCGACAGGAAGCCGACCGACGCGCCCACGAGGTGGTCGGACCGGTAGGCGCCGGCCACGTAGTTGCCCGCGTGCGACAACGCGCGCATCATCTCCACGGTGACGGGCGCGCCGCCTGGCGGAGGATGCCAGATCCGGTCGAACAGCCGGAAGACGTCCTCGAACTCCTCAATGGAGTGGAGCTCGCGAAGGACGAGGTCGTTCACCGAGGGCGTCCCTGATCGGCCGGGAACGGCCGCGGCACGTTGTCGCTCAGACGGTGCGGGGTGGACGGCGGCTCGACGGACAAGTGACAACCTCCGATCCGTGACTCACCGCGACCATACGTCAGACAGGCGATCGGGGATACGGCGCTTTCACCTGGGCATCGGGTTCACCGGGGCATCGGGTTCACCGGGGCATTTGGGGGCGCGGTGGCTGCGCCGTGAGCGCGTCACGGGTCCACGACCCCAGCACCAGCAGCGTCTTGGTGCCGTTGACGTCCCCGGCCCGGCGCAGCCGGTCGATGACGTGCTGGAGGTGGCCGAGGTCGCGGACGCGGACATGGATCAGCGCGTCCGGGTCGCCGGCGATGGTGAACACCTGCTGGACCTCCGGCACGTCCGTGGCCGTACGGACGATCTCGCTGACCGGGGTCGTACCGGGATAGCGCAGCTCGGTGAAGGCCTCGATGCCCCACCCGAGCTTGGCGTAGTCGATCTGGACGGTGAAACCGGTGATGACGCCGATCTCCCGGAGCCGGTCCACGCGACGCTTGACGGCGGCAACGGACAGCCCGACCTGGCCCGCCAGCTCCGAGAAGGTCCGGCGTCCGTCCTCACGGAGCAGACGCAGCACCTGGTGGTCGATGTCGTCGATGTCCGACATGCGAGACACTCCCTCTTGAGCGCAAAGAAAATGAGCTGTGGACACGCAATCGCGAGGAATTTTGCGTCTTCATCATGCCTTCTCGCGCGATGCTTGCGCACCTGCCGGGTGACTTGCTGTCCTGGAGATCCCCCCAGGTAGCAAGCCAGGAGGTTTCGCGTGAGCGTGACTCCCACCACCTCGACGGCCTCGACGGCATCGGTGTCGCTGGACGACAGGTACACGGCCACGGACGGCAGAGTGTTGATCTCAGGCATCCAGGCCCTGGTCCGCCTGACACTGGAACAACGACGTCTGGACCGGGAGCGCGGGCTGAACACGCGGATCTTCGTCTCCGGCTATCAGGGCTCCCCACTGGGCGGCCTCGATCTGGAGATGGGGCGGGCGGCGAAGTTCCTCGATCCGGCCGGCGTGGTGTTCCGGCCCGGACTGAACGAGGAGTTGGCGGCCACGGCGGTGGCCGGGACACAGCTGCTCGGCCACCTGCCGGGTCGGCGGCACGACGGGGTGACGGGTTTCTGGTACGGCAAGAACCCCGGCCTGGATCGGGCCGCCGACGCGATCCGGCACGGCAACCTGGCGGGCACGGCCCCGCTCGGCGGCGCGGTCGCCTGGATCGGCGACGATCCGGGCAGCAAGTCCTCGACCGTGCCCAGCGCCTGCGAGCAGATGTGCCAGAGCCTGTTCATGCCGGTGCTCGCGCCGGGTTCCATCGGCGAGATCATCGAGTTGGGGTTGCACGCGGTCGCGATGTCACGCGCCACCGGTCTGTGGACGGGCCTGAAGATCGTGGCCGACCTCGCCGACGCTTCGGCGACCCTCGATCTCGACACTGATCTCGGCGCGTCGCGTGATCGAATCCCCCCATCGCCGGCCAACTCGGTCGGGCGCGGCGCGCCGCCCACTCTCGTCGGGCCGGCCTCGGTCGACGCCGAGCACGACCAGTTGACCCGCAGGCTCCGCCTGGCCCGCGACTACGCCCGTGAATGCGGTCTGAATCGGGTGACGTTCGGGTCGCGGCGGGCGAGTCTCGGCATCCTCGCCGCCGGGACGACGTACGCCGTGGTCCGGCGCGCGCTGGAGGACCTCGGGCTGGACGAGCCGGCGATGGACGATCTCGGGCTCAGACTCATCAAGATCGCCATGCCGTACCCGCTGGACTCCGGCGAGCTCGCCGGTCTGACGTCCGGCCTCGAACGGGTGCTCGTGGTGGAGGACAAGGTGCCGTTCCTGGAGGGATGGCTCAAGCAGGCGCTCTACGAGCGGGCCCTGGGCGAACGGGCCCTGGGTGAACGGTCTCTGAGTGAACGGTCTCCGGACGAGCGCGTGCCCGCCGTGATCGGGCGGTTCGACGAGACGGGACGCGAGCTGCTCACCTCCCGGGGCGCCCTCGGCGCCGAGGACGTCGCCAAGGCGCTGGTCGCCTGCGTCGGAGCCGACAGGCTGCCCCGCCCGACCGTCAACCTGACCGCGCCGCACCTGACCCCGCCTCACCTCGCCCCGTCTCGCCGGGCCACGCGTCGTCTGCTGCCGATGGTGGCGGCGCGCACGCCGTACTTCTGCTCGGGCTGCCCGCACAACATCTCGACCCGAACGTCCGACAGCACGCTGGTCGGCGTCGGCATCGGCTGCCACGCCATGATCGCGCTGGACGGGAACGGGCGCGGCACCCAGGTCGGCATCACCCAGATGGGCGGCGAGGGCGCCCAGTGGCTCGGTCTCGCTCCCTTTACCGACGACCGGCATTTCGTGCAGAACCTCGGCGACGGCACCTTCCATCACTCCGGATCGCTGGCCGTACGCGCGGCCGTGGCCGCCGGGGTGACGATGACGTACAAGCTGCTGTACAACGACGCGGTGGCGATGACCGGGGGTCAGCGGGCCGAGGGCCGCATGGACGTCCCCGCGATCACGCACTCGCTCGCCGTCGAGGGCGTCCGACGCATCGTGATCACCACGCCGGAGCCGGAGCGCTACCGGGGCGTCCGGCTGGCGCCGATCGCGGACGTACGACACCGTGACGAGTTGGCGGGGGTGGAGAAGGAACTGGCCGCGCTCGACGGGGTGACCGTGCTGATCCACGACGACCGGTGCGCGGCCGAGGAACGGCGGCTGCGCAAGCGCGGACAGCTGCCGACCCCGGCCGTGAAGGTCGTGGTCAACGAGCGGGTCTGCGAGGGCTGCGGCGACTGCGGCGACGTCTCCACCTGCCTGTCGGTGCAGCCCGTGGAGACCGAGTTCGGCCGCAAGACCCGCATCCACCAGCCGTCGTGCAACACGGACCTGAGCTGCCTCAAGGGCGACTGCCCGTCGTTCCTGCTTGTCGAGCCCCTCAAGGGACGGCGACGGGAGCGGGTGCTGCCTTCGCTTCCGGTCGAGCCGTCCGAGCCGGTCGGCAGGTTCGCCGGACGACCGGTCCTCATCCGGATGCCCGGCATCGGCGGCACCGGCGTCGTCACGGTCTCGCAGATCCTGCAGATGGCGGCCCACCTCGACGGGCTGCACGCGGCCGGGCTGGAGCAGACCGGGCTGGCCCAGAAGGGCGGGCCCGTCATCAGCGACATCCGCATCTCCCCGCGGCCGATCACCGGCGCGGTGCGCGCCTCGCGTGGCGCGGCGGACGTGCTGATCGGCTTCGACCTGCTGGGCGCGGCCGCCGACGGCAACCTCGCCGTCGCCTCCCCCGGGCACACGATCGCGGTGGTCAACACCGGCATCGTGCCCACCGCCGCCATGGTGACCGGCCGCGATGCCCTGCCCGGCTCGCCCGCCGACGCGGTCGTCCGCGTCGAGTCGGCCACCCGTGGAGGTGAGCCCGGGGCCGCCGACAACGTCTACCTCGACGCCCACGGTCTCGCCGAGGCGCTGTTCGGCGATCACATGCCCGCCAACATGCTGCTCGTCGGCGCGGCCTACCAGCACGGCTGCATCCCGGTCTCGGCCGGGTCGATCGAGCAGGCGATCCGGCTCAACGGGGCGGCGGTCGACAAGAACCTCGCGGCCTTCCGCTGGGGCCGGGCGGCGGTGGCCGACCGCCAGGCCGTACTCGCCGCGACGGATCCCCGGCCGGACAACGTCGAACCGGCCGGGCTGGAGGAGGCGCTCGCCATCCGGACCGCCGACCTGACCGATTACCAGAACGCGGCTTATGCCCGGAAGTACGCTGAGGACGTGCGCAGCGTGACTGACGCCGCCGCCGAACGTGCGGGGGCGGATGCCGGGGAGCGGATCGGGCTCGCCTATGCCCGGGGGCTGCACAAGCTCATGGCCTACAAGGACGAGTACGAGGTCGCCCGGCTGCACCTCGACCCGGAGGAGAAGGCGAGGCGGGAGCGGGAGTTCGGCCCCGACGCCGTCGTGTCGGTGCTGCTGCACCCGCCGCTGCTGCGGGCGATGGGCATGAAACGCAAGATCAGGCTGCGCAGGTCGGCCGGCGTTCTGTTCCGTGGGCTGCGCGCCGCCCGCGTCGTGCGCGGCACCGCGCTGGACGTGTTCGGGTACGCCAAGGTCCGGCGGGTCGAACGGGAACTCGTCGGCGAATACCGTGGCATGGTGCGCGAGGCCCTCACCCGGCTCACCCCGGGCACGCCGGACATGGTGGACACGGTGGACGCCGTAGCTGAGATCGCCGCGCTGCCGGAGATGATCCGCGGCTATGAGGACATCAAGCTCGCCCGCGTCGCCGAGTTCCGCGAGCGCGCCCGGACCGCTCTCGCCCGCCTTACCGAGCCCGCCGCGCAATCCACCTGACCCGTGACCCCTGACCCGTGACCTAGTCCAGGACCTGCTGAGGAGCACGACCGTGACCGTGGACCGCCTGCTGCCCACCCCGGAGGCAGCGGACCTCATCGAGCTCACCCGAGAGATCGCCGACCGGGAGCTCGCCTCCCGGGTGGACGAGCACGAACGCGCGGAGACCTACCCCGAGGGCCTGTTCACCCTGCTGGGCGACGCCGGGCTGCTCGGCCTGCCGTACCCGGAGGAGCTCGGCGGGGGCGGGCAGCCGTACGAGGTGTATCTGCAGGTGATCGAGGAGCTGGCGGCGCGCTGGGCGGCGGTCGCCGTCGCGTGCAGCGTGCACACGCTCGCCTGCTTCCCGGTGGCGGAGTACGGCACGGCGCGGCAGCGGGAGCGGTGGCTGCCGGACATGCTGGCCGGGCGGCTCGTCGGAGGCTACAGCCTGTCGGAGCCGCAGGCCGGATCGGACGCGGGCGCACTCAGGTGCAAGGCCGAGAAGGTCGAGGGCGGCTACCGGATCAGCGGCAACAAGGCGTGGATCACCCACGGCGGCATCGCCGACTTCTACGCCCTGTTCGCCCGCACGGCGGAGGGCGGCCGCGGCATCTCCTGCTTCCTCGCGCCGGGGGCGGCCGACGGCCTGACCTTCGGCCGGCCCGAGGAGAAAATGGGGCTGCACGCCGTCCCCACCACCACCGCCCACTGGGAGGGCGCGTTCCTGGAGGACGACCGGCTGCTCGGCGCGGAGGGACAGGGCCTGCAGATCGCGTTCAGCGCGCTCGACTCGGGCCGGCTCGGCATCGCCGCGTGCGCCACCGGACTCGCCCAGGCCGCGCTGGACGAGGCGGTCGCCTACGCCAAGGAACGCGAGACCTTCGGCAAGAAGATCATCGATCACCAGGGGCTCGGTTTCCTGCTCGCCGACATGGCCGCCGGCGTGGACGTGGCCCGGGCGACCTACCTCGACGCGGCCCGCCGCCGCGACGCCGGCCTGCCGTACAGCAGGCAGGCCAGCGTGGCCAAGCTGGTCGCCACCGACGCCGCCATGAAGGTCACCACCGACGCGGTGCAGGTCTTCGGCGGGTACGGCTACACGCGGGAGTTCCGCGTCGAGCGTTACATGCGCGAGGCCAAGATCATGCAGATCTTCGAGGGCACCAACCAGATCCAGCGCCTGGTGATCAGCCGCCATCTCGCCCGCTGACTCAGGGGTTAGGGTCGGGGATATGTGGATCGACAAGGTGACCGAAATCCTGCGTGAGGCCGCCGAGGTCGCGATCCTGCCCCGGTTCCGGGCACTGGAAGAGGGCGACATCGCGGAGAAGTCGCCCGGCGAGGTCGTGACCGTGGCCGACCGAGAGGCCGAGGAACTGATCAGCCGTCGGCTGCGCGACGTGATGGACATCCCGGTCGTGGGGGAGGAGGCCACCGCCGCCGATCCCCGGCTCGTCGCGGCGCTGCGGGAGGCGCCCGCGGCCTGGGTCGTCGATCCGCTCGACGGAACCTCGAACTTCGTCGCCGGCCGCCCCGAGTACGCGGTCATGGCGGCCCTGGTGCGGGACGGCGAGACCGTCGCGTCATGGATCGTACGTCCCACCGAAGGGTGTGCATATGTCGCCGAGCGGGGATCGGGGGCCTGGCGCGACGGGGTCCGGGTGCGTCGGAAGCCCGCCCCCGCCGATCCCGCGACGTTGCGCGGCGCCGCGCTGACCAGGTTCTTCGATCCCCCGGCCAGGGAGCGGGTGGCGGCGGCGGCGCCACGCTTCGCCGCGCTCGGACCGGGCACCGCCTGCGCGGGCGTGGAATATCCGCGGCTGCTCGACGGCGAGCAGGACTTCATCCTGTTCCACCGGACCCTGCCCTGGGACCACGCGCCGGGAACCCTGCTGCTGACCGAGGCCGGCTGCGTCGCCCGTCGTCCGGACGGGAGCCCCTACCGACCGGCCGACCAGCGGATCGGCCTGCTCAACGCCGCCGACCCCGCCTGCTGGGACACCGTACGCACCATCTTGCTCGAGCCCGCGTCCGCCTGACCGCCCCCGAGCCGTCTGAGGCTCCACTTCTCCGCCCACGCCGCGGCGGCCGCCGTACCAGATCTTCCCGGGCACAGGATGTCGGGTGCGGTGGGGTGGGCCGCGCCTAGCGTGGTGATCGTCAAAGGAAGGACGGGCGGGGATGCTGGAGCGGCTGAACCAGGCGATGGAGCACATCGAGCGGCGCCTCGATCAGGAGATCGACGTGGCCGAGCTCGCGCGGATCGCGGTCACCTCGGAATATCACTTCCGGCGGCTGTTCTCCGCGCTGGCCGGCCTCCCGCTGTCGGAGTACATCCGGCGCAGGCGGCTCACCGTCGCCGGCGCCGACGTGCTCGCCGGCGAGGAGACGCTGCTCGACATCGCGGTGCGGTACGGCTACGGCTCGGGTGAGGCGTTCGCGCGCGCGTTCCGCGCCGTGCACGGTGTCGGGCCCGGCGAGGCCAGGCGGACCGGTGCGGCGCTGTACTCCCAGCCCCGGATGTCCTTCCGCCTCGTCATCGAAGGGAGCAGCGGCATGCGGTATCGGATCGTGGCGAAGGAGGAGTTCCGTGTCGTGGGCAGGAAGGCCCGCGTCCCCCTCGTCCACGAGGGGATGAACCCCGCGATCGTCGCGTTCGTGAGGAGTATGGACCCGGAGACCAGGCGGCGAATCGAGGGACTCGCCGACCAGGAGCCGCGGGGGATCGTCAACGTGGCTGACCGCGTCGCGGACAGCCGTACGGAGGGCACCGAGCTCGACTACTACTACGGCGTGGTGACCGGCGCCGACGTACCCGAGGACCTGGACGTTCTCGTCGTGCCCGCCGGGGCGTGGGTGGTCTTCGAAAGCTCGGGCGCGTTTCCGCAGGCGCTGCAGTACCTGTGGCGGGACGCGTTCACGCAGTGGTTCCCGTCGAACCCGTCGTATCGCAGCCGGCCGGGGCCGGAGATCTCAAGCGTGGTCGTGTCGCAGGACGGATCGCAGGCGGACGCCGAGCTGTGGCTCCCCATCGAGCGCACCGCGAGCTGAAACACGGCCGAGCGGACCCCGAGCTGGGAGCCGGGCAGGGCTGTGGGAGGTCATCCCTTCGCGCCCGGCGCGTAGCCGAGGTCCGCGTGGTCACATCGCGAACTTGCGGTGCCGCTGGGTGCGCCACTCGACCAGCAGCATGGTCGCGTCGTCCTGGAGCACGCCGTGCTGGTGGTCCAGGACGCTGTGGATCAGGCGGCGTACGGTCTCCGGAGCGGACACGCCGTCGGCTTCGCGGCGGATCACGAAGCTGGTGAAGCGCTCGATGCCGAACGGCTCTCCCTCGGGGTTGCGCGCCTCGACGATGCCGTCGGTGTAGAACAGCAGCCGGTCGCCGGGCTCGAGGTGATAGCGGGCGAGCTCGCCCGGCAGGCCCAGCCGAAGGCCCATGGGCGGCGCCGGCGTTGCCTCGTCCAAGGTGGCGACCTGCCGTCCGTGCCGTAGGACCAGCGGCGGGGGGTGACCCCGGTTGATCCAGGTCAGCCAGCCGGATCTGGTGTCCAGGGTGGCCAGGATGCCGGTGGCGAAGCGCCCCCCGCCGAACTGGTCGTCGATGGCCTTGTCGATCGCTTCGGTGGCCTCGAACAGACCGGAGTCGCCGCGACGGCTGTTGCGGTAGGCGCCCACGGCGATGCTCGCGGTCAGTCCGGCGGCCGTGTCATGGCCCATGGCGTCGAAGATCGACAGATGCATCATGTCGCCTCGGAGGCCATAGTCGAAGACGTCTCCGCCCACGTCGTAGGCCGGCTCCAGGGCCGCGCTGATCACCACTCGGTCGTTCGCGAAGGTCGAGGCCGGCATCAGGTTCCACAGCACCTCGGCCGACAGGGTCATCTGGTGGGCGCGCACCAGGCAGGCGTAATCATCGCTGCGGTCGCGTTTGCTCATTATGAGCAGGGCCATCACGGTGCCCAGCCGCTGGGCCCGCCACCTGCTCGTCTCGTTGTCCACGGGCACGGTCACCCCGAGGACGCCGATCCGCTCGGCGCCGTCGAGCATGGGCACCCACAGCCGCCGCTGCTCCGGGGAGGGAAACGCCTCAGCGGGCTCGCCGCCGAGCGGGTCGGGGACCTGACGTACTGAAACGATCTCGAGGTCGCGGAAGGCACGCCCGGCCATCGTGGTGTCGATGCGGATGGGGTCGAGGGCCATGCCGCGCGCGTCACGCTGGCCGGGCAGCGGCACCAGGAACTGCTGCTGCAGGTCGGGCACGTAGACCATGGTCTCGGAGAAGCCGACGATCGCCGCGTGTTCCGCGAGCAGGCGCGGCAGGTCCTCCATCGTGGCCAGATGGCTGCCGCGCAGCAGGCCGCCGAGCATCAGTTCGGCCTTGCTCCGCATCGGCATCCCTCCTCGTTCGAGAACCCAACCAACCACCGGCTACCTCCTACCCCTTGTTCGCCTTCACAGGCGGACCGAGCCGCAGGCGGCCCTTGTCCGCCGCGCGTGCTGTGGAAGGATGAGGAGCATGCCGACCGATGATCTTGGGATGCCGTTCACGCCGCATGGTGCCGTACGCCGCGTCGTGTCGCTGGTCCCGTCGCTCACCGAGTCGCTCGCCGAGACGGCCCCGGAGCTGCTGGTCGGTGCGACCGATTGGTGCACCCACCCGGAGGGGTTGACCGTACGGCGACTGCGCGGCACGAAGAACCCCGACGTGGCCGCGATCATCGATCTGCGGCCGGATCTGGTGCTGGCCAACGAGGAGGAGAACCGCCGGGTCGACATCGAGGCGCTGCGGTCGGCCGGGGTGCCCGTCTGGGTGACGAGGATCCGTACCCTCGACGAGGCGTTCGCCTCGTTGCGCCGGATGTTCGCGTCGGCCTGCGGCGTCCCCGAGCCGGCCTGGCTCGACGCCGCGGAACGGGCATGGTCCGCGGTCCCGCCCGTCACGGTCGTACGGCAGGGGCTGATCCCCATCTGGCGCAAGCCCTGGATGGTGCTGGGGCGGGACACCTTCGCCGGCGACGTGCTGCTCAGGCTCGGGGTACGCAACGTCTACGCCGATCACCCGGAGCGCTATCCGAAGGTCGCCCTGCCCGAACTGCTGGCGGCCGGCGCCGACCTCGTGGTCCTCCCGGACGAGCCCTACCGTTTCACCGCCGAGGACGGCCCCGGATTCTTCCCCGCGACACCGGCCGCGCTCGTCAGCGGCAGGCACCTGACCTGGTACGGCCCATCGCTGGTGGAGGCGCCCGCCGCCCTCCTGGCCGCACTCGGTCGCTGAGGGACGTCACTGAACGACGCGTGTCGTGCGCGGTCAGCGTTCTGGCTCGCCCTCCTCGACGCGGTACGTCCAACGCGGATCTCCTGTCCGCGGGCGCTCCCGAACTGTGGCTCAGTCACGTCGCCAGCCCGGACTTCGCCAAAGTCGCCTCTCGGCGGCGGCTCAGCCAGCGCTCGTGGGCGGCGAGCAACCGCCGCCAGAGGCCGTCCCGTTCTGCGGGGGTGACGTCGCCGAGGGTGAGTCCGAAGACGTCTGCCAGGGCGGTGAAGTAGTCACGGCGATTCTCCAGCGTGCGGGAGCGCTTGCCCTCGCCGATCCGGGTCAGCACCAGTCCGCGCAGCACGTCGGCCCCGGTGGCGTCCCGCCGCTGGACGGTGGCCACCCGGACGTACCCGGACTTGGGGGAGGTGGACAGATGCTCGTGTTGTTCGGCGAAGGCCGCCATCTCCGCGGCGTGGGGGCGGAAGTCCATCCCGACGAAAGAGCCGCGCGGGTCGTGGTCGAACCGCCACCCGCTGGGCTCGGCCTGCGAGGGGCGCAAGCCGTACTGGAACGGTCCCTGCCGATGGGTCCCCTCGGTCAGCGGCAGGGGCTCGTGCAGGCCGTCGCCCATGCCGAGATCGACGAGCCAGCGGCCGTCGGGCGAGTCCTCCGACGGCAGCCCGGACACGGTGAGGACCAGGTGGCCGGCGTCGGCCTCGGCGGGATCGTCCGCGGTGCCCTGCACGCCGCCGACGTGCCGGGTGACCTGATAGCCGAGGGCGTCCAGCAGCAGGGAGAAGGCGCCATTGAGCTGGAAGCAGTAGCCGCCGCGATCACGCAGGATCCGCCGCGCCGACTCCATCGGGTCCACGGTGGTGCGACGGTTGAGCCAGATCTCCAGGCATTCGTACGGCACACGCTCCGTGTGAGCCCGGTGCAGCGTGTGGAGGTTGGCCACGCTGGGCGGCTGACCCGCCAGATTATCGAGGTCGAGCCGGTGAAGGTACGCGTCGATGAAGGCCGTCATCTATGCACATTACCGGGTAAATCAGACATTAAGTTTCACACCGGATGTACGTCGGGGAGTACGAGGCGTCCGCCGGTCCTGCGGCCGGATCCGAAACGGCGTGGTCTTGGGCGCGCCCGTGCCAGTATCGCGGTGGTTTCGGCCGGGAGGGATCGGGAGCCTACTTGACCTCTGCGTCACCATCAGCCTCAAGTCTGATGTATGAGACCTCTTGTCGCCATCATCCCTCTATGGGGATAATCTCCCCGCAATGATCCTTTCGCTCTAAAGTGGGTCCTGTGAGCATTCCCCCGCGCCCCGGTCCCGATTGGCGTTTCAACGCACCGCCGGGGTGGCCGTCCCCTCCGGACGGGTGGGCGCCCACGGCGGCCTGGGCGGGCCCGGAGGACGACTGGCCCGAAGCCCCGCCGTACTGGAAGTGGTGGGTCAGGGACCCGGCAGACGCCACCGCCGCAATGCCGCCCGGTCTCACCCCCGCCACGGCGGTCATGCCGCCCGATCCGGCGCCCGCCACGTCCATCGGGGTGCCGCCCACCCTGATCCAGCCCGCGACCAGCACGCTGGTACGGCTACGAGTGCCGCTCATCGCCACGGCCCTCGCAGCCGTGGTGATCGCCGGGACGCTCGTCGTCGTCAACCTCCAGCGCGCGCACACGTCGGAAGCGGACTCGACGCGTTCCGCGGCCCAGTCGCAGGAGCAGGCGTCCGCCGAGGCCGCGCAGGCGTCGATGGCACCCCTTGCCGATCCGAGCGAGTCCGCCGATTCAGAGTCGGAGCCGGAGGCGGGAACCACCGCGTACGACCAGGCGACGGCCATCGACGCGTTGCTCGACCGGAGCGAGCCCAGCCGGGGAGCGTTACAGCGTGCCATCAATCAGATCCTGCGCTGCTCCGGGGTGAGCAAGGGGGTCAGCGCCATCGAAAAGGTGACCCGGCAGCGCGGCGAGCAGGCCGGCCAGGCCAAGAAACTGGACGTGGACGCCCTCGACGACGGATACGAACTCAAGGACACCCTCGTCCGGGCGCTGACCGCGTCGCATCGGGCGGACAAGGCGTACCTGAAGTGGGCCAAGCGGTTCCGGGCCAGCGGATGCCGGGGGCGTACCGTGGGCGACTCCGCGTTCGACGCGGGCAACCGCGCGTCGGAATCGGCCACCGCGGCCAAGACCGAGTTCGTGTACCTGTGGAACCCCATCGCCCGCGAGCACGCCCTCCCCACCCGCCGCGAGGCCGAGATTTGACCGTTGCCATCGGGCCCGCGCCTGGAGCCGAGGAACAAGGCTTCGCATCCGAAGGGTGAACGCGACTTCGCCGAGGTGTTGCCTGCGCTCGACGGCGTACGGCGTGGCTGGTTGGATGAGGCTCTCGCGGTCGAGTATGGAGATCAACCGCGGCGTGCGCGGCCGCGGACCTGACGGGAGGACCTGTGCGACTGCCTTTCGACGCCCTGCTGTGCGACTTCGACGGTGTGATCCGCTTCTACGACACCGGCGAGGTGGCCGAGTTGGAGCGCGGTTTCGGTGTCGAGCCGGGCACGACGGCGAGGACCGCCTTCGCGCCGGACGTGGACGGCCCCGCGATGGTGGGTGAGATCACCGTGCCGCAGTGGGTGGACGCGATGGTCGCCGCGCTCACCGAACAGATGTCGCCTGAGCAGGCCCGGAAGCTGGGCGAAGCGTTCACCGGCGCGCCCTTCTCGGTGGAGCAGGACGTCCTCGACCTGTTGCGGCAGGCGCAGGCGCACGTCCCGGTGGTATTGGTGTCGAACGCGACGCTCCAACTGGAGGAGGACCTGGACGCGCTGGGGCTGACCCACTTCTTCGATGAGGTGGTCAGCAGCGCCCGGGTCGGAGTGGTCAAGCCCGATCGGCGGATCTACCAGATCGCCGCCGAACGGGCGGGGGCCGATCCCCGGCGGTGCCTGTTCATCGACGACCGGGCGGAGAACGTGGAAGCGGCGGTCGCTCTCGGGATGACGGGCGTGCTCTTTCGCGAGGTGGCCGATATGCGGCGCGCGCTGACCCCATTGCTCACCCAGCCGACGACGCCCTGACGAGCGCCTTTCCGTGGCTTCGCGGATGGCTACAGGCGGGTCTTCGCCTGGGTGCAGCGCGACGGCACCTGGTGGATGAACAACGCCGGCGCCGACCCGAACCGGGCCTGCGGCTGCGCCGCGCCGAGCTGGCGGCTCAGGTGGCTGGCGTGGATCTCTCCCACATCTCCGCAGAGAGATCCACGGGATTCTCGGGGGGTGAACGCGGCGGCCGCTTCAGCACTACGAACTGGGGCTGCTCATCGCCCGACGTGATGGCCTCGACGCAGACCAGTTGCCTTCAGGCAGGCGGGCGGACACCGACGTGCCCGGCCCGATAGATGTGCGCTTGGAGTGCGGCGTGACTCAGCGGCGGCTTCGGACCAGGCTACGTGGTGCGCGGGAGTTTCTGAGGTAGAGCTCACCGGCGATCACGGTGGAGGCGGACCGACCGCCGGTCAGCGGTCAGAACGGCCAGGGGAAACCGAGACGGTCGGCGAATTCCCGCGAGCCGCCGACGACTTCGGCATGAGACTTGGGATCGACCCGGCGCAGGTGATCGATTATCCGGGCGGCCTGGTCGTCGAGGTCGGTGTCGTCCACGGATATGAGCCATTCGAGCTGAAGCCATGGATCGTCGCTATCGAGGCCCGATGGATAGCGTGGGTGCCAGAAGCACATCCGGATCGTCTCGTACTCGTCGGTCCGCGCGTACACTCTGCCGGGTTCGCACTGCCAGGCGGCGAGCAGGCCGGGTTCGTCGGCCAGAAGGCGGTTGAGCTTGCGAGCCAGGCTGCGTGCGCCCCACTCCCACCCGTGGTCGCGTACGGCCCGGGCGATCGTCTCGGCGTACTGCTCCGCCTGGAAGCGGAAGGACTCCAGCGCGCCGGCCGCTCCGGAGGCACGCCAGTTCCCCCAGGTGACGGTGTCGCCGTCGCGGCTGATCGTCACGTGGAGGGCGCCGCAGCAGCCTTCGGTGCAGTACGCCTCGGCCAGCTGTACCTCGCGGGGTTCAGCGGTGGCCGCCAGGAGGCCCAGTAGGTCCTCGGGCCCATGCGGCGCTCCCTTGCGGAAGGCCTCGGCGACGACAGGCCGGCCGTCCACCAGCAGTCGGGTCTCGACCTGCTCGCCGATCGCGGGATCGGGGATGGCGACGCGGATCGCGAGCCGGTTGAACCGGCCGTCGCTCGGGGGGACGAGATCGGAATCACGTGGGACTGCACGCATCGCTCGTACGGCCCATGCCGCTCGCCAGCGGGTCATCGGGTCGGGTGAGCGGCGTGCTTCCGCCAGGGGCTGTGCCCAGCGCGGGGAGGCGACCAGCCGTTCCAGGCGCTCCAGCGTGGTCGCGCGTTTGCCGGGTGGCCAGGGGAGGCAGGCGGCGTGGCCGGTGCGCAGGTCCTCAGCCAGGGTGACGGCCGCGGCCAGCAGGTCCAGCGAAGGATTGGCCTGCCCGGCCCGTACGGCGAAGCCGGCGATGGCCCGGCAGGCGTCCGCGTACTCGTGCAGTTGGACGGAATAGTCCTGTGTGGAGGCGATGGCCTGCAGGAGCTTGCCCGAATGGACGGTGACCTCGTCGTCGGGGTCGCCGCTTTCCAACGCGTCGGCCAGGGAGACCGTCTCGGCGACCTGGCGGGCGTGGCTGCCGACCAAGCCGCGGTCGTCGACGGCGTGCCGGAGCAGCCAGGGGAAGGTGACGGGGTCGACCAATCGGCACATGGCGATGACGGCCTGGGTGTGGGGACGTCCCGTCGACCGCTCGGCCAGCCACGCCAACTGGATCGCCGCGCCGGGGATCTTCTCCAGCACGTCGATCGCCGCGCAGCCGAAGCGGTGCAGCAGGCCGATGGTTCGGATGAGCGGGATGTCCTCCGGGTGGGCGGTGCCGACCAGCAGACGCAGGCCGGTCGCCGCCGCGCGGACATCGGTTGAGTGCCGTACGAGCCAACTGCCCGTCTCGCGGGCGAGGTCCGGCTTGAGCCAGGGCAGCCCCTCCACCGTCATGCGGTCGATCGCACACGAGGGGATCGGCAGATCGCGGATGCCGTCATGGAGCGCGGTCACGGAGACGGGATCGGCGAAGAACGCCTCCAGCAGGGCGAGCAGTGCCGCTCTGCGTTCGCTTAGCGAGGCGGTGATGTCATCCCGGTGATTGTGGTCGGTGACCCCGGGAGGATAGTGGCGGCCCCCATCAGGGAGCGGCTGGTCAGGCGTCAGCCGGTGAAGCCGGGACGCGTGGTCGAACAGGGACGGTACGCGGTCGAGCGCCCTGCGCTCGTCGGCCATGCTCACCGCTGAGTGGGGGACTCGTTTCCCTCGATCATGCCCACACCATGCCAGTTCGGCTGATCCCAGCGCAAGAGTGGGCCGCCATGCATGTGGAATCAGTACGTGACTTCCGTCGCTGTGGCGCGCGTAGTCTGTTCGCGTGGAGAGTCCTGATCGCCGGTTCGAGACCCCCGAGGCGTTGTCCCACGACGAGGTCGCCGAGATCTTGGGTCGTGCCCTCCACGATCGGTCGCGAGAACCCGCCGCAGTGGATGCCCTGGTCGGTATCGCGCTGAGCGACGGCGATCGTGGGTTCGTTGAGCAATGCTGCCTGGAGGTGGGAACGCGGGCCGCAGCGGGTAGCCCACTGCTCGGGTTGGCCGGTCTGTGCCTGGGCCATGTCGCCCGACGTTTCGGGTCCCTCAGCGATGAGGCGATCGCGTTGGCGGAAGCCCTGGCAGCGCGGGCGAGGCTGGACACGACGGATGTGGACGGGCGCGCTCTCGACGGAATCGAGGACATACGCCGCTACCTGCGCGCGTAACAGGCGCCGCCATCGAATGCCCGCCATCGGATGCCCCCTCTGGGCGGAGGCCGTACCGTTGGCGGGCATACTGACGAACCATGCAGAAGACGTCGCTGGATTCACTGGTCCAGGAACACCTGAAAAGCGCCGAGACCGCGCCCACCGGACGCAGCGCGGAGACCATCTTCGGTGGGCGCGAGCACATGCTGCGCCAGACCCTGGTGACCCTGACCGCGGGCACCAAGCTCGCGGAGCACGAGAGCCCGGGCGAGGCGACGCTGCTCGTCCTGCACGGACGGCTGCGCCTGCATGCCGGGGACGAGTCCGAGGAGGGGCGGGCCGGCGACCTGCTCGTGATCCCTCCGGTACGGCACAGCGTGGAAGGCTTGGACGACACCGGTTTCCTGCTCACCGTGGCCAAGCGTCCCTGAGCGCCGCCCGCCCACCTGATCGGCCACGCCGGTCGGCGCGTCGAGTCGAACCGTCGAAGCCCCTTCAGGGCCGGGAAGTCGGCGGGAGGATCTGGACGTACCCGTCGGTTCCGTGAACACGGATCCGCTGCCCGTCCCGGATCAGCCGGGTCGCCTGCTCCACGCCCACGACGGCCGGCAGGCCGTACTCCCGCGCGATCACCGCGCCGTGCGTCATGAGGCCGCCCACCTCGGTCACCAGTCCGGCGACGGTGACGAACAGGGGGGTCCAACTGGGGTCGGTGTAGGCGGTGACCAGGATGTCGCCCGCCTCAAGGTCCGCCCGTGCCATGTCCATGACGACGCGGGCACGGCCTTCGACGACCCCGGCCGAGACCGGGAGGCCGGGCAGCGCGCCGGGCGGGGCGTCGTCACGCCGATACCGGCCGTTGACGGCCTCGCCGTCCGACGTGAGGACCCGGGGCGGTGTGAGCGCCTCGTACGACCGGAACGCCGCCCGCCTTTCCAGAATGAGTCCGGCGTCCGCGTCGTTGGTGCGCACGACTTCTCGCAGCTCCTCGAACCGGAGGAAGAAGATGTCTTCTTTCTCGCGCAGGGTTCCGGACCGGACGAGGCGATCGGCTTCCCGCAGCAGCGCCTGCTTGTAGGCGAAGTAGCGGCTGACCATGCCGTACTTGGGGTACTCCCGGTATCCGGCGAAGGTGCGGACACGGTCGATCATTCGCTTGGTCTCCTCGGCCTTCTGCTCCCCGTCGGGTAGGGCGCGCAACCGCTTCAGCAGTTCCTGCTCTTTCCGTCGTGACTCTTGGCGCCCCTGTTCGAAGCGTCGCTTGCCGGCGCCCGGCTCGAAGTTCTTGATGTTGCCGAGGATGGTGGGCACGAGCGTGACGGGCTGCTCGCTCCAGCGCGTTCTGGTGATGTCGATCTCGCCCGCGCAGCGCATGCCGTAGTCGTCGAGGAAGCCCCGGATGGCGTCACATGCATCCCGTCCACCGGCCAGCTCGGCCACCTCGTTCAGGAAGCCGTCGCCATCCCGGCCTTCGTCCGCGACGCGGCGCAGGAACGCCATGACGTCCGCGTGTGGTCGGATCGTGTCCGCGACGTCGAGGAGCGCCAGCCCCATCTCCGACGTGACGTTGTGGGGGACGGACTGCGTGAGCGCGTCGGCCGCGTTCTTCTCGCCCAGCCACGCCTCGAGGTGGTCGTTGAGCCACCAGGCCGCCTCCATCCCCGCCATGATCACCTGGTGGCTCCGCGCATCGAACAGGATGCGCTTCAGCTCTGTGATGTCGGCCAGGATGAAGTCGAGCAGCGCCGGCCCGGACAGGCTCTGGATCTCGCGCCGCAGGGTGGCGACGGACTCCTGACTGTGTCGGATCAGCCGGGTGACGACGGCCGGATCGGTCTCGATCGGGGCGGGCGGGTCACCGCCGAGTACGGCTCCAGAACCCTCGCCAGAACCTTCGTCAGGAAGCGAGCGGATGAAGTCGCCGCGGTCGAGGACGGTCTGTAGCGCGTCCCGAATAAGCGGGTCGGACTTCCCCAGCGTTCCGAAAAGGCTCGCGCGACCCGCGGGTGTCGCCAGGGCGGGCGCCACGTCGACGAACAACCGTCCGCCCGCCTCGTGCATCGGCCGTGGGGTCGTCAGCTGCCACAGGGAGAGTCCCAGCGGCTTCATCGCGTCGGTCATCATCTGCTGGTGACCGACGGAGACGTAGACGTGGTTCTCCTGGCCGTCGGTCGTGGGTGCGGGGAACGTCGTGGGCACGGGGAACGTCGTGGGTAGGGGGAACAGGGTGGTGATCGGTCGGCTCTGGACGATGTGGAATTCGTCGCCGACCAGGCACCATTCGATGTCCTGGGGCCGGCCGAAGTGCGCTTCGATTCGCCGGCCCAGCCGCACCAGGCGCACGACTTGTCCATCCGTCAGAGCCGGCTGCGTCTGCCGCTGCGGCTCGACCGGTGCGTCCTGGGTGCCGCCACCCGGCGACGCCTGGACGAACCGCGGCTTGGTGGCGACCGCCGTGGTGACGACCTGGTCGTCGCGCACCGTGTAGACGTCGCCGGCGGCCAGACCGGAGACAAGCGCCTCGCCGAGCCCCCAACCCGCTTCCACGGTGGCGATCTTCCGGTTCGAGGTCACGGGGTCCGCGGTGAACAGGACCCCGGCCGCGTCCGGGAACACCATCCGCTGTACGGCTACGGCCATCCGCACCTTCCGGTGGTCGAAGCCATTACGGCACCGGTAGGTCACCGCCCGCTCGGTGAACAGCGAGGCCCAGCACCGCCGGACGTGCCGCAGGATCGCCGCCAGGCCCACGATGTTCAGGTACGAGTCCTGCTGGCCGGCGAAGGACGCGGTCGGCAGGTCCTCGGCGGTCGCGCTGGAACGCACCGCGTAGGGGGCCTGCTCCCCGAGCCGGGCGAGCGACTCGCTGATCGCCGCCACAAGATCGTCGGGCATCGCGACGCCTTCGATGGTGCGGCGGATGTCCGCGCTCAGGGTGCGGATCGCCGTACGGTCGTCCGGTTTCACCCGCGACAGATGGTCAAGCTGAGCGTCGATCGACGGCGCCTCGGCCATGACCCGCTGGAAGGCGTCCGTCGTGACGCAGAAGCCGTCCGGCACGCGGAGGCCATCGATTCGCGAGAGCTCGCCCAGGTGCGCCCCCTTTCCGCCGACGTCTGCGACATTCGTCGAGTCGATTTGCTCGAACCCCAGCACGTAGCCCAATTCCGTACCTCCATCGTTCGTCGAGTCGGTTCGCAATGGGCGAGTATGAAGCATTTTTTGGCGCCTCATGAGACGCGCGGATCTGATATAAAGTGAAAATGGCAGGAGGTATTAGCGCCGCGTGCGCAGCCTGACCTCACCTTCCCCCGGAATCGTGGCCAACCGGCATCGTGACCGATCTGTCGGCGTTGACCGATCCGGGCACGTCGCTCATCGAGCGGGCCTGCCGCCGACGCGTATTGAAGAGGTGGGTCAGCCGAGCAGTTCGGCCATCCACGCCTCGATCTCATCCGCGCGCCTGGGCAGGCCCGCCGACATGAGACGTGCGCCGTCAGCTGTGATCACGAGGTCGTCCTCGATGCGTACGCCGATGCCGCGCAGCTCGGGCGGCAGCGTGAGGTCGTCGGGCTGCAGGTAGAGCCCGGGTTCGACGGTGAGCACCTGGCCCTCCTCCAGCATGCCGTCGAGGTAGGCGTCCGCGCGTGCAGCCGCGCAGTCGTGGACGTCGAGGCCGAGCATGTGCCCGCTGCTGCAGAGGGTGTAGCGGCGGTAGAGGCCGCTCTCCAGGTCGGGGCTGGACAGCACGCCCCAGTCGTGCAGACCCTCGGCGATCACCTGCATCGCGGCCAGGTGGAACTCGCGGAACCGGGCACCCGGACGCAGGGTCGCGATCGCCGCGTCCTGCGCCGCCAGGACCAGGTCGTACACCTGCCGCTGCAGTGGACTGAATCGGCCGGACAGCGGCAGCGTACGGGTGATGTCGGCGGTGTAGAGGTTGTCGCTTTCCACGCCCGCGTCCAGGAGGAGCAGCTCGTCGGGGTTCAACCGGCCGTCGTTGCGGATCCAGTGCAGCACGCAGGCGTGCGCTCCCGAGGCCACGATCGACTGGTAGCCGACCGCGTTGCCCTCCAGCCGGGAGCGCAGGCCGAAAACTCCCTCGACGTACCGCTCGCCGCGCGGGTGGGCGATCGCCGTGGGCAGCGCCCGGACCACGTCCTCGAAGCCGCGGGTGGTGGCGTCCACCGCGTGCTGCAGCTCCGCGACCTCCCACTCGTCCTTGACGAGGCGCATCTCCGCCAGGAAGGAGGCGAGCTCGCTGTCGCTTTCTCCGGGCGACACCAGGGCGTCGACCGAGGCGTCCACGCCGCGCAGCACCCGGGCGGGCCCGGAGAGCGCGTCCGGCAGGCGGTCGATGTGGACGCACTCGATCTGGTAGAGCGCCTCGGCCTCGGAGAGGTCGAGGCGGCGGCCCACCCAGAACTCGCCGTACCGGCGGTCACGGTAGAACTCCTGCCCCTCGCCGCGGGGTGACCTCGGCCGCATGAAGAGGCGCGCGGCGCCGGAGGGCTCGACCACCAGCACGTTGTCAGGCTCCTGGGCGCCGGTCAGGTAGGTGAACGCGCTGTGTGACCGGAACCGGTAGTCGTCGTCGTTGCTACGGGCCTTGAGCGTCCCCGAGGGGACGACCAGCCGCTCTCCGGGGAAGCGCGCGGCCAGGGCGGCGCGCCGCTTGGCGGTGTACGCGGCGAGCGGCAGCGGCCGCATGTCGGTCCGGCTGGTGTCGGCCCAGCCGGTCGTCATGAACGCCGAGAGCGCATCGGTGATCGGAAGGTCGTGGCTTCCGGTGTTCAGCCTGTCGGTCATCGTTGACTCCGAGGGTCGGGCAATTGCTATTGCACACATTTACTGATTTGAGCGGCGAGGGCAATGGACATTCTCCCCGGGGCCCTGCCACAGCGGCGGAGTGGTCCTCTGCCTGCTCCTTTACGGGAACGGCCGCTGCCGCGGCCGCGTCCGGGCTCCATGCCGTCGCCAGGCCTCATCGCTCCCATAATGTCGGGAGAGCTCGGCGAAAATCTCGTGCGATGTCGGGAGGGTGGGTCATGGCGGAGCCGTTTGAGTTGCCGGACCTGAGCGTCCAGCGCAGCGTGCGCGCGCAGGTCGCGCAGGCACTACGCGCGGCGCTCGTCGCCGGTCAGATGCGGCCCGGCGAGATCTACTCCGCGCCGACCCTCGCCGCGTAGCTGGGCGTGTCGCCCACGCCGGTACGGGAGGCGATGCTCGACCTGGCCAAGGAGGGCCTCGTCGAGACGGTGCGCAACAAGGGCTTCCGGGTGAAGGAGCTGTCCGACAGGGAGCTCGACCATCTCACCGAGATCCGGCAGCTGCTCGAAGTGCCGACGGCCGTCAAGGTGATCGGCGTCGCCACGGAGGAGGACCTGGCCAGACTGCGGCCGTGGGCCCAGCGCATCGTCGACGCCGCGCGGGAGCTGGACCTGATCTCCTACATCGAGCACGACCGCGAGTTCCATCTGGAGCTTCTCTCGCTGACGGGTAACACGGAACTGGTCTCACTCGTGGGCGAACTCCGGGCCCGCGCCCGGTTGTTCGGGCTCAACCGGCTCGCGGAGACCGGCGAGCTGAACGCATCGGCCCTGGAGCACGTCCAGATGCTCGACCTCATCTCGGCAGGCGACCGTCACGGCCTGGAACGCCTGATGAACGCACACATCGGTCATGTCCGTGGTACGTGGGCGGGCACAGTTCCGACACCGGCGCCAAGGCGAAGGACCTCATGATCCGTACCGGCCGGCCCTCCGAGCGAGCTTCCGGACGAAAGATCGGCGGGCACATCCCTTAAATAGCATTTTCAATGGTATGACTTCGGAGTCATGGCTGATGACGTGGACTTCCTCCCTGGTGACGGTCCCACCAGTGGCATCTCCGTCACCCTGACCGCCGGCACCCTGCAGGCGATCCGTGAGCGGGTCGGCAAGCGGGGCGTCTCGGCGTATCTGGAGATGGCGGCCCAGCGGCAGATCGAGCGGGACAACCTGGATGAGGCTGCTCCACGTTGCTGTCGCGAGCGGAACCGCTAGCGTAAACTCGTGCTCATGAGCGCTGGGTACGCGCACGAGGAGCTTCACCACCTGGTGGATCGGCTGTCGCCGAATCAGGCGCGTCGTCTCCTGCGTTTGGTGAAGACCGATCCGGAATTGGCGGACGCCGCAGAGGAAGGTGGCCCCGAACCAGTTCGGCGCCGTCGGTTGTCGATCGCCGGAATCGGTGCCTCCGGGCAGGGTGATCTGTCGGAACGGGTCGAGGATCTTCTGGCGGAGCGGTTCAATCGGTCAGTGTGACCGCAACTCTTCTCGATACCGGCCCTCTGATCGCGGTTGTCGACCGTGATGACAAGCACCACACGTCGTGCGTACGTCTCTTGGAGGAACTGGAGGGCCCGCTACTCCTACCTTCGACGGTCCTGATCGAGGTCGGGTGGACGATCAACAGACACATGGGACCCACCGTGCATGCGCAGTTCCTTGATCTGGTGACGGCAGAGTTTGAATTGGTCAATTTGCTCCCTGTAGACGTGCGGCGCATGGCCGAACTCGTCCGGCTCTACAAGGACGCCCGTCTCGACCCGGCCGATGTGTCCGTCGTCGCCATCGCCGAGTGATTGGCCGCCGTCACTCAGATCGCGACGCTCGACCGGCGTGACTTCACCATGATCCGGCCTCGTCATGTGCCCGCGTTCCGGCTACTGCCGACTGTCCTTTCCTGATCATCACGCTGCGGGTGGCAAGAATCAACCGCAGTTCGTTGCCACCACGCATCCTCGTCGAGGCCGTGGTCCGGCGATCGACCGGCACATCGGCGCGGCCCACGAGCAGAGCGACGGCTCGGCGGGCGTGCTCGCTTTGCACGGGAGATCGAAAAGAGGCTGGAAACGATCAAGCCAAGGGGTCGGGGATTCCGTCCCTACCTGGGCCTTGACGCCTGCGAGCGGGTGACGGGAATCGAACCGGACCAGTAATTGTCATGATGGCCTCATGGATCACAGGCGGGTGGAGGCGTACTTCGACGGGCGAGCGAGCAGGTACCGGCATCTGGAGTGGCATGTCGGCTATGCCGAGCGCCTGGTGGCGCTCGCGGATCTCACTCCGGGGATGCGGGTGCTGGACGCGGCCACAGGCACAGGGCTGGCCGCGCTGGCGGCGGCGCGGGCGGTCGGCCCTTCGGGCCGGGTCGTCGGAGTGGACATCTCGGCCGGGATGCTCCGGGAGGCCGGTCGGCTGCTGGCGGCGTCCGGGCTGGCCAACGTGAGCTACGTGAAGGCGGATGCGACGGCGCTGGACGAGTTCGACGACGAATCGTTCGACGCGGTGTTGTGCTGCGCGGGCATGCTCTACCTGTCGGCTGGGGCGGCATTGGCGGCGTGGCATCGAGTGTTGAAGCCGGGCGGTCTGCTCGGCTTCTCCGCGATGCGAGCGGGTTTTCCCCTCGCGGCCCGCATCTTCCGTGAATGCGCCGTCGACTTCGCTCTCACGCTTACCGACGCGATGGCCGAGGTTGGCACCGAGGAGGCCAGCCGTGACGCGGTGAATCGGGCTGGATTCGCCTTCGAGCGAGCGGTACCGGACGTGATTGCTCTCCAACCCGCGAGCACATCAGCGCTGTGGCGCAGCTACATCGTCAACCCGCACTATGCCGACGTCACGTCGCTCAGCTCTGGGGAGCTGACAGCCTTCCAAGCGAGCTACACAGCTCGTCTCGATGAGGTGATCAGCGAGCCGGGCGCTTTCGACCTGCCGGTCATGTATGTCTACGCCCGCAAGCCCGAATCCGGGGGCACTCTAGACGACGCCTGCGCCTGCCGGGACTGCTCGTGGGCGGCGGACGTAGCCGCATACGGCGGCTCCTGACCACGAGGCCGAAGGCCGAGGGGCGACGTCTGTACTGGCGGTGATGGCTGCCCTTGATCGTGGTGACGGTGACAAGGACGGATGCCGCCGCGATCCCGCAGGGTCTCCAGGTTGGGTCCGGGTCCGAGTCTTGGTTCGGACCCGGACTCGATTCGTTCTCTCGTGGGCCGACTGATGGCTCGGGTCTGCTGCCAATGCCGATGCGGGCCGGAGGTGGGTTGTCCAGCGGACTCACCCAGGGGGCGCGGCGCCGCCTCACCTCCAGCCGGTTCGCTGTCGTAGCCACTCCAGCGCCGCCCTGCCCTGCGCGAGCTGGAACGCACGCAACGTGGGCAGGCCAGGCGGCGGAGGGAGAAGCCCTCTCTGCAGGAAGTATCCGGTCATCGCGGCCAGAACCGCGGTGACCGCGTCGGGGTCGGCATGCTTGGCGATCGGGTGGTCGTCGAAGACCGTGGCCGGCGGCGGCCCGCCCTGCATGGTCACGCTGGGCAGCATCCCGAGCAGGTCGAACCACGGCGCGGCCAGGCAGGCGTGGGGCCAGTCGACCACGAGCACCCGGCTATCGGCGGTGAGCAGCAGGTTGTCGGCCCGCAAGTCGGCGTGGGCGAGGGTGGCGCCCTCGGCCACCCGGCCCCAGGATTCCTCCAGGTCGGCCAGCCGCGGCAGGTGCCGTACGGCCCAGGGGTCGAGGGCGGCGGCGAGGTCTCCGTCACCGGCGGCCAGGCGTCGCCAGCCCCGGAACTGGTCGTCGAACCGCTCGGCGGCCGACGGGACGTCCACCGGGGCGGGGGTGAGCGCCTCGGCCAGGCCGGCCAGCGCGTCGAGCACGAGGGACAGTTCGCCGGGAACCCAGGGCTGGGCGGGCATACGCCCCTCGACGTCCTCGAACAGCAGCACCACCCAGCCGTCACGGTCGAATGAGGCGAGCAGCCGGGGTGCGGGCACATCGGCCGGCAGCGCGGCGGCCACCCTCGCCTCGGCGCGGTGGAAGCCGGGGCTGTGGGGGTTGGGCCGCGGCCCGACCGCCTTGACGAACGCCCGGCCGCCGCCGGCGAGCCGCAGCCGGGCGGCCACCCCCGGCGAAAAGCCCCCGCACTGCGTGACCGCCTCGGTCACCCGGTCACCGAGGTGCCGCTCGACGGCGAGTCTCAGGTCCTCCGGCACCGCCGACCACGGGATCCGTACGCCCTCCGCGGGTGGCGGGGAGGGAAGCGATTCTGGGCTCATCCCGGCATGATCCGGCCCTGTGCGCAGACACGGCAATCGAGTTTCCAGGGTTCGGCGTCCGTCCACGATCAAGGCAGGCCGTGCTGCAGCACGTGGACCGGCAGGTCTTGGATACCCGGAGCCTGGTCTTCAACACGCCGCCGACATAGGCGGCATCACCCACGACATCGATCCGCCGGCCGGGCAGGGACCCGGCGAGCGCGGTGACCAGGCGGCGGGCCACCTCCAGCCGTGAGGCCGACACCGTGCCCTTCTTCACCAGCCCGGCCAGCACCGGCAACGCCACCGGGCGGGTCATGAACGGCAACCGCACCACGATCGCGACAATCACCCAGTTGTTGCCGTACCCGGTCGCGTGCGCCTCGGGCGCGGAGCCGTCATGGAACCACGAGGCCGCCCACACCTTCTTCCCCCGGCGGCGAAACAGCGTGTCATCGACCGCGACCAGCGCCCCTTCTCCCTCGCCAATCAGCAGATCGGCCACCAGCCGCGCCACGAGGAGACCGAACTGCTGGGCGTTCCAGCGGCGGCGGGCGAAGAACGCGTGCGCCCGATCGTGCGGCCACACCCGGGCCAGCCCGGCCCCGCTCAGGATGCCGCACACCGTCCGCGTGCCCGCACAGGCGACGAACCCGGCCATCAGCATGCAGAACGTCTCGAACGTCGGGGCGGTGAAGCAGGGACGAAATCGCTCCAACAGGCCCACAAGCGAGGGCGGTAACGCTACAGTCGCAGACGAGGGCATCGGCGTCTCCGGCATCCGGGGTTTTGAACAGCGCCGATGCTCCTCTTTTTATGCGCTCAACACCGGTATGCCCGCAGGTTGGGAGTGTCCCGGCCAATCATGCGCACCCTCCATGAAACCGCGCCAATCACCACAAAAGCGACACAATAAACGATCAAGAAAAAGAGCGAAAGTCGAGTTATATCTGGGCGATGGTGAGATGCCAGGGGTAGCTGTCGATGACCTCGGCTCCGATGCTGGGGGCGTGGGGCTCGAACTGGCCGGGGCCTAGAAGGACGTGAACGCCTTCGGCTCCAAGCGTCTCAATGCTGCGGCGGAATGGCTCGCGTGAAGCAAGGGCGCTGTTCACGAATGGCAGGACGACAACCGGGATGCCCAGACCGGGAGCTTCGGCCAAGAGGCCGAGGGCGTAGGTGTCGGCGATGCCCTGGGCGAACTTGTTGACGGTGTTATAGGTAGCCGGGGCGACGATGATGGCGTCTGCTCTGGGGGACTTGGGTTCGCCGGGTTTGCGGTATTGGCTGCGGACGGGGCGGCCGGTCAGCTTCTCCAACGCGGGGACGTCGATGAAGTCGAGTGCGGATGGGGTGGCGATGATCTGGACCGTCCAACCCTGCTGCTGGGCCTCCGTCACGAGGCGGCCAACGTCGCTTGCCGGTCCTGCGGCGCACACGATGATGTAGAGGACCTTGCCGGGTTCGGTCACGCGCTGACTCCCAGGGATTCGGCGTACTCTCGCGCTTCGCGGCGAACGCTGACGGGCGCGGTGGCGAGGATGTCGCGGACCAGCCTAAGCGTGGCGGGGCGTCCGGTGATTTCCTCGGGGGCGATGTCTCCGGCTGCGCGCAGGATGTACAGAGCGCGGTCGTGCTTACCCCATGCGAGGAACGCGCGGGAGGTGTCGAGTAGGACAGTGGCCTTGCGCTCGTTGATGGTCAGGGCATTGATGTCGATCTTGCGAGCGTTCTCGATTGCCGTTCCTGCGTCGCCAAGTCGGAGCGCGATGTTCACCCGGTGGCACAGGACGTTGTTCGGACCGAACGCGGTCCACATGTAGTTGCCGTCGTGACCGAGTCGCCGGCCTGCCTGCTCGGCCTCGTCGAGTAGTTCGGCCGCGGTGTGACGGTTGGCGTGGAGAGCGGCGGCGACGGCTCCTCTCAGGAGAAGCGTGCCGTACACCGACAGGTCATCGGGAGAAGGGTGGGACAGGTCGGCGTCCAGGCGCTGGGCGGCGGTGCTGGCCATGTCAGTCGCCGCCCGGTGGTGGCCGTCGTCCATGAGGGCGTGGGTGATGATGCGGGCGCTTGATCCGATCATCAGGGGGTTGCCGCTTGTGTGGGCGGCCTGGACGCTGCGATCGGCCGCGAGCCAGGCAAGGCCCTTGTCTTCCTGCTTGAGCAGGATGGACGCGGCGACGTGGTGCGCCTCGGCGGATAGGGCGTATGCGCGTAGCCGTTCGTCGCCGGTCAGGACTGTGCATGCTGTTCGGATCTTGTGGAGCAGCGATGGGAGGGCAGCGGCCACCTGGGAATAACGGCATGCCTGGTAGTTCTGCTTGGCCGCTGTGACCGATGCCGCGAGTGCTCGAAGGTCCGTGGCGCCGTCCAACGGGGCGGAGTAGTCGACGAGGGCGGTGGCAAGGGCCTCTACGTCCGATTGGATGTGATGGGCCTTGTCCGGTTGCCCGACTACCGCACTGAACAGCGCGGCCCCGGCCAGGCCGACGAACTCGCGTCGCTGCATGCTGTCCTCGTCTCTTCCGGATTCGACGAGATTCATAGCGTGTGGGCTGATTATGCAGCTATCAACCCGCATGGGATATTCGCGCTCTGGGTTGACTGCGGTATCGGGGACCGGCGCGACTGTGGCTCGGACGCGTTTGACGGGGACGAAACCCAGATCTTCGGGGTCGTGGTGGGTGATCTCGGCGAGTGCCAGTCGGTACGGCTCGCGGGGCCAGGAGACTTCACCGGCCTCCCACCTTCTGATGCGCTCCTCATCGCAGGTCAGGCCGTACTTGATGCCGCTGGCCGACAGATTGACCACTTTCGCCATTTCGGCCCGGGACAAATTTGCGCGGTTACGCCATGTCCGAAGTCTTACGTTTGGCGTTGCTTTGCGCATGTCCGACCTGCTTCCCGATGGGCGATCGAAAAGGGGTTAAGAGGGGGGCCTTTTAGGGGGTCTCGCAGTTCTGCTTTGTCGGTGGACTTGCCATCAAGCAACACGGTACGTCAAGCGGCCTCCC
>NZ_BOOG01000055.1 GCF_016863115.1 Sphaerimonospora thailandensis
GCTGCGGGGGTAGACGCAATCGATATAACATTCGCTATTGCAGGCTCCGAGTACCGTAACGCAAAGAGTAACGATACCCACGTTACGACCGAGCTTATGTTCAAATAGACGTATGTGCGCCGATGCTTGCTCCACGCTGCTTGTGTCCTGCGAATACCGCCCGTGAATCGGCAAACCCCAAGGGCCACCAATATGACTGCTGTAAAGCTGATCGCAGCGACTGCCAGAGGTGATCCGCCTTGGAGCCTGTTCGCCACGAAGACGTCGACAAATGCCGACAGGAATGCGAAGGCGAGAAAGAATGGCACCTGTCTACTTCTTCAGCTCACCGAAGATGACAGTACCCAACCGAACCTGTGTGCTCCCGCAAGTGATGGCTGTCTCAAAGTCGCCCGACATCCCCATGCTGATGTTCGGCACTCCCAATTCCATCGCATGGTTTGCGAGAGTACGGAAGTAGGAGCGTGGGTCTTCGGCCGCCGGCGGTATTGCCATTAGCCCCGAGATCTCCAGACCAAGCTCCATCTCACAGCTACGGTGGAATTGCAACAGGGCTTCCGGATCAACTCCCGACTTCTGGGCTTCACGGCCGACGTTCACTTGGATGTACATTTCGGGCAATGCTATTCCGTGATCGTCGCGATATTGCGCCAATGCTGTCGCCAGGGATAGACGATCCAAGGATTCGATTCGGTCGAACAGTTTCACCGCATCCCGAATCTTGTTCCGCTGGAGAGGGCCGATGAGAGCCAGAGCGGTGTCCCCATACTGTTCGCGTAAACGGGGCCACTTGCCCATGGCCTCCTGTACGCGGTTCTCACCGAACAGCCTGTGCCCTTCGTCGAGAATCACTTGCACGTCGGATTCCGATTGCTTCTTTGTGACGAATAGTGTCGAAGCGCTACTGCCGTTCTCTCGATCAAGGAAGGCGGCTACGGCGAGCGTCAGATCTACGAGCTTGTCCAGGATGGAGCCGACGAACTGCGGAACGATCCGGGCGGTGAGATCGCCGTGGTCCTCACCAGCAAACACCTTTACTGCGCGAACCGGGCAACGGCAAACCCGTGGTGATCTCCGTGAAGACGATAGGGATGGGGGACGGATACACTTCTCCCCTTAGGAGAGTCCGTGCCGACTCTCCGTTGAGAGTGAAGTCAGATTGCCATGAGAAGCGCTTGTTGCGCAACCGGGGACCGGAGTTTTCTGGTGTCCATTCTCCGCGCGCGGCTCGCCGGTCATCTGGTGGCGACCGTGGACGACGTGCCCGGACGGGTGATTGCGACAGCCGTGGACCGTGGATTTCCGGGCGGGCGTGGTGGGGTGCCCAGAGAATTTCGGACACGGACCCAATTAGGGTTCTTGTGAGCCCGGAAGGCAGGGTAAGTGGCGAAGAAGTCGAGCCTTGCGCCTTTCCTGCTCGACGTTCACCCGGTTGCGAATCGTTTCCGCGACCAGGTTGAAATCGCGAGCGGCCTGCGCGCACGTGTGCCCGTCCTCCAACACGTATGACGACTTCGGCTCGCAATTCGGGAGAGTACTGCGGAGCACCCCGGAGGCGCGGGAAGCGGTCGACCGGGCCCAGCTCGCCGAGTTGGAGAGCACGAAAGCCACCGAGCGAGCGGCGCAAAACATGCTGGCGTCCCAAATCGCCCTCGACCTGTGGGCCACACCACGGCCCCGGCATATTCCGCAAGGAGAAGGAGCTATTCAATTATGGTATGTCGCTCGCGCGCACATCGAGTCCTGTGGTATTGACGCGCGGACAGAGCTGCCGATAGACGTTGAGGTACGCCGCTATGTGGCGTCTGCCGAGTTGAGTCAGTCGCCACCTGTACTCGGCGACGTGCGTGTCCTCCGGTGCCATGAGGGGCACGGAATCCACGAAACCGCGGCTCGGCCGACCCCCGGCTTTACCTCTGTAGCCCACGCCGATGAAGAACAGGGAGCGACCCGCCAGTTGGTCATCTTCCAGGCCAAGCGGCTCCCGCAGCAGCGACATGCGCCAAGACTCCCCATAGCCACTCCGAGAGCAGATGGGCGGCAGGGTCTGGTTCACGAGGTTCATCAAGCCCTGCCCGCGCAGCGGCGCGGCCGCGCCGGGTGATCTCCACAAGCACTCGGCCGACCTCACCGACGGCGGGATGCTCGACCATATCGTCGATGATCACATTGGGTCTCACGAGCCAGCGTTCGCCGACCGGGAAGTCGCCGGGTCTGGAGCTCGGAAAGGTCTCCCAAGAAGCCTCCGTGCCGGGTGACCCTCGTCGCCCATCCCGCTTCTACCTGAGCGATACAGCCCGCGCTTACATTCGAGAGCTTCTCGGCGGGGCGGCACGCTGGTCATTACCCGCTTCGCCGTCCTGCGGGCCGCTATAGGCGCGGTTGCGTAGGTGCAGCAGCACCGCCGCCAGCAGTGCCGCGACGAGGGAACCAGTCAGGACCGCTACCTTGACCTGAGCGTCACGGATGGGGTCGGCGCCGAAGGCGAGTTCCCCGATGAGCAGGGACACAGTGAACCCGATGCCGGCCAGGATCGCCAGTCCGGCCACGTCGATCCAGGCCAGGCCCTCGTCCAGGTCTGCCCGGGTGAAGCGGGCCACCAGCCAGGTCGCGGCCATGATTCCCAGGGGCTTACCGGCGACCAACCCGACGACGATGCCGACAGTCACCGGATCGGTCAGCGCCGCGCCCAGTCCGCCCACCCCGCCCAGGGACACGCCTGTGGACAACAACGCGAAGATCGGTACGGCCACCCCGGCCGATATCGGCCGGAAGCGGTGCTCGAAGTGTTCGGCCAGACCGAGTCCAGTGTCCGGCCTCCCGGCCCGTTCGCCGCGCAGGACCGGTACGGCGAAGCCGAGCAGCACCCCGGCGACCGTGGCGTGCACGCCCGAGGAGTGCACCAGCGCCCACGTGGCCGCGGCCAGCGGCAGCAGCAGCCACCACGAGCGCACCCCACGCTGGACCAGCACGGTGAAGACGGCCAGGGGAGCCAGGGCCGTCAGCAACGGGACCACGGACAGATGGGCCGTGTAGAAGATCGCGATGATGGCGATGGCCAGCAGGTCGTCGACCACGGCGAGGGTGAGCAGGAAGGTGCGCAGCGCCGAGGGCAGGAACCGGCCGACGACCGCGAGCACCGCCAGCGCGAACGCGATGTCGGTGGCGGTGGGGATCGCCCACCCCTCGTGCGATCCGGTGTCGGCGTTGAGGTTCACCAGCAGATACAGCACGGCGGGGACGATCACTCCGCCGATCGCCGCCGCGATCGGCACCGCGGCACGCCGCGGGTCGCGCAGGTCACCGGCGACGAATTCGCGTTTGAGTTCCAGCCCGGCGACGAAGAAGAAGACGGCCAGTAGCCCGTCGGAAGCCCAGGTGGCGACTGACAAGTCGAGGTGCAGCGCAGCGGGCCCGACCGTGTAAGCGCGCAGCGACTCATAGGAGCTCGACCAGGGGGAGTTGGCCCAGGCCATACCGAGGAGTGCGGCGGCCAGCAGCAATGTCCCGCCGATGGTCTCCTTGCGGAGGATATCGGCGATCCGACCGGACTCGGCCTGTGAACCGCGGGTGAAAAGACGAAACGTCGGACGTGGGGTGTCGGACATGGTCGGCTCCAGGCAAGGGTCGGAATCAACAACCTGCCGACCAGGCTTCCCGGCGCACCTCGCCCATCCTAACCATCCGTTTCAGATGTGATGGGCAGCGGTACGAGTCACGAGTCGATCTGCGAGTCCTGCACCTTCTTCGTCACCACCCTCGAGTTCCGGCCCACCCTCGAAGCCCAACGCGACGACGCCGAGCGGAAAGGCCAGATCGGCCGCCAGAAGGGCAGGATTTCCTTCTCCTCGCGGAGGATCTTGTTCTCGCGGCGAAGCCGGGCCCGCCCTGCTCGGCCGGCGGGCAATGGCCCGGCGGGTCAGCCTTCCGTCCTCACCCTGTTCGTGATCCCTGGACTGCTTACTCTGGATCCGCCTCGTTTGCTGTCTGCTCGGCTGGACCGAAAACCACGAGAACGGTGAGATCTCGATCGACCTCGATAAAACGATGCTCCTCCCCTGCTGGGACGAAAATGACGCTGCCTGCTTGGACCTCGACGGTGCTCCGAGGCGTCCATAGCTTGGCGTGCCCGGCGAGGACGACGTAGATCTCATCTTCGGTATGGGGTTTCTGCGGGTCGAGCCGGCCTGCAGGGATCGAGTAGGTTCCGAGGCTGAGGCATGGGACGCGGAGATGTTCTTCGTACGCTGCTTGATTCGTGGCGCAGAAGCGACCCGCATTCGTGATGACCTTCATCGGGACACCATAATCGCCGGAAGGCAGAAGAGCCTTCGAGCATGCTTGCGATCTCCCGCATCCAGGGTTGCTGACTCTGGTGGGAGTCGCCATCCTTGCTGCTGTCGATCCAGCTCCATGCTCCGGTACAGCAACAGGTTGCGATGGAGCTGCGCTTGTGGTTCACGGCCTGAGGTCATCATCAACGTAACCAGGCGACATCTGGTCGGCACAATCGTTCAAGACCGCCTGGCGCGAGGGCCCTACAACAGTGATGGTGACCTGTTGGTCGCCCGCGAAACCACAGAGTTCCCGGAGGCGGGCTGGGCATGGAGGCCGGCTCTTCCGCGACACTCGCCTGGCCCTGGCTCTTTCCGCCCTCGGGCTCTACGCGGTGACCCTCAACATGATTCCGCTGGGCTCCTATCGGGCCGCGGCCATGGGCTTCACCGTTCTCGGCCTGTTCGCCGTGGCCATCGCACGGCGGACCTGAACCATCAATGAAAGGACAGCCGACAGCCATGACGTCAGCGTCCCCGTTTCCCGTCGTGATCGTGACCGGAGGCAGCCGGGGCATCGGCCGCGAGATCGTGGAACGCCTCGCCCGGCAGGGCCGGGCGGTGCTCTTCACCCACTCCGCGTCCGATACCGATGCGGCCGAAGTGGAGCGAGCCTGCGGGGTCGGCGCACCGGTTTGGGGAGTCCGCCTCGACATCACCGCCCCTGACGCGCCCGCCCGGTTGTTCGATCTCGCCGAGTCGAAGGGGAAACTGGTCGCGCTGGTCAACAACGCCGGAGTGACCGGACCGCTGGGCCCGTTCACGTCGCTGCGCGACGACGACCTGCGACGCATCACCGAGGTCAACCTGGTCGCCACCGCACGACTGTGCCGCGAGGCAGCACGACGCTGGAGCGATCGGCCGTCGGGCGAACGTCGCGACATCGTCAACGTGTCCTCGATCGCCGCACGCACCGGCGCACCTCATGAGTACGTCGTCTATGCGGCCACCAAGGCCGCGATCAACGCTCTCACCGTCGGCCTGGCCAAGGAGTTGGCATCCTCAGGCATCCACGTGAACGCCGTATGCCCCGGCACTACCAACACCACGATCCATGCCCGTGCCGGAGACGCCGACCGGCCCCAGCGAGTCGCCGCATCCATCCCGATGCGTCGGCCTGCCCAACCCGCCGAGATCGCCGCAGCCGTCTCCTGGCTGCTCTCACCTGAGGCCGGCTATGTCACCGGGACCCTGCTCGACGTCGCCGGTGGACTGTAACGCCCTGCGCCTCCTTCGGAGCACTGGTGCCACGAGCGCTCACGCACGAGGGTTCAAGACTCGCGACGGTTCAGGCGGCCGGAGAGGTTCCGGCGCGGTGCCGGTTCACCGGCCGCCTGTCTGCCCTGCACGGGCACCTGGGGTCCCATGGCCAGTACGGCACCGCCGTCCCGGGTCTCGTCGACGGCGAAGCAGGAGGTGCGTGTCGTCGTGCGGCCTGCCGCCATCGCCGAGCGGACCGGGTCCTTGCCTGTGAACCTGCGGGCGCCGCTGTCGTCGAGGTCGGAGAGGTCGGCCGGATGCTGGTTGATCATCGTGCCCGCGTAACGGGTCAGGAGGTCACCCTCGATCCATCGGTGGTATGCGAGAACGACCAGATCCAACTCGCCGTTGCGCTCCTCCCAGGCCTCGAGCCTACGAGCGAGCCCGTCATGCCACGCGCGGGCCCGGTCCCGGTACCGCCGGCGTGCTTCGGGGGCGCGGGCGGAGGACGCACACCAGCGGATTCGCGGCGCCCTTGGCTGCGGTCAGCCGCACGCTCGCCGGAAGGCCGGCGTCCCGCTTGGTGTCCCGCAGCAGCACGACCATCGAGGGCCCGGAGCCCAGCAGGTGATCGACCACCGCGATGCGCTGCTGGGAGGCCGCGTTGAACTGGTACCGCCAGATCTCGCGGGTCAGCAGCGGGTCGAAGGTGAAGAGCCGGGCCGCGAGCGGTACCCACCCCTCCTCCCCCAGCACGTCCAGGATCAGGCCGCAGCGGCGGCCGGCCACCGCGTCCGGCTTGAGGACGACGAAGGTCGTGGCCTGCAGCCAGGCGCGGGCGCCGGGCGAACGGAACAGTTCGAGCCCCTCGCGAGCGTAGGTGTCCAGCCGGTACGCCGCCTGCTTGCGCGGATCGGCCGTCAGCGAGTCGAACGCCCTGGACGGCACCGCGGAGCGGACGCCCTGTCCCGCCCTGGCGTCAACCGGCTGTTCCTCGACGGTACTTGCGGTCATCGTCTTCCTCCCGGGGCCGGAATGCGGGAGGCGAGTTCGGCCAGTTCCCGCAGAACCGTGCGGTGCGCCGGGCGGTCGGGGTTCACCAGGTGCATGTGGCGTGCGCCGGCCACCTGCACCAGGCGGGCGGGCACGCCCTGAGACTCCAGCCATAGCTGTTGATGGTCCGTCAGCTCTGCGGGCACGGCCTGGTCGCACCCGGCCGCGACAACGGTCACCGACTCGACGTCGCGTGCGGTGATCCGGGGCGTCGCGTCGGCGATACCGCCGCCGGAAGCCAGGTGCGCGGCGAGGAAGCCGGCCACCGCGCCCTTGCCTACGTCCAGAGCCGCCGCCCGTTCGAGCTCGGCGACCGGCGCGAGCAGCAGCATGGATGCGGCGCCGGATCCGGCCACCGCGGACAACAGCAGATGTGCCCCGGCGGAATGCCCGACGAGCACGGCGTCCTCCCAGTGCTCCCCCTGGCTGGCGAGGGCCCGCAGGGAGTCCCGGCAATCGTGGACCGCGGTCGGCCAGGCCCCGCCGTCCCAGCAGGGCCGGTACTCCACCACGGCGACGCGGTAGCCGAGCTCGACCAGCGCGCAGGCCAGGGGTTCCAGGTCCATGGCAGTGCGTTCGTGGCGCCAGAGCCACCGTGGACCAGTACCACAGCGGGTGGAAGCCGCCCGGAGCCGGCCGCGGAGGTGGTCGGCGGCGGATCCGGAGCGTACAGATCGATCCGCTGTCAGTCCGACGCACCGTAGCGCAGTTGCCCGAAGACTGTGCTCACAGCAGCCCGAAGGCTTCGAGCCGGGCGAGCCAGTGATGCAGCCGCTCGTCCGACATGGCGACCTCGGCGCGGCCGCCCTCGACGCCGCATGGCCGTCGACCCTTGCCATGCTGGGGCGCGATGGCCTACGGCGACCGCGAGACGGGCCTGGCCGTGCAGCACCCTGCGGTCATCGCCTCACTGGTCAGCGTCTTCGAGTGTTTCTGGAAGCTGGGTTCGCCGTTCCTCGAGGAGAATCGAGCATCCGCGAACGAGCAGGCGCTGACCAGTATCCGGATGTCCATCATTCGGCTTTTGGCCGACGGCGAGACGAATGAGGTCATCGCGAAGCGCATCGGCATCAGCGTACGTACCTGCCGCGCCCATATATCCAAGGTTTACGAGCAGCTAGGTGCCCGCAGTCGCTGCCAGTTGGGGGTACTCATCGCGAACTCCGGCCTGCTTGACCTTGGCGCGGGGTAACCGGCGGGAATTGCAGGTCAAGGGCCTGATCACCAAGATCGGTGATCAGGCCCTTGACCGTTCGCCGGTATGCCTGTCTGCCTGAACACCTCCAGGGGTAACTGACAGGTTCGGATGAGTTCTCCTGGCACCTTGTCAGGCGATTTGGGAGGCCGCGGCTCTGGCAGGCAGAGCCGGGTGAGCGAGGCGCGAGTAGGCGTAGGCGGCGGAGACAAGGGTCGTGTGGTGGTGCCATCCCGGGTAGGAGCGGCCAGAGAAGCCGAGGTACTGTAAACGCTCGTTCATGCAGTTCACCGTCACCTTTGAGCTTGCGTGCATGACGACGAGTTCGAGGAGTTCCTCCAGCCGTCTTTCTGTGAGATTCGTCAGCCAGATGGGGCTCTGCTCGGGAACATCGTCGCCCGGCTCGGCGAACAACCGATAGACATGCCGGGGGCTGGCGGGCAGGCGGATCAATGCTGACAGGATCTGCGTTTGGCGGAAGTCACCGTTGTCACCCATCATTGTGGCCGTGTACACGTACCGGCGGCGGTACAGCTCCAGGCATCTCGACGCACTGAGAGCGGCACCGTGTTGAGAAAAATGACCGGAGCGGTGCATCCGGGGTACTTCATCAGCGGCCACCCTCAACCGGGGATTGACCGCGATGACGAAGCCGGCCTTGAGCGACTCAAGCGTGGATATGGCAGCGCCCAGCTCGCCGGCTTCACTCAGGTCAGCCACTATGGGCACATTCGGCCTTCCCGCCCGTCGCACCGAACGTTTGATGAGATCGAGGGCGAGCTGCCAGCTCGGCTCCGAGGTAGCCGTCGTGGGAATCCGTGCCTCCTGTCTCAGTTGGTCGTCCTTGACCCATTCCTCGGGCAGGTGCAAGTGCCAGTCCACTGGGAAGTTCGCCCCAGGGCAGGAGAGGAACAGGGTAGTCACCGCCTGGCAGTTCACCGTGCGCCCTGTTTGGGAGTCAAACCGTTGATGCACCCCAACCAGCCGATCGCCCCGCTTGGAGAGCGTGATCTGCGGTATCGTCCACGCGCGAACAGAGGCTCGCTGCTCCACCCACGCGGCCAGCGCACGGCGCGGCGCATCCCAACTCCAGGTGCTTCCGTTGATGAACTGCTGCAGCGAATGCCAGGATGACGGTGACCCCGAGGCCGTTTCGGCGAGGCGACGCATGGACTTCTTTCCCTGGGTGAGCAGCAGTCCCCGTAGATAGACACGAGCCCACCGCCTTTGGTCGACCCGAGACAGGGAAGCGAAGACCTCATCGGCCAAGGCATCCACTGCGTGTACGTCAACCGGTGCCGTATCTCGTGTGCTGCCGAGTAACAAGAGCGCCCCTTTCGTACACCAAAATACGCTGGAGACCATAACATTCCGAATTCGGCTGCAGACTAAAGCCCCATTTCGGAACGCGGATTCGCGTCCTGCCGCCGGGCATCCGCCTGCTCGCTGGCTGTCATCACCGGTTCAAACTCCTGGGCGGAAAGACTGAGAAGACGCAGTGCGGTCTCAGAGGGCGAACCTGATGCGGCGCTGTAGGCGGTGATGCGCTGTCCCGAACTGCCGGGGATGAGGAGGTTCTCGAAGTAGAGCTCCATCGAGCCCACGATTGGGTGACAGAATTGCTTGATGCCTGAGGTGCACGTTCGTACCGGATGCCGGGCCCAGCGTGCGGCGAATTCCTCGCTCTGGATGACAAGCTGGCCGATGAGCTCGGCCAGCCTGCGGTCATCCGGATGACGTCCAGCCACCAGGCGCAGGGAGGCGACGGCGAGCGTGGCTTCCTCAGGCCAGTTCGGGTAGAGCTCGCGGAAATGCTCATCAAGAAAGACCATTCGGGTCAGGTTGGGCCGTACAGACGCGTTGTCGGGGGCCGCGGGGTCTATGTGGCCGGCGAGCAGCGCGTGGCCGAGTCGGTTCCAGGCCAGGATGTCGTTCCTGCGGTCCAGCACCAGAGCGGGCACCTCTGCCATCGCTTCCAGCAGTTGCCGGGCCGAGCGACTCGCGTGTTCGGGCCGCGGCGGGACCGGCCGCGCGGGCGCCGAGGGCCGGGCGAGATGCTTGAGATAGGCCGTTTCGTCCTCCGTCAACTGGAGGGCGCGGGCCAGCGCGTCGAGCACGGCATCGGAGGCGCCCGCCGCTCGGCCCTGCTCCAGGCGGGTGTAGTGGGTCACGCTCACGCCGGCGAGGATCGCCAGTTCCTCGCGGCGCAGCCCCGACACCCGTCGGCGCGTGCCGTACGCCTTCAGCCCCAGCTCCTCGGGATTCAGTTTGGCCCGCCGGCTCTTGAGAAAGTCTCCCAGTTCCTTCGCTCTGTCCACGGGTTTCATGATGCGTGCTGAGAACAGCGGAGTGCCAGCGGAACCCTGGTCATGAAATGACTACCTTCCCGGATGCCAGCCTGATCCCGGTTCTGGTTGACCACTGGGAAACGGATGAACCTTTTCTCGTCATAGTTACCGAGAGGAAAGGCTCTCACGATCATGTCGACCGCCGACATCGCCGCCAAGGCCGCGTCCCAGAGCGCGCCCCAACGGCTGACTCCCCGGCTGCTGCTGGTGCTGGTCATCCTGCTGGCTGCCCAGTTCATGCTGGCCGTGGACTTCTCCATCCTCAACGTTGCCCTGCCGGTCATCGGTGAAGGGCTGGGCTTCTCGTTGGCGCATCTGCAGTGGATCGCCACCGCCTTCGCGCTCTGCGCCGCCGGGTTCACCTTGCTGTTCGGCAGACTGGCGGACCTCCTCGGCCGCCGCAGCATCTTTCTGGGCGGGCTTGTCGTCCTGGGTGCCGCCTCGCTGATTGGCGGCCTGGCGCAGAGTCCAGAAGCACTGATCATCGCTCGGATCTTCCAGGGACTGGCCACCGCGGCGGTCACCCCGGCCGGGCTTTCCCTGCTGACCACGTCGTTCCCGGAGGGTCCCCTGCGGGAACGGGCACTCGGCCTCAACGGCGCGTTGATGTCTGCCGGTTTCACCACCGGCGCCATCCTGGGTGGACTGTTGACCGACCTGCTCTCCTGGCGGTGGGCGTTCTTCATCAACGTACCGGTGTCCGCGCTCGTGCTCATCGTGGCACCTACCGTGATCAAAGAGTCCAGGCCGGCGAGCAGGCCGAAGCTGGACGTTCCCGGCGCGCTCAGTGTCACCCTCGGACTGCTCGCCATCGTCTTCGGCCTCACCCAGGCCGGAGAACACGGCTGGGGCGCGACCAGCGCCCTCGGCCCGCTGGCCGTCGGCGGGCTGCTGCTGGTGGTGTTCTACCTCGTCGAACGGCGGGCCGTCGCACCCCTGGTGCCGCTGGGAGTGCTGGGCAAGCGCACAGTCGCTTGGGGGAACATCGCAGGGTTTATCGCGTTCCTGACCGAGACCTCCCTGGTCTTCCTGCTGACGCTCTACCTGCAGAACGTTCTGGGCTTCTCGCCACTGGCAGCCGGGCTCTCCTTTGGTGTGCTCGGTCTCGGCACCGTGGTCGGCGGTTCGATCGCGCCGAAGGTGATCGGCAGGATCGGTACCCGCTCCACGCTCATCACCGGTGGTCTGGTGCAGACCATCTTCACTGCCGCCCTGCTCGGGCTGGGAGACGACCGTTCCTCGATGTGGCTGCTCCTTGTGGCCACCTTCGCCGGCGGTGTCGGGAACATGCTGGTCATTGTCGGGTTCATGGTCACCGCCACCTCCGGCCTACCCAACCGTGAGCAGGGCCTGGCGACCGGCCTGGCCACCATGACCCAGCAGATCGGCATCACCATGGGCACCCCGATCATGAGTGCCATCTCCACGTCGGCGATCGTCGGCACCGGTGCGGCGGCCATGCTCGGCGGCCTGAAGGTGGCCATCGCGGTGAACGCCGCCATCGTGCTGGTGGGCGTCCTCACCAGTCTGGCCTTCCTGCACAAGCCCACTTCTGCGCGTGCCGCGCATCAGGAGGTCTGATGGGGGGCGACGGAGTGCGGTGCGCGGACCTCGCCATCGATGCGGGGACCCACTTCATACCCATCCGGATCTTCCAGCCCGAGGCCGGCTCTGGCGGCCTACTGGTCTGGGCCCACGGCGGCAGCTGGATCACGGGTTCCTTGGACCAGTGGCACGGGGCGACGACAGAGTTCGCCTGCGTGTCCGGCTGGACAGTGATCAGCGTCGGCTACCGGCTGGCACCGCAGCACCGTCACCCCGCCCAGCTCGACGACGTGTTGGCCGCGCTGGCCTGGGCCGAGGCCAACGACGATGGGGAGAGCCCGCTCCTGGCTGTCGGCGGCGACAGCGCAGGCGGCACCATCGCGGCGTGTGCCGCGTTGGTCCGGCGTGATCGCGGCATGCCGCTGGCCGCACAGGTTCTCGCCTACCCGCCATTCGACCCCCAGTGTCGCGCGCCGTCCTATCGGCGAGATCCCACCGCATTCCCTTCCGCCCAACTTCTCCGGTCGGCCTGGCAGAGCTACCGTGGCGATTCCATTCCGATGGAGCGGAGCGGCGAGCGTCTGTACGCCACGCCGCTCGAGGCGGAGCGACTCGACGACCTCCCCCCGGCCATCATCGCGGTCGGCGAACTCGATCCGGTCATCGACGACGTCACCGCCTATGCGCGAGCGCTACATGAGGCCGGGAACGACGTCACCCTCCAGGTCTTCCCGGACACTTTCCACGCGGCGTTCCTCTCTCCCTACTCCGATATGCGCCGCTGGCTCGGGAACGCACTGCATGACCACATCAGTCACCAGAGCTCACCGCAGTAAGGAATCGTCATGGACACCGCACTACCCCACATCGAAGCTCTGCGGCGGCACTTCGCCGACCTCCGTGACGGAACCCACGGAACGGAAGGCGACACCGTGACCCGCGAGGGCAAGGAAAATCACTTCAGGCGCGCCGTGGAACTGCTCCACCCCTATGCCGATCAGGTGCTGGAGGAAGTCAACGCGACCCTGCTCCTGGGCACCGGAGAGGCGCACGCCAGCGGATTGCTGGCGGCCCTGGACGGAGGGCTGGTCGCCACGTGGACTCTGTCCTGGCCGGAGCAACGCGAAACGGAGATCGGCCCGATCACTCTCATCGCCTACTTCGGCCGCGGCTTCCACCATCCCCACCTACGTGGAGCCACGGTCCACGACTGGCCGCTGAACGTGTTCACGCCCGAGCAGGCCGCCGCCGAGGTGCCGGTGCTGCGAGCCATCGCCACGGCAGACCTGCACAATCTGGTCTTCCAGCGTGACTACCGGATCGTGCCTGAGATCTCCGTACCGCAGCGCCAGGGGGGAGCACAATGAACCCGCGCTTCTCCGTGCTCGATCAATCCCCTATGGGCGACGGTTTCTCGACCGCCGACGCACTGCACTGCACAGTGGATCTCGCCCAGGCCGCCGAGGAACTGGGGTACGTCCGTGTCTGGGTCGCGGAGCATCACGGCTCGGCGAGTTTCGCCGGAAGCGCACCGGAGATCCTCGCCGGCTTGCTACTGGCGCGTACCCGGAACCTTTCGATCGGTACGGGAGGGGTTCTGCTGCCCCGCTACTCCCCCGTCAAGGTCGCCGAGGTCTTCGGCGTACTGGCGTCGTTGTTCCCCGGCCGGGTAGACATGGGCATCGGCCGTGCCGGAGGGCCCGCGGACGACTTCACCGAGCGGGTCCACCTCCTGCGAGCCCTGGTCGGAATCGAGGACGGTCTGGAGTCGGACGCCTATGTGACTCCTCGGGCCGTCGTCCCTCCCCGATTGTGGCTGCTGGGCGCCGGCCTGGCCTCGGCTCAGCTCGCGGGCGAGCTGGGAACGGACTTCGCGTTCGCGCACTTCCTCGCTCCTTCCCCCGCACCCCATGCCTTCGCCAGGTATCGGAAGCTACATCCAGCTGGCGACGAGGCGGGAGGGGTGCTCGCTGTGCGGGTGGTCACCGCGGACACCGAGAAACGGGCCGAAGCTCTGGTCCAGAGCGTGCTGCTGTGGCGTAGTCGCAAGGATCTGGGGGAGGATCTCCCTCTGCCGTCGCCAGAGGAGGCGGTGCGCCACCAGTGGACCGCGCTTGAGGCCGAGCGGGCCGCCGTCCGCCGCCGCCACCTGGTGTGGGGGACTCCAGAGCGCGTACGCAGACGACTGGCAGAACTGGCGGACGAGCACGGAGTCGAGGAAATCATGGTGAACACCCTCACCGCCGATCCCGCCGATCGTCTCAGGTCCTACCAACTGCTGGCCGAGGCGGCCTGACCGGATCCCGACTGGAGGGCAGCCGCCCCACGCTGCCCTCCAGCCGGATTCCACAGCTCAGGTCACCACAACTGTGGCGGTCTTCTCCTGATCGGGGCTCGGGGCGGGGCGCGACGCCGAGCGACCGCGGCCGAAGCGGCGCATCGCCGGAGCTTCCACGAAGCGGAACAGTAACCACCCGGCCAGCAGGGAGAGGACGAAGAAGCCGACGATCACCGCCAGTGCCCCGGGGATGCCGAAGGTGGCGCCGTCCATGAGTGAGCGCACGTAGAAGATGGTCACGCCCTGGACCAGATAGAAGCCGAAAGAGACCTCTCCCAGCCAGACCATGGTCTTGCTACGCAGCCAGGTGCGGCGGCCGGCGGCGTCGGCGGCCGCCACCGAAGCGATGAGAGCGCCGATCGGAATGATGGTCGCCGCGACGAAGGTGTACTGGAACGGCACGAAGAAACCCGCCGCGTAGCCGACTGCCATGAGCGCGAGGGAGACCCCGATGCCGATGCCGCGTGGCCAGCGCCCGATCAGCACGATCCGTGCCAGCAGCATCCCGAGAGCGAACTCGAAGAGCCGACCGGGCGGGAAGAGGTACCCGAACCAGAACTGCATGTCGGAGATCGGAGTGATCGCCGACTTCGGGGTGTCCGGCACCAGGTAGGTCGCCGCCAACTGCACGGCCGCTGTGCCGACGACCATGACGGCCGCCCAACCCCACAGCCTTCCCTCCCGTATCCGGCGAACCGGGATGATGAGCAGGGGGAAGAGTATGTAGAACAGCAACTCGCTGCCGAGGGACCAACTGGGCGGGTTCATGCTCAGGTTGATCTGGGGTTGCGGGAAGAACGTGTGCACCAACAGCATGTTCGGAAGCCAGTGCGCGACGGAGGAGATGCTCGCGCCGGCGAACAGCAGTAGCGAAGCTGCGAACACCACCAGGTGATTCGGGAAGATCTTGACTATCCGCCGGCGCCAGAACGCCGGCTTCCGGTCTCCCGGCACGGCTGACCAGGTGAGCACGAATCCAGACAGCACAAAGAAGAAAGACACCCCGATGTAACCGGTGTTCAGTAACGCCTTCTCATAGGTTCCGGCAAGGGTGGGATCCGCGAACGGATTGATCGGGTCGTTCGGCGGAATCGGAGAGTTGGACAAGGAGGCATGGAAGAGGAAGACCAGCAGCGCGGCGAAGAATCTCAGACCGGTGAGGGAAGGGAGCCGGGCTGGCACAGCCGATCCAGACATGGGTTCTCCGAGGGGGTCGGCCGGGCGGCGCCAGCACGGCGCCGCCCGGCTGATGGACTCTCATGGGTCATAGGTCACGGGGCGGTCGGCGGGATGGTCTCGTTGCGGTAGACCATGAGCTTGGCGTCCTTGGCCACGTAGTACTTCTGGACTGAGTAGGCGATGGTGGCGAAGTCCAGACGCCCGTCGCCATTGAAATCCGCAGCGGCGATCCTGGCGACGGACTCATCGGACACCCGCCACTTGGCCCAGACACCTCGGGCCGCGTCGATCGCCTTGTAGTACATGACGCCCTGCCAGGGCCGCGGTCCACGCAGGGCGACCAGGAACTCCTCGTCCCCGTCGTCGTCGAAGTCGGCGCAGAGGATCTGATGTCCGGGCCCCTCGCCGTTCTCGTTGGGATCCCCGTACACGTCCAGCAGCGTGCGCTGCCAGGCCACCTGATCCACCGCGCCCTCGCCGACTTTGGTGTACACCGCCACCGTGTTCCCGTGGAACGGCTCGACCGCGGCCACGTAGGCCATCGGATCATCGCCCAGTCTGCCCGCGTGCACGTCTCCGCTGCCGCGGAAGCCCGTCTGCTCGAACTGGGTTCGCTCCCCTTCCCCGACGAGCTCGCGGATCCATTCCCGCCGGTCGGTGTCGTAGTACATCCAGGTGACCCCCTCGTCTGAGGCGAGGACCAGCGAGTCGCGGTCGGAGCCGGGAATGAGGCCGCCCTTCTTCTCCGCACCGTGAATCATCCGGAAGTTCTGATCGTCGATAACCGTCATCGGCCATTCCGCCGCGTCGAGAACATTGTCCGGCTGGGTGAACATCACGACCGGCAGCACGGCGTGGACGTCCGCCACGGCCACGATCGGGAGGCCGATGATCTCCAGGCGCTCCGACTGGGTGAAGTAACCGGCCCGGAGCCGGTGCATCCCGATGGCACGACCGACATAGTGCTTACGCCAGCGGGTCGGGTCCTTGGCCGGGCTGCCCGGGTTCTCCAGCCAGGAGATCTTCCCGCCTCCTGGGTCCGGGTCCACGATTGTGCCGATCGGGCCATACAGTTCGTGGCAGACGATGATGTCGGCGACACCGTTGCCGGTGATGTCGGCGAAGTCCGCCCCCACCGGCATGCGGAAGCCGTCGGCAGCCAGCCGACGCGTCCACTCGTCGTTGTTCTGGTACCAGTAGATCTCACCTAAGCGCAGGCCGTACCCGAACAAATCGGGCCTGCCGTCGCCGTCCAGGTCGGCGGCCTCCAGCCAGTATCCGTCCCGCAGTTGGTCGGTCACCAGCTCTGGAGTGAACTTCGGAATGCGAATCTCCGGTGATGGCATGCTGTAACTCCCTCGGTGTCAGGTGGCGACAGGGTGGTACTCGATGGCCAGCCACACGCAGTCGGTGTCGGCGTAGTACTGATGCCAGGGGTAGACGTAGTCCCCCGCGAGGCCCAGGGAGCAGAACGGGTCGGGAGTGGTGTAGCCGGGGCTCATCAGCACGTCCTGATAGAGCGTGGTGTGGTCCTGCTCCGTGAACTTCTGCATCCTGCCGATGCCGTGAACCTGAGTATGGAACTCGATGAAAGCGTGCTGGTTGTGGATGAAGCAGTCTGTTCCGGCCGGGGCGTACCAGAGGTTGAGCTTCACCTCGAACTCCTGAATGCCGCGTGCGGCCCCTTTGCCCTCCAGCAGCGCGCCGGCGTCGAACCGGACGCGCCCCACCGTGTCCTGCTCGCTTGTCCACAGGGGGATAGAGGGGTCGAAGGGGCGGCCACCGGTGGTACTGGGACCGTCTCCGATGAGGTCTGCGAGAAGCCGCCAGCCCGGCACGCCGGTGACGCCCTCGATATTCGCCCTGCCCTTGTTGGTGAGGCGCAGGACCACCAGGCAGTCAGCCGACTCGATCTGGGTGTTGTGCAGGATGGTCGAGTTCATCGCGCGGATCGGTTTGCGCGGCGTCTCCTTGACGAACACCTCCCCGGTGCCGAAGTTCACGACCACGGCCGGGTCGGTGATCTCCAAGTCCTTCACGCCGAACACCAGATCCGCCTCGATCAGGTCGTTCGCGAAGTTCAACCGCCGAGAAGCAGGGTGAGAGGGAAGTTCCACCTGTCATCCTTTCGGTCGCGTTCTTTCCGGTCGCGGGTGGTCACGACGCCTGGGCGAGTGCCGCCAACGGCGCGGTGTCCCCGCCTTTTTCACCGATCTCTGGGAGGAATGGCTCGGGCGGCGGCCCGTCGCCGAAGAAGTGCGCTATGGCCGCCACGCAGCGCGCCGTCGCCTTGCCGTCCCCGTACACGTTGGCCACCGCGGCCATGTCCCAGTAGGCCCGTTCGTCCCGCAGGAGCCGACGGGTCTCGGTGACGATGCCGTCATAGCGGGTTCCCACCAGCCGGGCCGTTCCGGCGGAGACCGCTTCGGCCCGCTCGCTGACGTTGCTGATCACCAGGGTCGGCTTGCCCAAGGCCGGGCCTTCCTCCTGGGCTCCGCTACTGTCGGACAGGATGATGTCCGCGCGAAGCATGAGCTTGCAGAAGCTTAGGTAGGGCAGCGGTTCCACCACGGTGATGTTCGGGTGGCGCCCGATCCGCGGCAGCATGGCCTCCCGTACGGCTGGATTACGGTGCAGGGGCACCACGACACGGACTCGCGGCTCATCCGCGATGTCCGCGAACGCCTGGGCGATCTGCGGCAGATTCGGCCACGCGTCGCGCCGGTGCGCGGACGCGAGGATGATCCGGCGCCTGTCGGTGTCCAGGTCGCGCAGCGCCGGGTCGCCGTAGCTGTCCGCCCTGCCGCAGGCCCACTGGAGCGCGTCGATGACGGTGTTGCCGGTGACGGCGATCAGTTCCTCTGTGATCCCTTCGCGCAGGAGGTTGGCCTTGTTCCCCGGAGTGGGGGCCAAGTGAAGAGCGGCGATCTGAGCCACCAGCCTGCGGTTGCCCTCCTCTGGATAGGGCGAGCAGAGGAACTTGCTGCGGAGCCCCGCCTCGATGTGGATGATCGGAACATGGTGGTGAAAACCGGAGAGGGCGCCGACCAGGGTGGTCGCGGTGTCCCCGTGCACGAGCACCGCGTCCGGCTTCAGGTCGGTCATCTGTGCCTCCAGCGCACGTAACGACCTGTACGTGGTCTGGGTGAGCGTCTGGCGCGGGGCCATGATCCCGAGGTCGATGTCGGGCGTGATTTCGAAGGCCGCCAGTGCGTCTTCCAGCATCTTCTGGTGCTGGCCGGTCGATATCACCACGAGCTTGAATCGAGCGTCTTCCTTCAGCGCCCAGATCAGCGGAGCCATCTTGATGACTTCCGGGCGGGTGCCGACGACTACGGCGAGATTACGCACGCGAATTCCCCTTCGTATGCGATGTCTGGCATTCAGATCAGGACGCGGTGGGTTCGATTGAAAGCGAGTGCCGGAAGAAGTTCCCCGGGTCCCATCGCCGCTTGGCGCGCTGGAGCCGGGGGTAGTTGTCCTTGTAGTAGAGCGTGTGCCAGGGCATTCCGGACCGGTTGTGCGCCGGGTCCGCCATGTCGCTGTCGGCGTAGTTGATATAGCAGCCCTCCATCTGGTCCCCGATGAGTGGTACGCCTCTGGATTCCGCGAAGAAGTCCGCGTACAGGCCGCGGATCCAGTCCATGTAGAACGCGTCGTCCTTCCGGTCCGGCCAGAAGGTCTGGAAAGTCATCTTGAAGGCGCTGTTACGCTGCGCGTTGGCCGTCGCGTCCGACTCGACCGCGTTAACTCCGCCACCGAAGGAGAACAGCACCAGCATGGTGTCGGGATTGGTGAAATCTTCGCGTGTCATGTACTCGTACAGCGCGGAGATCTGCTGGTCGGAGAAGTTCTTCTTCATGTAGCCGGACTTGTGCGCGCCCCTGGAGTTAGGATTCGTGATCGTCGGATTGTTGGTGCCCACCATGCGCGTCGCGGTAAGCCAGGGGAGTTCCTGCGGCTCGGCCAGTCGCCGCAGGTGCGGCAGTTCCCCGGACGCCCTGCTCATGTCCCGTGGGCTGAGGTCTGTGCCTTCGGTGAGCGCCGCGAGATAGTTGTCCAGCAACTTTCTCGCGCCGCGGACAGTGGCGTCGACCTGCGTGAAGATGCTCAGCGCGCCGTGCGCCCTGGAGTTGACGTTGAAGAGACTGGACAGGTTCCGGTAGGGAGAGTCGGGTGCGCTGTTGGCCTCATGCCACGCGCCGAAGTTCTGCAGCAACCGGGCGAAGGTCCTCTCGTCCAGCTGATCCCAGGGCAGGTCAGCGGCACTGACCAGCACAGTGGAGGGCGGCGAGATGAGCAGATCCTCCGGCCTACCTCGCCGTGCGTTGGGCGAGCGGAACCAGTAGCGAGTCACCAACCCGAAGTTGCCGCCTCCACCACCGCTGTGAGCCCACCACAGATCGCGGTTGGGGTCGTTCCTCTCCCGCGTGGCGACGACTGTCCTGACCGAACCGCGGGCACCGACGGTGACGACCTCCACCGCGTAGAGGTGGTCGACCACCAGGCCGTGAGCTCGGGAGAGGAGCCCGTACCCGCCCCCGCAGATATGCCCGCCCGCACCCACGCTGTAGCAGATTCCACCGGGGATCGTCACGCCCCAGCCCTTGTACAGGGCCTCATAGACGTTCAGCAGCCGGGCTCCGGGCTCTACGGAGAAGGCCTGCATCCGGGGGTCGAAGCCGACGTGGGTCATCTCGGAGAAGTCGAGGATGACCTCGACATCGGGATTGCAGACCAGGTCGGCGAAGCAGTGACCTCCGCTGCGCACGGAGACCCGCTTACCTGACCGGTAGGCATCCCGCAGGGCGCGCTCCGCGTCGGCTGCCGAGCGAATCATTTTGATGTAGTCGGGAGCGGATTCGTAGCGCTGGTTGTTGCCGGTGGTGAGAGCCCGGTAGCGCGAGTCCGCAGCGGTGATCAGTGCTCCGACTTCGTCGGATGCCCGGTTGACGGAGGCTTCGGCCGGTCTCACACCCGTGGCCGCCAGTGCACTGCCACCCGCGACGGCGGCACCTGTGAGCAGCAGGGATCGACGGTTCATTGACTGGGATGACATGCATACCCTCTCTGGACGGATTCGTGTTCCGGAAATCGGGAGCAGATCGTCAGGTGGAGATGCCGGCGACGCTGTCCCGTACGACCCGATGCTTCGGGTCGCGACGGTTCAGGCGGCCGGAGAGGAGCGCGACACCCAATCCGGCGGCCGCCAGCAGCGCGCCGATCCAGTTCGGTGCCGTGTAGCCCAGACCGTGGTCGATGGCGAGGCCGCTGAGCCATGCGCCGAGGGCGTTGCCCAGGTTGAAGGCGGAGATGTTGGCGCTGGACGCCAGGGCGGGAGCACCCTTGGTCTGCCGCAGAATGTGCAGTTGGAGCGGGGGGACGGTGGCGAAGGCGACCGCTCCGAAGACGGTGACGGTGACGGCTGCGGCCAGTCGCGTGTGGGACGTGAAGGTGAACAGGAGCAGCACCACGGCCAGCCCGCCGAGCACCGTGTAGAGCGTGGGCATCAGCGCCCGGTCGGCGGCCTTCCCACCGAGCATGTTCCCGGCGCAGAGCCCTGCGCCGAAGAGAACCAGCAGCCAGGAGACCGCCGAGGGCGGGAAGCCGGCCACCTGGGTCATCATCGGTGCCAGGTACGTGAACGAGGCGAAGACTCCGGCGAACCCGAGGGTGGTCGTGCCCAAGCCGAGCCAGACTTGGGGAGTTCGGAAGACGGCGAGTTCCCGGCCGACACCGCTTCCGGGCTCCCGTTCCTGGCGCGGTACGAGGAACTGGAGGCCGAGCAGTCCGACAACCCCGAGACCGGCCACGACCCAGAAGGTCGAGCGCCAGCCGAAGTGTTGCCCGAGCAGCGTTCCGAGGGGCACCCCGAGGACGTTGGCCGTGGTGAGCCCCATGAACATCAGCGCGACCGCGCTGGCCTCGCGGCCGGGTTCGACCACTCGGGAGGCGACCACGGATCCGATACCGAAGAACGAGCCGTGACAGATCGCCGCGATCACCCGCCCCGCCATCAGCGTCCCGTAATCGGACGCCATCGCACAGGTGAGATTTCCCGCGATGAAGAATCCCATCAGGAGCAGCAGCATGGCCTTCTGCGGAATCCGGGTTCCCGCGACTGTCATGAGCGGGGCGCCGACCACCACACTCAGGGCGTAGCCGGTGACGAGCAGCCCGGCCTGAGGGATCGAAACGGACAGATCGTTCGCCACATCGGGCAACAGCCCGACGATCACGAATTCCGTGGTGCCGATACCGAAGGCCCCGACGGCCAGCGCCAGGATCGCCAGAGGCACGTTGTCTCCTCAGCCGCTTCAGAGCTGGCGCAGGGCGCCACCGTCGACGGCCCACTCGGCACCGGTGACCTGGCCTGCCAGGGGAGAGAGCAGGTAGGCGACAACACGGGCGACATCATCAGGGTGGCCGATCCTGCCGCTGGGCAGCCGGCGCTCATTGCGGATGAAGTGCTCGACGGCCTCGTCGGCTGTCATGCCGTACCGCTCGGCAAGCTGCTCGGCGAAGCCGCCGGGGGCGTCGAACAGCGCGGTTCGCGTCGGGCCCGGGGACACCACATTGGACCGGATGCCTCTCGGGCCGAACTCGGCAGCCAGGGATTTCGAGACAGAGAGCATCGCCGCCTTGGCCGCCGCGTAGTCCAGCAGCGTCGGGTCAGGGAACCTCGCGGCCTCGCTGGCGATGTGCACGAGACTGCCAGAGCCCTGTTCGAGCAGCAGGGGGAGCACAGCCTGGGTTATCCGGACCAGCGAGTGGAGGTTGAGATCGAAGGTCGCCTTCCACTGGGTGTCGGTCACCTCCAGGAAACCGCTGTGTGACCGGAGCCCACCGACGTTGTTGACAAGCCCGTCGATGCGTCCGTATCGCTCCAGCGCGACGTCAGCGATACGTCGTGCCGTGTCGGGGTCGGTGACGTCGACGGAAATAGCCGTGATGTTCTCGTGAATCCCCTCGATTGGTTTGGGGTTACGGGCTACGCCGACAACGCGAGCGCCCTCCCGCGCCAGCAGTCGGGCGGTCGCCTCGCCGATCCCCGCCGAGGCGCCTGTCACGACAAAGACCCTGGTGGAAATCTCCAGATCCATATGCATCTCCTCCAACTGTCGACACGGAGGAGGCTACACAGGAAACAATATATCCCAATTGATCCAGTTACACCCTTAGCACATTCCTGCTATCTGGACATCCCGATTCTCCCATTGAGTCCGAATTTCTCACCGCTACGCCACCACGGACATCGCAAGACTTCTGAAATACGCGCCGGGCGTGCCATACAGACGTGATCCAATCTGCACTTTCGGGTCGTAACTAACCTATAGCCAAACCAGGGAGTGTCCCATGATCTTTTGCCGTAGCGAGGATCGGCCAGATGGATGCGGCGTAAGGCCGAGGAGGAGCCCATAGCGGAGCTATGGGTGAACTTCCCGGGCCCCGCGGCAGTTCCGAGCCTGCGAGGAAGCTTCGTGGGGTGGAGCAGGCCCCATCTGGGTGACCGCGGCAGGCTAGAAAGATCACGGGACGCGACCAAGTCCGACCACCAAGGTGCGTGAACTGACACCCGCGGCGGCGGCCCAGGGCGACACAGCTCCTGCCGCCGGAACCAGTAGGCCGGGATGTAGCCGTCGGTGTCGCGCTGCCGAGGCTGGCGCGGCTCGTCCTTCCGTCCGAAAGCCGGGCGAGCGGTGGGAGGGGCCTACCGTCGTGCGGGCGGGGGACCTTCTGCTCTCCCTGCCGTAGGCGGACGGCGTCATGGTCGGATCATGAGGATTCTGAGCACCGAACCCAGTCCCATCTCCCAGCGGCAGGACCGCGAAGCGGACCGAGAACAGGTCGCCGGCCCGGCCGCGCGGCTCGCGGTACGGGACTCCCTGGACGAGGCGTTCGCCTACATGGTGGACGACGTGCGTCTGGCGGAGGTCGACGGCACCCTGCACATCTACGTCTCCGTCAACCCCGCCGCCTCCGCGGGCCCGGAGCACATCCGCGCCGCCGCCCGCGAGGCGTACCGAGAGGCCGTTTCCGGCGGGCCGGATGTCGTGGCCCCGGTTGTGGTGGCTCACGTGGCCGTCGCCGGAAAGGGCCGCGCGCACAGCTGAGGGATCCCCTGCACCTGGTCAGTAGGTGGGCATCAGCTCGGCCGGTGGGCGTCGGGGTGCGCGGGGTACGGCCGGGCCGTACCCGAACCTGATGATCATTTGAGCGTGTCCGCGCCGGTGGTACGGGTCCGTGCGGTGTCGCATGTCGCGCAGGTCCAGCGGCTGGTTGAGGAACGACGCCGACACGCCGTGCATGGTCGCGACGAGCAGCATCCGCTGGAGGGCCTGCCCGGCACGCAGCCAGTCCACCCGCCTGTCGCCGGGCGTCGTCAGCACGGCGAGCTGGGGCTGCGGCTCGAAACGGGCGGACGGCCGCCCCGGGTGCGCCGCACCGAGGTCCCGGACGGGGGACGGGTCAGCTGCCGAACGCGGACCGAGCGTGTAGGCGGGAATCCCGTCGGCGTGCGCGCCCCGCATCGTCCAGGCGGCGAGCTCGGCGAGGTAGCCGTGGTCCGCCAGCAACCCGTCCTCGGCGATCGTGACGTAGTCCAGCAGGTCGGCCGTGTCGGCGTGATCGAGCGGCACCAGCCGGGCGCCTTCCCGCGCGGCGGCCTTGCGCAGCTCGGACATCACCCAGCGGGGGACATGCCGCTCGCTGAAGGGCTCTCGGTTCGTGCGCCGGCGGCCGATCTGCTCGTACAGGTCACGCTCGGCGGCCGTGGGCGCGCCCAGCTCGGCCATATGAACGGCCGCCAGCAGGTCCCGCTCCCCATCCGGCGTCGGAAGCAGCCGCACCCGTGGCCGGTAACCCGCGACCCGCACCGCGAGCCGCAGGTTGAACAGGGCGGCCCCGCAGCTCACGTGCAGCGAGCGGCCGCGCGGATCGCTGACCGTCAACTTGCGGTCCCGGTCGCCGTACAGCTCAACGTGCTCCCTCCCGGCGATCCGGAAGCGCCACGGCTGAGTGTTGAGCACCGAAGGCGCCTGGCCGGCGGCGGTGAGCAGCCTGCGGACACCGAGGTTCGTGGCAACAGGAGAGGGCATGGCACGCCTCCATCGTCGAAGCTCCTCCATCCCGAGGTTTCCCCGGGCGGACCGCCCCGGGCAGGGACGAAAGGCCCGCGGTCACGCGCCGATCGGCCCTCGGTCATGATCCGTCCATCCCTCCCCCGAGGGTCCCGTCGCGGCCGGGCGCCGGAAACCGCCACGCGGCCCCTCCACGGACCGAAAGTCCCACGGGGACCGGGACGTCAGGGCCATGAGGCGGTGCCGTACGGCCCTGCGATCCCGACGCCGGAAGCGATGTGATGAAGGCGTCCCAAGCAAAGGGATCGTAAAGCGAAGGGAAGGGGCCGGTCATGGCCACCATCGAAGGACGCCACCAGCGCAATCACCTCCCCGAAGCCGACCGGCGTGAACTGGACCGGACCATCGCCCCGCACACCGTCATCGCCCCGCACACCGTCGACATCACTCCACACGCCGTGACGGCCCGGCCAGCCGCCTACGCCTGGGCGCTGGCCCGGATCGCCATCGGCTGGGTGTTCCTGTGGGCCTTCCTCGACAAGACCTTCGGCTGGGGCTTCGCCACCCCCGCCGACAAGGCCTGGATCCAGGGCGGCAGCCCCACCACCGGCTTCCTGAAGGGCACGGCCGACAACGCGCTCGGCGGGTTCTTCGCCGGGCTGGCCGGTCAGGGCTGGGTCGACCTGCTGTTCATGCTCGGCCTGCTCGGCATCGGCGCGGCGCTCATCCTGGGCGCGGGCGTGCGGATCGCGGCCGTCGCCGGCGGCCTGATGCTGGTGCTGATGTGGGCCGCCGAACTGCCTCTGGCCACCAACCCCTTCATGGACGAGCACATCGTCTACGCGATCGTCCTGGCCGGCCTGGCCATGGCGAACGCCGGCGACACCCTGGGCATCGGCACCCGGTGGGGTCGCACGGCCCTGGTCAAGCGCCTCCCGATCCTCAAGTAGATGCCCGCGGCACACTGGCGCCCACCCCGACCCCCCGGGGTGGGCGCTTCGCCGTTATGAAGGCGCGCCGACTGTTCCGGCGACGGCGGGCATTTGCCAACCATGCCGCCGGCGCTGTCTGCGCCTGAACCGCGGCCGGGTAGTCAGCGGGTAGGCGGCGAGACGACTGGGAGAACGGCATGTGAACGGCTATGACGCTGGGCGGCTCCTGGGTGGTCTGGTGCGCGACCACCCCTTGACGCCGCTGGGTGATCTGGCGGCGTCGGTCATCGAGCATGCCCGGCCGCTCGGCTTCTCCGAGATCATGATTTACGTGGCCAGCCTGCGGCCGCTCTACCTCGTGCCGCTGCCCGGCCAGCGCGACGTGCACGGCCAACCGCTCAAACCGATTCCCATCGATACCACGATCGCCGGGCGGGCCTTCCGCAACCTGGAGGTCGTTCAGGCCCGTCCCACCACCGACCCTTCCGTCGCCGATGCCGCCGAGCCGCTCGGCGGTGAAGGCCCGCGGCGGCTGTGGGTGCCGATGATCGACAGCACCGAACGGATCGGCGTGCTCGGGGTGACCGTACCCGTGGCCGATGCGGACACCGCGCAGGTCGCGGCCGAGTTGGGCGGGCTGATCGCCCTGATGGTGGTGAGCAAGCGCGGTTCCAGCGACGCCTACACCCGGCTGGTGCGCGCGGAGGAGATGCGTCTGTCGGCGGAGGTGCTGTGGCGGCTGATGCCGGTCAGGACCTTCGCCACCGACACGTTCATAGTCAGCGCCACGCTCGAGCCGGCCTACTCCGTCGGCGGGGACGCCTTCGACTACGCTCTCGACGGCGACACCCTCCGCCTGGGGATCTTCGATGCCATGGGCCATGACCTCTCCGCCGGGCTGACCGCCACCATCGCGCTCGGGTCCTACCGCAACAACCGCCGCCGGGACATCGGGCTGCTCGCGACCAGCGACGCGGCCGACGAGGCGATCGCCGGTCAATTCGACGGGTCCCGGTTCGCCACCGGCATCCTGGCCGATCTGAACATCCGTACCGGCTGGCTGAGCTGGGTGAACCGGGGGCATCCCCCGCCGCTGCTCCTCCGGCATGGACGGCTGGCCGCCGTGCTGGAAAGCCCGCCGGACACCCCGATGGGCCTCGCCCTCGGCCCGGCCGCCGTGCTCGCCCGCCGCCAGCTCGAGCCCGGCGACCGGCTGTTGCTGTACACCGACGGCGTGGTCGAGGCGCAGACCCCCGAGGGAGAGATGTTCGGCCTGGAACGCTTCACCGACTTCGTCATCCGGCGGGAGGTCGACGGCGTCTCCGCACCGGAGACCCTGCGGCGACTGGTCCACTCCATCCTGCTGCACCAGCGCGGCCAACTCCAGGACGACGCCACCGTAATGCTCGTCGAGTGGCGTACCGAGCGCGATTACCAGCTCACGATGTGACGGTCGGCGGCCGGGAGCCGCCCCTGCCATCGCCGGCGGCCGGCGAGAAGTCAGTCACGGTCCCTCGTGAGCACGGCCATGAGGTCCCGGCGCGTGACGATGCCGACGAGTTCGACATCGCGGAGCACCGGCACGGTCTTGATTCTCTTGTGCACCATCAGGTCGATCAGCGTGGCCGCTTCGGTGGTCTCCGCGACGGTGACCAGGGTGCGTGACATGACGTCCCCAACCCGTTTCGGGGAGGCCCCGGAGGCGAACTCCCCGCAGAGCAGGTCGATCTCGCTCACCATCCCGACCAGTTCGCCATGGTCGCCCAGCACGGGGGCGGCCGTGATGTGGTTGTCGTAGAGCGCGTGGATCGCCTGACGCACCGCGTCGCCGGGGCGGAAGGTGACCGCCGGACTGCTCATGACCTCACAGACGAGCATGCCCGTCACCTCCTGCGAAACGCCCCGGTGAAACTCCCTTCCGCTCTCATTCCCGCTGGTCGTCCCCCACTCCCCCGGGGCGGGCGCCGGGGAATGCGATCACGGGGCCTATGCGGGGGCGAGGGCGCGCTGCCAGGCGTCATAGCCGCCGAGCAGGTCCGACACCCCCTCCCGCCCGCGGTGCGTGAGCAGGCTGGCGGCGATGGCCGAGCGGGCGCCGCCGGCGCAGTAGACCACGACCGGGTGGTCGGCCGGGACCTCCGCCAGGCGCGCGGCCAGTTCGGCGAGCGGGATGTGCAGCGAGGGTTCGATGGCCCCGCCCGCGACCTCCCCGGCGTTGCGCACGTCGAGCAGCACGGGCGGCTCGTCCCCGTCCAGGGCCTGTCGCAGCCCGGCGACGGTCACCCTGGTGGAGTGGGCGATCTCTCCGGGGACGGTGAGGAACGCGGCCTCCGGGTCGCTCAGATAGCCGGTGACGGTGTCGAAGCCGATCCTGGCCAGGCGGGTGACGACCTCGTCCTCCCGGCCCTGCGGCGCGACCACGATGATCTCGCTGCCGGGTTCGACGACCATGCCTGCCCGTTCGGCGAAACGGCCGTCGGCGGAGACATTGATCGAGCCCTTCAGGTGGGCGAGCGCGAACTCCTGGGCGTCCCGGGCGTCGACCACGACCGCGCCGGCCGCCCGCCTGGCCAGGACCTCCTCCACCGGCAGCGGCCGGGCATCCGCGCCGGTGCCGAACAGTTCGCGGTTCTTCCGGTTGAGCACGGCGTCGTAGACGAAGTAGCCGGGCGCGGACGGCTGGCCCTCGGTGACGATGGCCAGGAACTCCTCCTCGCTCATCGGCGCGCACGCGTAGTTGCTCAGGCGCTGCCGGCCGATCGTCGACCACCGGTCGGTGGACAGGTTCTTGCCGCAGGCCGAGCCGGCGCCGTGGGCGGGGAAGACCCGCACTGCGTCGTCCAGTGCCATCAGCTTGCGCTGGACGCTGTCGTACAACATCCGGCCGAGCTGGTCGGCGGTGACGCCGAATGAGGCCAGCAGGTCCGGGCGTCCCACATCGCCGATGAACAGCGCGTCGCCGGTCAGCACGCCGTACGGCACGGCGTCGCCGGCGTGCTCGTACACGACGACGCTGATCGACTCAGGGGTGTGGCCCGGTGTCTCCATGATCTCCAGCACGACGTCGCCGAGTTCGACGCGCTCACCGTCGGTGAGCTTGCGGATGGGATATTCGGCCTCGGCGCGGTGACCGTAGCCGATCCAGGCGCCGGTGCGGGCGGCCAGCTCCAGGTGTCCGGCGACGAAGTCGGCGTGGAAGTGAGTGTTGATCACTCCCTCGATCCGCAGTCCGTGCGCCTCGGCGTCGGCGACGTACTCCGACACGTCGCGCCTGGGGTCGACCACGACGGCACGGCCGCTGGTCTCGTCGCCGATCAGGTACGACGCCTGGGACAGGCAGTCCAGATAGTACTGCGTGAAGATCATTCAATTTCCTCCTGTATCGGGTGAACGCAATACCCCGGGGGGTATATTCCACAGATGGTCATCGCGGGTGTCGTCCGTCCTCGGCCCCGCACCGGCCGTCGGGCGAGATGGCGGCGGACCCTCGTACGTCCGACGGCGTCCCCAAGGCGCGAAGCGCAGGTGCGCGGCGACGGCCACCCCCACCAGCACCAGCAGTCCGGCGGCGACCAGCGCGGCCGGGCCGTACGCCGAGTGGAGCAGCGACGGTGACACCTGCTGAATCAGCACGAAAGCACCCATTACCAGGACAAACCAGCCGAAGGCCATACGCAAGCGGTCGGCCTGGATCCGCCCGGCGAGTTGCCCGCCGATGAGTCCGCCGACGACCGCGGCAGCGGTGACGGACAGGGTGAGCGACCAGTCGATGGGGACGCTTTGCAGATAACCGGCGAAGCCGGCGAACGACTTCATGGCGATGACGATCAGCGAGGTGCCGACGGCGACGCTCATCGGCAGGCCGCCGAGCAGCACCAGCGCGGGGACCACCAGGAAGCCGCCGCCCGCGCCGACCAGCCCGGTGACCACACCGACGATCACGCCCTCGACCAGCACGTGCGGGATCGGCAGGTCCACGCGGTCCGAGGCATGCTCCGGCGTCCTGCGGCCACGGAGCATCGCGATCGCGGTGGCCACCATCATCAGCGCGAACGCGGCCAGCAGCAGCGCCTCGGGCAGGTGCGGGCCGAGCAGGCCGCCGCCGTAGGCGCCCGCCATGCCGGCGGCGCCGAAGATCAGCCCGGTCTTCCACCGGATCCGCCCTGCCCTGGCATGCCCGACGGCGCTGACCGCGCTGGTCACCCCCACCATGAGCAGGGACATGGCGATCGCCGACCTGGCCGGGACGCCCGCGACGTAGACGAGCAGCGGCACGGTGAGGATCGACCCGCCGCCGCCGAACAGCCCGAGCGTCAGGCCGACCACCACGGCGCCGGCGAGGGTCACGGTGAGCATGTCATTGCCTTTCCTTCTTACCCCCGGGGGTATATGGGAGACAGACTTCTCCGCCGTACGGCACGGCGGAGCGAGGGTCAGGTCCGGGAGCGGGCGGGCTTGACGATGCAGGCCAGCGCCTCGGCGGCATCGGCCCTGCCGCGGTTGTAGGGCAATCTGGACAGGATCATTCCCATCGCACAGGTGTCCGTCAGCGAGGCGAAGACCAGGCCCGCGCCGATGAAGGCGCCGACGAACCGTGCCCCCGGCAGCCACAGGTCGGCCACGATGGACGCCAGCACGATGCCGCCCGCGACCAGGCGCACCTGACGCTCCAGGCTCCACTTCTGCCTGCCGCGGATGACCGGCGCTCCGGAGGTGATCCAGGAGTTCATCCCGCCGGACAACACGACCGTGCCGGGCAACCCCGCCTCGCAGAGGCTCTTCTGCGCCTGGGTGGCACGGTTGCCCGACTGGCAGATCAGCAACAACCGGCCGCCGGCGTCGGCGACGATTTGGCGCAGGTGGGCGTCCACCTGGTCGAGCGGCAGGTTGATCGCGCCGTCGATGTGCGCGGTCTCGAACTCCGCGGCGGTCCGCACGTCGACGACGAGCACATCGGGGTTGGACGCGATCAGCGCACGGGCCGTGGTGACGTCAACCGCGGAGGACCCGGCATTTGCGGTCATTGATTATCTCACTCTCATTCACATACCCCGGGGGGTATCTTTGCCACATGAAGCGGCCAGGACAGCTGCGGGAGCAGAGGAAATTACCCCCGGGGGTATACAGAGGTCACAGGAAAGCGGGATTTGCCAACCAGATCCGCTTATGCGAGCGCCAAGAACAGCTTCTCCAGCTCTGCCACGCTCATCGGGGCCTGCTCGCCGCGCTCCTGGGCGGCCTGGCAGTGCCGCAGGCCGGTGGCGACCAGCTTGAAGCCGGCCCGATCGAGCGCCTTGGAGACCGCGGCGAGCTGGGTCAGCACCTTCGCGCAGTCCTCCCCCGCCTCGATCATTCCGATTACGCCGGCGAGCTGACCGTGTGCGCGCCGCAGACGCGTCAGCGCATCGCCGACCATGGCCTCGTTCAACTCCATGTCCGTAACGTACCCCCCGGGGTATCAACCGGGCAACCGCCCGCGTCCCGTCGCCTGAAAGGGCCTGGTTCCTGCCGAGGTCCTGATGGCGCCGGGTGTGCATGTCCCGTCGCCTTCCGGGTACGCGCAGGAGGCGAAACACCCGGATAACAGGAGGAGTAAAGCGGATGACCACCCCCGAGGAGAACGCGCCCAAGACCGACCAGAACGACCTGGCCCTGTCGAAGCAGGCGGCAGGCACCCGGCCCGAGGACCTGGAGCGACAGCAGGACACCGAGATGGCCGCCAGGCTCAAGGAGGCGATGTCGAAGGCCGATGTGGACCGCGACGATTTCGCGTAGGCCCGGCCGACTCGCCGGAAACGCCCGACTCGCCAGAAACGCGGCCAAGGTGACGCCGATCGGCGTGGTCAAGGGCTGGATTCGGGCGTTTCACGGACGCAGCGGTCAGACGTCGACCACGACGTGGGCGCGCCACATCCCGGCCTCCCGCCCGAACCGCAACCCGTTCACCGCGACGGCCGTCGGCATGGCGCCCACCTGATCGACCGCTCCCATCGGGATGGTGGCCAGCCGCACCTCGATCTGCCCCTCGGTCGCGCCCGTCCACTCGTCGACCGACACGTCCACCGCGACCCGGCCGTACACCTCGACCTGGTAGATCACCTCATCCAGCACCGTGAGGAGGAGCTCTTCGTCGGTCTCCTCGTCCAAGGCGAACTCGGCGCTGTCGTCCGGCACCACCTCGCCGATGTCGGCGAAGGCCTCCACCAGCGCCCGTACCACCTCGGCCAGGCACTCCTCCCGGGTGTCCGCCCACGCCTCAATCACCGTGTCGACGGTATGCGGAACCGTCCGATGCCCCCTGCTCACACCCTGTTCTCCTCACCGGCCATCCGGGCCCCTCCCTCGTCGCGATCGGAAGTGGTCGTACGGGTGAGCCCACGGATCCGCGGCGAGACGACGTTCCTGCCCCGAACCCATCATCCGATCCAAGGCGTCCACACCTCGAGGGAGGGCCCATACAGCGCAGCGGCCGCCGAGGTCAGCGGTCGAGCAGGGCGGCGATCGCGCCCGTCGTGGTCGGATGGCGGGCGAGCAGCTCCCGGACCTCGACCTGTCCTGGCTCCGGCACTTCGGCCGCAGGCCATTCCGCGGGGCAGCCGAGCAGGGCCGCCACGGCGTCGCACGCCTGCGGGTGCCGGGCCAGCAGGGCGGCCGCCGGCCCGCTCCGCCCGGGTGCCGCCCCGGCCTCCCCGGTCTGTCGGCCCTGCCGGATCGGTACGGCAGGCCGTTCCCACGGCGGGGTCCACGCGTCCAGCTCGGCCAGCCCGCCGGGGAAGGTGCGGCCCGCCTCTCGGACGAGCACGGGCACCAGCTCCGGCACGTGCTTGCGCAGCGTCATGATCAGCGTCGGCAACCACGGCAGCAGGACGGGGTCGGGCAGTCGCGCGAACGCCTTCGACAACGCCTCGACCACGAACGGTGCGAGGGCCGGGACGGGTTCGAGCGCCTGGACGAACCCGCTCAGGTAGAGCGGGAAAGCGGGGACGACGAGCGGGTTGGACAGCAGTTCGTCGCACCGGGCCCGCAGCTCGTCCCGCGGCAGCAGGCCCAGCTGCGTCTTGGCCGCCCATAGCAGCGCGACCTTGGCGGGGGCCTCCGGGTGCGACTGCCGTACGGCGAGCTCGAGCTGGGCCCGGTCGCAGCCCAGCGACAGCGCGAGGCTCTCCAGCGTGAACAGGAAGCCGAGCATGGCGCCGACCTGGCGCACACCCGTGTCGTCGTCGGCGAACGCGGTCGGCAGCAAGGTGCAGTAGTGCGCGTAACCGACCGTGACGAACGCCTCGCACCAGGCCGGCAGCTCCGGCTCCGTGGCCCGGTAATGGGCCAGCAGGCGTCTGATCCGGCGCAGCACCTCGGGGGCGTCGTCGACCGTGCGCTCGGTGGCCAGCAACTCGACCGCCCGGTTGCCGAACTCGTCGGCGAACCGACGGCCGCCCAGGTAGAGGATCGCGTCCGCCACGGCCGTGAGCGCGACCCCGGCGGTGGCCTGCGGCTCCCACACCGTGCGGCGCAGCCGCTGCTCCAGCACCTGCTCGACGGTGACGCCCTCATAGCCCAGCTCGATGATCGACCGCTGGTGCCGGCCGATCGCCAGGTCCCAGCTCTCCTGGATCGGCCGCTCGCCGAGGCGGCGCACCCCCATGATCGGCCGGACCGCGCCGTCGGGCAGCAGGTAGCGCAGCTTCCACAGCACGTCCGAGCACGGTTCCAGCTCCGGGTTCGCCTTCAGGTCGAGCAGCACCCGCTGCTGGGTGCGCCGGCTCAGGTCCAGGCCCAGCGGCTCCAGCCGGTCGTACACGTCGCGGGCGAGCGGCGGGAGCGCGTCGTAGCCGACCGCACCGATCCGATCGCCGCCCAGCAGGATCTCGCACAGGCGGCGGACGTCCCGGCGGCCCGGCACGACGTCCTTCTCGATGCAGGTCACCGCCGCGTCCGCGAAGTCGTACGGCGTGGGCCTGGCCCGGCCGCGCAGGCCGGCGAGCAGGATCGACGTCTCGAACACGGCGATGGCGTCGGCCGTGCTGGCGAGGTAGCCGCCCCGGCGGGCCAGCCGCACGATGTCGACGCACCAGCCGCGCAGCTCGTCCTCGTCCAGGCCGTCGAGCACGGGCGGGGCGGCCAGGAAGCCCGACAGCCGGTCGCCGGCCGGTCCGGCGGTCGCGGGGGGCTCGGAACCCTTGACGGTCTTGACGGTCTTGGTACGGGTGCGCCCGCCCTGCTGCCCCTCCAGCCGGTACGGCGTGACGCCCCCGCGCCTGCCCGCCTTGGCCCAGGTCGCGGCTGCGATCGACACCGATCCCTGGGCCAGGCCGAACTGGGCCTCGATGGCCGAGTGGCTGGATGGGATGAGTCCGTACAGCCAGCGGGTTCCGGTACGCGGGCTGATCGCGTACGGCGGCGCGTCGGCCGCCAGGCCGAACTCGGCGACCCGGCTGACGGCGTGGAAGGCCCCGCACACGTACAGGCAGTCGGCCGGGTCGGCGCCGGAGGCGGTGAGGTGCTCGCGGATCCGCGTCCACATGTAGCGTTCGCGTTCCTCGTCGATCGCCAGCCGGTCGTCCTCGGTGGGACGCAGCCGCCGGAACAGGCTGCCGATCAGCGCCATGGCCTGCCGGTAGGTGTCGTAGTCCGCCCCGGTCAGCGGCTGCTCGACGTACTGGTCCCACCACTCCGACCAGTGCCGGACCTTGCCGTGGTGCAGCAGGTGGGCCTCCAGTTCGGCGAAGCGGGGCCGCAGGTCGCCGATCTCGACGCCGACGGCGTCCCCGTGCAGAGCCGCCTCCTCGCCGTCCACCCCCTCCACACCGGAGGACGCCGTGCCGTCCGGCTCCCCGGGCAGCCACTGGAAGACGTGGTCCACCGAACGGTCGACCAGGACCAGCTCGACGCCGGGCGTGTCCAGCGCGTACGCGATCGCCTGGTATTCGGCCGACGCCTCGGTGACCGGCGCCACCACGCTGAGCGGACCGGAGCCGGGCGGGAAGCCGTCGAGCTGGGTGGCGAACGCCTGCAGCGCCACCGGCAGGCGGCAGTTGCGCAGCTCGTCCAGGAGCGGACGCAGATCCTCACACAACTCCAGGTAGACGACCTTGGGCCGCTTGGTGCGCAGCCGGCGGGTCATGGCCAGGGCGGATGCCGGGGAGTGGTGGCACACCGGGAAGATCTCGAGTTCCTCGCGCAGCATCCGGTCGACGTCGTCGACCATGCCCGCCAGGATGCCCGACAAGGTGTCCCCGCCGCCGGAGAACGCCTCGGCGGCGTCGAGGAGTTGCCCGCGCAGGGCGTCGAACGTGGTCACGACAGGACTCATGTCAGCGCTCATGACAGGGTGGAGATCGTCTGGCGGCCACCCTCGAGGAAGCTCGTCCACTCGCCGCCGTCCTTCTGGCTGCGCGGTTCGACGACCCCATGCCAGTACTTGTTGAGGATCGCCAGGTCCTCCGGGGCACGCCGGGCCAGCGAACCCACCAGCGAGCCGCCGAGGGTCTCGGCGCGCAGCGTCCGGTCGCCGAAGAAGTGGCTGTGCAGGATGGCGTCCTCCAGCACGCCGATCTGCTCGGCGGTGGACAGCGCCGACTCCAGCTTCTCGTCCTCGCTGGTGGCCGAGGCCGCCGCGGCGCGCAGGTCGGCGAAACTCTGCAGCAGGATGTCCAGCAGCGTGGGCGGCACGTCCAACTCGATCCGGTGGCGGCGCAGCAGCTCGGCGGTGCGGAAGCGGACGATCTCCGCCTCGCTGGTCTTGCTGGTCACCACGGGGATCCGGACGAAGTTGAACCGTCGCTTCAGCGCCGAGGACAGGTCGTTCACCCCCCGGTCGCGGCTGTTGGCGGTCGCGATGATCGAAAATCCGGGCCTGGCGAACACGGTGTTGTCGGTGTCCAGCTCCGGGATGGAGACGTACTTCTCGGACAGGATCGAGATCAGCGCGTCCTGCACGTCGCTGGTCGAGCGGGTCAGTTCCTCGAACCGGCCGATCACGCCCTGCTCCATCGCCGTCATGATGGGCGAGGGGATCATCGACTCACGCGACTGGCCCTTGGCGATCACCGTCGAGACGTTCCACGAATACTTGATGTGGTCCTCGGTGGTGCCGGCCGTACCCTGCACGACCAGCGTGGAGTTGCGGCAGATCGCCGCGGCGAGCAACTCGGCCAGCCAGCTCTTGCCGGTTCCGGGATCGCCGATCAGCAGCAGGCCGCGGTCGGACGCGAGCGTCACGATGCTGCGCTCGACGAAACCGCGGTCGCCGAACCACTTCTGCGGGATCTCCCGGTCCAGGCCGTCGGAGCGCTCGGAGCCGAGCACGAACAGCCGCACCATCCGGGGGCTGAGCCGCCAGGAGAACGGCTTGGGCCCGTCGTCGATCGACTCCAGCCAGTCGAGCTCCGCCGCGTACTTCACCTCGGCGGGCGCACGCAGCATCTCATTGGTCATCTCATTGGTCATCAAAGTCTCCTAAGCAAGAAAGTTCTTCAGTTCGAACACGAGTTTCCGGATGTGGCCGGAGATGACCGGCGCGCCGAGGTCCTTGAGCTTCTGCCGGAACCACGGGTTCACGCTCTGCTGGCCGCCGCTGCTCACCGAGCCCACCGGGATGAGCCGTACGCCGGAGCGGTGCAGCGCCTCCAGGCCGGCGTAGACGCCGTCGCAGTTCCACTCGTAGAAGTCCGAGATCCACACGACCACGGTGTTGCGCGGGTCGGCGACCGTCGGCTGCGCGAGGGCCAGGGCCGCCGTGCCGTCGGTACCGCCGCCGAGCTGGGTGCGCAGCAGCACCTCGAACGGGTCGTGCACCCACGGGGTGAGGTCGAGCGCCCGGGTGTCGTACGCGACGAGGTGCACGTCGACCTTGGGCAGCCCGGCGAAGATCGACGCCAGGATGGTGCAGTTCACCATCGCGTCGACCATGGAGCCGGACTGGTCGACGACCACGATCAGGCGTGCCGGGGTGGTCCGCCGGGCGGTGCGCCGGTAATACAGCTTGTCGACGTAGAGTCGCTGGTCCTCGGGGCTGTAGTTGGTGAGGTTCTTCCAGATCGTCCGGTCCAGGTCGAGGTTGCGGAACACCCGCTTGGGCGGCACCGACCGATCGATCTCCCCCACGCTGGCCTTCTCGACCTGCGTGCGCAGCACCTGGGCGACCTCGTCCACATATCTGCGGATCAGCGCCTTGGCGTTGGCCAGCGCCACGCCCGACAGGTTGGACTTGTCCCGCAGCAACTGCTCGACGAGCGACATGCTCGGCGTGAGCCGCCTGGCCAGGGCCGGGTCCGCCAGAACCTCACGCAGCCGCATCCGGCTGACCAGGTCGCCCTCCAGGTCGGCCAGCGCGCGGGCCAGTTCGGCACCGATCCCGTCGCCCGCGCCGAACCCCGCACCGAATCCCGCGCCGGGTCCCGCACCGAATCCGGCGCCCGCCCCCGCGGCGGCCCCGAGTCCGGCGGGTGATCCCGCGCCCTGTCCTGCGGCGAATCCCGCCCCTTGCCCAGCAGTGGACCCAGCAGTGGACCCGGTTCCCGCGCCCGGGCCCTGCCCGCCGCACATGGCCTGCTTGAACCAGGCGGCGTCCTGCTGCCAGGTCGCGAGCCGCGTGGCGGTGACGTCGCCCGTACCGGTGGCGAAGACGTTGAGCAGCAGCTTCGAGATCAGCGCGGCCCTGCGCACCTCGCCACCTGGAGCGCCCGGCGCGAGCAGGTCCCGGAACTCGGCGGCCAGCTCGGGGAAGCGCTGCACCAGCGAGTCGACCGAGACCGAGGGGTCGAGCACCGCGGCAGGCAGGCCGAGATCACCGACGACCGCCATGCTGGCGGTCTCCAGCGCGGGCTGCTCCTCGTGGTCGAAGAGCCGGGCGAGCAGCCGCCAGTACAGCACCTGACGCCGGTTCCGCTCCGCGCCGTCGTGGTCATCGATCGAGATGTGATCACTCATTTCCGCAGCAACCGTCCGGCTCGCTCACGCAGCACCGCGACCGCGTCTCCCGCCCTGGCCTCGGCCTTCACCACCTTGGGATCGGTGGGACCCCGGGCCCAGTCGCCGGTGCCGACGTCGACCGTCTCCCGTTTGACCTTCGTCTGTACGGCGAGCGGCTGCAGCAGCCAGCGCCCGCCGTCCCAGCGGACCAGCCCGACGCACGCGGAGGAGCCCGCGACCAGCTTCGGCGTGAGCGGGCCGCAGGAGGGCAGCCGCCCGATGTCCACGGTGATCACCGATCCGCCCAGATCGAACGAGCCGTCCCCGGTCACCTTGTAGCCCTCCACCAGCACGGGTTCCGCGATCCGTACCGGGACCCGGTCCAGGGGCGGCGCCGCCGGGGCGAGCGCGCCCGCGAGGTGCAGCCGTGCGGTGGTGAACGGGTCGGCCGGCTTGCCCAGAAGCGCCCGGTCGTCGTGCCAGACCAGGTCTCCGCTGTCGAGCAGGGGCAGATCGGTGACCTCCAGGGACCGGCGGTCGGCCAGCGCGGCCAGCAGCATCTTGTGCTCGTGCACCAGCTTCCACAGCGCGGGCCCGACGATGGTGTCGACCTTGGCCGCGGTGACGCCGGTCCGCACCAGCCGGGCCGGGCCACCGTCGGCGGGTTCGAGGACGGCGTGGACCTGGAACTGGACCGCGGTGCCGTGCTCGTGCACGTCCACGCCGAGGACCAGCAGCCGCCCCGACACCATGCCGACCGGCCGCGGTGGCTCGCCGGGCGGCACGCCGTCCTGCGCCAGCAGCACGGCACGGGTCCACAGGTCGGCCCAGCGCCGTACCGGCAGGTGCTCCATCGCGGCGATCGGGCAGGATGCGCGCAGCTCGGCCGCGAAACCGTCCAGCAGCACGGCGAGCCTGCGCTGTCCCGGTGCGGCCGTCAGCGCCTCGACGATCTGGTCCACGGCGGAGACGAGGTCATGGTCGACGCCGCGCCACCCGGTGATGGCCAGCTCGCGCAGCCAGGACCGGACCCCGCCGAGCGGGTTGGCGGCGCCGTACGGCCCGGGTTCCGGCGCGGTCTCCTGGGTGGGCTGCCAGGGTCCGCGCTCGCGTCCCAGCGCCGCGTCCAAATCGGCGAGCAGGGCGTCGTGCACCGCGCCGAACAGCGCGGCCCGGCCGCCCGCGAGCGCGGTCAGGTGCTCCTCGGCGATCGAGCCGGAGGCGACCTCGGCCGCCGCCTCGGCGAGTCGCTCGCCGATCGGGGTCGTCGCGAACGCCCCTGCCAGGGCCGCCAGCGCGTCGGCCCGCTCGTCTGCGAGCCGGGCAAGGCCGTGCACCAGGGTGTCGTCGAACCCGTCAACCAGGGCGAGCGCCTCCCCCGCGCCCTCCGGGTGATGGTCGAGCAGTTCGGCCAGCTGTACGGCGAGCATCAGCGGACCGCCTCCTCGGCCGGGAACCAGTGCATCTCGGGGATCGGCATGGTGGTTGTCGGCACCTCCAGGTAGGCCAGGTGGCGCAGGAAACGGCTGAACACCATGGCGGCGGGGGCGGGCTCGTGCGCACCGGTCAGGCAGTCGATCAGCTCGGCGCCGTCCGGGACGTCCACCCGGAGGTAACGGGCCACCCGGCCGGGGCCGTACTGGAGCACGGCCTCAGCGGCGAGAGACCGCAGGTGCTTGCACGGCGAGCCGTACAGCCCCCCGCAGGGGCGGTTGTTGTTGGTGCTGCAGTTGTAGTTGTGGGTGCCGGCGGCGATGGAGGAGACGTAGACCCGGCTGATATCCGAGCCGCTCGACACCACGCCCTGCAGCCGGCCGTCCGCCAGCTCGACGAAGGGGACCTTCGCCAGCTTGCGGGGCTGGACCGGCGGCACCACCCGCAGCCTGCTGTGCTGCGCCCACACGGCTTCGCCGTCGGGGGAACGGTCGTTCATGAGTCCGGAACGTAGCCGAGCACTCCGACAAAACCGGGCCGTCCCGCCTGCCGCACACGTCACCGTACGTTCAGTCGGATGGTCGACGCGACCCGGCACCGGGCTGAACCTCGGTTCCCCTCTGGTGTCGCCGAGAGTTGATCACTATTCTCGCCCTCCGTGAGCGAAACCATCTCCTTCGAGCCGCCTGACGGCCCGCCTCCTGGGAGGAGATCATGGCGGCTGTGGCCGGCCCTTGGTCTTGCCGCTGTTCTCGGTCTCAGCGCTGGGGTGTACGGCGCGATCGAGGTCAAGCGGGAGCTCGATCGGCCGCCGACCGACGCCGAGCTGCGCGCCGCGTCGGTTCAGGAGATCGCGCTGCGATGGCGCACCCGGCCCGCGGGGGAGATCTTCCCTGCGACCGTCGAGTATTCCGGCTTGTTCGGAAGGAAAGAGCCGGCCGTCCGGGTGGGGATCGCTCCGGAGGCGCCCTGCGCGGAGGCCCTTGACGCGGAGATCGCGGAGGTCGCCATCGCCAACGGCTGCAGGGCCGTGCTGCGCGCCAGCTACCTGGACAGCACCCGGACGCTGGTGACCACGATCGGCATCGCCGTGTTTCCCGACGAGGCGACCATGCGGAAGGCGTCGGAGGCTCTCTCCTCTCAAATTTGGCACTATGGGGTGCGCGCCGCGGCCTTCCCCGGCACGCTGTCGGCTCGATTCCGCGACGCCGCCCGCCAACACCTCATGACGATGGGGTCCGCCAACTATCTGATCTTCATTGCGGCCGGGTACGCCGACGGGCGGCCGAAGAGCGAGTCGGGCATGTCGGGGCCGCTCATGTACGGCAACCCGATCGCCTCGCAGATAGGCCTGCAGTTGCAGACCGAGGCGGAGCCGTGCGCGGTGAAGGGGGTCGTCACGTGCTGAAACGGGTGCTTCTCCTGCTGGCGGCGGCCGTCCTCCTGCCCGCCGTACCGGCCACCCCCGCCGCGGCCGACGACGTGCTGGGACAGCTCGCCGGGGATCTGCAGGCCGCGCACGACCTCGCCACCGGCAGGGGCGTCACGATCGCGATCCTGTCCGACGGGGTGGATCCGGAGCTCCGCGAGCTGACCGGCCGGCTGCGGGTGGCTCCAGACCTGGTCAAGAGAGCGGAGTCCGACCCACGCTTCGGAACCCTGCTCGCCTCGATGATCGCAGGAAGAAGCACGATCTCGGGGCAGCCGATCAAGGGGATCGCGCCCGCCGCGACGATCCTCTCGGTCCGGGTGCGGCCCTCGTCGATCGCCACGCACCGGAAGTTCGTCAAGGTCGACTCGCTGGACAAGGTCGCCGCCGGCATCCGCTATGCCACCGATCACGGCGCGAAGGTCGTCCTCGTCGAGGAAGAGCGCGGGTCCCTCTCCCGCGAAATGATGCGGGCGATCGGCTATGCCCTGCGGAAGAACGTCGTCATCGTGACCAGTGCGCAGCGACTGGTGACCTCCGAAGGGAAGCCGGCCCCGCATGAGGCACTCTCCTTTCCCGCCGCGATTCCGGGTGTGATCGTCGTCGGCGCCACCGACGACAAGGGCCGATGGCTCGGCAAGAGGTCGGCACGCAACGACACCGTGCTGCTGTCGGCGCCTGGGACACGGGTGTACGCCACGGGCGACGGCAACCAGGGCGGGTGGTACATCGACGGTTCGCCCGTTGCCGCCGCGTGGGTGGCCGGCACGGCGGCGCTGATCAAGGAGAAATATCCTGAGATGTCGCCTGGGGCCGTGGCTCAGGCCCTCGCAGCGTCGGTACGGAACCGCCCCAGTGGCGGATACCAGCCCACGGTCGGCAACGGCATGCTCAACCCCGCCCAAGCGCTCAAGCAGGCCGACGAGCTGAGCAGTTCGCCCGACTCGGCCGTCCCGGGCACGTATGCGGTGGAGCCCTCTGCCCGCTTCGGCGGCCCGCCGCCTCCACCGATCAGGGCCGCGCAGTGGGACGAGTCCACGCTGATCCGCTACGGCTCCATCTCGGCCGGCGGATTCCTCCTGCTCCTGATCTCCCTCGTCGTCGCCGCAGCGGCCGTCATCCGCAGGCGAAGGAAATCCAGGGAGCTGGGAGTCACAAACCCAGGTCCTCGATCTCCTTGAGCAGGGCCGACACCGCCGACGGCCGCCCGCAGCCAGGCCGCGCCCGGCCCGTACGGATGGACGGCCGCCGAGTGTCTCTCATTTATTGGGTAGCTTCACTGTCCAATATTGGATAGCATAGTTATCCAAAGGGGGGGATTCCATGACTCTGATTGTTCTCGTCGTGGCCACGCTGTGCTTCCGCCTGTCGGGCGCGCTGCTCGGTCTGGCCCGCTTCACCACCTGGCGCGCAAGCGCCGCGCACGGCCTGGCCGTCATGCTCGTGATGACGGCCAGTGCCCACTTCGTCCCGTCAGATGTGACCGTCATGCCGAACCACGCCGACATGGTGGCCATGGTCCCGCCGTTCGTCCCGTTCCCCGCCTTCGTGGTCTACCTGACCGGCGTCCTGGAGTTGGCCGGGGCGGTGGGCCTCGTGCTCCCGGCCACCCGGCGGGCTGCCGGGATCTGCCTGGCGTTCCTGTTCGTGCTCATGCTTCCGGCCAACATCCACGCCGCGCTGGCCGGGGTGACCCTGGCGGGCGAGGCGGCGACCCCGCTGTGGCAACGCATCCCCGAGCAGGTCCTCTACATCGGCATAGCGCTCTGGGCGGCGGGCGTCACAGGGGGACGCTCAGCCCGTACGGCCTCCGCGAGCAGCACACCTCCCGTCCTTTAAGGGAGTCGGCGGCCAGGTCGCGGGGAAACGGCTTATGGGAGCTTGTGGGAGAATTAGCAGCCGTGTCCCCCCTGCTCGACCTTGCCGGAATCTTCGTTTTCGCCCTGTCCGGCGCACTACAGGGCGTGCGCAAACGGCTCGACGTGGTCGGCATGGCGGTGCTCGCGTTCTTCACGGCGGTCGGCGGCGGCGTCATGCGCGATCTGTTCATCGGCGTGCAGCCCGCCGCGTTCCGGGACATGGGTTATCTCCTCGTGCCGATCGCGGCCACCGCCATCGCCTTCTTCTGGCATCCGCAGGTCGAGCGGGCGATGCCCGGCGTGATGGTCTTCGACGCGGCGGGGCTCGGCCTGTTCTGCGCGGTCGGCACCGCCAAGGCGCTGCACCACGGCCTCGCGCCGCCGCACGCCGTGTTCCTCGGGGTCTGTACGGCGGTCGGCGGCGGCGTCATCCGAGACGTCCTGTCCGGCGAACGCCCCACCCTGCTCTACGACCGCCAGCTCTACGCCGTACCGGCGATGCTCGGCTCGACGGCGATGGCCGTGCTGTACGCCCTGGACGTGCGGGGATTCATCGCCACCCTGTCGTCGGCCGTGCTCGCCTTCGCCTTCCGCATCCTCGCCATGCGGTACGGCTGGCGCGCGCCCCTGGCCAGAGGCATCAGCGGCCCGCGGTGAGCGGCTACGTGACGTTCCCTGGTTCCGGTGGACGATCAGGACGTGGGTGAGGATGGCGACAGTTTGCGGTCGGACCTTCCCTGCGCCCCCGCCTGGCGGAGTCAGGGCCGGTAGCGGCGAACGCGGCCAACCCATCGGACGCGAACGGAAAAGCCGATTTGACCACTAATACCCACTCCTGTCAAGATTCTTTCTTCTGGTCGAATCGATCAATAACCTCTTCATGTCAAACATGGGTACGAGTATCTCGTGCCCGGCACGAGCCACTCGCAGGACGCGAAGAGGTGTTGATTGGCTCCACCAGCAGGGATGCACGCTGGGTCTCCCTCCTTACCGCTTCACAGGACCCGTAGACGGCGGATGGTGCGAACCGCTGCTGCGGGACTGTCGGCGACCATGATTGTCAGCCTGTCGGTCACCCCTTCTTGGGCCGAGGCACACGCCCCGTCCTCGACCACGGCGGTCACACAGCCTCTGCTCGCCCCAGTGTCACCCCGATCGCCCATCGCGCGATTGAATCAGCCAAGCAGGAAGCCGCAAGAACCAACCGGAACCGAGACCGGCCGGTGAACACGTGTGCCCGCTACCGGGCCGCCAGCAACGGCACCAAATGGCGAACTGGAACCCCGGTTCCCTGGAACCCTGCCATAGAGCAGTGCGATGAGTTCCCATTCGCAAGTACGTACGAAGGTGCTTGGTTGTGGTGGCAGAAGAACCGCCCGGCGGATGACCCGTCGTTTGTGATTCACTCGCCCACCAAGGTCAACCTGTCCGTCTCACTCATCCCAGCACGTGAGAATCGGGAATGGGGGGCCTTCCAAGACGGTGGATTGGGCCGTTACTATATGCGGTCGACCGCATCCTTGCGGGCGACGCATTCTTCGTACGGCTCTATGACGCACAGGACAAACCGGTGAATTAGCGCCGCCTCAATTGGAGAGCACATGGCACGGCTCATCAAGAAGATCAGGGATTCGGCCACGATCGAGGGTTATAATTTTATGATCATGGAT
>NZ_BOOG01000056.1 GCF_016863115.1 Sphaerimonospora thailandensis
CCTCGGGCAGCGTCCAGGCGGGCCAGTCGGTCACGATCCGGGTGAACACCGCGGTCACCGGCGGCAACGCGCAGTCGGTCAGCCTGAGCACGCGTTCGCTGCCCAGCGGCGTGACCGCGTCGTTCAACCCGGCCACGGTCACCGCGGGCCAGTCCGCCACGCTGACCCTGTCCGCATCGTCGACCGCCCAGGGCGGCACCTACCAGGTGACCGTCGTCGGCACCGCCGGGTCGACCACCCACGAGGCGTCCTACTCCCTCACCGTGGGCAACGACCAGCCGCCGACGAACGACTTCTCGGTGTCGGTGAGCCCGTCGTCCGCCTCGGTGCAGGCCGGAAAGTCGGCCAGCGCGACCCTCAGCACCAAGGTGACCAGCGGCAGTGCGCAGTCGCTCACGCTGTCGGCCGGCGCGCCCTCAGGCGTGACGGTGTCGTTCAGCCCGGCCACGATCACGGCGGGGCAGTCGTCGACGGTGATGATCGCCGCATCCTCGTCCACCGCGGCGGGGACCTACACGATCAGCCTCAACGCGGCCGGCACGGTCAGTCACGCGGCGTCGTTCTCGCTGACCGTCACCGGCGGTGGCGGCGGTGACGGTGGGGGGACCGCCTGGGCGGCCTACACCTCCTACAAGGTGGGCGACGTCGTGACCTACAACGGCGTGAGCTACCGGTGCATCCAGGCGCACACGTCCATGCCCGGCTGGGAGCCGTCCAACGTTCCCGCCCTCTGGCAGCGGCTGTAACAACCGAATGTGATCGATGACGGGGCGGGCGGCCATCCTGGGCCGCCCGCCCCACGTCGTCCGAGTGAGGGCGTCGGCGTGAGCGCCGAGCGCCACGCCCGGTCCACCGTCACGGTCACGGTCGAGGACGATCCGTCCGATGGTGTACGGTTCGTCCTGCCCGCCCTCCGCCGGCCCCGCTGACTGACGTCCCCGGGTAACGATAGATCACAATATAGGCGTGAATCGGATACACGCTTACTCTGATCTTCATTTTCCCGTGCCTGTTATGTAACCTCCCTTAAGGCGCAGATCGGGCGGAATCGGGCCCGCCGGTCGATGTGAGAGCACACGGAGGGCGCTTGCTGCCGCTGTTGGCGGGTGATCCGCAGGAGATCGGCCCATATCGGATCGTGGGCCGGCTCGGCGCGGGCGGCATGGGCGTCGTCTACGCCGCCGTGGACGGGGCCGGCCAGCGCGTGGCCGTCAAGCTCGTCCACGAGGCGCTGTCGATCGACCTCGAGTTCCGCCGCCGCTTCAGCCGCGAGATCTCCGTACTCCGTGGAGTCGAGGGGGCCTGCCTCGCCCGCATGTTCGACGCCGACCCCGGCACGGAACGCCCCTGGCTGGCCACCGAGTTCATCCCCGGTCCCACCCTCGAGCAGCACGTGCAGGCCGAGGGGCCGGTGACGGGCGACGCGCTCACCGGCCTGGCCGCCGGACTGGCCGAGGCGCTGGTGGCCATGCACGCCGCCGGAGTCGTCCACCGCGACCTCAAGCCGTCGAACGTGATCCTTTCCCCGCAGGGCCCCCGGCTCATCGACTTCGGCATCGCGAAGGTGCTGGACGAGACCTCGATGACTCACACAGGCACGCTGATCGGTTCCCCCGGGTGGATCAGTCCGGAGGAGTACGGCGACGGCCGCGCGGGGACACCCGCGGACGTGTACGGCTGGGCCCTGCTGGTGCTGTACGCGACGACCGGCGAGCCGCCGTACGGCACGGGTCGGCCCGAGGTGCTCGCCTACCGGGTGCGCGAGGAGACTCCCGACATCGCGACCGTGCCGGAAGAGCTGCGTGAGATCGTCGGCCGGGCGCTCGCCAAGGACCCGGCCGAGCGGCCCACGGCCGACGAGGCCCTCGTGGCGGTGACGGCGAGCCGGCCGGACGCGGAAGACGATCAGGCTCGGGAATCCTTCGACATCACCTCGTTCATCCAGCGCACATGGGTGCTGCCCCAGCAGGAGGCCCCCGAAAACACCGACTGGCCCCAATCCGGCCCGCTCGCCGCCGCCTCACCCACACCGTCCGTGCCCTCTGCCCCGGAGCCGGAGCCGGAGCCGGCGGCGAGCGCCTCCCCGACCGGGCCGATCGCCGCCCAGTCGATCGCCGTCCGGCCGACCGGTGTGGGCAAGCTGCCGGATGATCAGCGGTTGGTCATGGTGGCCCGGCGGTCCGGGCCGTCCTGGGTCCACGCCTACGTGGCCACGGCGGCCGCGGTGACCGTGATCGCCGTGGCCGCGATCGTCGCCACGTCCTCGGCGGAACGTTCCACGCCCACCGCTGCGGCCCAGACGCCCTCCGCCCCGCCGGTGACGACCCCCGCGTCCTTACCGACGGTGACGCCCTCGCCGTCGTTGACGCCCACCCCGCTGCCCGAGCCGGTTCCGACGCGAACACCGAAGAAGCGCAAACCCCGGTTCACGGGCAAGCGTGTGTCGTTCCAGGGCATCACGACGGTCCTGCCCAAGGGCTGGCGGATGTTCGCCGTGGGCAAGGACTACGCCTGCATCGAGTCCCCGCGCTCCGTCGGCAGCGGGGGCCCGTGGGACTTCACCTGCCGTCCCGACGCGATGGCGCTCGTCGTCAGGTCGTCCAACGACGGGTGGCCGGGGTTCGGCATACAGGACAACGAGTTCGGTTTCATGTGGGGCCAGCACGTGCCCTGCCTGACGGGAGGAAGCGTCATCCGGGATCCGTACGGCTCGTATGCCGAGCCCGGCGGAGATGCCGGCTTCTACTACGGGATCGATCCGTACGGTTCCCGGCTCGTCCACTCGGGGCTGGCCAAGATGGGCGACGGCCGGAAGGCGTACTACCGTGAGTGGCAGGTGGCCTGCGAGGTCAACCTCGTCTACACCATGAAGATCTGGCACCTGCCGCAGTCGAAGGTGTCGCTATACGTGCTCAGCGCCCGCCCGGAGGACGGCAAGGGCCACCGGCAGATCATCGCGTCGATGGACCTGCGGGGATACAGGCACGCCGCCAAAGTCTGAACCGGATCAAGGCGGATGAGCCCCGGGATCTCACCCGCCTTCGCGGCCTGCGTCTTTCGGGGAGCCCGGTTCGGGGAGCTCAGTTTCGGGTCAGGGTCCAGGCGCCGTCGGCATGGACGGTGACGAGGCGGGTGCCGGTGGGGAGCACGACCTTCCCCCGATAGCGGCCGATCTCGTTGATGAGGAGGTCGGAGAACGAGCCGAGCCGGGTGTGGCCGTGGACGATGAAGTTCGACTCGCCGTTGTGCGCGGCGCGCATCGTGCGCAGGCCACGGGTGGGGGAGAGCTTGAGCACCTGGTCGCCTTGGCCGCGGATCGTCGCGCCGCACCAGCAGCGGGCCTTCTGGACAGGCAGGAAGGTCGCCGTCCAACGACCGTCGGCCCTGATCTCCAGCCCGATCGTGCCCTTGGTGCCGTAGTCGTTGTACAGGACCGTCCCGTCGTACCGGCCGATCTCATTGACCAGGTACTCCCCGGTCTTGCCCCGGGGATCGATCGTGTGGACGATGAAGTTCGACTCGCCGTCGTGTGTGAGGCGGATGAGGCCGGGTTGCTTGGTGGCGCGGATGCGGATGACGTCGTCGCCGACGCCGCGGAACCGGGTGGCGGCCTGGGCGCTGGCCTCGGTGCCGGCCTGGGTGTTGATCTGAGTGTTGACCTGGGTGTTGACCTGGATGGCGGCATCGGCGGTGGCCGGGGTCGTGAGCGCGGCCGTGGTCAGGGTCAGTACGGCGATCATGCGGCGGAGCATGTGCTTCTCCTCTGGGAGGGGGTACGGACGTCGCTTGGGATGGAGATCAGCAGGAGATCAACGCAGGGTGACGGTGACCCCGCCGGAGAAGAACGAGTCGTGCAGCTCGATGGACTTGATCTTGAAGTCCTTCGGCACGTCGAAGAGCACGATGCCGTTCACCGTGTTGCCGGGGTTGATGTTGTTGAGGAAGGCGTTGGAATCCTTCATCCCGATGGCGGCGCCGGAGTCGGCGTCGAACTGCCGGCCCTGCGTGTCGATGAGCTTCTGGGCCGAGCCGGTGAACATCTGGGCCTTGTCGCCGATGTTCTTCACGTTCAGGTGGACCAGGACGTACTGCCCCTGCGCCTTGGAGACCATGAACCCCTCGCCCACCTGCGACAGGCCCTTCTCCACCTTGGTGACCTTGAAGGCGAACTTGCCGTCCTTGACCAGGTCGCCGATGCCGGGGGTCTTCGGCTTATCGGCCTGCTTGGGCTTGTCCGCCGCCTTGTCCGCCGCCTTGTCCGCCGGCTTGGCGGAGGTGCCGTTCGAGGTGGCGGTGGTCGTGGTGTCGCTGTCGCCGCCGGACCCGCCGCCGCTGAAGATCGCCGCCAGCACGATGATGCCCATGAGGACACCGGCGCTGATCAGCACGGCCTTGAGGCAACCGCCACCCTTCTTCTGCACGATCACGGTCTGCGGGTACGGCTGCGCGGTCTGCTGGTAAGGCTGCGCCGGGCCGTACGGACCGGGGTGTTGCTGGTTGCTGTGCACGAGGCCTCCAGAACGGGGGACGGGTACGGCGGCAGGGCCCTACGGCACACGCTGAGCGCCACGGCACAGCCACCGTCGTGTAGACAACCAGCATTACAGCAGACTGTGAACTGAGAACACAAGTCAGATTAAGAAAACAGGGACCCGCCGCCATCAAGGGGTGGTTGGTGGAAGGCGTCAGGCGCGCGGCCTGCTGTAATCGGTGGTGTCGAGGACGGCCTGGTAGTCGCTCTCATCAAGCCAGTGACACCAGGGGCTCGACGTACCGTCGATCCGCAGCCGGCCTCCGCCGCCACGCCACGCCGCGACCTCGATGTGCCCGCACTTGAGCTCCTGCACAGCCTCGATCGCCGGCACCAGATCCGTGTCGCCGCTGAACACGACTCCGACGTCGTAGGAGTCGTCGACGGCGGCCAGCCTGAGGATGTCGACAGCCAGCGCCACATCGATGCCCTTCTCAACGGCAGGTTCATGCGGCCATCTGGTCGGATACCGCAGCGGTCGTCGTCTTACCAGCACTTTGGGAGAGCGGGTCCAAGCGTCCGATTGCCGATCGTTGGCGGCTGCCGCAGCAGGCTGCCGACGCGGGTTTGGTGCGCCACGGTAGATCCGGACCTGAGCGAGTCGACTGGGGTAACCGTTTGTGGTGCGCTTTTGAACGATCAGTTGGCCGAGCCTGTATGGATCGATATGGCCGTTGGCGGGATGGGTGCCTCGCGGCCAGAAGGCTCGGAGAGCAGAACCATGAACATTTTGGTAGTCCATGAAGACTACGACACGTGCGGGGGCCACTACTCTGTGATACCAGAACGTGGCTCGCTCCACATAGAAAAGTCCCCGCCAGTCCCGGAGGACGACGGGGAAGAATCATCGCCGACATTACCCGCACGGCTCTTGGCCAGCTGGGATTTCGGGCAAAAAAGTCCCCGCCAGTCCCGGAGGAGGGCGGGGAAGAATCTCCTTCACGATACACCACTCGGCTGTCGGTGTCGAGCTGACCGGGACACTTCGTAGTCGACGTGTCACAGAATCGGCTGGTGGGCCTTGCCGTACGGGGTCAGTCCTCGGTGGGGAGGGCGGCGCGGAGGGTGGCGGCCCGGTCGCGTACGGCGTCCGCCTCGGCGTGGCCGAGGACGGTCAGCAGTTCGCCCAGGTGATCGAGCGCGGTGACCAGCGAGGGGCGGCGGCTCGGGTCGTGAGCGGCTCGCCGCTCCATGATCTCGACGCATCTCCTCTGGTACGGCAGCGCGTCCAGGTCCCGGCCGGCGTCGTGCAGATAGCCGCCCAGCCGGTCGAGCACCACGGCCAGCGCTCCGAGGAAGACATCCGGATCGGCCGAAGCGCCCGCCTCGAAGATCTCGACCACCTCGCGCTGCGCGGCGGCGGCCTCGCCGGGGCTGCCCTGCCGGGACAGGAGGGTCGCCATCGAGTCGAGCACGTGGGCACACGGCATCGGGTCGGCGTCCGGATGCTGGATCACGTGGATCTCCCACAGCGCGGCGGCCCGGTCCAGGTGCCGCCGGGCCTGGTCGAGCAGGCCGATGCCGAGGAGCTCCTGCGCCACGTCGTTGAGCGTCCGCACGGTGTGGGCCAGATCCTCCTGCACCTCGGTCAGCCGCTCCACCGTGGCCTCGGTGTCCCGGCCGAGGCAGGTCAGGATGAACAGCCGCCGGTGCAGCGAGCCGACGAGGCAATCGGTGTCGCCGAGGCCGGCCCAGATGTCGGCCGCCCGTTCGGCGTGCGGCAGCGCCTCCCGGTGAGCGCCCCTCTCGCAGAGGCGTTCGGCCAGGCTGTCGATGGTCATCGCCAGCTTCGGCAGGTACGGCTCCGGCCGCTGGAGTGCCAGGTCTTCCAGGATCTCCATGGCCTCGTGCAGCATGCCGAGCGCGTCCTCACCGCCGTTCTCGCCGGTGTCGCCGTGCTCGCCGCCGTGTTCGCCGCCGGCCGCCTCGGCCGTACGATCGCTGAGCATGCGAAGCGCGTGCGCCAGCCCGGCGCGGTCGCCGGCCTCGCGGTAGAGGTCGACGGACAGCCGCAGCGTCGACAGGCACTCGTCGAGCCCGCCGGTACGCCACAGGTAGACGCCGAGGGAGAGCCAGGCGGAGGCGAGCCGGGACCGGAAGCTGACCGGGTCGTGCTGGATCAGCTCGCCATAGAGGGAGACCGACCGCCGCATCAGCGTCAGCGAGCGGTCGAACCGCTCCGCCATCTCGTGATAGCGGCTGAGATTGTGCAGCGTGGCGGCCAACTGCTCGCCGCGATCCGTGTCGCCCGGCCGGTAGGCCCGCTCCAGCAGGCTGACGGCCCGATCCAGACTGGTGATCGCGTGCTCGAACTGGCGTGCCTCCTCCCAGATGCCGCCCAGCAGGCGCAGCGCGTCGGCGAGGTCGAGGTCCCACTCGGCACCCCCCTCGTCGTACAGGCGCTGGTAGATCTCGGCGGACTCGCGCGCGCGGGCCAGCGCGTCGTCGATCCGCCCGCATACCCGAGCGGTGACCGCCGCGTTGAAGAGCACGTGCGCCAGTCCGGGCAGGTCCCCGGCCGTGCGGAACAGATCGATCGCGTCGGCCATGGCGGCGGCCGAGGCGTCGTGATCACCGTCCGTGTGCAGGTATGTGCCAAGTGCCCGGAGCGCGTCGGCCAGTCGCGGGTCCCCGGCCTGACGGTAGAGCTCGGCGGATCGCTTCGCCTCCGCGGCCGCGCGTGCCGCCTGGCCGTTCTCGGCGAGCCGCTCGGCGAGGCAGCCGTACGCCTGGGCGAGGTCGACGGAGCGGGAACCGTCCCGCTCGACCAGGTCCCGATAATGCTTGACCGCCTCCTCGGTGGCGTAGACGGCCTTGGCGCCGCGCCCGGCCGCGGTGTACCGGATGCCCAGGTTGACCAGGTCGATCGCCAGATCGGGCAGGTGCCGGCCGGGGTCGGCCGCGACGAGGTCGCGGTCGATGTCGACCGCCTCGAGCATGACCTCCAGCGCCTCCTCCGTCTCCCGGAGCCGGCCGAGCACATCGGACAGCCGCCGCAGGTGGGCGGCCCGCAGGTCCGATCGGGGCGCGTCCACGGCGAGTGCCTCGTCCAGGCAGTCGCGGGCCTGCGCCCACTGGCCGAGGTTGCCGTGCCGTACGGCGAGGCCGCCCCAGGCCAGGCCGAGCGTGACCTGGTCGGAGGGGTCGTCGCGCGCGGCGTCCAGCGCCTGCCGGGACGCCTCCAGCGCCGCGGTCAGGTCACCCGCCAGGTGGTGGATGTCGCTCAGGATGTTGAGCGTGAAGGCGACCTCGAAGGAGACGCCCACGTGACGGAACCACTCGACGGCCTTCTCGGCGACGGTGACCGCCTCCGCGTGGCTGCCCGTCCGGCTGAGCATCCGTGCCCGCAGCCGCAGCGCCAGGGCGTACGGCTCGGCGGACCACTCCTCCTCCAGCGGATCGAGCGCTTTCACGAGCCGGTCGGCGACCCGCAGCGCGGCGAGCGGCCGGTCGAGGCGGACGAGCAGTTCGGCGAGCGGCTCGGCCTCGGCGGTGGCCGCACGCCACCGGGCCTCGCTGCGCCGGTCTTCCCGGAGCCGGTCTTCCCGGCGCGGGGCTTCGTGGCGCCTGGCGAGCCGGATCATGCCGTCGAAGGCCTGCCGCCGCAGGGCCAGGGCCTCCTTCAGGTCACCGAGAGCGGTGAGGGGGGAGGCCAGCCTGCTCATCGCCACGGCGATCGCGAACTCGTCGCCCGTACGCCGATGGAGGTCCAGCGCCAGGCGGCGTACGTCACGCTCGTCGGCGGCCCGATCCCGCGAGGCCAGACGATCGCCGAGCGCACCGAGCCACCCGAGGAGCTCGGCCTCCACGAACGCGGGCACCTCGATGACCAGCTGTTCGGGTCCGGCGATGTCGTCGTCGTCCAGTCGGGCGCACAGGTCGCCGAGCGCCCGTACGACGTCGGCGTCGAACCATTCGAACGACTCGGGCCGCTCGGCGGCGAGGTCCTGGTACTGGCGGATGAGGTGACCGATCGACATGCCCGGGGGAACCATTCCTTCTCACCTGGAACGTGACATTTGACGGATCATCGCGCAGATCACCACGAGATGTACAGATCCATCGGTTAGCAGGAAGATTACCAGCCTGCTCGATGTGAATTCAATACACAAATTACCGTGGTAGAGTCCCGCCTGGAGGGTGCCGGTGGAGCGGGGAGTCGGAGCTTCGATGATGAGCCAAGAGTGGGCCACGGCCGGCAACATAGATCGAAATCATATTGTTACTTCTGTTCACAGACGCATGTGTGTGGACCTGTCTGCACTGACCGGTTACTGTTGCCTGACGTGCGGTGAAGGTGTGGGGCCTGATCACTTTGGGGCCGGAACGGACATCTCAAGGAGCGAGGCGGCGTATCCTGGGCGCGCCCTGGTGCGTTGCCCCCGGACGTCGCGGTAGAGGCAGGTGAGCATGGATCCCCTGGACCGCTCCGATCCCACCCGGATCGGCGGTGCCACCCTGCGCGGACGGCTCGGTTCCGGAGGCATGGGCCGGGTCTTCTACGGCGTCACCGACGATTACGAGCAGGTCGCCGTAAAGATCATCCGTGAGGATCTGCTCGGCCACGCCGAGCCCCGCGCCAGATTCGCCCGGGAGATCGACGCCCTGCGGACCGTACGGGGGCCGCACGTCGCCGCCCTGATCGACGCCTCCGGCGAGGATGAGGAGCGGCCCTGGCTCGCCGTGGAGTTCGTCCGCGGCCTGAGCCTGAAGGAGTTCATCGACAGCCGAGGCCCGCTCGGCGACGAGCACGCCGCGACGCTCGGCGTCCTGCTGGCGTCCGCGCTGGGCGACATCCACGCGGCCGGCCTGCTCCACCGCGACCTCAAGCCCGGAAACATCCTGCTCGGCAGGGACGGGGCGAAGGTCATCGACCTGGGCCTGGTCGCCCTCGTCGACGGCCCGACCGACCTGACCACGACCACCTCGACGCTCGGCACGCCCGCGTGCATGTCGCCTGAGCAGGCCAACACTCCCAAGAACGTCACCGCCGCCACCGATGTCTACGCACTCGGCGCGACGCTGATGTTCGCGCTGGCCAAGCACTACCCCTACGACGGCAAGACCGTCGCCGCGCTGTTCATGAACATCATCAGCCCCGAAGTGGAGCCGGACCTCACCGGCGTCCCCGCGGAGTTAGCGCCGCTCATCGCCGCGATGCTCGCCCACGACCCGGCCGACCGCCCCACCGTGCCGGAGGCGTACGAGCGGCTCAAGGAGTTGGCGACCGCGGATGGGATCTCGCTGCCGGTGGCCGTACGCCGCTTCGCCGTGGCCACCTACGTCGAGCGGGAGACCGATCCGCAGGACCCCGCCCCGCCTGCCCGGCCGCGCCCCCGCGACCTGTCCGAGGTCGTCGTGCCCGGTTCGGTGGTCGCGCGGCTCGCCGACCGTCTCCGCGGCGCGTACGCCGCCAGTGCCCGTCTCTGACCAGCGCCCGTCTCTGACCAGTGCCCGTTTCCAAGAGGAGAACCGTGACCGAGACCTCGTTCCCGCCCGGTGCCCGGATCGAAGTCCGGGACGCCGAGTGGATCGTCCGGACCTGCGCGCAGCTCGCCTCGGGCGGCGACGAGCCCAGGTACAAGATCACGGCGGTCGGTGCCTCGGAGTTCGTCCGCGACGAGGACGCGGTCTTCTTCACCGACCTGGACGAGGTGGGCCTGCTTCGGCCCGAGGAGACCGTCTTGGAGCAGGACAGGACGCCACGCTTCGCGCAGAGCCGCCTCTTCATCGAGGCCGTCCTGCGCCGGACCCCGCTCCCGCAAACGGAGAAGGGCCTCGCGCTCGCCGACCGGTTCCTCCTCGACCCGCTGGCCTACCAGCGGCGCCCCGCCGAGCTCGCGCTGAGGGGCCTGCGCCCGCGCATCCTGATCGCAGACGTCGTCGGTCTCGGCAAGACCCTGGAGATCGGCCTCATCCTCGCCGAGCTGATCCGGCGCGGCCGCGGCGAGCGCATCCTCGTCGTGACCCCGCAGCAGGTGCTCGAGCAGTTCCAGCACGAGCTGTGGACGCGGTTCGCCATCCCGCTGATCCGCCTCGACTCGGTCGGCATCGAGCGGATCCAGCGGGAGATCCCGGCGGGCCGCAACCCGTTCACCTACTACAAGCGGATCATCGTCTCGGTCGACACGCTCAAGAACGAGGGCAGGTACGGCCAGCACCTGGAGAAGATGGACTGGGACGCGGTCGTCATCGACGAGTCGCACAACCTGATCGGTGAGAGCAGCCTGCGCAACAAGCTCGCCAGGCTGCTGGCCCGCAAGACCGACGCGCTGCTGCTGGCCAGCGCCACCCCGCACAACGGCAACAGCGAGTCGTTCGCCGAACTGATCCGCATGCTCGACCCCGCCGCGATCGCCGACGACAGGCACTACTCGGCCAAGGACATCGAGCACCTCTACATCCGCCGCACCAAGATCAGCCCTGAGGTGCGCGACCAGATGGGCGCGAAGTGGCCCGACCGCGGCCCCTCCGTCCCGGTGCGGTGCGCCGCCACCCCCGCCGAGGAGAAGATCTTCGAAGAGCTCACCCAGGTCTGGCTCGCAGGGGACCGGCGTGCCGGCGGCCCGGTCGTCGACGCCAAGCACCGGCTCTTCCCCTACACGCTGCTCAAGGCGTTCCTCTCCTCGCACAAGGCGCTGGCCAAGACGGTCGAGAACCGGTCCAAGAACGCCAAGGAGCCCCGCGAGATCGAGGCGCTGAAGACCCTCGCCGACCTGACCGCGCGGATGACCGACGACGACTCGGCCAAGCTCGACGCCCTCGTCCGGGTGCTCCGGGACGAGATCGGCGTACGGGCGGGCGGCCAGACCCGGGCCGTGGTCTTCTCCGAGAGCATCGAGACGGTCAGGTGGCTGGCCGAGGTCCTGCCCAAGCGGCTCGGCCTGACCGGTAAGGGCGCGGTCGAGATGATGCTCGGCAACGGCATGTCCGACCAGCAGCAGCAGGACATCATCGAGCGCTTCGGGCTCTCCGACAGTCCCGTCCGCCTGCTGGTGACCACCGACGTGACCTCCGAGGGCGTCAACCTCCACCGGCAGTGCCACCACCTGGTCCACTACGACGTGCCCTGGAGCCTCATCCGGATCGAGCAGCGCAACGGCCGCATCGACCGCTACGGTCAGACCGAGCAGCCGCGGTTCCGGGCGCTCATCCTCACCTCGGACGTCGAGGGAGCCAAGGACGACCGGACCGTCGCCGAGAAGCTCCTCGACAAGGAGGAGACCGCGCACCGCAGTCTCGGTACGGCCGAGGCCGTCACCGGCGAATATCGCGCCGAGCGCGAGGAGCGCCGCCTCATCCAGGACCTCCTCGCCGGCAAGTCCGTGGAACAGTCCCTCGCCGAGCAGCAGGCCGACGACCCCTTCGCCGACCTGTTCGGCTCCGTCGACGGCGGCGTCACGGGCGGCGACACCCTCCGCGCTGACGTGCCCCGGTTATTCGACGGCTCGGAGGCGTTCATCAAGGAGGCCGTCGACACGCTCGGGCTGCTCAAGGGCCTCGAGGACGACGGCACGATGCTCGCCTTCGAGCCGCCGCCGGACCTCGCCCACCGTCTGTCCGCGCTGCCCTCCGACTATCTGCGCACCCACGACGTCCGCAAGCGGATGAAGGTCACCTTCGACCGCGCGGAGGCCCGGCGGAAGCTCGACGAGGCCCGCAGGACCAAGACGATGTGGCCGGAGATCGCCTACCTCTCCGATCTGCACCCCATGGTCGACTGGGTGACCGACAAGGTTCTGGTACGGCTCGGCCGCCAGAAGGCGCCGGTCGTCACCGCCCAGGTCGACGAGCCGACCTTCCTCATCCAGGGCATCTACTCCAACCGGCTGGGGCAGCCGACCGTGGTCGAATGGATGGCCGTGGCATGCGGAGGCGCCTCCGCACGTGTGCTCGACCGGAAGATGACCGACGTCCTCGCCGCGGCCGACGTCGGCCCCAAGATGATCAACACGGGCCGGGCGATCGACCTCCGGCCCCTCCAGGAGCGGGTGCCCCAGGCGGTCGCGACCGCCCGCGCCCACCTGGAGGAGCGCCGCTCGGCCTACGAGAGACAGGTCGTCGGGCCGCTCGACTCCTACCAGAGCCGGCTCGATGAGTGGCGGCAGCTCACCCTCGACGGCGTGCACGCCTCCCAGCGCGGACGCAAGGAGCAGCGCGTCCGGGAGACCGTCGATCGGCAGCAGCGTCTGCTCGACTCCCTCAAGATCACCGGGGAGCCGCTGCTGCGGGTCCTCGCCGTACTCGTTCCTCAGGACGGAAACCGATGAGCTTCGACTCGCTGGTCAACCGCGGCGACTACTTCTCGGCCCACTACCTGGCCGAGGTGCTGCCCAAGGACCTGAAGAAGTCCGGCGGCCTGTTCGCCCGCTGGAACGAGCAGGAGAAGGCCGGGCACCGCACCCCGCGCAAGGGGCTGCGTGCGCTCGCCAAGCCGTACTTCGCCGACCGGCCGTACTTCGCGGACATGGACGACCGGCTGCGCGACGGCGAGGTGCCGGCCCCTGACCTGAGCGCTGACGAGGGCGCCGAGTGGCGCAAGGAGCTGGGCGAGCTCCACGGCGAGGTGCTGCGCGCCCTCGGCTACGAGGCGAGCCCGCGCGAGCTGACGGTGGAACGGGCGGGCAAGGACTACGTCGTCGAGGTCGCCTACGCCGACCGGCACCTGGTCGCGATCGAGTGCGGCTGGGCCGCCGACGTGGACGCCGCCCTCGACGACGACCGGGCCGGGCGGCTGCTCGCGCCGGTCAGGCTCGACAACACCGAGGAGATCACCTCCGGCACCAGGCTCGCCTCCTGGCTGCTGACCGCGGAGGAGGCGCCGCGCTACGTGCTCATCCTCGCCGGGGGCGTGGTCGTGCTCGCCGACCGCGCGGTGTGGGGCGAGGGCCGCTATCTCGCGGTCAGCCTCGATGTCGCGCTCGGCCGGAACAACGAGGCTGAGCTGGGCACGATCGCCGCGCTGTTCGGCGCCGACTCGCTGCTGCCGCCGGAGGAGGGCGGCTCCGAACCGCTCGCCGAGCTGCTCGACCGGTCCCGCGGTCACGCGGTCGGCGTCTCCAGGGAGCTGCGCGACGGCCTGAAGGACTCGGTTGAGCTGATCGCCAACGAGGTGCTCGCCCGCGTCCGCGCCCAGGGCGTACGGCCCGAGCAGATCATGGAGCCCGCCGCCCTGGCGAAGCAGCTGGGCCGCGAGTCGCTGCGCTACCTCTATCGGATCCTGTTCCTGCTGTACGCCGAGGCCCGCCCGGAGCTGGGCATCCTGCCGACCGACGACGATGACTACGTCAGGGGCTACAGCCTGGCCCGCCTGGGCGACCTGGTGGTGCGCGACCTGACGGGAGAGGAGGCGCGGGGCGGGTTCCATCTCTACGAGTCGCTCAACCTGCTCTTCCGCATGGTCAACCGCGGCCACCGGCCTCGACTGGGCGCCGAGCCCGAGGGCTCGGAGGGGGAGGGGCTGCGGTTCGAGCCGCTCCGCTCCGACCTGTTCGAGCCTGAGGCGATCAAGCTCATCGGCCGGAACGCGATCTCCCTGGACGATGACGACCCGGACGCGCCGCCCGTCGACACCCGGCTGCGCAACGAGACGCTCTACAAGGTGCTGCGCAAGCTCATGCTCACGAAGGGGCGGAAGAAGGAGCGCGGCGGCTTCATCTCCTACGCCCAGCTCGGCATCAACCAGCTCGGCGCGGTGTACGAGGGCCTGATGTCCTACACCGGGTTCATCGCCACGGAGGAGCTGTACGAGGTCGCCAAGGGCGGCGACCCGAAGGACGGCTCGTGGCTGATCCCGGCCTCGAAGGTGGACGACTATCCGTCGGAGGTATTCGTCCACGCGGTGGACGAGGACGGGAACAAGCTCGATGAGTACAAGCGCTATCGCGAGGGCTCGTACGTCTACCGCCTGGCCGGCCGCGACCGGGAGACCAGCGCCTCCTACTACACCCCCGAGTCGCTGACCCAGGTCACCGTACAGCTCGCGCTTCAGCACCGCCTCGACCAGGACGACACGGTCACCCCGGCCCGGGAGATCCTGAAGTGGACGATCTGCGAGCCCGCCCTGGGCTCCGGCGCGTTCCTCAACGAGGCGATCAATCAGGTCGCCGCTGAGTATCTCAAGCGCCGCCAGCAGGAGCTGGGCGTCTCGATCGACCCCGAGGCGTACGAGGAGGAGCTGCAGAAAGTCAAGGCGTACGTCGCGCTGCACAATTCTTATGGCGTCGACCTCAACGAGACCGCGATCGAACTGGCCGAGGTCTCGCTCTGGCTCAACGTCATGCACCCCGGCCTGCAGGCCCCCTGGTTCGGCCTCCACCTGCGCCGCGGCAACTCCCTCATCGGCGCGGGCCGGAAGGTGTACGGCGCGGCGCAGCTGACCAAGGGCACCTGGCTGAAGGAGGCCCCCGAGGACCTGCCGTTCTCGGCGGGGGAGCTGCCGGCGGGCAAGGTCCACCACTTCCTGCTCCCCGCCGAAGGCTGGGGCACGGTCGCCGGAGCCAAGGAAGCCAAGGAACTGGCTCCCGAGCAGGTGAACCGGCTCAAGGCCTGGCGCAAGCAGCTGCACAAGAGCGTCTCCGACAAGAAGAAGCAGGGCCACAAGCTCACCCAGCTTGGGCGCCTCCAAGGGCTGTCGAAACGGGCCGAGTACCTGTGGGACCTGGTCCAGCAGCGGCTGGCCATCTCCGAGCGGGAGATCAGCCGCAAGATCGACGTCTGGGGCGCCGACTGGATCGACCAACCGGTCAACGCCGTGCCCAAGGAGAAGGTCTACGGCGACCTGACCGCGCCGGGCACGCCGTACTGGCGGCTGAAGAAGGTCATGGACGCCTGGTGTGCCCTGTGGTTCTGGCCGCTCGACAAGGCGGGCCTGCTCGACGGCTCCGACGATCTCTACGCCCGGCGCGCGAAGGGGGATCGGCCGGAGGAGGCGACCGGCACCCCGGCCGCCGATGAGTCGATCGGCTTCGGGGGTGTCTACGTCACAGACTCCCTGTTCAGCATCGGTGACAAGCAGCTTGACCTCGTCTCCTACGCCCTGGACGCGAAGGCCACCAAGGCCGGTGGCATGGCCAAGCCCGCCGCCCGCAAGCCCCGGCCCGCCCTGGAACCGCTGCGCCCGGTGATCCCGCTGGGGAACCTCGACGACTGGCTCGACTTCGCCGAGGCCGTGCTCGGCCGCGCCGACATCCCCGACGACTCGCTCGGCGCGGTCTTCGCGTCACTCGACGCCCTGGAGGTGTTCGAGAACGAGCTCCACACCTGGATGGGCATGGACTCCGAGTTCAAGCTGGGGGAGCGTTTCCCCTGGCTCGACGTGGTCGAGGAAATCACCGACCAACAGGGCTTCTTCCACTGGGAGCTCCACTTCGCCCAGATCTTCACCAACGGTGGCTTCGACCTCCAGGTGGGGAATCCGCCCTGGGTTCGGCCCCGCTGGCAGGAGGACGCGGTCATCGCCGAGCTGGAGCCATGGTTCAAGCTCGCGGAGAAGCCGAGCGTCGCCGAATGGCGCGACCGCAAGGCCGCCGTGCTTCCGGAAGGAGGCGCCCGGGTCTATTTCATGGGCGAGCTAGTAGGTAATGCGGGAACTGTTGATTTCCTCACGTCCGAGGCCACTTATCCGCTGCTGGTCGGTACACAGCCCGACCTCTACCGCGCCTTCATGTGCCGGGTCTGGGCCAACGTCGGCCGGGCGGGAATGGCCGGGCTCATCCATCCCGACACCCACTTCGGTGGCGTGAAGGAGGGCCGCCTGCGGGCTGCGGCCTACCGGCATCTCCGGATGCACGCTCACTTCCACAACCGCGCCGGTGTTTTCCCAGAGAATCACGCGAATACCGAGTTCGGCGTCCATGTTTACGCGTCGGCGGCTCAGACCTCGTTCACTCATTTGAGCTGGCTCTTCCACCCGGAAGCGCTCCTCGCTTCGCTGGACCATGATGGCACCGGCGAACTACCGGGGATTAAACATGACGGCAAGTGGGAGTTGCGTCCGCACAAGGAACGCCTCATCCGGGTGGACGAATCGTTACTCGCTCAGTGGGCGAAGCTCACCGACTCCGCCGACGTCCCCGTCGAGCAGACGCCGCTGCTCCATCCGGTGACCACCGCCGAGGCGGGTGCGATCGAGGCCCTGGCGGCCCACGGTCGGCGACTGGGCGCAGACGGTCCACGGATCAGCCGAGGGTATGACGAGGCGAACGCCAAGAAGGACGGACTGATCCAGTGGGTGACAGGCAAGCCTGGCTCTCTGGATGCCGTCATCCTGCAGGGGCCGCACTTCGTGCAGGCGACGCCGTACAACAAGCAGCCGAACATCCCGTGCAAGACGAACCGCGACTGGTCGGCGTGGGATCTGACGGCCCTGCCCGAGGACGCCGTCCCGGTGACCAACTACGAGCGAGCCTGCGACGAGGAGACCTACCTCGCCGCCCAGGACCGCTGGGTGAACTACCGGCTGCTGGAGCAGCTCCAAGCGGAGTATCGTGACAATCCGGGCAGTCTTCCGGAAGGGCTACGGAAGGCGAGCCCGGCGGAGATCGAGACCTACCTACAGGGCAGGTGCACCCAGCGCTATACCGAGTTCTACCGGCTGGCCTGGCGGCGCATGATCCCGTTCGACACCGAGAGGTCGCTGTTCGCTGCGCTGATCCCGCCCGGTCCGGCGCACGTTAACGCTGTGCACACGCTGGCGCTGCCCGACAACCAGGGCACCGCGCTGGCCGCTGGCTTCTGGGCGGCGCTCCCGCTCGACTACCTGCTGCGGATCACTGGGCGGGCGGATCTCCAGATCGGTGATGCACCGAACATGCCTGCTGCGGATCCGGACCATCCGCTGGCCTCGGCGCTGCTGCTCCGCACGCTCCGGCTCAACTGCCTCACCAACGCCTATGCTCCGCTCTGGGCTGAGCTGTACGATCCGGCCTGGACTGACGAGCAGTGGGCTGCCGACTGGCCGGGCCTCAGGCCGCTCGGGGAGGCGGCATCGGTCACCCCGGAGTGGGCATACGCCACCCCGCTCCGTATCGAGCGGGAACGCCGGGCCGCGCTGGTCGAGTTGGATGCGCTCGTCGCGCTCTGGCTCGGGATGACTGCCGAGCAACTCGTGGCGATTTACCGGTCCCGCTACCCGGTCCTGTCCGACTACGAGGCGCAGATCTGGTTCGACGCGAACGGCCGGAAGATCGCGGGCAATCACAACACCTACGGTTACGGCCAGACCAAGCAGCACTATGAGCAGCTCATGGCCCACCTCGACCCCGAGGCGAACGGTCCCGTTCCCGACGGGTACACCGCGCCGTTCTACAAGGCCGATCGGGAGGCCGAGTACCGCCAGGCCCACGCCGTCTTCTCCGAGCGCCTCCGCCGCTCCGGCTGGCAGCCGCCAGCCGTACCCGGCGTCGGCGGTGAGAGCGCGTCGTGACGAAAACCGTTTGCCCGATCACCCAGAGTGCGGCACCCTCAGCAGTGCCGCACCCCTGGCGGGTGCCGGAAGTAGGGGTCGGGACCACCGATGGAGTCGGGCGCCCGGCCCCCGCGTCGGGGGACGGATCAGGCGGCGTGGTCGGCGTGCTCCCGGATGTAGCGCGCGAAAGCCTCTCTCGCCAACTGGGAGAGCGTCTTCCCCTCACGTTCGGCCAGCGCCTGGGCAGCGGACTTCTCCTCCGGGCTCAGGCGGAATGTCACCTGAGGCGAGCGCTCGCCCGGTGCGCTGAGCGAGGGGCGGCCCACCGTCCGGTGCACATGCTCCACCGCGGCGTCCACGTATGCCTGGTCGATGCGGCTACCCCGCCGGTCGTAGATATCCTCGGCGTCGAGGTCGACGTCCGAGGAGTCGTCCAGGGTCAACTCGACGTCCTCTGGAGGCCAGGCGCCGCTGTACTCGGTCATGACGTGCTCCTTCTTAGCGCGGTCGGCAGGGTGACCGACAGGTGCTTCTCGGTCAGAACCGCGATGACCTCCAACTCCGGTCCACGATCATCCAGGCCGAGCCAGTGCCACTGTTCGTCCAGATCAGGGCCGGGCGGTGGCACCACAGTGGGTGGGCCACTGCGGATGACGAACAGGGCTCGGGCTCGGCCGATGCGGTGCTTTCGCGCTGACTGCGTGAATTTGTTTCTACGCAGGAACGCATTGTGCCATGCACAATTAGTCAAGGCGAATCCGGTGTGAGGGGAATATTACTTACGGTGAAAAGTGGGTGAAGGAAGGCCGAAGGTCATCAGGCTTGAGCCGCCTTCTTCGAGCGGCTCCGCCAGGCCTGCGCCCCCCAAGGCGGCACCCGGTGAGGATCTCCTTGGCTACCCGCCGTTGCCGGACGCGTTGTCAGACCAGCGCGGCACAATGACTGCCATGACCACCGACCCGACCGAGAGGGTGAGCGTGCTGACGGAGTGTCGTGGGGCCCTCGACGGTCCGTTCGACGGACGGAGCGTTCCGGGCGGCATGGTTGATGATCTGGATCTTCGGCTGTTCCGGTCGACTTATCTGCCCGCTATGGCCTCGGCCGATGTCATCGAGGAGGATGGCCGGCCGGAAGAGCTCCAGCTCGCGAGTCTCCGAATGGCCGATCTCGTGGGCGCCCCGACGGTTCTTGGGCTGCTGGTCCTCGGGTTAGACCCCGGCGCGTTCATTCCTGGCGCATACGTGCAGTTCGTCCGATATGACGGCACCGGGCCGGAAGCCCCCATCGCCGACGATCAGGAACTCAGACACAACATCGTCGACCTTGCCAGACGTCTCGACGCTCTACTGCGCGGTCACATCCACACCCGGGTGGTCGAAGTGGACGGGTTCCGCGAGCGACAGCAGCCGGACTATCCGTTCTCAGCCCTGCGCGAGGTCTTCATGAACGCGATCATGCATCGCAACTATGAGACCTCCCACGCCCCGGTGCGCATCCTCTGGTTCACCGACAGGATCGAGGTGACCAATCCGGGCGGGCGCTATGGCCAGGTGCGTCCGGACAACTTCGATCGGGTACGCGATGACCGTAATCCTTCGCTGGCCGCCGCGATGAAGTCGCTCGGATACGTCAACCGATCCGGCCGAGGGATCGGCCGGATCCAGGCGGCCCTCAGGGAGAACGGCAACCCGGACGCGGAGTTCCTGATCGATGAGGTGTCATGGTCGGTGACCCTGCGGAGGGTGACGTGACCTCGGCGGCACTCTTCAACGACAAGGGCGGCGTGGCCAAGACGGTCCTCACTAATCACACTTGCCGGATCACTTTCAGTGAGGCATGCTCTGTGCTGCCGCACCCCCGGTGGGTGCCGGAAGCAGGGGCCGGGACTACCGATGGAATCGGGTGCCCGGCCCCCGCGTCCTATCCATCACTCCGGACCTTAAGGTCGGTTTCCAGGAAGTGCACGTCAGGGGAGGGCCTGAGCGGTGCGCTCTCCGGGAAACGACCTTGTGTCACCGGTAGGGCATTCCTCGCCTCTGGGCCTCTTCCGCCCCTCAGCCATAATCTGCCGGTAACGGCAGGACAGGTCGCTCTCCCCACTCTCGCCCTTCCCCACCCAGGGGAAGCGCCGCCGTACGGCCTCGTAGTCAATGGGTTCGTCATCGCTCATGCCTGCAGCGTAGACAGGTGCCTCACGCAAAGTGAGTTGACGGGCACGCTCTGGTGTCGATCTAATGGCTCGCACACACCGCTCATCCGTTCCCGCGGATGGGCCCCGGCTCGGAGCCGCATTCCGTCTGGCGCTGGCGAGTCGGTGTATTCCCCGGCTAAGCCATGGCCGTGGACCAGGCCCTACGGGACCCGTGCGCACGGTTTGGGCCACTCCACGCAGTCAGGGGGAGGGGGTGCGGGCGTCCGGACGGATATGGACTCCCCACCCCTTGGACCACCTCTAGCCTCACGGTCGGTCACCTCGTGTGACACCCGCTGGGCTGTGCCGTACGCCTTGGGGGGTGCGGAAGTGAGGCTGGGACTCCTGATGGAATCGGGCGTCCGGCCTTCGGTCTGTCGTGCCACCACTTCGCCCGTCGGGCGAGGCCCTGGTCTTCTCTCGCTCGGCTTGGAGGCCGAGTGGCTTGATCTCTCCTCCGCTGTGGCGACGGAATCCGCTTGCCTGGTCACGCAGCATGCGGGATCCTCGTCTGTGCCGTGCCCCTGGGAGCATGGAAGTGAGGCCGGGACTACCGAGGGATATCGGGTGCCCGGCCTTTGCGCTGTCTTCGCGTCCCTGGATGGTGTTGAGCATCCGGCCTACGTGTCGCTCGCCGCCCGAGGCGGGGTCGGGAACGCCTGTGTTACAGGGAGTGATTTGACGGACGCGGAGGGGATCCTATTTGCTGTTCTCGACTGCACCACCCGTTTCGGTGGGTGGCCCGGAGCCCCGTTCGCTGGATGGGGCTCTATGTTTTGGCTGTCACGCAAAGCTGCTTGCCCGCTCACCCGTAGTGAGGCATACTTGGGGAAGCTGCACCCCCTGGGGTGCGGAAGTGAGGCCGGGCCTCCCGATGGAATCGGGCGTCCGGCCTTCGCGCTGTTCGGGTCATTCGAGACAGATCGCGCGGACTTGCTTGACGAGCAGGTCGTAGTATCGGGCGCGGCCATCCAGCCACCAGGTCGTGGCGCTGACCACTGCGTCCGCAGCCCAGAGGAGCGGTTCGCTGACAGAGGGCTTCCATATGACTGTCAGGCTTTTCGGCAGGACGTTCGCCGTGCGCAGCCCGGTCAGGAGTCCTCGATCGAGGTGGTCTTGCTCGGGCGACCGGCTCTCGATTACCACCGTCGAGACGCCGGTCTGCTCGACCTCGATGAGCAGGCGCTCCAGGCAGCGTCGGCGCGCACGCTCCGTGCGGACCTCCTTACCATGCAGATACACCGTGACGATTCCTTGAATCGGCATGTTCACAAGCCGCTCAGTGATCGCGAGCTGCCGGGCGGGGGATTCGTCTCGCCAGTGCAGGCGGGGGCTCTTGCCGAGGCGAAGGGACTCCAGTTCCGTGCGGACATCCCCGTGGTCGGCGGAATCTATGATCACGGCAGCCATCGCGTAGACGCTGTCGTCATGGGGACGGCGGCGAAGGCTCTCGTCGATGTAAGCGGTAAGCACTGCGTAAATATATCGCCACCGAGAGTTATGTCACTCAGGAATGTTCGAACGGGAGTGCGGGTGCGGAGCAGGTTAGGGTGCGGGCGGGCCGTACGAGTTCACGCCGTAGTTCACAAGGAGGACCGGTGAGGCCGACGTTGGCCGCCGAGGAGTTGCGGCAGAGCCTGACGCAGTACCTCACGACCACCTTCGCGCTGGCCGACCGGCCCGTCCGTGAGGCATTGGAACGCTTCCTCAACCATCCCGAGCAGGGCATCTTCCGCGGGCCGTACCTGCGGATCCGCACGCCGTTCCGGACGGCCGAGGACGGCTGGCGCAAGACGCTGGAGTGGGCGCCGGCGGGCTTCTCACCGTACCGGCACCAGGCGAAGGCCTTTGATCGCCTCAGCACGCTCGGTAAGCGGGCCGAGCCGACGCTGATCACGACGGGCACCGGCTCGGGTAAGACCGAGTCGTTCCTCATTCCCGTGCTGGACCACTGCCGCCGGGAGCGGGCCAAGGGGCGCGGCGGCGTCAAGGCCGTGCTGCTCTACCCGATGAACGCCCTGGCCACCGACCAGGCGCACCGCATCAACGGCTACTTACAGCAGCCGGAACTGCGCGATGTGACCGCCGCCCTCTACATCGGCGACACCCCCGAGGTCGCCTACCCGAAGGTGATGACGCAGCGCTCGGAGATCCGGCGCAACCCGCCTGACGTGCTCATCACCAACTACAAGATGCTCGACCTGCTGCTCCAGCGCCCCGACGACCTGCCGCTCTGGCAGAACGCCGAGATCACCTACGTGGTGGTTGACGAGTTCCACACCTACGACGGCGCGCAGGGCACCGACGTGGCCATGCTGCTGCGCCGGCTGGCCGCCGCTACCGGGCATTCGCGGCCGGGCCGGCCGCTCGGCGGCATCTGCCCGGTCGCCACCTCCGCCACCCTGGGGGAGAACACGGATCTGGGGGAGAACACCGGCCAGGCGGGGAGCGGCATCCGCGAGGTGGCCGAGCAGGTTTTCGGCACGCCGTTCCCCGTGGACGCCGTGGTCGGAGAGGACCGGCTCACCGTGGAGGAGTTCGTCGGCGACATCGACGTCACGCTTCCGCTGCCCGGCCCCGACGACCTCATCGCCTGCGGCGACCCGCTGCGCGACCCCGCCGCGATGGAGCGGCTCGCCGCGGTCGTCACCGGGCGGGCCGGGCTCGACCCGCAGGAGCTGGGGAAGGTGCTGCGTCGGCACATCCTCACCCAGGCCTTGCTCGACGTGCTCGGCGGCGAGCCGCGCACCTCCGACGAGATGCTGGATCTGCTGCCCCGGCGCGGCGCCTACAACTGGGGCGCCGCCATCCGCGCCAACCCGGACCGGGCGGCCACCGCGCTGGCCCGGTTCGTCGCGCTGCTCTCGCACGCCCGCGACCCCGAGGACCCCGAGGGCCCCGAGGACAACGAGAACAACGAGAACAACGACGCCGAGAGACCTGAGGACGCCGACGGCCCCGAAGGCCGCCCGAGGCGGCCGTTCCTGATGATCGAGACGCACATGTGGGTGCGGGCGGTCTCGCGGCTGCTCCGCGTGGCGCACCACACCGCGGCCTTCGCCTGGATCGGCGAGCTGCCCGTGGTGGACGCCGACTCGACGTTCAGTGTGCTCGGCAAGACCCTGCTCCCGGCCGTCTACTGCCGCCACTGCGGCCGCTCCGGCTGGGCCGCGTTATCGCCGGAGCGTGACCCGGAGCAGCTGGTCACCACGCCGGAGCGGATCTACCGGGCGAACGTCGGCGCGGAGAAGAAGCGGGTCCGCCCGCTGATCCAGGCGACCGAGCGCGAGGTGGAGGCGGCGGTGCGCGGCCTCGCCGTCCTCGACGGGGAGCGGGTCCGGCCGTACGACCCGGCACGCGACACCTACGGCAAGGGCGACATCGTCTTCGTGCTGACGGACCTGCGCACCACACAGGAGGCGCTCTACGCCGCCGAGCAGGACCGCTGCCCGGCCTGCGAGATGGACGAGGGCATCCGCTTCCTCGGTTCGGGCCTGGCCTCGCTCGCCTCGGTGGCGATCACGCAGCTGTTCGCCGGCGGCCAGCTGGAGTCGGAGCAGCGCAAGACCCTCCTCTTCAACGACTCGGTGCAGGACGCCGCGCACCGGGCCGGGTTCGTCGCCAACCGGTCCTACGCCTTCTCGCTGCGTCGGCTGCTCACCTCCCGGCTGGACGAGGAGGCGCCGATCCTGCTCAACGATCTCATCGGCGACCTGGTGGCGGCGGCCAGCGAGGCCGGGGTGCTGCCCGCGGTGGTCCCGCCCGACCTGCACGACCGCCCGGAGATCGACGCGATCCTCGCCGGGGAGGCCGAAGGCGGCGCCGACGCGTGGAACCTCATCGGGGAGCGGCTGGCGTTCGCCGCCGTCATGGAGCTCGGCCTGCGCTCCCGGCAGGGCCGTACGCTCGAGCTCACCCGGACGGCCGCCGCAGAGGTCGTGCTCGCCGACCCGGTGAGGATCGCCGCGCTGGCCCGGGACGCGCACACCGCCACCTCGGGCATGGTCGAGATGCGGAGCGACGCGCGCTACCTCGTCTTCGTCCGCGGCCTGCTGGAGCGGCTCCGCTACCGGGGCGCGGTCAAGCACGCCTGGCTCGACAGGTGGATCGGCAACGCCGGGACCAGCCGCTACAACGGCGTCTGGGGCCGCCGACCTGACGGCATGCCCGCGTTCCCGCGCGGGGTCAGCGCGCCGACCTTTCTGCTCGACCGGCTCAAGCGGAAGTCGGAGTTCGACCGGATCGACGCCGACCAGGGCTGGCCGCAGGACTGGGCCGCCCGCTGCCTCGGCCTGACCCGGGGCCAGGCCGGTGAGTACCTGTCGCGGCTGCTGCCCCTGCTGGCCGCCGAAGGCGTCGTCGCCAGGCGGACCGCCGACGACGGCTCCACCGGCGTGTACGGCCTGCGGCCCGGCCACATCCGGGTGCACCTGCTGGGTGACGAGCAGGTCAACGACGCCGGGGTCGGCTGCGATCGGTGCGCCTGGCAGCAGACCGTCCCGCCGCATCTCGTCGCCGGCTGGTACGGCCAGCCGTGCCCCCGCTACCGATGCGGCGGCTCGCTGACCGGCGGCGACACCCGGGAGGACATCCGCGACCACCGGGCCGACTACTACCGTCGGCTCTACCGGGGCGAGGGGGTGTTCCGGGTCGTCACCGCAGAACACACCGGCGCGCTCACCCGCCGCCAGCGTGAGCTGACCGAACAGCGCTTCCGCGAGGGCGCCCGCTACAGCGACCCGAACGTGCTGTCGTGCACGCCGACGCTGGAGCTGGGCATCGACATCGGTGACCTGTCCGCGGTCATCCTCGCCTCGCTCCCGCCGGGACCGGCCAACTATGTGCAGCGGGTCGGCCGGGCGGGCCGCCGTACCGGGAACGCGTTCCTGGTCACGATGGTCGGCCGGTCCCCGCGCGACCTGTACTTCCTCGAGGAACCACGCGACGTGATCGCCGGTGAGATCGTGCCGCCCGGCAGCTATCTGTCGGCGGTGGAGATCCTGCGCCGGCAGTACGTCGCTCATCTGGTCGACCTGTGCGCCCGCGACCGGCTCCCCGGCAGCACGGCGCTGCCCCGGCGGGCGTCGGTGCTGTTCGGGGAGACCGGCTGGCTGGCCGCCTTCACCTCCGCAGCGCTGGCATCCGGCGCGACGCTCGCCGACGGGTTTCTCGACCTGTTCGGCGAGGCGGTGAGCGAGGCGGCCGCCGCCGACCTGCGCGCCTTCGCCGCGGGCGGGCTGAAGGAGGCCGTGGCCGAGGCCGAGCGGGTGTGGCATCGGCGCCTGGACGACCTGCGCGAGCGGCTGAACGTGATCAACGCGGCGTCCGAGACGCTGGTGGAGTCCGACCCGAGCCAGCAGACGATCAAGCGGTCGCTGGCGGCCGAACGGCGGGCCGTGGCCAGGCTCATCGGCGACATCGGCCGTCAGAGCGCCCAGGGCGCGCTGGTCGAGCTCGGCCTGCTGCCGAACTACTCCCTCATCGATGCCGCCACGGACCTGGAGGCGACGATCACCTGGGACGAGGAGGTCCCGGGCGGCAGGCACTATCACAGCGAAGTCCGGGAGTACCGGCGTCCCGCCAGGCTGGCCCTCACCGAGCTGGCGCCCGGCAACTCCTTCTACATGCGCGGCTACCAGCACCAGATCACCGGCCTGGACATCGGCACCCCGTCCCGCCCGGCCTGGGAACACTGGCGGGTCTGCCCCGGCTGCGGCCACGTGCGGACCTTCCGGGCCGTCGAGGACACCTCGCCGTGCCCGCGCTGCGGCAGCCGGGACATCGGGGAGCTGGGCTCGCTGCACAAGGTGCTGCGGCCCACCCGCGTCACGGCGCACGACCGCCGCGACGACGTGCAGATCCGCGACGACCACGACGACCGGAAGCGGCGCTACTACGAGCGCGCCGTCGCGGTCGACGTCGACCCGGCCGACATCGCGCCGGGCTCGTGGCGGCACGCCACGGCCGTCTTCGGTGTCGATTTCACCCGCCGGGCCGTCATCCGCCGGTTCAACCTGGGCACCACTCGGTATGACCGGCCGGCGGGCGACCGGTTCGCGGGCGAGCTGGTCCGGCTCAACCCCTTCCACGCGTGCCCGTCCTGTGGCGGGACGACCGTGGACGGCCCCCCCGCCTCCGGCGAGTCCGACGGACTGGTCGCCACCTCGTCGTTCGACCGGTCGCGCAGCCACCACCGGCCGTGGTGTCCCTTCCGGCGGGCCGCCGGCGACACCGAGCACGTCAAGCTGATCCTCGCCCACGAGCTGCACACCGAGGCGCTGCGCATCCTGCTTCCCGTCGCCACGCTGATGATCGAGCAGCGCACCGCCTCGTTCCGCGCGGCGCTGATGGCGGGAGTGGCGGCCAGGTACGGCGGCGACCCCGACCACCTGGACATCGTCACCGCCACCATGCCCGACCCGGCCACCGGGCGGGAGCGGCGCTTCCTCGTGCTGCACGACACGCTGCCCGGCGGCACCGGCTACCTGCACCGGCTCTCCGCACCGGACGGCTTCCGCGAAGTGCTCGCCGAGGCGTACCGGATCGTGGCGGAGTGCCGGTGCAAGGAGGAGCGCGACAAGCGGGCCTGCCACCGCTGCCTGCTCTCCCACGTCCCCGGAAGCCTGTACGACAAGGTCAGCCGGGCCGACGCGCTGGAGATGCTCGCCGAACTGCTCGAGAAGTGGGAGGCCGCGCCGGTCGCGACCACGGCCGACATCTCACTGTGGGACCAGGTCGAGAGCGAGTTGGAGGCGCGATTCCTCGACGGGCTGGAGGCGTGGGCCCGTCGGCCCGACACGCGCGCCGCGCTCGCCCGCGGCGAGGTCGTCGACGGCAGGAAGACCGCCGACCTGCGCATCGAGGCACCGGACGGCACGATCCGGCACTGGCGGATGACCCTGCAGAACACCATCAGGGGCACCCGGCCCGACGTGCTGTTCCGGCTGGTGGGCGACGAACCGCGGGAGGTCGCCGTCTACCTCGACGGCTACGCCTACCACGCCACCGCGGAGATCAACCGGCTGGCCGACGACGCGGCCAAGCGGGCCCGGCTGCGTGCGCATGGCCGATTCGTCTTCCAGCTGACCTGGGAGAACCTCGACGAGTGGGAGGGGCGAAGCTTCGCCCCGGACCTGTCCGTCGAGCCGCTGCGCAAGCCGTACCGGGGCATCGCCCAGGAACAGGCGCGGACGTTCTACCGGCGCTTGGAACCGGAGCGCGACCCGGTCGAGTTGGTGCGCACGATGTGGACCAACCCGGTCGAGACGCTGCTCGCCTTCCTCCGCGAACCCGACCGGCGGCTGTGGCTGCACCGGGCCGAGGCGGTGGTCGCGGGCACGGTCAAGGAGCCCCGCGGCGTGAGCAGGTGCGACGCGGGCGACGTCGCGCAGCGGGTGGCGGCGTCCGTGCGCGGCGAGGACCTCCCGGCCGGAACGGCGGGCCCGATCACGGTCTGCTCCACAGCCGACCTGGACGGCTGCCTGCTCACGGTCGTCCTGGACCGGCGTGCGGAACCCGCGTGGAGCGGGTTCACCGTGGTCGACGACCGGAACGAGACGATCACCGCCGACGGGGAGACCCATCGGCGCCGCTGGGCCGCCTGGCTGTACTGGGGCAACCTGCTGCAGTTCCTCGACGTCGGCGCCGGCGACGGCGGGCAGCTCGCCCGCACCGGCCTGGACCTCCTCGACCCGGCCCTGTTCGATCCAGGCGTATTCGACCCGGCGCAGCTCGCCGCGGCCGGCGGCGATGGTCTCATGAGCGTGCTCAGCAGGCTCCCGCTCGATGAAGATCTCGCCGGGGATCTCGCCGACGTCGCGGCGTCCGTACCGCGACCGCCCGCTGTGGCCGCGGAAGCCGTACGGCCCGCGCCCGAGGAGGCCGGGGCACCCGCCGAGGCGGTGGAGACGGCCGTGCCGCAGGACTGGGAGGAGGTGCTCGACCTCCTGGACCCCGAGGACCCGTTGCTGGCGCTGCTCGCGCACGCCCTCACCGATCTGGGGGTGTCCGCGCCCGAGGCGGGTTACGAGCTCGGCGAGCAGGCCTGGCAGGCCGAGCTGGCCTGGCCGCAGGCGAAGGTCGCGGTCGTGCTCGCCGGAGACGACGACGAGGCACGCAAACGCGACGCCGCCTACGCGCAGGCGGGCTGGGACGTACGGATCGCAAGGGGCTGGACGGCCGAGGAGTTGGCCGAGCGGATCGGCGCCGACAACAGGGGAGGGGCCCGGTGAGTGACGACCGGTACAGCGGTACCGCGCACGCGTCGATGAAGGAGGCCGTGTGAGTAGGGCGACGTTGCGGCTTCTCGACAAGGCCGACAAGGAGATCCTCAAGCTCCCGCGGGCGGTCAAGGGCGCCATCTACGACTTCCAGCACAAGTTCCGTCAGGACCCGGAGAGCCCCGGTCTGCGGTTCAAGCAGCTCAAGGGGCACCCCCGGCTGTACTCGGCGCGGGTGAACCTGGACTACCGGGCGCTGCTGTTGCACGCAGGGGGTGGCGACTACATCCTGGTCGCGGTCAAACCGCGCCAGGAGGTCTACGACAATCTGGACAAGTTCGCCTACCAGATCAACCCGGTGACGGGTGGCATCGAGTTCCTCGACCTGCTGACGATCGAGGAGACGGTCGTCCTCACGCCCCCGGTGTCCCCGCTGTCCCCGGTGCCGCCGGTGCCGCCGATGTCCCAGGCATCCCCGGTGCCGTCCGCGCCGGGCGAGGAGATCCCGGCGCGGCCGGAACCGCTGTTCGCGAAGTTCTCCGCCGAGACCCTGCTGAGCCTGGGCGTCGCCGGGCCGCTGCTCGGCCTGATCGCCAAGATCACCACGGAGGACGAGCTGCTCGGCCTGACCGCCTACGCGCCGCAACTCACCGGCGAGGTGCTGCTCGCGCTGTACGACGGCAAGACGGTCGACGAGGTCATGGACCAGGTCACCGCGCCGGTCGCGGTCGAGGAGACGGTCGACGCCGACGACTACCAGGCGGCCCTCACCCGCCCCGCCACGGTCGTGACCACCGAGGACACCGCCCTGCAGGAGGTGCTGGAGGAGGGCGACTTCGGACGCTGGCGGGTGTTCCTGCACCCCGCCCAGCGGAAGATCGTGGAGCGCGCCTACAGCGGCCCCGCCCGCGTCAGCGGCGGCCCCGGAACGGGCAAGACGATCGTGGCCCTGCACCGCGTCAAGCACCTGGTGGAACGGCTCGGCCCAGGCCAGGGCAAGGACGTCCTGCTGACCACGTTCAACAAGAACCTCGCCGCCGACCTGCGGCGGCGGCTGTTCGACCTCGCCGGGCAGGAGGTCGTCAAGCGCGTCGACATCGTCAACATCGACAAGCTGGCCAGCGGCCTCGTCTCGGCCACCCAGGCCGGCTCCGGACGGCAGTGGATCGACGACACCAAGGCCGTCATCGAATGGCAGGGGCTCCTCGACGAACTGGGGGAGCACCGGTGGGACCCCGAGTTCCTGCACGACGAGTGGTCGCAGGTGATCCTCGGGCAGGGCGTCGCGACCCGGGCCGAGTACTTCCGCGCCCGCCGGGCCGGACGGGGCCGCGCCATCAGCAGGCAGGACCGGGCGGAGATCTGGAAGCTCATCGAGCGCTACGTGATGCGGCTGGACGACAGGAGGCTGTGGACCTTCCGGCAGGTCGCCGAGCGGGCGGCGCGGCTGGCGATCGAGCGGGCCAGAGCGGTCGCCTCCTACCAGGCCGGCCAGGTCAGCTCGGTGAAACTGCAGCACGAGTCCGGCATCTGCTACCGCCACCCCTACCGTCACATCGTCGTCGACGAGGCACAGGACCTCAGCGCGGCGCACTGGCGGATGCTGCGCGCGATGGTCCCCGAAGGCCCCGACGACCTGTTCATCGCCGGCGACACCCACCAGCGGATCTACGCCAACCACATCTCCCTGGGCAGCCTGGGCATCAACATCCGGGGCCGGTCGTCGAAGCTGAGCCTCAGCTACCGCACAACCCATGAGATCCTCCGTACGGCCTGCCGCCTGGTCGGCGAGGATGAGTGGGACGACCTCGACGACGGCAACGACGACCTGACCGGCTACCGCTCGGTGCTGCGCGGGCCCGAGCCGGTGCTCACGCCGTACCCGACCTGGGCCGCCGAGCTGGACGGGATCGTCGAGCGGGTCAGGGAGTGGGGCGGGGGCTCGATCGCGGTCTGCGTGCCCGAACGGCAGATGGTGGCCGAGGTCGAGAACCGGCTGGGCAGGGCCGGCATCATGGCGGCGTCCATCGGCCCCGACGGGCCGAAGCTCATCGAGGCGCTCGTCCACGTGGGGACGATGCACCGATTCAAGGGACTGGAGTATCAGCGCATGATCCTCGCCGGTGTCGCGGAGGGGCTGCTGCCCGGTCGGCGGGTCCTCGCGTTCGAGAAGGACGACCCGCTGCGCTTCCGCCGGGAGTCGCAGCGCGCCCGGTCACTGCTCTTCGTGGCCGCCACGCGGGCACGCGACAGCGTTGTGATCAGCTGGCACGGCGCCAAGAGCAGGTTTCTGCCATGAGGACCGTCGCTGACCGTTACCGGATCACCTCACCCATCGGGCGGGGCGGCATGGGCGAGGTGTGGGAGGGCACCGATCTGCGGCTCAACCGCCCGGTCGCGATCAAGCTGATCAGCTCCGCCGACCTGGTCTCGGAGAAGGACGCACGACGGCGCTTCCACCGCGAGGTCCGGATCACCGCCCGGCTCCGTCATCCCGGAGTTCCGGTCGTCTACGACTTCGGCGACGACGGCGACCTGTTCATGGTCATGGAGGCGCTGCGCGGCGACTCGGTCGGGAAGCTCAAGGACGAGGAAGGCAGCCTGCCCGTGGCGTGGGCGGCCTTCGTCTGCGCCCAGGTGTGCGCCGTGCTGGCCGCCGCGCACGAGGTCGGGCTGCTGCACCGCGACGTCAAGCCGGAGAACCTGGTGCTGTGCCGGGACGGGGCGGTGAAGGTCATCGACTTCGGCGTGGCGGCCTCGCTCGGCGCGAGTGAGTTCTCCCGGATCACGCAGACCGGGCAGATCCCGGGCTCCGCCTGCTACATGGCGCCCGAGCTCATCGACGGGGAGGACGCCAGCCAGGCCAGCGACCTCTACACCGTCGGCTGCGTGCTGTACGAGTTGCTGACCGGCGCACGGCCGTTCCAGTCCCGTGACCTGCTGCGGGAGATCGCCCGTAGCAGGGAGGAGGACCCGCCGCTGATGGCGGGAGTGCCCGGTGAGCTTGAGGAGCTGACACGACGGCTGCTCGCCAAGGACCCGGCTCAACGCCCCGATGACGCGACCGGTGTCTACCGGAGCCTCCTGCCCTGGATCCGGGACCTCCCGCCTCTTCCCGGCTGGGTCGACCAGAACCTGTCCGCCGACCCCGCCCACATGTACTCAACGGTGATCTCGAGTTTGGGGTGATCCAAGCCTGACGACCATGATTGTCCCCGTCCGCACACAAGTCGCCGGGTCCACCGGCCCAGCCCGCCCCCATCCGCAGCGTGACACGAACAAAGCAAGATCGCGGGTAGCTGGGGCCGTAGGCTCGACGACTTTCACGCTCCGTTCAGGAAGGGCTGCCGATCGGCACCTTCGCGACCGGGCGCCAGTCCCAAAGGTATTCGGGGCCGTCCTGAACGACGAGGTCGATGCTGCCGACCGTGACCTCGCAGGTCGGCAACTGTCGGCCGAGAGCCGCGATGATCGGAGCCGCCGGTTGTGCAGCCTTGCTGTACGCCAACGTCACGTGGGGCGTCCACGGTTCGTGAGCGGGGATGCCGTCACGGCCGAGCGCGGTGCGGGTCGCGGTCTGTGCGGCTTCGAGGATCGGGGCCAGGGCGGCTGCGGGCCGTGCCTCCAGCATGACGGCCTCGGGGTGGTAAAGCACCCGCCCGAGCGTCGCGGTGACGGGCCGTACCTGTGCCAGTAACTTGCCCGCCTCGGTCACCATGGCGGTCATCTGCTCGTCGCTGATCTCGTTGGTGAGACCGGCGATCAGCACGGTCAGGTGCAGCCACCGATGCGGTGTGAGGTCCAGGCCGGGTATCCCGGCCAGGCGCTCGTGGGCCGTGGAGGCCATCGCGCGCACCTCAGGATGATCCTCGAGAAGGATGTGCCAGTAGATCCGGCCCTGCCCGGGTGGGAGCATCTCCCGCTTCGCCCAGCGGTCGGCCATCAACTCCGGCATCGGGCTCACGCGTCCTCCTTGATGGCGACGTCCGCCGACAATGCGGCGGAGGTGAACTCCCGGATCTGCTCACGAAGCTCCGCCGCGACATCAGAGCCTTGGAACCGTGGGGCGTCCAATCGTGCGTCCATCTCTACCAAGTAGTTGGTGACGGTCGCCATGCGGAATTCTGGCGGCATGGTCATCACCGGGGCAATCTGCTCCGCGGCACCATGGAGATCACCCATCATTACGTAGGCGTTGCCCGCGCCGAACCGGATTTGCGCCCAGGTCCCGTACACCCAGGCATCCCCGGATGCCCATGCCGTCTCGGCTGTTTCCGCAGCCCGCAGAGCCTCCTCCGGTTTGCCTGCCTGCAGGGCTACCGAGAGTGCGTACAGGGCTTGACGTGGACGTGGACATGACCATGGGGACACTCCCGAGTCGGGCGACAGGGGACCGCCGGCCGCCTCTTCCGCGCGCCTCAACGCTTCTTGCGCTCGGTCGATGTCGCCCAGGAATCCGGCGGCGTTGGCCTCCTGGCCGGCGAGCAAGACACGCAGCGGTGTCGGCGGACTGCACTCGAATCCACGTCGGGCCAAATCGGCGGACACGGCGTAACGGCGTCGCCAGCGTTCGGTCTTGGCCTGCGCGCTGAGTGCGGCGGCCGGGTTGGCGCCCGCCTCCCCGGCGCACAGGGCGGCGGTCATGCCGTAGGTGATCGCGATTTCGTTGTGGTGCAGGTCGCCCAGGAGGATGCAGGCGTGGGAGAGGAGGTCGGCCTCGATCCGGAGGAGCTCACGAGTCTGGCCGAGACGCTGCCGGCCTTCCCGCAGCAGCGTACGTGTTCGCCGGTGCAGCCCGATGACGTCGGACAGCATGCGTCGCGGGGAAACCCGAGTGTGGCTTTCGGCAAGACGGCGGCTCGCCTCGCCGAGCATGGTGATCGTGCCATTCCCCACATTGGTCTGTTCGATCCAGGCCGCAAGGTCGATCGCTTCGTCTGCGAGTGACGAAGCGTTATCCGAAGGGCAGGCAGGCCCGCCGAACAGTTCGGCCTCGCTGGTGCCGAAGGCGCGGGCGTACAGGAGACGGTAGGGGTCGCGCGGCTCGTTGTGTCCGGCCTCGTATGCCTTGATGCGGCGGACGATCGTCTCTCGAACGGGAAGTCCTCTTCGTGTCTCCTCGTCGGCGGCTTCGACGAGGCGGCGGGCCATCTCCTTCTGGCTCCACAGCCGGTTGCGCCGCTCGGCGCGCAGCCGTACGGCCCATTGGGGGAGTTCGGCGATCAACGCTTCACCTCTTCGTCAGACCTGGGGGCGTCTTGACTACCCTCAGTTTCCTCCGTCTCGATCTGTGATGCATAGGTTACGGAGTGTTTTATCCGGTGCCGAGTGCGGCCCATGTCCCGTCCCGACCCCCAAATCGCGCGTCTCCCGGGTCTCGGCCGCTGTTGTTGTTGTGGTTGCGTTGGAGTCCTCGGTCAGAGGCTGTCGTAGATCGAGTGATCACCGATACGTCGCCACAGCAGTAAGGGCTCACCGTCGTCAGCCGTGCTGAATTCGAACGTGGCCCGGCCGTCCGGGGAGGCGAAGTTCCACGTCAGCGAGTAGACGTCGGTGTCGGTGAGCTTATGGATGCGCAACCGCGAGGGCCAGAGGGTGCGACCCGTGTGCGCTCCTTGCTCAAGGGCAGGGAGGAAGTGTTTGTAGACGGCTTCTTTGAACATGGCGTAGTGCTCGGGGGGAAGTCGCGCGGCGTCCCGGTGAAAAGCTGTCGTGCGTTCGAATTTCACGGAAGGTCGTCTCCACGGACCGCCTCGATGTCGGCGAACAGGTCGTCCATGCTGTCGAAGACACGAGTGCGACCCTCCCGGATGTCCGCGTCGGCCTCGGCCTCGGCGGCCTGCCAACCGGGTGTCCAATACCAGGCTTCGTCCGCTGGGACGATCGCGGCGACGCGGCGGCCTTGGTCAGTGAGGTAGGCGATCGTGTGTCGCTGGGCGGCGGCGGTGATGACGTCAGGCAGATGACCGTCGGCCTCGCTCACCGGGATCTCGAACGCGTTCTCACTCATGCCGTGAGTGTAGGTGGGAGCTTGCGTAGGGGTCACGTATCAAAGAGTAACCGAATGACTGCGATGAGTTGCATCATCTGGTTCACTGCACCGACCGTCGAAGTGGATGCCTCTTCGCGTTCACGAGCGTGGGAGACGTACGTGAGATGCCGACGCACCCCGGGTTTCCTCGTCGGCGGCTTCGACGAGGCGGCGGGCCATCTCTTTCTGGCTCCACAGCCGGTTGCGCCGCTCGGCGCGCAGCCGTACGGCCCGACAGCAAGAACCCCGCCGCCGGGACGCGCCGATGCGGACCTGAGACTGGCTGCTGAAGCCGGCCCGCCGCATCGACGCCACTCCAGTCGGCGTGGAGGAGGCCATGACCTGGCTGGCCGAGCGCTACCGGGCCGCCGAGCCGTCCTTCCTCCACCCCGCAGACGAGGCGCGGATCGGCGTGGACTTCCGACTGGGCCTCGTACGGAAATCCCTGAACGCGGGCGTGGACGTGCAATGGGGCATCTGGCTCCGCGCCGGACGCTTCGTCTCCTGCGCCGTCGTCTGCTGCTCCCCGAACCGGGATGCCGACTACCGCTGTCCCGTCATCTGAGCCGCCCGCCTGCCGTACTTCCCCCGTGGCGGCAGGCGGGCCAACCATCCGGCAATCGCTAACTCTGGGCGAATGAAAATTGCGTGGAGTAATAACTGGCGGTTATGTCGATGCTGGGTCGGTATGGATCGACCTGTACGTGAGGTCCCTCATTGAGGGCCCATCGACGTGAGGAGAAACCACCATGGGTGAGTACGTAGATCTCCTCGGCATGCTGGTGCGGGCGCTCGACCAGGCCGGCACCGTCATCGCCAAGATCCAGCCCGAGCAGGCGGCGCTCCCCACACCGTGCCGCTCCTGGGACGTACGGGCGCTGGTCAACCACGTGGTGGACGAGGTGCACCAGTTCGCCGTGGTGACAGCGGGAGGAAAGCGGAACCATCTCGGCGTCGACGTCATCGGCGACGACTGGACGGGGGCATACCGCGCGGCGGCCGACGAACTGATCGCCGCATGGCGGCAGCCGGGCGCCCTGGAGCGGCCGCAGCGTCTGCCGTTCGGCGAGATCCCGGCCACATGGGCGGTGGGTCAGCACGTCACCGAGTTGGTCATCCACGCTTGGGACATCGCCAGGGCCACCGGTCAGCCGACCGACCTGGACCCCGAGCTGGGGCGGGTGGCGCTGCAGTGGGGGCAGGACAATCTCCAGCCGGAGTTCCGCGGTGACGAGGCCGACGGGCATCACATCGGCCCCGCGGTGCGGGTGCCCGATGACGCGCCGCTGTACGACAGAGTCGCCGCCTTCGGCGGCCGCGACCCCAGCTGACACCCGCCGGCGGGGCGCCCCACCTCGGTGCGGCGGAGATGGGGCGCGTCCGACGTGAGAAACGCGAACACCGGGCACGGCGGCGACGGCCGGGCGGCGCGTGTGATCGACTAGCGGCAGATCCGGGCGTGCTTGATGTCGACCGGAAGGACGGGCTTGCCGTCCACCGGCGGTGTCGGGCCTTCCGGGGTGGCCTCGATGCCGCCGGCGGCGATGCGATCCAGGGCGGCGAGCCCGGCGGCGTCGACCGTCCCGAAGACCGTGTAGTTGGGCGGCAGCCCCGAGTCGCCGTAGACCAGGAAGAACTGGCTGCCGTTGGTGTCCGGTCCGGCGTTGGCCATGGCCAGCACGCCGCGCGCGTACGTCTTCCGCGTCCCGGTGGTGTCACCCGGCCACGGCGGCAGATCGACGGGCAACTCGTCCTTGTAGCGGTAGCCCGGCCCTCCCTCGCCGGTGAAGCTCGGGTCGCCGCACTGCAGCACCTTCAGGCGGTCGTACGCCGTCAAGCGGTGGCATGAGGTGATGTCGTAGAACTTGTGCCGGATCAGGTGGACGAAGCTCTGCACCGTGCAGGGTGCCTTGGCCGCGTCAAGCCTGAGCCCGATGGCGCCGTGGTTGGTCTTGAGGACCGCGGAGACCCGCCGGGTGGGAGTACGGCGCGGGTCCGGCGGCAGCGGCACCTTCCGTACGGCCGGATCGTCCGGAGTCGCGGTGTAGTGACAGGGGCCCTTCGTCGTCCTCGGCGGTTTGCCTCCGGCCGCATCCGCGGCCGCCGAGGCGGGCATGACTCCGAACGCGATCAGGGAGCCCGTCGTCGCTGCGGCGACCGCGGCGCGTGCCGCGAGTCGTAAGACTGCTCTGTCAGACATGTCGTCCTCTCGGGGGGTGATCCACAGGCTCTCTGTGGTCTAGTCGATCTGACAGATGCAGTCAAGAGGGTGTGGCCATCGACAGTGTCGACGCGGTCTGGCGCGTGGGCGAAGTGCCGGGGGAGGAGCCGGTGCGGCAGCCGCCGCCGCTGACCGCCGCTGTCAGGGCGCATTAGACGTTCCGCCTGCTCAGGGGGCGGATGGCGCGCGCCATGCCGACCGGCTCACGTGGGTCACGACGCGAGCTTCCCCGTCCGCCGATCGCGCGGGCTCAATTGGTTCGCGCAGGTGTTCCGCGACCCGGCCCCGTCCCCCGGCGGACCGTTCCCTCGCCAGCCTGGTCTCCTCGTCCGCCGTGAGGCCGGCCTCCTGCGAGGGATCGCGCGGAATCGAACGCAGGACCTCGTCCAGGTTGTCGTAGCTGCCGAGCGGCAGGGCCGCGAGCACGCGGATCACGGGCTCGCCGGCTCCGGTCTCTTCGGCGCACCGTACGACATCATGCTTGTCCGCGGGATAGTCCAGTGAGGACAGAGCGCGGCGGACGGATTCAACATCGGTGCCTCGTGTCATGTCGTCCCCTCCTTCGCCGACGGCCCGCCGTCTCGCGGACGTGCCGTCCGAGGCGAGTCCGTCGTCTCTCCGGCTCTCGTTACCCGGCCCTGGCCGGTGAACACCGCCAATCCGGCACGGCAACGTCCTGAATGGTCGTGGCCTTGGAGATGGGCCGAGCCCCAATGTTGAAACACGAATGCCGGGCTCCCGATTTCCTCAGGAGCCCGGCACTGGCGATGATGTCTGCGACGACCTGGGGATCGGGCTCAGCCAGAGACTGGCCGAGAGAGCGGTGCAGGTCTCAGGTGAAGATTTCGTCGGCGGAGTTCACGGTCGCCGCGCGGCGGACCCAGGTCGTCAGCAGATCGAGGTCGTTGCAGCGAGTGATCCGGTCGCGGGTCTCGGGGGAGATCTCCATGCCGCGGGCATCGAGTACGGTCAGGATCGCCTTCGCTTCGCCTTCCGCGAGCCCTTCTTGCCGCCCTTGGTCGATCCAGTCGGTCACGTACGGGCGGGCGAGGTCCTTGGCGCGCTTCAGCAGGTCGTTGTTCATGGTCATGAGCTCCTTCATGTGCTTTTGCGCCACGTCCGGTAGCTTGTCGAGCACGTAGTGCAAATATAGCTCGGCCTGCTCCGCTTCCAGAGTGTTCAGTCCGGCGAGCATGGCCTGGAGTGCGGCCGGTTCGATCTCGCTGGTCTTGGCGTTGAGGATGGTCGACAGTACGGCCAGTTCCGGGGATGCACGGGCCCGGTCGGGGTCGGTGATCAACGGGATACGGCCGGGGTGGATGACCAGCGGGGTGATGATGCCGCTGGGGCCCAGGGTGATGGGCTGCTCGCTCCAGCGGCCCACCGCCGCATCGTGGCAGATGACCACGAGCGCGGTGGCGCACTTCAGCCGGGCGCGCAGCGCGGTGACGTAGACCGGCCAGCTGTACCGCTTGCCCGTGTCGTAGTTTTCCTGCGCCTCCACGATCGTGGCGAACCGGGCTTCGCCTTTCTGGTTGCGCAGCACCACGACCGAGTCGGCGCGGAACTCCACCGGGGCCACCTGGGTGAAGTCCAGCGCCTCCAGGGCTGCGGTGGCGAACGGGGGCGGCTGGATCCCGGCGGCGTCGCGGAGTAGCTCCACGGCCGTCATGGGGTTGTTGCGGATGAACTCGATGGACATCTCGTGGTCGATTCCTGGCATGGCCAAGGACGTTACTCTAAGTGTTCTATCCATTACTTTGAGGTGTGATCGAGTTGTGGATAAGTTCCCACCTCGGGAGGAGTTCTCTGCGTCCGGGGCTGAAGTGCGAACTGGTGGAGGGCGGTCCGAACTCGTAACGTCTGCTGCCGACTCTGACGATTTACACGTGGTATGGCTGCAGAGCGACCGGTGTGATCGTCCAACGGGACGACGAGACCAGGCGAGGCGATCGTGACCACTCAAAGCCCCCGGGCGACCACCGGCGGCGGGGACGGCGCGGCGTACGGCAAGGCGGCGGTGACGGCGACCGCGTGGCTCGGCCACCCGGTGACGATGGCGGCCGTCGCCCTGCTCATCCTCAACGATCACCTGTTCAAGCGCCTGTGGCCTGGTGTGGTCACCGGCAAGCTCAGCGACTTCGCCGGGATGCTGGTCGCGCCCCCGCTGCTGGCGCTGCTGCTCGAGTCGGCGATCCTCGCCGCGCGAGCGGTGGGCCGGGCCGTACGCCGGATTCCCGCCCCGCGCCTCGAAGCGGGGAAGTGGATCGCAGCGGCGGCGATCCTGCTGACCGGGGGACTCTTCACGCTCATGAAGACGACCGCGGCCGGAGCCGAGGCGGCGGCCGCCGTGTGGGGCCTGTTCACGCCATCCGCCCAGGTGATCGCCGACCCGACCGACCTGGTCGGACTGCCGTTGCTGGCCGTGGCCTGGCTGGTCCGGGGTCGTGCCGCACAGGGCCCGGGCGCGTACCGGGCGGTTCGGCGGACCCGGACCCTGGTCGTGCTGCCCGCCGCCGTCTTCGCGGTGGCCGCCACCTCCGCCGGACCCCCGGCGCCGTCGGCCCGGCATGTCGAGGTGCACGGCTCGACGATCGTTGTGTTCCTCGGCTCGGAGAGGGGCGAGGGCCTCGAGGAGGGGTGGGCTCTGGCCACGAGTGATCAGGGCCGGTCGTGGCGCGAATGGAAGGGTGCGCCGTCGGGGCACCGGAACGCCAGAGCGTGCGTGCCCGGTGAGCCGCGGCGCTGCTACCGGGTCGTCCCGCCGCGGCTGAAGGTCGAGCAGACGGCCGACGGCGGAGCCACCTGGTCGACGGCCTGGGAGATCTCGCGGGGACGGCAACGGCTGCTGGACCGGCACTACGAGAACCCGGACCGGTACGGCATTCCGTCGGACCCGGCCGCCTCGGTGGCCGTGGCGGTCCTGCCCGTGACCGGGGGGCACCTGGTGGCGGTCGCCAACCGGACAGACGGGGTCGTGCTGCGCGACGTGGCGGGACGGTGGCATCGGTTCGGCTTCATCGATTACGGCAGCGGGCTGTCCGAACGGGCGGCCGTACCGCTCGCCGAGCCCGGCGAGAAGACCGGCAGTGAGATCAAGGTGGCCGGGATGGCCGCGCTCGCCGTACTGCTCGTCGCCCTCGGGTTCGCCGGAGGCGCGCGGCGCCGACCGGCCTGGTTCGTCCTCTCGGGGCTGACGATGTGGTCCGGCGCACTGCTCATCGCGATGAGCGGAAGGGATATCGCCGACATGATGTCGGCGGGCGCCGGCATTCTGCTGATGCTGCTCGGTGGCACGGGCGTGCTGATCGTCTACACGCTCAGCCAGCCACTGCGAGGGGCGCCCGCCCTCGTCGCCGCGCCGTTGACGTTCGCCGCCATCTACCTGCCGTTCCTGGGCTGGAGCGCCGGATGGCCCGATGACTACGGCGTCGCCGTACTGTTGGCGATCGCCCTGTCCGTCGCGGTCCTCGCCTTGGGCGTCCGCCTGATGAAGCGGGCATGGCGGGACGATTCCCCCTGAATCGACTCCCAGGAGTTCTGTCGCACATCGTCACGTGCCCCCGTGCCCGCCCGTACTATGTCTGGTTTCAGGTCGTTTGGGGTTTATGCGCCGATCTGTAGGGCACCAGCAATAAGCGCCGTGCCCGCCTGGGGCTGACGGTACGGCGCAGCATGCCACGGCGGCCGGTCCGGCCGGCGCCATCTCCTCGGGTTCTCCCGGTGCGTCCCCGGGGGAACCGATGCACGAGATTGGAGTCAGGAATGGCTCAGCACGCTCTCGAACGGCTGATGCGGAAGATCGAGGGCCAGGAGTGGCTCGACAGACCGGGCCACACGCTCGAGCACGGCTACGCGTTCGTCCAGAACGTGTTCGGCCTCTCCCAGAGGCCGGTCCGCAGATTCCTGCACGGTGTGTGGTTCGGGCATCCACTGCACCCGGCGCTCACCGACGTGCCGATCGGGTCATGGACGACCGCGCTGGTCCTCGACACCATGGGGGCGGGGAAGGGCCGGCGTGAGCGTGAGGGATACCAGCGGGCCGCGCGGCGGGCCGTCGGGCTCGGGGTGGTGGGCGCCCTGGGGGCCGCGGTGACCGGCCTCACCGACTGGCAGTACACCCATGACTACGCCCGGCGTCTCGGCCTCGTCCACGGCGCACTCAACGCCGTCGCCCTCGGACTGTACACATGGTCCTGGTGGGAGCGCAGACGGGAGCGCCACGGGCGGGGGCGCCTGGCGGCCATGCTCGGTTATCCGCTGGTGGCCGTCAGCGGCTACCTCGGCGGCGGCCTCACCTTCCGCCACCTCGTCGGCGCCGACCAGTCGGAGCAGGAGGCGGACCGGCTCCTTCAACCGCGCGACTTCACACCGGTGCTGCGTGCCAACGAACTGCAGGAGGGGACCCCGCGCCGCGTGGAGGCCTGCGGCGTGGGCGTGCTGCTCGTCCGGTCGAACGGCCAGATCCATGCCCTCGGCGAGACCTGCCCCCACCTGGGCGGCCCGCTGTCCCAGGGCTGGCTGCGGGACGGTTCGATCGTTTGCCCCTGGCATGGATCGGCGTTCGATCTGGAGACCGGGGAGAGCCAGAACGGCCCGGCCATCGCACCGGCGCCGCGATTCCAGGCCCGCGTCCGTGACGGCCGCATCGAGGTGCGCCGGGTGCCGCCCGTGGTGAGCGCCCCCCCGGGGAGCGCCCTGACGCGCCAACAGGAGATGCCGGTTCAGCCACCGCGGCCTCGCCAACGGGAGATGCAGCCATGAAGAAGGGGACCCAGGTTCTCACCGACCGGAAGAAGCAGACCACTGAGGTGATCACCCCGCCGAAGACGGCGACTCAGATGCTCTACGAGCATCACGGAGTCCTGCGCGGGATCATGGAACGGCTCTCGCGCACCTCCCGTGACGACATCGAGCAGCGGCGGGCGCTGACCGACGAGCTGTACAGCGAAGTGCAGATGCACGAGCGGATAGAGGAGCACATCTTCTACCCCGCGATCAGCGACTTCCATCCGAAGCTCGACGCCGCGTGGTCGGAGCACCGCCAGATGACCGACCAGCTCGCCGCGCTGCTGCGCGCCGATCCCGGCGGCGCCCGGTTCGAGGAGGAGCTGCGGCTGATGCGCGACGTGCTGGAGGCCCACGCCCATCTGGACGAGGAACTGGAGATGTTCCCCGAGGTGGAGAGGCTGATGGACGAGGCGTGGCTCGTGGAGATGGGCGAGAGGCTGCAGGACCGCCTGGACCGGCTGCGGTCGTCCAGGACGCTGCGGGCACGGCACCGGCTGGAGCGCATGATGCTGCGCGGACCCGGACGGCTGATCGCGCGCACCATGCGGCGCGGGTCGTAGGAGTGTGAGCGGTGACCACAGAACAGATTCGCCGGTCGGGACCGCTCCGCTGGACGGGAATGGGGAAGCTCGTCTCGTTCTACCGGTACTTCGCCTTCAACGCGCCGAAGACGACGACGGCCGGGGGCATGGCGCTGCTGGCGGCCACCGCGGTGGCCCAGATGTCCCTGCTGATCCGGCACTCCGCCGCCCCGGCCTACGTCGTCGTCTGGTTCCTGCTGATGATCATCGGCTCGCTGCTGGCCGCCTTCGCGATGTCGGTGGGGTCCGTTCCGGCGCTGACGCGGTCGGGGTGGGCCCTGGGCAGCGCGGTCTCGCTGGCGTCGATCGCGATGTACTTCGTCAGCCGCGCCGTGGGGCTGCCCGGCCTGCCGCAGATGCTCGGCCACTGGCACTATCCGCTCGGCAACGTGACGCTGGCGATCGGCCTGTTCTTCCTGGCCCTGCACTTCTCCGTTGTCACCGGGATGAACGTCGCATACCCACGGACGCGGGGCTGGCATGACTGACGACAGGTCTATCTGACAGCCGATCCGATGAGGGGGCCATCGCGATGCACAATGACTTTCCGGCCTGGCTGCGGATCGAGCACTGGCTGAACGTGCTGTTCGTCACCCTGCTCATCCGCAGCGGGATCGAAATCCTCGCCACCCACCCGAGGCTCTACTGGCGCAACCACAGCAGGCCGGGCACGGAGTGGGCGAGGTTCACCCGCAAGACGATGCCGAAGGACAAGCTGTACGACACGATGGACGAAGAGGAGGACTACTCCCCGATCGTGTCGTTGCCCGGCCACAAGAAGATCGGGATCGGCCGGCACTGGCACTTCTTCACCGTGATGGGCTGGCTCCTGCTCGGCATCTCGTACTGGACCCTGCTGTTCGCGACCGGCCAGTGGCGCCGCTATCTCCCCACATCGTGGGACATCTTCCCGGCGGCCTGGCACGACCTGGTCAGCTACGACGCGTTCCGGCTGCCGCCGATGATGCCGGGCCAGCCGTTCGACGCGCTGCAGAAGCTGTCCTACGCCGGGGTGATCTTCCTGCTGGCGCCGTTCCAGATCCTCACCGGGCTGGCGCAGGCTCCGGCGATCGAGGCGCGCTTCCCGTGGTACGTACGGATGTTCGGCGGCCGGCAGGCGGCGCGCAGCCTGCACTACCTCGGCCTGCTCGCGTTCCTCGGGTTCACCGCCGTGCACCTGATGATGGTCGGGTTCTGGGGCTGGCCGCGCCTCAACGCGCTCATGATCTTCGGTGAGGCCCGGAACCTGACGCTGGCGTTCTGGCTGTCCCTGGCCATCATCGCCGCGATCGTGGCGGTGCACGTGGCCGCCACCGTGTGGAGCCTGCGCAGCCCGCGCTCGGTGCAGCGCAGGATCGGCGCCGTGAACACCGCGGTCAAGAAGCTGCTGC
>NZ_BOOG01000057.1 GCF_016863115.1 Sphaerimonospora thailandensis
CTAGCCGTTGAACTCGCGGCGGGGTTGGCGACTGTCACGTGCGTACGGCGGATGCCACGCAGCGCGTAACGGCGATGGAGCGGATCAAAGCTGACCGGTTGGTCTCGCAGCGTGTCGACAGGACCGTCCGCCGGAGCGGCCTCGAGGAGAACCTCCAGATCGACCTGAGCCCGATCGCGGTGACGCCGCTGATGCCAGGGGGCGGCGAGCCACTCCTCTCGCTCCAACGCCTGCCGCAGCGTCTGACCGTGACGTACGCCGAGGTCGACAGGCCGAGCCGGCGGGCAGGATCTGCGGCCGAGGTATGGGAGGAAGGTCGGATTGCGCAGTGCCTGGAGCAGCCCTTCGATCAGTTCCTTCTCCCCTTCGACTGCCGCGATGAAGACAGCGTCGGCCAGGTAGAAGCGCTCCGACACCGGCATCGCATTCCCGCTGACGAATCGATGGGCGGTATGGAAGTCCCGGAGGAGAGTGCCGCGCTGATCGACACGCACACCGAAGCGCAGCGCGGCCAGGTCGTCGAGATTATCCGAGCGCTGACGTCCGAGCGCGGCCGCCAGCAGACCGATCACTCCGCTCTTGGTAGGCGTCGGCTCTGTGCTCCTCCTGGCGAATCGTGATGACGCCCCCCAGGACTGCAAGGGACCGGCGAGCTGCATCAGCAGAACGCTCATTCTCCGCCCTGCCGCCGCGTGACCTCCGTGCCGATCGCCGAGACCAGCTCAGGCAGTGACAACTCAACACCTACGCCGGACAGCGCCTGCGTGTTCTTGCCGACCCGAACTACCCAGGTCGGCGATTCTTCTCCGACGCCGTAAGCGCGTTCGACCTCAGGGATATAGGAAGCCAACGCCTCCGACGCCTGCCGCAGGTGCCCACCAATCTCTGGATCGGCCTGACACGGCTCTTCGAAAACGGAGACGAAGTTGATCGGCCGAGAGGAACGGATCTTTACCACCACCGCATCCGGCAGCGTGTGGTTACCAAATGTGTTGATCTTTCCGGTGGGCAGGGAGGTGAGAAAGCACTGGACGAACGCCTCGACCGCCCTACGGACAGGTTCGGTAACCGGCTCGTCCTCTCGCATCCCCCGGCCGAGATTCCTCGACAGGAGATCGACGTCGACCGCGGCGTAGCGGTAGAGGGTCGCCGAGGTGAACTCGACAGTGCCGATCATTCCCGCGCCGAGATCATCGGTCTCCCGATCCTTGTAATCGTCGACAGCCGTGTAGTAGTCGGACTCGGTCTCCGCGCGGTGCACGCTGATGGCATGCGCCACCTGGGCGGCGGCATCGACGTTGATGTCGGCGCCGTCGGCCACCATACGGCCGAAAAGCGCGATGTCGATTGAGTGCTTGCTGTTGGCGATCTGCTTGGCCTGCTCCTTAACCGCCTTCTCCTTGAAGAACGCCTTGATGTCATCACGTCCTTTGACGGCGAGTTCGGCCAGGCCATCCAACTGATGGGCGCTGAGGAACATCAGATAGCTGGACTCCGGTGCCGGCTCGGGTCCCTCCTTGCCCTTGCCGGCCTTGCGCTTGGGCACCTCGATCTTGGAGCCGGTGGCGGTCTGGATCGTCTCGGCCGCGAGCGCCCACGCTTCGGGCTGTTCGATCGATCCGTCCAGCCCCATGATCCGTGTTGCGAGCAGTTCGGCCACCTTGCGGGTCCGCACCCCGAGCTCGCCGGGGTCCAGCAGGTCGTGGAAGGCCCGTCGAGTGGCGCGCTTCCATGCCTGACTGGAGACACGGGAACGCCGTACCCCGCCATAGGTCGCGCTCTTCGGGGTGCCGGTGTCGTCGCGATTGAGGCAGCTCGGAGGGACGGTCTGCAGCGCGTGGATCTCAAGAATCGTACGTGTCATGAAATGTCCTTATCAGGGGGCGGTGACGATTTCCGGAAGGTCGGCTTCATCAGTGGGGACGTCAGCCGTATGCGAGCCACCGTCGCGGCGCTCGTCCTCGTTGTCGCTTGGCCGATAGGCGTGGAAGCTCCGGCCCCAGCTCTGTCGCACCTGTGACATCCCGCCGGGGAGCTGGGCCTGGTAGAGCTGGCGGGCGAGCCGCGCGTAGTCGAGCGGGATCGATTCCCCATGCAGCAGGGAAACGACCTCTCTGAGCCGGATGGCCAACATCTCGCGAGTTGACGCGGCTCCCACACGGACGAAGCGGCGCCGAATCGGCTCGTCGATGCCTCCGCCCGGAGCCGATTTACGCAGCATCAGCTTTCGCACCGCGGCTCCCAGCTCCTCACCGGTGCGGTGCATCCCCTGCTGCGGGCGGGACTGCTGATGCAGCGCATACAGGGTGATGGCCAGGAACAGGGCTGCCTCGGCCCTGACCGACTCCGTCTCGGACAGGGCCTGCTGGGCGTACAACCGCTCGGTGCCGGCCATGCCCCACAGCTCGGGTACGTCCTGAGGGAGCTTGCCCGCACCTCGTCTGAGCCGGGCCAGTGCCGCGACAGCCCAACTCCGATCCTTCAGATAGCCCTGTTGAAGATCCGTGATGTACGCCCCGGCTATCTCACCGACCAGATCCTTTACCGATCGCCGGGACGTGGGGGTTAACAAGGTCACTGGGCCTCCACTCTCTGTCGTTCACTGTCGCTGTCTTCCTCGGGTGGCCGCGCCTCGTCCGCCCTGGCCAGCGGAAGCGCCCTACCCAGACTTCTCCGGAACGTCCGGTCGGCATACGAGGCGGTCAACCAGAGCTCCTGACCCTGCCGAGTCTGGATCTTCCGGCCTTCCCACGCGGCATCCCCGGCCGAGTTGAGCAGCTCGACTCCCAGGCGGCTCACGATCCGATGGGCCTCACGCTGCCAGGCCGCCCGCTGAGCATGAGGGACGTCGTCGGGACGGATCCGGGCCAACCAATCTCGGAACGGTCCATCCAATGTGCCGAAACCGAACTCCCGGGCCATCGCCCTACGCGGATCCGCCTCCGTTCCCGCTGCTCTGGCGAGATCGGCGGCGAGGTCTCCGAATGCGGTGACGGCCCTCTCCGCGTCGGTGACCGCGTCGATCGCGGCCTGGCCGAGTTCGCGGTCCCGCTCATGCAGCAGCACGACGGGCATGGCCACCGCGTCATCGATGATCTCATCGATGACAGACTGCTGGGTGCCGTAGACCGCACCGAACAACCGTGCCCGGATCGGGAAATCAGCAGGCAGGTCGCCTTCAACGGTCAGCCGGGCAACCCAGTCCAGGATCCGTGGACGAACGATGGCCGCCGCCTCCTGACGCTGCTCGGCACCCTCGGCCCGGCCCGCGACCAGCGCCCCAAGGCCGCGCCACGCGCTCCGGCTCGGATCATGCTCACGTGGCAGGTAGACCTGCGCCAGGCCGAGTTTCTTCTCCTGAGCGGGGCTGCGCCGCCATCCCGTCATCGGCTCACGCTGGTGAAAATTGTGCGGGGCGAGCGGATCGCCATAGGCGAGGATCACTCCGTACGCACCCTGAGCATCACAGGCCAGCCGTACCCGGCGGGACTGCCAGGTGTACAGATCACGCACCCCCGCCGGACGCCTGCTCAACTCCACCGGGTCCATCTGCCCAGGGCCGGGGGCCGGCCGACGCCAGGCGGGGGCATCGTGATCGGGGTCGATCCTGAACCCCGGCGTGTCGAAGGCGATCAGATTGAGCAGCAGAGTCTCACGCAGATCCGCGCCTTCCACGAGCACGCCGCCGAGATTTCCCGACCAGGCGACACCCTGGGGATAGACCTTGCCGCCCTTGACTCGGGGATCGCCGACTACGCCGGTCTTAATACCGGAGGTGTCGAATCCGTGGGCGTGAACCAGCCAACGAGCGGCCTCCGCGAAGCCGAGCCGGTCAGCGCCGCGGGCCCGCATGGTGAAGAAGGGCATCCCGTTGGGGACGTCGGCGATAATGCGGTCGAGTGAACCCGTCTCCCCCGTCGCCGTACACAGCCCGGCGGTCTGGAGGAACGGCTCGGATGGGTGGAGTAAATCAAACCGTGCGCGATGCCCGTCCAGGTAGTCGATGATGCGTCCGAGAGGAAGCCCGTCATCCCAGAGCTCCTGCCACTCGTCGAGATCACGTGGTCCGTCGATCGCGTCGTGCACAATGGCCAGCAGCAGCCGCAGCAGAGCGAACTCCTGGGTCGGAACATCACCCACCAAACGCCGCAGATCCCCGACCTGAGTCAGGACCTCCCGCAGGGACAGTTCGTCCTCTGTGCCGTCCAGCCGCTGCACCGGCAGCCAGCGCTCGCTGGTCAGATCGAAGGACGGGACAGCGCCTTCACTCGGCACGAGCAACCTCCAGGCCGTCTTCAGGGGTGTAATGCAGGTCGTAGCCTGCCAGGCGGGTCCGACAGTTCTCATCGAGCATGAGGATCAACTCTCCAGCCAGCCAATGGCTCTCCGTGGACTGCCAGGCCGCGACGCATTCGGCCTCCAACTCCTCGATCGCCCGGTCAAGGGTCTCGGGGATGGAGAAGTGGAAGGGCAGACGCAGGCTGCACGACGCCACGATGCGGGCGAGCCTCGGCTCGGGCGCGGATTCCGTGGGCAGATCCAGCCCGCCGTGCCCGCCGTGCAGCCACGGCACCGTGGTCAAGGTCCCATCCGTACGGCGCTGCACAACCAGCACTTCCAGGGACTCCACCCCGTCCCGGACCTGGGCCCGCCCGCGACGGGTGTCGTCGGCGTCCCCGACACCTGCCTCCAGCCAGCCGATCAGCGCGCGGCCCGCCTTGCCAACCTCGCTGATCTGGAAATCCCACGATTTTTGTCGCTGCTGCTCCTGATGCAGATCGTGACTATCGCGTGCTCGGGTCATGGCCTCCTGCCAGCCCGCCGGGCCTACCGGCGCCGCGCCGTATGCACGCTGGACGAGGGGGCTGATGTCCTCGGGCAGGCGTACCGTGTGCCCCGTCTCAGCAGTCCCGGACAGGTACGGCTCCAGCACGGCCGCCGACCGCAGGAGCGTGTGCACCCGGTAGATCCGCTGGGAGCCGCGCACCGGCTCGACAGGGACAGCGTGCCAGTCCGCCCCGGTCAGGAGGCAGAGTGCCGTACGCAACCGCTCCGGCCGATCACCCTGGTCCTTGCCGCGCTCGTGCCGGTGCAGCCTGCCCATCCGCTGCAAAAGTAGATCAATGGGACATAAATCTGACACCAGCAGATCGAAGTCAATGTCGAGGGACTGCTCCGCGACCTGACTGGCCACCACGATGTGGACGCCGGTAGGTCGGTCCGCGCTCTTCTCCGGCGGCCCGAACCGGGCCAGCAGTTCGGCGTCTCTGTCTGCCCGGTCCGGGTCCAAAAATCGGGCATGCGCCACGGTGACCCGCTCAGAGCCGAACCGTTCCCGCAGGTAGGCCGAAGTTTCCAGCACCCTGTCGACAGTGTTCCGCACCACCAGGGCACAGCCGCCCTCGGCCAACTCCAGCACGAGCCGGTCGCCCAGCGCCGCGAGATCGTCATCCAAGCGCTCAAGCCGCACCTCGACTCTGCGTCCGGACGGTTCGACCGCCTCGATCGCAGCCGGACCACCTGGTGGGACGACCGTCAGCAGCGGATAGGCGTCCGCGTCGGCCAGACCGGTGAAGCCGGCATCGTCGGCCGCCGTGCCCGCGTACACCGCGGCGAGCTCACGACGGCGTCCGGCCGGGAGCGTCGCCGACAACACCACGACCGGAACACGGTAGGCGCCCAGCCACGACAGCACCCGGTCGAGATAGCTGTTCATGTACGTGTCGTAGGCGTGCGCCTCGTCGATGACGACGACCTTGCCCGCGAGCGCGAGGTGCCGCAGCGCGAGATGACGGCTTTTCAGCCCCATGAACAGCAGTTGATCGATCGTGCCCACGACGAAGGAGGAAAGCATTCCCTTCTTCCTGCCTCGCAGCCACTGATGCGCGATGAGCTCAGCGGAGGAAAGTCGACGATCCGCGTGATGCCGCCACTCATCCCGGCTGCCATCAGATTCAATGCCGCGTGCCGCGCGCCTGCCGGCACGCACCAAACCGGCGAACTTCTCGTTCAGCGCCGCCTTGGAGTGCGCGAGAAGCACCGAGCGAGGCCCGTTTCCAGCCGGCTCGGCTCCGGCCTGGTCGGCAAAAACCCTGCGTAGCCAGCCCAGCAGCCGAGGAAACATCGCGTTGCTCGTGGCCATGGTCGGCAACGCGAGGAAGCAGCCGCCCGCCCCGGAACGGGCCGCGAAGATCTCCGCGGCCGCCAGCGCGGCCTCGGTCTTCCCCTCCCCCATCGGGGCCTCAATGATCATCAGACCGGGAGCCGGCATCGCCAGGGCCGCCTCGACCGCGCGTTCCTGGACCGGTCGGATACGCGCTCCGGGCGGCAACCGGAACCGGGAGTTGAAGAGCGCCGTTGGCTCACCTGTGGGTTCTGGAGCCCGCCACGGTTCCGGAAGGGCGAGGCCACGCCAGGCCGCCTCGACCCGCTCAGCACCCCTGCGATGCTCCGCCTCGGGAAAGTACGGGAAGAGATCGGAATTGCTCGCGATCCAGTCGGCGACGATGACCATGCCTGTCAGCAGCACCTGCGCCGGCTGCGAGAGATTGATCTTCTGCCAGCCGGTCAGGAGATCCTCGACCCCACATACCCGCGCGCACCCGTCGAGGAGTTCCTGCTGCACACTCCGCCAGAGCGACACGCACCCAGGGGTACGGAGCAACTCCCGATGTGCCGTCAACTCCTTGATGTCGGAAGACGTCGGCGGAACGCCATGATGGCCACCAGCGATGATCGTGAACGGCAAGGTGGCCGACCTCGGCCAGCCGTACCGTTCGACCAGCCACTCCTGCAGCAGCACCTGTCCGGCCAGGCTGTGCGGGGCAAGCTTGCGATCGGGGAGCTGCCGACGCTGCGGCATGTCCAGCCCCCTCGCTCGCATCCGATCGGCGAGTGATTCCACCTGACAGGCAAAGGCCGGGGTGGCCTTGCCGATGTCGTGGGTCGTCGCCAGCCAAACAGCCAGCCGACGTGCCTCTTCGTCGCCCCCGGGAAGCCCGTCGGCGATCACTCGGCGTACTTGCAGGGGAAGCCAACGGTCCCACAGCAAAATGGCCACGGCACCGCTGTCGGCCATGTGCCGCCACAGCGGCAGCCATCCGTCGGTCTCCCGATCATGCTTGGCCCACACCGACCGCGCCTCAGCCGTCAACCCGTCAACCAACTCGCGAGACACCGGCTCCTCATTGAGCATGCAGGCCATTAAAAGGCACAACTCCCCAGAAGCTCCCGCGAATGCAAGGAAAGGAGGAATAAGCAATCCTCAGGGGGAGGTTTTCTTCTCCTCGCGAGAAGAAAACCTTCTCTCCCGCCGCGCATGTCCGCGACCACCGCGTCCCATCTGATTGCAGTGCCCCGCGAACGCCCTGCGCGCGCTGGCACAGCCCCTCGCTTCCTGGGAGGGGACAATCACCGTGACTACGTTTGCTTGCACGCGGAATCCGATCACGCAGCTGGATGACGAGAGTAACCTGGTACGGCGGTACAACAAACAACGAAAGCCCGAAATGTCCGAATCATTGAAAGTGCTCAAAACTCACGTCCTGGCCGCCTAAACGTGCAGGTCACGCAGTGTGCTCCCCGCGCACGCGGGGATGGTCCCGGCGTTGCCCTCCTGGCGGTGAAGGGCCACGAGTGCTCCCCGCGCACGCGGGGATGGTCCCGCCTCCCGGTCGAGGCCGCCGGCCTCGGTCAGGTGCTCCCCGCGCACGCGGGGATGGTCCCAGCTCCGGCGCCTCGTGGCCGATCAGGAAACCGTGCTCCCCGCGCACGCGGGGATGGTCCCACATGCCTGACCTTGAGGTCCACGCTGTCGGTGTGCTCCCCGCGCACGCGGGGATGGTCCCTCGACCTACCCCGGCACGGACTGGCCGGGCAAGTGCTCCCCGCGCACGCGGGGATGGTCCCCGCCGCAGATCCTCCGACAGGATCGGCCACTCGTGCTCCCCGCGCACGCGGGGATGGTCCCACGTACCGGCCCGCCGATGGCGCCGCGCAGGTGTGCTCCCCGCGCACGCGGGGATGGTCCCAGGTACTCGTCCTGCCCCGTCCGGGTCACCAAGTGCTCCCCGCGCACGCGGGGATGGTCCCTACCCGGCGGCGTGGTCGCGCCGCCGGGCGGGGTGCTCCCCGCGCACGCGGGGATGGTCCCCGCACCTCCGCCGCCCCCGCAGGTAAAGCGGAGTGCTCCCCGCGCACGCGGGGATGGTCCCGGCTCGAACACGCTCGTGCGCGCCCCATCCCGGTGCTCCCCGCGCACGCGGGGATGGTCCCTGGGTCATCGCTGAGGATCAGGTGCAGGACTGGTGCTCCCCGCGCACGCGGGGATGGTCCCATATGAGCATGAAGCCGATCACGATCACCGTTGGTGCTCCCCGCGCACGCGGGGATGGTCCCACGAACATCACGGGTAGGTCACAGTTCTCGTGGTGCTCCCCGCGCACGCGGGGATGGTCCCTCGTCCCAGGTGCGGCCGTCGAGTCCGCGCCCGTGCTCCCCGCGCACGCGGGGATGGTCCCGAAATGACCGCCAACCTCGACCTCGCCGCCCAGTGCTCCCCGCGCACGCGGGGATGGTCCCGAGGAACCGGGGGAGGGGGGTTCCGCCCGGAGGTGCTCCCCGCGCACGCGGGGATGGTCCCGCCAAAAAGCTCCGCGCGGCGGTGTTGAGCCTGTGCTCCCCGCGCACGCGGGGATGGTCCCCACCCCCGCCGGGAGCGTGCCACGCTGCCCGAGTGCTCCCCGCGCACGCGGGGATGGTCCCAGGCGTATGTGCAGCAGCACAGCATCTCCCGGGTGCTCCCCGCGCACGCGGGGATGGTCCCGGCTGGCGGGCCAATCTCGCACACCGGACGATGTGCTCCCCGCGCACGCGGGGATGGTCCCCTTTCCCTCTCTCCAGGTGACGCCCTCATGGA
>NZ_BOOG01000058.1 GCF_016863115.1 Sphaerimonospora thailandensis
ATTGAGGACGCACTCCAGTGGGAGCGGGGCTCGTGCTCCCCGCGCACGCGGGGATGGTCCCGGTGCGCGCGGGAGCGTGGCTCGCGCATCCGAGTGCTCCCCGCGCACGCGGGGATGGTCCCTGACCACGGCGGCGCTGGGAGCCGCGCGGGAAGTGCTCCCCGCGCACGCGGGGATGGTCCCCGGTATGTGCGTGGCCAGATCATTTCGTCGGTGTGCTCCCCGCGCACGCGGGGATGGTCCCGCGGATTATGAGGATCTCGTATCGATCTTGCCGTGCTCCCCGCGCACGCGGGGATGGTCCCTTGAAGCCGGACATCAGGCGGCGACCTTCGCGGTGCTCCCCGCGCACGCGGGGATGGTCCCGCGCTCGACTGCACCATTGACGATCTCCTGACGTGCTCCCCGCGCACGCGGGGATGGTCCCGGCACCCCCGCGGCGCGGCCACTATTCGAGGTGTGCTCCCCGCGCACGCGGGGATGGTCCCGACTGGTCGCCTATGGATTCAGCTAGCCGGATGTGCTCCCCGCGCACGCGGGGATGGTCCCCGCCGCCGCCGCCGGAACGCAGGTGGGCGGTGCTCCCCGCGCACGCGGGGATGGTCCCACGGTCAGTCCTGCCCGGGGTGGAGTTTGCGGGTGCTCCCCGCGCACGCGGGGATGGTCCGCAGCAACGCTGTCTACCTCGGACTAGCCCTCCGTGCTCCCCGCGCACGCGGGGATGGTCCCATCGGCCCACAAGACCAGTGGCTACGGTAGCAGTGCTCCCCGCGCACGCGGGGGATGGTCCTTCAGGCTCAGCGCAGACGGGCCCCACTGGTCCGTGCTCCCCGCGCACGCGGGGATGGTCCCTGCGCGGTGTCCTGCGTCGAGCCGACCGTGTAGTGCTCCCCGCGCACGCGGGGATGGTCCCCAAGTGGTCAGGATCGAGTGGCGTTTCGTCGCGTGCTCCCCGCGCACGCGGGGATGGTCCCTGCACAGCCGGGGCGGGGGCGACAAGCCGGTCGTGCTCCCCGCGCACGCGGGGATGGTCCCAAGATCAGCTTTGCCGAGGTTGCCGGGGCGATGTGCTCCCCGCGCACGCGGGGATGGTCCCGGGTTCGACATCACGCTCCGGCCGGAGCGCCTGTGCTCCCCGCGCACGCGGGGATGGTCCCGCGTCCCCGGACGCGCCGCCACTATTTCCGGTGTGCTCCCCGCGCACGCGGGGATGGTCCCCACCGACCACGCCGCCGTCGCAGCCTTGATCAGTGCTCCCCGCGCACGCGGGGATGGTCCCTGTGCGCTCGCTACTGGTCGAGCTGACCAACGGTGCTCCCCGCGCACGCGGGGATGGTCCCGGCGCGAGCAGCGTCTTCGCCGCCGCGATCTGGTGCTCCCCGCGCACGCGGGGATGGTCCCGCGTTGGCCAGGTCGTCGCGCAGGACGCCGGTGTGCTCCCCGCGCACGCGGGGATGGTCCCGGCGGCGGTTTGCCCACCCCGGATCATGTGGAGTGCTCCCCGCGCACGCGGGGATGTCCCTCGAGCGGCTCCGCGCGACCGCCCGGCACATGGTGCTCCCCGCGCACGCGGGGATGGTCCCGAGATGGCTTGCCTTGGGCTCATGCTCGGGAAGTGCTCCCCGCGTGCGCGGGGAGCACACTGCGTGATCTGCACGTTTAGACGGGCAGGAAGCAGTTTTCGAGCATTTTCGCGGGTTAATCCCCCTCTCAGGCCAGGCGGGACTCGTAGACGGACCGTGCTTTCTCCAGCAAGTCCAGATGATCGCGGAGCTGGGATCGGGTCCGCAGGCGGGCGTGGTCCCGGACGAGGGCCTCCAGTAGGTCCAGCCAGTGGAGGCACCAGCGGACGTCTTCGAGCCGGGCGACGTGCCGGCCGGCCACGTCGAGATAGACCGGGCTCGTGTGGGCGAAGGCGGGCCGGTACGGCGAGCGGGGGTGACGCCCTCCCGTGGCGACCGCGACGACATACGTGGGTTCGCCGACGACCAGGGATGTCGTCAGCTCGCCGCCGGGCCCCTCGGCGATCGTGCCGTCGGCGGTGCGAATCTCCAGGCGCTCGACCTCCGGCCCGATCGTCCGGGCCGTCACCGTCACCCGGTCGCCCGGCAGGGGCTCCAGCGTGTCGCCCGGCCCACGGCCCTCTACGGTCACCTCCAGCCATGGACCAGTGGTCGCGAACGTGCGACCCAGCCGTACGGCACGGGCGAACGCCTCGGCGGACAGGGGCTCATCGAGGCGGGCGTAGACCCGCTCCCAGCCGGGCGGGCTGGAGACGGTGTCCTGCCGGGTGAAGGACAGCATGGTGTCGGTCCCGGCCAGCGCGGCGAGGCGGGCGCCCGCGCCGAGCAGCCGCCGGTAGACCTCGATCGTGCCCGAGGGGTCGTCCTGGTCGGAGAAGTGCAGGATCTCCACGCCGTCCACCAGGCCGAGCGCGGCGTCGACCACCAGTGAGCGGCCCGAGCAATTGCGCCTGCCGTCCCCGATGATGTCCTCCGGGGAGGACACCGGGCCGTGGAAGGGATGGGCGTAGCCGAGCGCGGCGTGCGGTTCCCGGAGCTCCCCGCAGGACGCGCCGTTCGGCGGCCAGTCGGCGTCGCCCTCGAAACCGGTGTGATAGACGCTCGGGGGGCTCGCCACGGCGAAGGCATGGACATGCCCGAGCAGGTCGCTTCGGTATTCGACGCCCATGCGGGCGATATGGCCGGCGTCGGACCAGGGCAGGTCCCGGCCCGCCCAGTGCTCCAGCGCTTCCCTGTCGTAGACTCTCGCCCCCGAGACATTGCCTGCGACCAGGTTGAGCACGTGCAGGTCCTCGCCGTGCTGGGCCGCCGCCGCCTCGGCCGGCGCCGCCACCAGGTCACCGGCCCAGTTCAGGTGAACGTGCAGGTCCGCGCCGTACCAGCCGCGGGCGGCCGCGTCGTAGACCCGCTCGGGGGTGAGCTCGACGAGCGTCTCACCCCAGGGCTCGGGCACGACGACCGTCTCGGCCGTGCCGTACTCCATGCCCCGCGTGACGCGGACCGTCACGGGCTCGGCGGGCACGTCCAGCACGATGTCGTCACCGTGGAAGAACGGCATGTCCGCGTTGTCGCGGCGCGGCGGCGCGCAGGCCGGATACCAGCCCTGGCCGCCCTCCGTCAGCACCGTCCAGCGGCAGGGGACCCCTGCGCGCAGCCGGAGCCGGGCGGGTACGGCGGGCCGGCTCAGCGGAGACAGGTCCACCGCGGTCCCGTCTACGGTCACCGCGGAGTCGGTCGCGATGTCCAGCAGCCGCGCTCCCCCCGCCCCGATCTCGTACGGCACGCCGTCGGCGACGACGGTTACCGGGCTGTCCAGGGCGGAGTCGACCAGCAGGATGACCGGCAGCGGCGTGGGCGACAGCAGTACCAGCGGTGTGCCCAGGGTCAGCCGGTGCCCGTCCGGGGTCAGCCGGAGCCGGGTGAGGCCCCGGGGAACGTCGCCGCCGATCACGTCGCGAAAAGCCGCGTCGAGATCCGCCAGGTCGAAGTCTCCCGGCGGCAGCGTCATCCGGTCCGCCTCGTCCGGAAAGCGGAGATGGCTCATCGCCTTGACGTACGTGAGCGGGGGCTCTCCCCAGGTGAGCCCATGTTCGGCCAGCAGCGCCCGGTACTCCCCCAGTGCCCGCGCCACCGGCGGCGGCAGCATCGGATCGTGACGCATTCGCACCTCCCCTAAGTCAGGGGCCCGGCGGCGATCGCCTCCCACGGCCCCTCCCCTCGATAGCGCGCACATCGTCACACGGATTGCCGCTGGCAAAAGTGCAATCATGCATTCCGCGCCCCACGGGTAGCGAAAACCCCCACCGGGTAGAAAAACGATCTCCCGATGGGGGCAAGTTCACATCCGAAGCGTGTCTCCGCTAGAGGTTCTCCGCGTTCCCTCCGAAGGCGGCGTTTCCTGCGAAAGCGGCGTTTCCTGCGAAGGCGGCCAGGAGGCGGTCGGCGGCGAGGGAGGGGGTTAGGGCGCCGTCGAGGACCTGGCGCTCGACCTCCTCGGCGATCGGCGCCGCCCGCTCCTCCAGCCGGGCGAGCAGGCGGTCCCTGGCCAGCGACCAGGTCCACTCGACCTGCTGGCGGCGCCGTCTGGCGGCCAGGTCGGTCTCCTCCTGGTGGCGTACGATCTGCGCCCACAGCTCGCCGAGACCCGCGCCGGTGAGCCCGCTGCAGGTCAGCACGGGGGTGTGCGCCCGCAGCAGCCGCAGCGCGCCGGACAGTTCGCGGGCGGCGCGGCGGGCGGCCATCTCGTGCTCGCCGTCGGCCTTGTTGACCGCGATCACGTCGGCCAGCTCCAGCACGCCCTTCTTGATGCCCTGGAGCTGGTCGCCGGTACGCGCGAGCGTGAGCAGCAGGAACGTGTCGACCATGTCGGCGACGGCGGTCTCCGACTGGCCGACGCCGACGGTCTCGACGAGCACCACGTCGTAGCCCGCGGCCTCCACGATGACCATCGCCTCGCGGGTGGCCCGGGCGACGCCGCCGAGAGTCCCGGCCGTCGGGGACGGCCGGATGAACGCCCGGGGGTCAGCCGAGAGCCTGGCCATCCGGGTCTTGTCGCCCAGGATGCTGCCTCCGCTGCGCCGCGAGGACGGGTCGACGGCGAGCACGGCGACCCGGTGGTCGCGCTCGGTCAGGTAGGTGCCGAGCGACTCGATGATCGTCGACTTGCCGGCTCCGGGCACCCCGGAGATGCCCACCCTGCGCGCCTTGCCGGAGTGCGGGGTGAGCTCGACGAGCAGCCGCTGGGCGAGCTCCCGGTGATCGGGCCTGGTGGACTCGACGAGCGTGATCGCCCGCGCGGTCCACCGCCGGTCCCCGGCGAGCACGCCCGCGAGGTAGTCCTCTGTCGAGGTCATGCCGTGGGATGGGCCAGGCGCGCGGACAGGTCCTTGAGCAGCCCGAGCGCAGCGTCGGCGATGACCGTCCCCGGCGGGAAGACGGCCGCGGCTCCGGCGGCGCGCAGTTCGTCGACGTCGCCGGGCGGGATCACTCCGCCCACCACGATCATGATGTCGTCCGCGCCCAGGTCGGTCAGCGCCTTGCGCAGCGCCGGCACGAGGGTCAGGTGGCCGGCCGCCAGCGAGGAGACGCCCACGACGTGCACGTCGGCCTCGACGGCCTGCCGGGCGACCTCCTCGGGCGTCTGGAACAGCGGGCCGACGTCGACGTCGAAGCCGAGGTCGGCGAAGGCGCTGGCGATCACCTTCTGGCCCCGGTCGTGGCCGTCCTGGCCCATCTTGGCGACGAGGATGCGCGGCCGGCGGCCCTCGGCCTTCTCGAAGTCCGCGCATGCGGCCCTGACCTCGTCCACGGCGCCGCCTCCGGCCTCGTCCCGGTACACACCGGAGATCGTACGGATCTGCGCGGCGTGGCGGCCGAAGACCTTCTCCATCGCCTCGGAGATCTCCCCGACCGTCGCCTTGGCACGGGCGGCGGTGACGGCGAGCTCCAGCAGGTTGCCGTTCCCGGCGGCGCCCTCGGTCAGCGCCTCCAGCGCCCGCGCCACCGCCGCCGGGTCGCGCTCCTCGCGGAGGCGGCGCAGCTTGTCGATCTGCTGCCGGCGCACCTCGGTGTTGTCGACCTTGAGGACCTCGATCTCCTCGTCGGCCTCGGGGCGATACTTGTTGACCCCGATGACCGGCTGGCGGCCGGAGTCGATGCGCGCCTGGGTGCGGGCGGCCGCCTCCTCGATGCGCATCTTCGGCAGCCCGGCGTCGATCGCCTTGGCCATGCCGCCGGCGGCCTCGACCTCCTGGATGTGCCCCCATGCGCGGTGGGCCAGGTCGTGGGTGAGGCGCTCGACATAGTACGAGCCGCCCCAGGGGTCGATCGCGCGGCAGGTGCCGGACTCCTGCTGGAGGACGAGCTGGGTGTTGCGGGCGATCCTGGCCGAGAAGTCGGTCGGCAGCGCGAGCGCCTCGTCGAGGGCGTTGGTGTGCAGCGACTGGGTGTGCCCCTGGGTGGCGGCCATCGCTTCGACGCAGGTGCGTACCACGTTGTTGAACACGTCGTGGGCGGTCAGCGACCACCCGGAGGTCTGGCTGTGCGTGCGCAGCGACAGCGACCTGGGGTTGGTCGCTCCGAAGTCCTGCACGATGTTCGCCCACAGCAGGCGGGCGGCCCGCAGCTTGGCGACCTCCATGAAGAAGTTCATGCCGATGCACCAGAAGAACGACAGCCGCGGCGCGAACGCGTCGACGTCCAGCCCGGCCGCGACCCCGGCCCGCAGGTATTCGATGCCGTCGGCGAGCGTGTAGGCCAGCTCGAGGTCGCAGGTCGCCCCGGCCTCCTGGATGTGGTAGCCGGAGATCGAGATCGAGTTGAACTTCGGCATGTTCGCCGAGGTGTACGCGAAGATGTCGGAGATGATCCGCATCGACGGGCCCGGCGGGTAGATGTAGGTGTTGCGGACCATGAACTCCTTGAGGATGTCGTTCTGGATGGTCCCGGCCAGCTTGTCCGGGCTCACCCCCTGCTCCTCGGCGGCCACGATGTAGAGGGCCAGGATCGGCAGCACGGCGCCGTTCATGGTCATCGACACGCTCATCTTGTCGAGCGGGATGCCCTCGAACAGCTGCCGCATGTCGTAGATCGAGTCGATCGCCACGCCGGCCATGCCGACGTCGCCGGCCACCCGCGGGTGATCGGAGTCGTACCCCCGGTGCGTCGCCAGGTCGAAGGCGACCGACAGGCCCTTCTGCCCGGCCGCGAGGTTGCGCCGGTAGAACGCGTTGGACTCCTCGGCGGTGGAGAACCCGGCGTACTGGCGGATGGTCCACGGCTGGGTGACGTACATGGTCGGGTAGGGCCCGCGCAGGTACGGCGCGATGCCGGGGTAGGTCTGGAGGAAGTCCAGCCCGTCGAGGTCGGCGGCCGTGTAGAGCGGCTTGACCCCGATGCCCTCCGGCGTCTCCCACGCCGCCGCGTCGGACGTCGCCGGTACGGCTTCCGCCCCCGCCCCTAGCTCAATTCCGGAAAAATCCGGAATCCCCGGATTTTGTCGAGTCATCGGGCTACTCCCAGGTCGTCAAACGTCGTACGCAGCACATCCAGCGCATCGCATCCGGCATGAAGGTTGGCGTCCACATCTCCATGCTCGCCCTTGCCGGCCAGCCAGATCCGCCGGGCTCCGGCCTCCCGCAGCGCGGCCGCCACGGCCGCGGCGTGCTCGCCGTACAGACGGTCGCTCGAGCACAGGCAGGCGACCGGGGTGCCGGCCGCGCGGAACGCCTCCGCGATCGCGGCCGAGTCGGTGCCCGGCCCGCTGGTCACGGCGGCGATGCCGCCCGCGGCGAACAGGTTGGCGGCGAACGTCGCGCGCGCGGTGTGCGCGGCGACGGGCCCGATCGTGGCGAGGAAGACCTTGGGCCGCTCGGCCTGCGCGTCGGCGAGGTCGCGCAGCGCCTCGAACTCCTCGGCGTAGCGGATCTGCGGCAGCCCGCCGGGTTCAACGGGACGGGCGAGGCCCGGCCCGGACTGGCGGACCGGGAGCTTCTCGGCCAGGTTGGGGAACTCGCTGACGCCGGTGATGGGGTCGCGGCGGTGGGCGACGTCCCGCGCCCGCCTGGCCCGGGTGGCCGCGATCCGCTCGGGGACGAGCCTTTCGCGGGCGGCGGCGATCCCGCCGGCGCGCTCGATCTCCTGGAACCATGCCCAGGCGCGCCCGGCGAGGTCGGCGGTGAGCCGCTCCACGTACCAGGAACCGCCGGCCGGGTCGGCCACCCGGGCCACCCCGGACTCCTCGACCAGCAGCGAATGGGTGTTGCGCGCGATCCGCCGCGCGAACGCGTCGGGCAGCCCGAGGCAGGCGTCGAACGGCTGCACGGTCACCGCGTCGGCCCCGCCGACGCCCGCGCCGAAGCAGGCCAGGGTGGTGCGGAGCATGTTCACCCAGGGGTCGCGGACCGTCATCATCGCCGAGGACGTCACCGCGTGCTGAAGCTGCTCGATCGGCCCGCCCACGACCTCGGCCACCCGCGCCCACAGCCGGCGCGCGGCGCGCAGTTTGGCGATGGTGAGGAACTGGTCCGCCGTGGCCGCGTAGCGGAACTCCAGCAAACCTATCGCTTGTTCAACTTCAAGGCCGGCGTCGGTCATGGACCGCAGCGCGGCAACGCCCGCGGCGATCGAACAGCCCAACTCCTCGACATCGCTGCCGCCCGCGTCGTGGTACGGCAGGGCGTCGACGACGACTCCGCGCAGAGACGGCTGCTCGGCCAGGCAACGCCGCAGAAGGGAGATCGTCTCCGGCCCGGCGGAAGGATCGAGTCCGAGGTTGCCGCCCGGAGCAGTAACACCGCGCTCGGCCAGCAGGTCGAGGTACGCGCCCGCGACCCGGATCGGCTGGACACCGCTCGCCCCGGCGCCGGCGTCGAGGACCACCGGGGCGAGGTCGAGGTGGACGCCGTCGAGCACACGCGGCAGCGCGTCCGGCCCATGGGCCGACAGATCGAGCCAGATCGAGGTGACGCCGTTCTCCAGATCCGACAGAACGGCCTCGTTGGTCACGGCGGGGTCGGGGTGGGCGTGACGCTGCCGGACGTCCCACCGGTCGCCCTGCCGTACGATCCGGGGGGCGGCCGGCAGGGCGGCGGCGTCGTGAAGGGGCGCGATGGTCACGCCGTCGTGGGTGGTGGAGGACAGCGCCTCCTCAACGGCGGCGGGTGTGGCGTCCTCGCCGAGGACTCCCGACTTGCGCAGGACTCCGAGCGCGAGCGTGCGCCACTGCTCCCGCGAGCCGGGCGGGAACCCCGAGGCGATTTCAAGAGGTGGCACCGTCATGCCAGGGATGCTAGGCCGAGCGTCTCCAGAAGAATGCTCCGGGGTCCGCGTTTTACCCAAAGACCGCGTTACGTCTCACACTTCGGACAGGGACGCCGCCTCGGAGGGAGCGGCGAGCGCCGGGAGGGGCGGTTCAGGGCTTGGTGGCGAAGGCCGCGTGCCAGGTCAGGGGGCCCACGATGCCGTCGGGGTCGAGGTGGACGTGCTTCTGGAAGCGTACGCACACCTTCCTGGACGCCGGGCCGTAGGCGCCGTCGACGTCGATGTCGTACCCGAGTCGTTTCATCTGGGCCTGCCAGATCCGTACGTCGTTGCCGCGCGTGATCGGCGGATACCTCAGCAGCCGTCCCGGCCACTCGGGTGGGCCCCCATCCGGGCGGGGCGCGCCCTTTCTGACCCAGGCGTAGAGAGGATCGCCGGGGCAGTCGGTGGGGTAGCCGTCGCGATGGCCCTTGATCTCCCAGCCCGCGTCGCCGTGCTCGCGCAGGTAGTCGATCGCGTCGAGGATGCCGTTCAGGATGCCGTCGGTCGGCTGGATCAGCCCGGCATTGCCGACCAGGCCGAGCACGGCGTAGTGGCCGGAATTGAGCCCCGGCCCGTTGGCCGCCGGCAGGTGATGCGGGCCGCGCCCCACAAATACCTTTCTGTGAGGACAAGCGACCATTGAATATCCGATATCCAGCCAACCATTGCCGTCCATGTGGTAGTCCTGGATCGATTTGACCAGGGCCACACATTTGGCGTGATCGTCTACGATCGACGGATCCACCCGCCCGCCCGTGTAGTGAACCTTCACCCCCTTTGTCGAGTTCAGCGGGGAGTAAGGGCCTTTCGGATGGCGTGCGCCCCAGGCGGCGCGGGACACGAGATCGATGGACACGAAGTTCTCCGGGGGAGACCGAACGGTGCGACAACCGAGCCTAGTGGGATCACATGGCCGGTTATGCTCTTTTACGGTTATTTGCCCACGCACACAATTACGGATACCTCCCCACCAGCCATAAAGCCCTCAACCCCCCGCCACTCCAACCATGACTCCAACCCGGGCCACACCCGGTGATCACATCCCCCTCCTCCCCCAATCCTCCAGAAGGCATCCGTGCGAGAATTCGCAAGATCACGGGCGGGGTGGGGGTGGGTGGGTGGGTGGTCTGTCCGTAAACGCATCGACATCGGGCCCTACAACCGAGATCATGGGTGGCATGTCCGTCCTTAAGGAGGTTCCCTTCCCCCCCGACCCCCGGCCCCGGCAGTCCTCCACCTCCAAGCAGCCCACCCCGAAACGGTCCGGGCTGGAGCCGGACCAGGTCCCGATGCGGGTGTGGATCGACGACACCGACAGCCCGGCCGATGTGATCGACGCGCTGGCGCTGTCGCCGTTCGCGACCGGCACGCAGCCCTGGTCGCGCACCACCCACCTCGATCGGGTCCGTCCCGACGCGCCGATGACGGCGGCGGGCGGCCTGCTCCTGCGCGTGGCCCAGCACACCGACGGCCACGAGGCGCGCCTCGTCGCGGGCGACGGATGGACGTTGCGGGTGGTCCGCCACGCCAACCGGTCCGCCACCCTCACCGCGACGGCGGTCAGCGAGGAACTGGCCGCGTCGGTCCTCGCCGAGGCGGTACGGGACGCCGCGGAGGCGGCTCCCGACGCCGACCACGTCAGCATGGGCTTCTGGTGGGCGTCCGCACACGGTGCGCGCCGATCGGTGAAGCCGATCACCACGTCGGCCTGGCAGGACATCAGGCGCAACTACGCGCGGGCCGCCGCACCCCGGCTGGACACGCTGATGAAGACCACACCCGGCGACATCACCGGCAGGTTGCTGCTGCTGCACGGCCCGCCGGGCACCGGCAAGACGACCCTGCTGCGTACGCTCGCCAGGGAGTGGGCCGGCTGGTGCCAGGTCGACTGCGTGCTCGACCCCGAGCGTCTGTTCGGCGAGCCCGGCTATCTGATGGACGTGGCGGTCGGCTGGGACGGCCCCGACGACGAGGACGATGAGGCGCGCTGGCGGCTGCTGGTGCTGGAGGACTGCGACGAGCTGATCCGCGCCGAGGCCAAGCAGTCGACCGGGCAGGGCCTGTCCAGGCTGCTCAACCTCACCGACGGCCTGCTCGGCCAGGGCCGGGACGTGCTCGTCGCCATCACCACCAACGAGGACCTCAGCCGGCTGCATCCGGCGGTTGTACGGCCCGGCCGGTGCCTGGCCCAGATCGAGATCGGCCGGTTGGACGCGGCGCAGGCCGCCGAGTGGCTGCGCGACTCCTCGCCGGACACCACGACCGGCGTGCCGGCCGGCGTTCCCGGGGGCGTTCCCGCCGGCGGGGCGACGCTGGCCGAGCTGTTCGCCCTGCGCGACGGCCGCCCGGTCACCGAGCCGGACCCGCCCACGTCGATGGGGCAGTACCTCTGATCCGCCGGGCGCCGCCGGATACGTGAACCATCCGATGCGCGGCGTCAGGCCGGAAACGACAACCGGCCAGATGGTCACCTCCACGCCGCGCACTATCCGCAGTGAGACAGCGGCGGGGAGTCATGGTGCGGCCCGGCCTCGTTTACGATAGTGCTGGACTACTGGGGCCGCGGGCCCGCGCCGGGCGACCTGGAAAGGGTCGCTCCGGAGGATCCGGGCCCCGCCGTCGACCACGCGGCGCGTGACATGTACGACCACAGCTATCAGGGCACCGGCAACCGGCCGCTCGCGCCCACGCTGGCCGCCGACGGCACGAGCGTCGTGGGTGTGGCCGCCGCGCTGGCCGAGCACGGCGGCCGATGGGCCTGTCCGACGTTCCCCGGCGAGCGGCACGGCCGGCGGCGCGAGGAGACAATCGTGACCGAGCTCGAGACCGAGCTCGCGTTCTACGGCCTGATCTTCGGCTTCCCGACGCCGGAGGTGCCGCCACTGACTCTGGAGGGAAGCCGATGAGCGAGGTGGCCGAGATCTGCTCGCAGCTGCTGCGGATCGACACGACCAACGACGGCGGCGGGGACGGCCCGGGGGAACGGCGGGCCGCGGAGTACGTGGCCGGGCTGCTCGACGCGGCCGGTCTCGACCCCGTCGTGTTCGAGTCGGCGCCGCGCCGGACCAGCGTGGTCGCCCGCGTGGCCGGGAGCGGCTCCTCCTCGGCCAGGGGCGCGCTGCTCGTCCACGGTCACCTCGACGTGGTGCCGGCCGACGCCTCCGAATGGCGTACCCACCCGTTCTCCGGCGAGGTCGAGGACGGCCTCGTGCACGGGCGGGGCGCGGTGGACATGAAGGGCTCGCTGTCGATGACGCTGGCGCTCACCCTCGACTGGGCGCGGCGCGGCGTCCGCCCGAAGCGGGACCTGGTGCTGGCGTTCCTCGCCGACGAGGAGGCGACCGGGGAGTACGGCGCGGGCCACGCCGTGGAGCGCCATCGGGACCTGTTCGACGGCTGCACCGAGGCCATCAGCGAGTCCGGCGGCTTCACCTGGCACGACGGTGACGTCCGGCTCTATCCGCTGGCCGTCGGGGAGCGCGGCACGGCCTGGATGCGCCTGACCGCCCGCGGGGTCGCCGGCCACGGGTCCAAGCCGGCCGTGGACAACCCGGTCGCCGAGCTGGCCCGGGCGCTGGCCCGCCTCGCCGACCACCGCTGGCCGGTACGGCTGACGCCGGAGGTGGCGCAGCTGATCGACGGGCTGTCGCGGGCGCTCGGCACCACGATCGACCTCGACCGGCTGGACGAGGAGATCGAGCGGCTGCCCCGCGCGGCCGCCCTGTTCCGCGGCGTGCTGCGCAACTCGGCCAACCCGACGATGCTGGACGCCGGATACAAGGTCAACGTGATCCCCGGTACGGCCCGGGCCCACGTGGACGGCAGGTTCCTGCCCGGGCAGCGGGAGGAGTTCCTGGAGACGATCGACCGGCTGCTCGGGCCGAAGGTCACCCGGGAGTTCGTGAGCTTCGACGACGCGGTCTCCTCCCCCGCCGAGGGCCTCTATGACGAACTGGCAACCGCCCTGCTCGCCGAGGATCCCGGCGCGCGGCCGGTGCCGTACGTCATGACGGGCGGCACCGACGCGAAGTGGTTCGCCCGGCTCGGCATCCGGGGGTACGGCTTCGCCCCGCTGATGCTGCCGCCGGATCTGGACTATTTCGGGATGTTCCACGGGGTCGACGAGCGCGTCCCGGTCAAGGGCCTCGAGTTCGGCGTCCGCGTCCTCGACCGCCTCCTGGCCGCACCGGCGGCCAAGCCCGATGCCGCCCAACCAGGTAGTCGAGCGTGGCCTCGCCCGCTCCCCTAAATCGGACCCGAACGAGATCCCTACAAGCGGAGACGGCCCGAGGTCCGACATTATTGGCGCATGTCGGTTCACGAGCGGCGGCGGCTTCCAGCGGACCTGGAGCTGCTCTTAGGCGACGGCGGGGACAGGCGGGGGCTGTCCGTCGAACTCCCGCCCGGGACCCTCGTGTGGCCTGACCCCGACTATGACCGGTGGCGCACCCATCACCGTCCCTCGTTCTGGCTCAGTGACGACCCCGTGCCGGCCGGTCTGTGGAGCCGGTTGCGGCGCGAGCATCACACGTCGGGACTGTGGCCGGTGCTGCTGGAGGACGGGGCCCAGCCGTGGTCGTCCGGGCAGATCGCGCCGGACGCGCCGGCCGAGATCGACCACTTCACCGCCCAGGGGTTCATGGCCGAGACGTGGGCGGATCTGGCCAGAGGCTATGACGTGGAGCTGACCCCGTTCGGGACCGAGTGCCCCGGCCTGGCCGAGCCGGGGACGCCGGTGGCCGATCCGGACGCGGTGGCCGACTGGTACGCCGACGTCATCGCCGAGCGGATGACTCCGCTCGGGCTCGCGGCCGCGGCGCGCAGCGCCGACGCGCTGGTCGCGATCGGCTGGCAGGGGGCGCTGCACCACAACGAATGGACCGTGCCGCTGGCGGCCGTCGTGCGCAGCTGGGAGGACAGGTTCGGGGTACGGCTGGTCGCCCTGGGCTTCAACACGATGGAGCTGAGCGTGGCCGCCCCGCCCGCCACGGCGGCGCACGCGCTGCGCGTGGCCGCCGAGCACTGGACGTTCTGCCCCGACAGCGTCTTCCAGGGGCCCGGGACGCTGGAAGACTACGCCGAGCAGATCCTCGGGCAGAACTTCTGGTCGTTCTGGTGGGACTGAAGATCTACAGAGGCAGTACGCAGGAGGGGGTGCCGACGTGGAGGGTCTCGCCGGTCGGCTGCGGGATGCCGTCCTTGAGCGTGAGCACGGCCACGTTGTCCGACCGCTGGTTCGCCACATAGAGGCGGTCGCCGTCGACGGCGAAGTGCCTGGGCCAGCTCCCCCCCGCGTCCGTCTCGGCCACCAGGGTGAGACGCGGCCCGTCGACCTCGAAGGCCGTCACCGTGTCGGGTCCCCGGTTGCCGACGTAGATGTGGCGGCCATCAGGGGAGACCGCGATGTGCGACGGGTAGTCGCGCTCCCCGCCGCCGCCCCCGCTCGCCGGCACTCGGCCGACCTCGCGCCAGCCCCCGTCGTAGACGGTGACGCAGCCGTCCAGCTCCCCGGTCACGTACCAGTGGTCCTGGTGATGGACGAGGTGGCGGGGGCCGCTGCCGGCGGTGAGTCGTACCGGGCCGTCCGGGTGCGGCCGCATGCCGGGCAGGAATCGGCGCACCAGGTCGGCGCCGAGATCGGTGACGTGCAGCACGCCGTCGGGACCGAAGACGGCCTGGTGCGCGTGGGGTCCCGCCTGCCGCTCGGGGTCGGGGCCGCGGCCCTCGTGGCGGAACAGCAGCGGCTCGGGCTCGGGCAGGCCGTCCGGCGCCAGCCGGAACGCGCCGACCGTGCCGTCGCCGTAGTTGGCGACGACCAGCCACGCCGCTTCCGGGTCGAGCGCGAGATGGCAGGGGTGTGACCCTCCGCTCGGCAGTTCGATCACCGGACGTGGACCGTCCGGCTCATCCTCGAAGACCGCCACGCCGCCCGCGTCGCGCTCCAGCACGGCGTAGAGCAGCGGCAGCCGGGGGTGGGCGATGACGAACGACGGACCGGACGCCGCGGTGCTCGCGAGTTCCGCGAGCCGCCCGTCGGCGTCCATGCCGGCGACGGTGAGCCCGGGACCGGACCCGTCCGTGTCGGGGGTATATCCGCCGATCACCAGAGTCCCCGAGCGGGCAGCCGGCCGGGGCATGGGTCGGGACATCGTCTCTCCTTGGGTCGGGGCCGCCGATCGGCATGCTACCCATCCCCTGCGGAGACATCACGGTTCGCGCAGGCGCGCGAGGTCGCTCTCCATCTTCGCCATCACCAGCTGGTACCCCTCCCAGCCGTACAGGCGGACCAGTTCGCACTTCATCCGGAGCGTCTCCTCACGCACCGCCTCCGGCCCGTTGCGGTGTACGGCGTCGAACGCGAGCCGTGCCTGCCGTTCTCGCTCACTGTGGCCAGGAGATCCTTCGCGCCGGATGTCAGGAGTAGGCATGGGGTCGTGCCCTCCGTGTCTGGGGTGAAACCGTGTCTGGGTTGGAACTGTGTCTGCATTTGACGCGTGACCCCGGTGGAAGGTTGACCCGATCGTGGAAATCCGATCAGCCCGATTTCCGGGCCGGACCGGGCGTAAGGCGGTCGCGCCGCGCAGGCCTGGCGGCGCAGGCCGGCGTACCGCCGGGCAGGCGGTGCCGGTTGTCGGCGACGAGCCGGTAGAGAGCGTGTGCCGCCCAGCGCAGCGGCGGCACACGGAGGGCCCGGCCCAGCGGGCTCCACGGCGGGCCTGCGTCGATCAGCAGTTCGGCCACCGCCTGGGCGCCGCCGTACGTCCGGTCTCCCTCGATCCAGAGCAGTTCGTGCCGCGCCCGCTCGCTGGTGGTGCCGAGCCGCGCCAGGTCCGCGAACTGCCAGGCGACGATCCGCGCCCGGGTCCGCATCCGGCGCTCCACGAACCTCACGCAGGTGGTGCAGAACCCGCAGTCGCCGTCGAACACAAGCGTCGCCATGTTCTCCAAGCTAACGCAGCCCCCAGACCTCTCCCATCCCGCCTCTCCTGCCCGGGTTCGGATCCAACTCGTACCGGCCGCCGATGATCCTGCCCGTTGCCACAGCGCCTCGCCTCTGCGGAAACGTCGAAGTCTTTCCGCGTGAAATTACCGGGCTCGGCCCCACGGCCGCAGCCCCTGGGGAGAGCAGGGCATCGCCGTACGACAGGCGGCGCTCATCGCCGCGCTCGCGACTCCAGGTAGGCGACGACCGCGGTCACCCGCCGGTGTATCGAGCCGTCGTCGCGCAGACCCAGTTTCGTGAAGACGGAACGCATGTGGGCTTCGACGGTGCGTTCCGACAGCCCGAATCTCTTCGCTATCGCGGCGTTGGAATGGCCCTCGGCCACAACGCCGAGGATCTCCTGCTCGCGCTCGGTGAGGCCTGCGAGCACGGAGGCCGATCGTGAGCGCACCAGAGCCTGCACGATCTCCGGATCCAACGCGCTGCCGCCCGCGGCGACTCGCGAGATCGCGTCCACGAACTCATCGAGACGCAGGACCCGGTCCTTCAGCAGATATCCGAAGCCCGGAGTGCCGATCAGGTCGAGACAGTGACGCAGTTCGATGTGCTGCGAGAGCAGCAGCACCGGAATCTCGGGGCGGCGTGCCCTGATCGCCGCCGCGGCCCTCGCACCGTCGGACTCCATGTCCGGCGGCATGCGGATATCGGCGATCACCAGGTCGGGGTTGAGGGTCGTCGCCGCGGCGAGGAGGGCATCGCCGTCGGCCACGGCGGCGACGACGTCACATCCTGCCTCGGTGAGGAGTCTCACGAGGCCCTCGCGGAAGAGGGCGGAGTCCTCGGCGACGACGACACGCATCACAGAACCGCCTCGATATCCGTACCGCGGCCGAGCGGGCTCGTCACCGTGAGTGTGCCGCCCACCGATGTCACCCGGTCACGCAGCGCGGTCAGCGATCCTTCGCCCGGCGCTCCGCCGACCCCGTCGTCCCGCACCTGTACGGCGAGGCGCTCGCCGCGAGCCCTGACCGTCACGTCGATCCTTGACGCCCGCGCGTGCTTGAGCACGTTCGTCACGGCTTCCGTCACCACAAGGTACGCGGTCAGGGCCCGGGTGTCGTCGAGGGCCGGCAGGTCGTCGACGGCCAGGTGGACAGGCAGCGGCGTGGCCGCGCGCACGTGCTCGAGGGCCGGGGCGAGACCGTCATCGAGCCGGCTCGGGCGCACCCCGTGGGCCAGCCGGCGCAGCTCCCGGACGGTCTCTTCGAGCTCGGTCACGGCCGCCTCGACCTCGGCGGCCTGCTCGCCGACCAGGCCTCGCTGCAGCGAGCGCAGACGCATGCCGGTCGCGAGGATGCGCTGCTGCGCCCCGTCGTGCAGATCGCGTTCCAGTCGCCTGCGCTCAGCCGCCGACGCGTGAACCAGCCGTTCGTTCGACCGGCGCAGGCTGAGCCGCAGGCGGCTCACCTCGATCGGCACCCAGGCGGCATGGGCGAGCGCCGCGGCACGGCGGCGTGCCCGGGCGGAGACGTGGGTGAGCACGACGCGGGCGAGGGGGTCGCTTCCGCCGGCAAGCGTGACACCCTCTTGATCGTCGGCGTATTCGCCATCGAGGTCGACCCAACGGTCGCCGTCCGCCAGCAGCAGGGAGAGACCGGGGTCTCCCTGCGCGTCCCGCAACACGGCTTCGACCTCCTCGGGTTGCCGCCGGCCGGCACGCACCTGGGCCGCGAACTCCTCCACCGCCTTCACCGCCACGAAGCGGTCGCGATCGATGACCCTCGCCAGTCGGTCCCGGACGAATCGATGGATCGGCAACAGGACGAGGGCCGTGAGGAAGGCGGCGGCCGTCGATCCTATGGCGGTGTAGCGATGCAGGATCTGACCGACGCCGAACACAGCGGCGGCGAACACGGCCGCTGACGCGACCAGCGTGAGCACCCAGGCCGCGCCGTCGCTGAGAATCCTGTCGATGTCGAAGAGGTCGTGACGCACGATGGCGATGCCGATCGCCAGCGGCACCAGCACGACGATCCCGAAGATGAACGGTGAGTACGCGGCCCACAGCGGTGCCCCGCCCACTTCGGCCACCCAGCCCCCGACCAGCAGAACCGCGACCACGCTGCCCGCGAGCAACAACCAGCGGAGCTGAAGGCGCTGAAGCTCGGAGCTTCGCCGGTACCGGACGAACACCGAGGCGACCGCGAGGATCAGACCGAGGCCCACCAGAGGGAGACCGGCCAGCACGAGGGCCAGCGGCGCTCCGGCCGGCTCGTCGCCTGTTCCCAAGCCGAGGAACACCAGCACGGCTCCTGTGGCGAAGACGACGGGCGCGGCCGTCCACAGCCGGCCGCGCTGCCGCCCATCGGGAAAGACGAGCAGCAGTGCGAGCAACCCGAGGAGATTCACCGGCCAGATCCCCTCGCCGAACCGGGCCACGAAGGCCGCCCCCGCTTCCCCGAGCGCTCCCGCAGCCGTCGCGTCGAAGGAATCGACCAATCCGACCGACCCACTGCACCATGCCAGCGCCGGGCCGACCGGCGAGTCGGGGAGCCGGACGACGATCACCCAGCCGATGACGACCGCGAACACGCCCGCAGCCGACAGAGCCGCCAGGGACGGCGTCTCCGTCATGAGATTCACGGCCGCACTGACGGCGACGAGGAGCGTCGCCGACGCGGTGAGGAGCCGCGCGGTAGGTGGGTGCACCCTCATATGGTGGCAAGGATTCGACCACGTGTCCTCGGTGGTGGCACCTACGGAACATCCTCATCCGGGCTTCGTGGTCGCGCCGATGTGGGTGGGCGCGGACATCGCGAAGGTGGATCCATCCGATCCGACGCGACCCCGGAGGTCAGCATGAACGTCATCTACACCGTGCTCTTCGCCTTCACCATCGGCTTCTTCATCCGCGGCAGGAGCGCCGCGGTGGCCCTCTACCTGGCGGGGGAGGCCCTGGTCTTCGTCTACCAGTCCGTGAACCTCCTCCTTGAATGGGTCGACGGCAGCGATGCGGCGTTCGGGGGCCCCTTCCCCAAGTACGAGCCGGAGGGTGTGGCCGGCTACGGCGTCGTCAACCTCGTGATCACGATCGTCGGGATCGGGCTCGCGATCCTGGGGGCGAGGATCGGCGCGAAGCGGGCGGCCAGGCGGGACGTCGTCAGCGTCGGCTGACAGTGATTCATCGCAGGCGGCGCGGCACGCCGCGGGCGCGCAGCCCGGCCACGTGCTCGGCCGCCCGGCGCGGGGCCGTACCACCGCGGACCAGCAGCCCGGCCTCGATGTTCCTGGTGAGACACCCGACTGGGTCAGGTTCGCGCTCGACACCAGCAGCACCCGGTGGTCGGCCACCGCGAGCAGGACGCCGGGAGCGTCGGCACGTTCCATCGTGAGGGGGACGCGCTGCGTCGGCCCGGCGTCGAGCCGGACCTCGATGTCGTGGCTGACCGGGCGACGGGCCCAGACGCGGGTGGTCCGCGGTCTGCCCTTCGCGTCCTCGATCTCGGCCTCGGCCTTGCCGTACTCCCCCCACCGGGCGGTCACCGCCAGCGTGTCGACGTCGGCCGGGACCGCGAGGCGCGTGCGCGAATCGTCACCGCATCGTGAGTTATCCACAACCGAATCCACAGCTGTGCGTTACCGATTGATTACCAACTGTGATGTACGTCGTCCACTCGGTGGACAAGTCGCGGCCAGGGCCAGTTGCCATGCCACCGGCAGTAGAGGCCATCCCGTTCCGGCACCTCGCACCTCGCCGCCGATCTGGTTGCAATCCACCATCAGATGACCTAGCGTGGGCCTACCGATTGCAAATCGCAAGCAGATTGCAGGAGTCGACGAATGAGTGACACTGAGCCTCAGACCGCAGACGGGAAGGTGCTCTGGCACTTCACGATGTCGCTTGACGGTTTCGTGGCGGGGCCGAACCACGACATGCACTGGATGACCGGGATCTCAGCCCGTCCGGGCCTGGTCGACGAGTACGTCGAAACCACGGGCGCCGTGCTCGGGGGCCGAGACGCTTGGGACGCCACCGGTGACAACCGCCTGTACGGCGGCGCCTGGAACGGGCCGATCTTCGTGCTCACCCACCATCCCGAGGACGCGACGCCCGCCGACAGAGTCACGTTCCTGAACTGCGGGCCTGCCGAGGCGGTACGGATCGGGCTGGAGGCGGCCGGCGGCAAGAACCTCGAAGTGCTCTCGCCCACCATCGGCCGTCAGCTTCTCGAACTGGGACTGATCGACGAGATCGACCTGCACATCGCACCGGTCCTGCTCGGCGAGGGCATCCGGCTGTACGACAACCCGGGCCATGAGCCGATCCGCCTCCACCGACTCGGTGAAGGCGACCCCACGTTGGTCGTGAACGTACGGTACCGACCCGCCACGACGGCGAAGCTCCCGACCGAGAAAGTGTCGAATAGCGAGCGGTAGCGGGTTCGGTGTCCGCAGGGCCGGGCAGCCATCAGTCGGATCATGGCAATCTGGTGGAATTCCCCGGCGTGAGGCTACGGTCGTAGCCGCTACACAACCGGCAGCAACGGCTCAGCCGGCCGGGGTGGACCCGGACTTGACCGATGAGCTGGACGGAGCGGACGGCATGGGCGGTGCGAACGGCACAGACGAGCCAGCCGACGGCACGGACGGCAGGGACGGCGTGGCCGAAGCAGGCGTGGCCGAAGCAGGCGTGGCCGAAGCAGGCGTGGCCGAAGCAGGCGTGGCCGAAGCAGGCGTGGCCGAAGCAGGCCA
>NZ_BOOG01000059.1 GCF_016863115.1 Sphaerimonospora thailandensis
TATGGGACCTGACCACCCACGAACAACTCGGCCGAGCCCTCACCGGGCACAAGGGCCAGGTCGTCACCGTGGCGCTCGGCCAGTTGGGCGACCGGCCCATCGCCGTAACCGGAGGCGACGACCGCACCGCCCGCGTATGGGACCTGACCACCCACGAACAACTCGGCCGGCCCCTCACCGGGCACACCAAGGGCATCACGGAGTTGGCCGTCGGCCGGCTGGGCGACCGGGCCGTCGCCGTCACGGCAAGCTGGGACGGCACCGTCCGGATATGGGACCTGGCCACCCGCGAACAACTCGGCCGACCACTCGAACACGAGAGCGGCGTCCTCTCGGTGGCGGTCGACCGGCTCGGCGACCGGCCCATCGCCGTCACGGGCCAGGACAACGGGCTCGTCCTCGTATGGGACCTGACCACCCGAAAACAGCTCGGCCAACCCCTCACCGCGTACGCCGAAACGGCCGGCGCGGTGGCGATCGGCCGGTTCGACGACCGGCCCGTCGCCCTCACCGGAGGCCTCTCCTGCATCGCCCACGTGTTGGACCTGACCACCCGCGAAGAAATCGGCCAACCGCTCAGTCACGAATACGAAGGCATGGGCGCGGTGGCGATCGGTGAGCTCGACGATCGCCCGATCGCCATCACCGAATGCGGCGACGTCCGCGTATGGGATCTGACCACCCATCAGCAACTCGGCGAGCCCCTCACCGACCCCTCCGGAAAGACCGTCGACGCCCTCGCTGTGGCGATCGGCCGTCTCGACGATCAGCCCATCGCCGTCACCGCGGACTCAGCGGACGTCCGGATATGGAGCCTCAGCGACCCGCCCGCGCCGTCCCCGGGCAACAGCGTTCATCACACTGAGTAATTTTCTCACCGGTCTGGGGATCTTGGGGGCTGTTCGGCCTCAGCCGTGCATGCTCTCGTCGCTCAGTTCGTTCAGCGGGGTCAGCGCGGCCGAGGCCGTGCCGTGGTCCATCCCGGTGGCCTGGAGCAGATCGACGGCGATGGAGCGCAGCTGCGCGAGGGCGACGTTCGCGGAGAACCCCAGGTTCTTGGGCCGCTCCCGGGCGGCGACGGCGAGTAACGCCTGCCTGGCCAGCATCGGTTCACGCCCAGCCCCCAGTTCGAGCTGGAGCAGCAGCGCCGCCTCCGAGATCTCGCGCAGCGACTCGGCCAGCGCGGCCGGCGGCGGGCTGGGCTCCCCCAGCGCCGCGAGCGTGCGGCGGACCAGCACCCGTGCGTTGCGTAACGCCAGGTCCACCGGCACGGCCGCGGTCTCGTACCTGGCCAGTCTGGCCCGCTGATGCCAACGCAGCGGCGAGATCCTGATGATCTCCTTGCTGTTCTCCAGCGCCGTCGCGAACTCCTCGGCCGCGGTCTGTGTCCTGCGTCCGCACTCCAGGGCCTCGGCGGCCAGGTCCATGTCGCCCTTCTCGATCGCCTCCGCCGTCTGCTCCAGCACGGTGGACAGGGCGTCGAGCACGCCGGACAGGTGCTTGCCCGCGATGGTGAGCGGGCTGGCGGGCAGCAGCGCGACCGCCGCTATGCCTATGACACCGCCAGTGAGCGCGTCGGCCATCCGGTCCAGCCCCCCGACGTCCTGGTGTGGCACCAGCATGGCGACCAGCACCGCGGACGACCCGACCTGCGACACGAACAGCTCACCGGTGTTCAGCAGCCCCGCGATCGTCATCGCCAGCGCGATCACGAGCGCCATCCGCCAGGGGCCCGAGCCGATCCAGGACACCAGCAGGGTGCCGATGCCCACGCCCAGACTGACGCCGACCACCAGCTCGACCACCCTGCGCAGCCGCTGCCCGAGCCCCACTCCCACACAGATCATCACCGAGATGGGCGCGAAGAGGGGGCGGGCGTGGCCGAGCAGCTGAACAGCGACGATCCAGGCCAGCGCGGACCCCACGGCACACTGCGCGATAGAGGGCACAATCGACCCGAACGTATCCAACCGTCTCTTTACTCGATCACTCAACCATCCTCTCACTCCTCCACGATGGCGGATCAAGATGACAGTGCGGTCACATTTGCCCCGGATTAGTCTGATTCAAACGATTCGGCGAGGGTCACGACCTCCTGTCCGCCGGCAGACGAAACGCCCGGCGCGCGGCCTGATGCTCCACTGCACGCCCAGCCCGGCGTTCAGCCAAAAATGGGTACGGATCTCACCGGATTCGGTGCCAGGCTGAGCGTGTGAACCGTACGCACACCGTGGTCCTGGTCGAGGGGATCAGCGACAGGTCGGCCGTAGAAGCGTTGGCCGAGCGCCGGGGCCGAAACCTCGCGGCCGAAGGCATCTCCGTTGTGGCGATGGGCGGCGCCACGAACATCGGGACGTATGCCGGCGAGTTCGGCCCTCCCGGTCGCGATCTCCGGCTGGCCGGTCTGTATGACGCGGGCGAAGAAGGCGCCTTCCGGAGGGGGCTCGAGCGCGCCGGCCTTGGATCCGACCTCGACAGAAGCGATCTGGAGGCGCTCGGATTCTTCGTGTGCGTGGCCGACCTGGAAGACGAGCTGATCCGCGCCCTCGGCACCGCCACGGTTGAACGCGTCGTCGATGCCGAGGGCGAGCTCAGCTCGTTTCGCACCCTACAGAAGCAGCCCCCATGGCGCGGGCGCAGCACACACGACCAGCTACGCCGGTTCATGGGATCGGGCAGCGGCCGCAAGATCCGCTACTCGGTCCCGCTCGTCGCGGCACTGGATCTCGATCGCGTACCGCGACCGCTGGACGGACTACTAGTCCACCTGTGAGATGCTTACACACGAGAACGAGTCAACTCAAGAGGGAGAGCGATTGACGAACGAAGACGGTCAGATGACGGTTTGGGTGTGCGCGGTGTGCTCAGCCATGCTCGACGTCCACGCGAACTTCAACACGGGTGAGGTGTCCTGGCTGCATCCGGTGCGGGTCGAGCCGTTCGACCATGAGCCGGTGCCAGCCGTCTCGGCTGACGGCGCCGGCGTCGAACTGACGTGTCACTTCTGCACGATGCCGAACCCGATGTGGTCCTGGCAGCCTCGGGAGTTCGTGACGACCGCGTGTGAGCACGAGAACCCGCACGGCTGCTCCGGGCCGTGGGCCGCGTGCCCACCATGCTCTGAGTGGGTTCAGGTGCGGGACCTGGACGGCCTGGTCCAGTCGGTGATGCACAACAGCACGGCGTTCAACGGGTTGCACCCCAGGAAGCGCAAGGACGCCGAGGAGCAGTTGCGCGCGGTGTATGCGGCGTTCTTCGCCACCGACCCTGCCGGGCCGTCGCTGATCGGCTGACGCAGCGGCGTCGAAGGCGGACAACCAGCCGTACAGCCGTGCCGGGCCAGTGCCGGCCGGGAGTCCGCGGTCGCATCCCGACACGAAGATCGCAGGTTGAACGACAGGCAAACGACAAGCCGAGGGATGACCCGGGTCACCCGCGCGGGCGCCGCCCCGTCCACGTTCGGCGGAGCGGCGCGCAGCGGGGTGGGACGTCAGGGCAGCGTACGCAAATAGGTCGGGGGCTTGCGCACGTGGCCGGCCTGCTCGAACGCGTAGCCCAAGGCGATCAAGGTCGGCTCGGACAGCCGGCCGCCGAAGAAGGTGACGCCGAGCGGCAGCACGTCCCCGGCGTATCCGCCGGGGACCGTGATCGCGGGGTAGCCGGACATGGCCGAGGGCGATGAGGAGGCGACGAAGTCGGTGAAGTCGTCGCCCTTGGTCAGGCTGGTCCGCCAGGCCGCGTTGTTGGTCGGCGCGAGCATCGCGTCGAGCCGGTTCTCGGCCATCACCGAGTCGATCGCCTTACGGGAGAGCGAGGTCGCCTTCTCCCTGAGTTCGCGGTACGCGGGGTCGTTCAGGTCGCCGGTGGTCGCCTGCGCCTGTTCGAACAGTTCCTGCCCGAAGTAGCGGAGCTCGGTCGAGGCGTGCCGCTTGTTGAACTTGATCAGAGCGCCCAGACTGCCCGGGTGCCGTCCGGGAGTCTTGGCCAGGTAGGCGTTCACATCGTGCTTGAACTCGGTCATCAGGGCCGGGTACTCGGCCTCGCCGGCCTCGTCCATCCCCGCCAGTTCGAGGTCGTCGATCACGGTCGCGCCCCGCGCCCGGAGCGTGGCGACGGCGGCGTCCAGGGTGGTGAGCACCTCCTGGTTGTCGCCCGCCACCGAGCGCCACACGCCGATGCGCTTGCCGGCCAGCGCTTTCGGGTCCAGCGCCTTGAGGTAGTCACGGTCGCCGCCCCGCACGGTGTCCGGGTCGCGCGGGTCCACTCCCTGGATGACCGAGAGCACGGCGGCCGCGTCGGTGACGTTCCTGGTGATCGGGCCCGCGGTGTCCTGGGCCCGGGAGATCGGCACCACTCCGGAGCGGCTGACCAGACCGAGCGTGGGCTTGATGCCGACGACGCCGTTGATGCCCGCCGGGCAGACGATCGAGCCGTCGGTCTCGGTGCCGATGGTGACCGCTGCCAGGCTCGCGGCGACGGCGACCGCCGAGCCGCTGCTCGATCCGCAGGGGTTGCGGTCCAGGACGTAGGGGTTGTTGGTCTGGCCGCGGACCGCGCTCCAACCGCTGGAGGAAGGGCTGGAGCGGAAGTTCGCCCATTCCGACAGGTTGGCCTTGCCGAGGATCACCGCACCGGCCCGGCGCAGCCGCTGGACCAGGAAGGCGTCACGGGCCGGGCGAGAGCCGAGCAGGGCCAGCGAGCCCGCGGTCGTACGGAGTCCTCCGGCGGTGTCGATGTTGTCCTTGAGAAGGACCGGGATGCCTTCCAGCGGGCCGCGCGCGCCGCGGCGGCGGCGCTGGTCGCTCTGCCGCGCCTCTCGAAGAGCCGCGGGGTTGGTCGCGATGACCGCGTGCAGCAGCGGGTCCACCGAGCGGATGCGGTCGAGGTAGAACCGGGTGAGCGCCACCGAGTCGAAGCGCCCCCGGTCCATGGCGCGCTGCATGTCCAGGACGGTCGCGCGGTCGAGGTCCAGTCCGCGCAGGATGGTGCCGGAGGATGGTGCGGCCGCCTCGTGGGCGTGTGCCGGAGCCGCCACGGACAGCCCCGCGGCGAGTGATAACGCCGCCAGCCATCGCGCGGGATGCGTGAAAGTCATGAATGATCAGCCTAGCGGCCAGACGCCGAACTGAAAACATTCTTAACTGAGGGTGTGAACGGCGGGCGCGGTCCGTATCGAAGAGGGCGGGGACACCCCAGGGACTCCCATACGAGGCCCAGCCGGAAGTCCAGGCCGATCCGGGCCTCGGCGCCGGGGTGGAGGGCAGGGTTGTCCGCACCTGCCAGCCGCCGTCCCGGGGCTCGACCACGACGGCCAACTGCTCCAGGCCCGGCCGCCCGGCCTCCTCCCACGCCTCCAGGTACCTGACAACGCAACCAAGTGATACAACACCCCGTAGCTATTCAGTTACTATTTGGTGGTGACCAGCACACCAGCTACCGCCTGTGCGCTCGGCGTAAGCAATCACGAACTCAAGATCCCATCAGGCGAGGCCGACGACCGCCTTGCTCGAAGCGAGGCAGCCCTCGGCACGGAGCGGGCAGTACAGGCCAATTTCAAGATCACGGTGAACCGGATGGCTGCCCCGCGTCCCATCCTTTGCCGCGCACGGGGGGCGCTTTATAGCAAGGACGCATCGCCGGTGTCAGACTGAGAGCGTGTCAGAGGAGAATCCCGTAGTGGAGAACTTCGCCGTAGCCGTCGACTGGAGCGAAGCTACAGGCGCGCCGATCACGCATGTCAACCAGTTCGTCGCGCAGCCAGGTCCGCCAACGCTTGAAGCCGGCCCTGACGGCATCTACCTCCTGCTCGGGAGCATCCCTCCGCCATTCATCCCCAGGGACATCGAGGGTCAACGGCGTGCGATCGAGACTCTCAAGGCGACGGGTCTCAAGGTCAACGTCCATGGTCGCTTTCACATGAGCAGAGCGCGGCTAGAGGAGCTGATTCAAGTCCTGCAGACGACTGCGGACACCTATGACGCCATGGTCGAGCAGATCACACAGCACCGGTCCGAAGCCATGGAGGGCTGACAGTCGTGACCACTCCCGCCACATCACTCTTCGCTCCAGCCGGAACTCAGGGTGCGTTTAGCTATGCAAACCCGAACGCTCGCCCGGTAGCCCGAGCGCATCGGCGCATAACCGGTGCCAGACGTCGATCTCCAGAGATCATCGAAGGACCCTGGCCAACGGTCGCCAGTAACGCGCCGCTGGCAGTTGACATGTCCTATCAGGATGACGGGACAGATGAGCACGTGAGGGCGTACGTGTCGCGGCTATGGGCTGAGGACTGGGACAATCCAGAGGACGCCCTGTACGACGACCTATGATTCCCGGAGAAGTCAGGCTGGTCTGGTTCCCCTTCAGTCACACAGAAGCCCAGCCGTACAAGAAACGCCCTGTCCTGATCCTCGCAGCCAGTGGACTCGGATCCAATCGAGCGATCCTCGCCGCCATGGTGTCGTCCAGCGTCAAACGTGCCGCGAGGATGGGACCATACGACGTGCCCATTGCCGACTGGCAGAGTATCGGATTAGTAGCACCATCATTTGTTCGGGCGAATCGCATCTGGACGGCCGAAGACCGTGACTTTGACAATCGGCTATTCGGCACGGTGAAAGACGACGTCTTGGACAAGGTCCGTCAACACGTCCTGGGCCTCCTCACCTCGTAAAACATGGATCCCCTTCGCTCGAAGAAGACGAATGGCGGAACAGCGCGAAGGCCCACGGTCGAGGCGTACAAGAACGAGCACGGAGACGCTGCGAGCGCCCGGCAGCAGGGCCACCAGACACAAGAGGTGAGTCTTGTCGAGGCCGATGAGCACGTCTCCACCGCACTCGGACTCCCGCCCGGCACCACGGTCTATGAACGAGCACGCGTGATGACCCGCGACGGCGTCCCCACCCACACCGTGACCAGCTACTACCGAGTGGAGGACGTTGAGGACACTTCCCTGGTCGACCCCGCACCGGGGATCGCCGGTCCGGGCGGCGGCTTCCGGGTGCTCACCGACAGGGGACTTGACCCGCACGAGATCACCGAAGATCTCAACGCCAGGATGCCCACCGCCGACGAGACCCTGCTCCTGGAACTCCCGCCGGGCGAACCCGTCGTCGAGGTTCGCCACACGACCCGCACCGCCGAGGGCCAGGTGATCGAGTACGCCCGAGGCGTACACGCCGCCAGTCGTTTCATGTGGTCGTACACCTTTGCCATTCCAGACTGAGACCGGCTTGGGTCGGACCTTCCGTAGGAGGAAACCGCACCGGAGGTCATCCGACGCATCCGGGGCATGGCGTCCAACCACGGTTGCGGGCTTCCGCTGCGGACATCCGGAGGATGTCATGGAGATGGTTGCCCTGGCTTTCACTGCCACGCCGTCCCGCCAGCCACATGAGACAGTCCTCGCTGGCGTGGTAGCGGTCGCTTCCCTTCGTGGTGATCACCTGGGGAAGATCTGGCATGCCTTCACTCCTCTCCGACACTCCTCTTCGAACCGACGAGGCGAGGTGGGCAGGTAGGAGAATGGCCCGCCCCACCCGCCGACGCTGCTGGTCGAGTGATCACTTGGTACGGCGGACGCGTCGAAGCGCATCAGCCGTTACTCGAACTATGACCGCTCCCGCCACGAGGCGCTACCGGATTCGTCCGCAGTGCTCCGGCCTTCAGTTCAGACTGGGGAGCGCGTCAACAGTTCAGAACAGGCCAGGCGCGGGGACGGCTCCGGGCCTTTTGAGGGTACGCGGATGGGCTCCGGCGGCTCTCAGCACCCGTGCATCAAATTGGACAAAAATGCCGATATCTCCCCGACTATCGCTACTGTTGATATCTGGTAATCCTCCTTTTCACGGTGAATAACCATGGCCTATCCAGCTATGTCTGCTTAGCCTTGACGGGGGCCGTCAACCGCATCGCTGGGGGAATCCGCCGCGCCTCGCAACCGCCGCACCCGCTCCCCTATCGCGTGGCGCCGTACGTCAAGGGAGGGATGTCGTGGACGGATTCGTCGGGGTCAATCCCGCCAACCTTGAGGAGCTGGCGAAGCGCCTGCACCGGCTGCACGAGGTGCTGTCGCGCAACGGACCGCTGATCCGGCAGACGATGCAGCAGTGGGGCAGCGAGGTCAGCCTCGCCCCGCTGGCCCGCCTGACCGACACGGCCCTGGACGACGCCCGTGACATGCGCGCGCGTACCGCACGGGCGCACGATCTGGCGAACCTGAAAAGCCTGGATCCGACGACGCTCAGGCCCCGCGGGGAGTGGGTGCTCACCGGTCTGCCGCCCAGATATCTGGATCTCGACTGGACCGCCACCGGGCAGAGCGGCACCCAGGCCGTACAGGACGTGCAGGCACTGAACGACGTCCTGGCCACCGCCTCCGGTAGTCCGGAGCGGGCGCGTCCCGACCTGGCCCAGGTGGCGCAGCGCATCACCGAGCACCTCGGCGACAAGGACTACCTCGCGACCTTCTGGGCGCAGGGCGGCGCGGCGGCGCTCAAAGCCGCGAGCACCCTCTACGAGGGCCCCGGCGGCTCGCTGCTCAGCGCGGACAGCGTGAGCCTTCTGCAGGCGCTGGGCGCCTCGCTCGCCGCGGCGAGCAGGCTGCGGACCGGCACGGGCAAGGACAGCCGGCCGCTGCTGTCCGCGGCGACCAGGGCGGCGATCACCAAGAACTCCGATCCCTGGTCGACCGGCATGCTCTTCAAGCACGGCCCCGACGGCACATCCTGGGATCCTCAACTTCTCGCCGAGGTCACCCGTTCCATGCTCGACGCCCGCGCGGCCGGCAGGACGCACGTCGGGCCGGCCGACAAGGCCCTGCCCATTCACAGCGGCGACCAGCAGGCTCTCGCCGACTTCGACCCCGTCGCGGCGGTGCTGGACCGTGCCGCCGAGAACGGCCTGGCGGCCCGGCACGTGCTCGGCGACCAGGCCAACGGGGTGAAGTACGCCACGATGCTGGTGAGCGACGACTGGCACACGCTGGGATACGACGGCTACAGCATGGACACGCCCCGCCGGGGACCGCTCCAGGTCGACATGAGCTCACACCCCGCCGGCTTCATCAGGGCGGCCGTGTCCGCCGAGCGAGGCGCCACGGAGGACGCCAAGGAGTCGGCCTGGGCCGTCGTCAACGTCGTACAGGCCACCGCCGAGTTCTCCAAGCTCCATCCCGGCGACGTCCTCCCCCACCCGATCCGCCAATCCCTCATCCACACCGCCGACCGCTACCTCCCCGACCTCGCCGAATCTGTTATCGGCTATGGGAACGGAGCTCGCCCGCTTAACGATCAGCCGAACGCTCCGTGGGTCGCTTACGTCAATCAAGCTGCGTTGGATGCTTTTCTCAAGCAGGCTCTGCACGATCCCAAGGACCTCGGCTCCTTCCAGGGAAATATGGAGGCCCGGATCAGCGCCAGCGTGGCCGCGTCGATTCGAAATCCCGACAAAGACTACCTGCGACAGCTGAGCAGTCTCAATGGCGCAATCGCCAAGATCGAAAAAGATTTGAAGTTCGACAGCGCTCAGCTGAGAGACCAGCAGACACAGCGCATCAAAACGTTCTTGTCGGTTATATCCGGCGGTTATGGAGCCTTGAGCTTCTCGAACGCGTTCGGTAAAGGGACCATCTCTCAGGTCTTCGTCGCGATGGCGCAGCCCCCCATCAACGACTCCTTGAGCACAGACAACGCCGTGGAAGCTCTGAAATCCGGCGAAGACGAGTTCCGGGAAACACTGCTGCGCGTCAGGTTACCCGTGATTCAGGGGCTGATCGCAGTCGGTGCCATCAAGCTTCCTCCAGACACCTCCTGGTACAAAGAGGGAGCCATCACCCCGAATGTCGATCTAACCAACTGGTACAACGCTCATGAACGAGTCGTGTACGGGGGTCGCAGACTGGGAGAATGGGTTGCGGACGCCGAACACGCTATGGGGGTACAACGATGAGCACTCGATCCGCGACTCTGCTTTCCACATGTGTTCTACTTGTCGCCATTGGATCGACAGCATGTGGAGATTCTCGCACCGGAGACCAAAACGGCTACATGGAGGCTTATACGGAAGCGTACGCCTCTGCCGCAGTAAAGGCAGCTCAGTGTTTAGTAGACCATGACGCCATCCCGGAAGGCGAATTAGGAAAGGCAACATGGCTGAAGGGGAAGAAAATCATCCCCAATATAGACTTCACCAATTGGTTCAATCAGCACGACAGGGTAAAATACGAAGGCCACATCTTATCAGATTTGATAGAGCAAGCTAGAGATGCTGGAGAGACATGGGAGTGCCCCCTTTGACGATTTCTGTTGCTCCTTGATTTACTTCCCGCCCAGACCCTCCACTGGCCACCCCGGCCCGGGATACTGGCGCAGTGGATCAGTACGCCGGAGAAGCCGGAGAGAGGGAAGCACCGAGCCAAGGTGACGTGTGGGGGCGCCGCGTCCGGTTGTCGTGGCTCCTGGTCGGCACCCTGCTCGCCTGCGGAGTGATCGCGTTCACCGCATGGAGGATCCTCTCCTTTACAGGGGGGAATCCGAATCGACAGGCGATGTCCGTCTTCCTGTGCGCAGCCGAGGATGTCCATCAGGCATGTGAGGGCAGGGGTGCCCCCACTGCCGCAGAGAAGCACATGATCGAACAGCGTATCCGTGCGATGCCCGAAGTCACCGACGTGCGGTTCAGAAACCAGCAGGAGAGCCTCCGGGACAGCGGACTCATCGGTGCGGTCGAGGGGCTACTGGGGCCCTCAGCGGTCGCGGAGTCCTTCCGTGTGGTTCTGGCCGACTATCGCGACATCCCCGAGGCCAAGCGGAAGATCCGAGCCTTACCGGGAGTCGCCCAGATCACACCGGATCAACGCCCCGAGGACGCGCGGCGGCATCGGGCGGAGGGAGAGAAGAAACGCGACGAAGTCACGATCTTCCTCTGTGAGAGGGCCAGCGCTTTCCCGAACTGCGATGGCAGGAAGGCGACAAAGGCGCACAAGGATGCCATCGACACTGCGCTCCGGACCATGCCCGAGGCGAGCTCCGTGGAGTTCGTTGATCGAGACAAGGTTTGGGCGCAATGGCTTGAGAATACTGATGGCGACACCCTCGGCATGACTTCTGAGGACGTGCCCGAGTGCTTCATCGTCCGCGTGCCGGATCTGACCCAGATCGAGGCGTTCGTCGCCAAGGTGGAAGCGATGAAGGGTGTCGCGCACGTCGTCAGCAAGCAGGATGTGCTCGACGATTGGGACACCCGACAGGGCGGCTGAGTCGCGCGCGAAGAGGTGGGCTGTGACCTGATTGCCGGCACCACTTCCCGCTGAGTGACCGCCAGTAGATGCGGTTCATCAGCCAATCTCGATCAGGGGTAGGCATTTAGAGGTTCGTGATCACGCTGGCGTGAACACCGCCCGGGTGTTGGGGTGATCTTTGGGTGCCGAAGACCCCGATCGCCGCCCGTCGTATGACGAGCTGGCCCGCCTGCCGCCACGGGGGAAGTACGGCAGGCGGGCGGCCCAGGTGCTCAACTTGCCGGGCATCGGTGGTCGGCGTCCCGGTTCGGCGAGCAGCAGACGACGGCGCAGGAGACGAAGCGCCCGGAGCGCAGCCAGATCCCCCACTGCACGTCCACGCCGGCGTGCAGGGATTCCCGTACGAGGCCCAGCCGGAAGTCCAGGCCGATCCGCTCCTCGTCGCCGGGGTGGAGGAAGGACGGCTCGGCCGCCCGGTACCGCTCGGCCAGCCAGTCCATGGCCTCGTCCGCGCCGGTCGGGGTGGCTTCGATGCGGCGGGCCGGCTTGAGTAGCCAGTCGCAGGTCCGCATCGGCGGCAGCAGCGAGGACAGGAACTTTCCAGGGTCGGCCGGGGGCAGCGGCGGGCGACGTTCGGCCTCGCGGCGTCGGTCGTCGCCGGTGCCGGTCCAGGAGTAGCAGTGCAGGTGCAACCGGGGTCTCCCTACATTGGGTGGGGTGCGGCCCCTGCCTGATTGCGCCGGGCAGGGACCGCACGCTTGATCACGGCCGGGTGCTACCGGGCCGCGGTGCTACAGCGCGGCGGCGATGCC
>NZ_BOOG01000060.1 GCF_016863115.1 Sphaerimonospora thailandensis
GGGCGCGTACGGTGGATGAGCGGGCGCGCGCACGGGCACACTGGCCGCGCGGCCGGATAGGCTGGAGGCCGGTCCATTCACCCGTCCAATCGCTTCGAGGCTGGCCACTCACGTGTTCGAGACGCTTTCCGACCGGCTGACTTCGGTCTTTTCCTCCCTTCGGTCCAAGGGCAGGCTTTCCGACGCCGACATCGACGCGACCTGCCGCGAGATCCGCATCGCCCTGCTCGAGGCGGACGTCGCGCTGCCCGTGGTGAAGGACTTCGTGTCCCGGGTCAAGGAAAGGGCGCGCGGAGCCGAGGTCTCCCAGGCGCTCAACCCCGCCCAGCAGGTCGTGAAGATCGTAAACGACGAGCTGATCGAGGTTCTGGGCGGTGAGACGCGTCGGCTGCGCCACGCCAAGACTCCGCCGACCGTCATCATGCTCGCGGGTCTCCAGGGCTCCGGGAAGACCACACTCGCCGGCAAACTGGCCAAGTGGCTGCGCGATCAGGGACACGCCCCGCTGCTCGTCGCATGCGACCTCCAGCGGCCCAACGCGGTCCAGCAGTTGTCGGTCATGGCCGAGCGTGCCGAGGTCGCCGTGTTCGCGCCCGAGCCGGGCAACGGTGTGGGCGACCCCGTCGAGGTGGCCAGGGAGTCGGTCGAACAGGCCCGGCGCCGTCAGCACGACGTGGTCATCGTCGACACCGCCGGCCGGCTGGGCATCGACCAGGAGCTGATGAAGCAGGCGGCGGACATCCGGGACGCGATCAGCCCGGACGAGGTGCTGTTCGTGGTCGACGCGATGATCGGTCAGGACGCCGTGAGCACCGCCCAGGCGTTCATGGAGGGGGTCGGCTTCGACGGCGTCGTGCTGACCAAGCTCGACGGCGACGCCAGGGGGGGTGCCGCGCTGTCGGTCCGGCATGTCACCGGCCGCCCGATCATGTTCGCGTCCACCGGCGAGAAGCTCGAGGACTTCGACGCCTTCCACCCGGACCGGATGGCGGGCCGGATCCTCGACATGGGCGACATCCTCACCCTGATCGAGCAGGCCCAGAAGACCTTCGACGAGCAGGAAGCCGCCAAGATGGCGGGCAAGCTCGCCTCCGGTGACGGTTTCACGCTCGATGACTTCCTCGAGCAGATGATGATGGTCCGCCGGATGGGCCCCATCAAGAATCTCCTCGGCATGATGCCGGGCATGGGCCAGATGCGCGAGCAGCTCAACCAGGTCGACGACCGTGACCTCGACCGCATCGCCGCCATCATCCGCTCCATGACCCCGGGTGAGCGCCAGGAACCGAAGATCATCAATGGCTCGCGGCGGGCCCGCATCGCCAAGGGCTCCGGCGTCACCGTCACCGAGGTCAACAACCTGGTCGTCCGCTTCTTCGAGGCGCAGAAGATGATGAAGCGGATGACCCAGGGCCTGGGCATTCCCGGCATGCCGGGCCGGGGCAAGAGCCAGAAGGCGCAGAAGGCCAAGAAGGGCCGCCGCGTCAGCGGCGACCCCCGCAAGGCGGCGCTCGGAAAGGCCGGCTCCGGTACGGCGGACACGCCCGCACTGCCGAAGGGCGCCGGCGCCCTCGGCAACCTCGGAACAGGGCAGCTGCCACCGGGCCTGGAGCTCCCGCCCGGCTTCGACCCGTCGAAGTTCAAGCTGCCGGGTCAGAAGTAGCGGTACGGCAAGCGACGGTGTCGAGTGGGCGAGGGGATGCCCGAACACCCTGAGCGATCTGGCAGAATATCTAGCTGGAACATCGTGACTGTGCGGGTGCCCTCTCACCCCCGCCGGTCGCGCCTGTCCCTCGGGCGGGCTCCCATCGTGCCCCACTCGATGAGACACCGCTCACCCACGCTCTAATGCAGGAGAGACCACACCCGTGGCAGTCAAGATCAAGCTCAAGCGGCTCGGAATGATCCGCAACGCGCAGTACCGCATCGTCGTCGCCGACAGCCGTAGCAAGCGCGACGGTCGTGCGATCGAGGAGATCGGCCTGTACCACCCGAAGGAGGACCCCTCGCGCATCGAGGTGAACTCCGAGCGGGCGCAGTACTGGCTGGGCGTCGGCGCGCAGCCGACCGACCCGGTTCTCAAGATCTTCAAGCTGACCGGTGACTGGCAGAAGTTCAAGGGCGAGCCCGCCCCGGCGACGCCGCTGCTGGTGGCCGAGCCGAAGCCGGACCGCCACGCCGCTTACGAGGCCGCGGCCCGGGAGACGCTGTCCGGTGACACCGCTGTCGCCGCCACCACTCAGAAGAAGGCCAAGAAGCCCGCCAAGGCCGAAGCGACCGCCGAGGCTCCGGCAGCCCAGGCTCCGGCAGCCGAGGAGAAGCCGGAAGGCGAGGCCTGAGATGCTCGAGGAGGCCCTCGAGCATCTGGTCAAGGGCATCGTCGAACATCCTGACGACGTCCGGGTCCGCGCGCGACGCATCCGCACCGGACGCGTCCTGGAGGTCCGGGTCCACCCCGAAGACCTCGGCAAGGTCATCGGCCGCGGCGGCCGTACGGCCAAGGCGCTGCGCACGGTCGTCAACGGGCTGTCTCAGGGCCGGTACGTGCGGATCGACCTGGTCGATCTGGACACGGCCTAGGCCCGCTGAGGAGAACCTCACGTCCGGGGGGCCCCTCATGGGGTCCCCCGGCTCCGTTTCCGGCGAGTTTCGTTCCAATGCGAGCTTCGTGTCCTAACACGAGGTCCGGTTCTGAAGGAAGGCGACAAGTGCAGCTGGTGGTGGGCAGGATCGGCCGGCCGCACGGCGTACGGGGCGAGGTCACCGTCGAGGTGCGCACCGACGATCCCGACGTGCGGTTCTCCCCCGGTACGGCTCTCGCCACCGATCCGGCGGCTGCCGGCCCGCTGACGGTCGAGGGGGCGCGCTGGCACAAGGGGATCCTGCTGCTGGCCCTGGCCGGTGTGAACGACCGCGATGCCGCCGAGGAACTACGGGGCACGTTGCTCGTCATCGACGCCGCCGACGTGCCACGGTCCGCCGATCCCGACGAGTTCCACGACCATGAACTCATCGGCCTTGCGGTGGTGACCACGGCCGGTGAGCGGATCGGCGAGGTCGCCGACGTCCTCCACCACGGGCAGGACCTGCTCGTCGTCCGCCGACCGGATCAGGGCGAGGCCTACGTTCCGTTCGTCAAGGCGCTCGTACCCGAGGTCGATCTCGACCGGGGCGTACTGGTCGTAGACGCGCCGCCCGGCCTGTTCGATCTCGGCGAGACCGAGTAGGGCGGCGCGGGTTTCCGAGCAAGAGGAGGCACGCGTGCGCGTCGACATCATCTCGATCTTTCCCGAGTACTTCGCTCCGCTCGACGTGTCGCTGGTGGGCAAGGCGCGGGAGCGGGGGATCCTCGAGATCCGTCTCCACCAGTTGCGGGACTGGACCCGCGACGTCCACAAGACCGTGGACGACACGCCGTACGGCGGGGGCCCCGGCATGGTGATGAAGCCGGAGATCTGGGGTGAGGCCATCGACGCCGTCATCGCCCAGGCCGGGCCGGCCGCGTCGCCCCGGATGATCGTGCCGACGCCGAGCGGACGGCCGTTCACCCAGGAGACGGCCATCGAATTCGCCGAGGAGCCGTGGCTGCTGTTCACCCCGGCACGTTACGAGGGCATCGACTCGCGTGTCGCGGCCGAGTACGGCTCACGGCTGCGGGTCGACGAGGTGAGCATCGGCGACTATGTGCTGGCGGGCGGCGAGGCGGCCGTCCTCGTGATCGTCGAGGCGGTCGGGCGGTTGCTGCCCGGGGTGCTCGGCAACGCCAGATCGGTCGCCGACGACTCCTTCGCTCCCGGGCCGATGGCCAACCTTCTGGAGGGCCCGGTCTACACCAAACCGCCCGTGTGGCGTGGCCGCGAGGTACCCGAGATACTGCTGTCCGGCCACCACGGAAAGATCGCCCGATGGCGACGCGACCAGGCACTGCGGCGTACTCTCGAGAAACGGCCCGAGTTGGTCGCCAGGCTCGATCCGGCCGGTCTGGACAAGGACGACCGGAAGATCCTCACGGAGTTCGAGGCCCCATGCGGCATCCCGTTTCGCGCCGGGCCGGATGATGTGGCAAACTGAATCGCTGCTGCCGTTTTCGTGTGGCCGGGTGCCGCCCGGTCCCAGCCGCGGCAGATTCGGACGTAAATCAAGCCAAGCACGCGTGTCCCCCTTGCCGCCGAGCCTTTCCGGCCCGGCCGGGTGGACCTCCGCGTGCCCATGTCAGCGAGGAACCGCCGTCATGCACACGCAGATCCAGGAACTCGAGAAGGCTGCGCTCCGCAGCGACGTTCCGGCCTTCCGCCCAGGTGACACGCTGGAGGTCCACGTGCGTGTCGTCGAGGGCAACCGGTCCCGAATCCAGGTGTTCAAGGGGTTCGTCCTGCGTCGGCAGGGCGGCGGCGTACGTGAGACTTTCACCGTCCGCAAGGTCAGCTACGGCGTCGGCGTCGAGCGGACCTTCCCGGTGCACAGCCCGGTGATCGAGAAGATCACCGTGGTGACCCGGGGCGACGTCCGCCGGGCGAAGCTCTACTACATGCGCGACCTGCGCGGCAAGGCGGCTCGCATCCGCGAGAAGCGTGAGGCGACGCCGGCCGCCAAGTAGGTCAAGGAGTGTCGATCGTGGTCCGTGCCATCGGTACGGACCACTTTCTTTTGCCGGGGATGCCGCGTCCACGCCACTGGCCGTCGCGGACATCATTTAGGCTCAGCACCGTTGGCTAGCGAAGGTCAGGGGCTCGGCGTGCGCCACCCTGGCGAGGACGGGGTGGACGTGGTCGCCGAAGACATCCAGCAAAGCGCCGATGGCGCCAAGGAGAAGAAGGGGTCGTTCTGGCGGGAGCTTCCCGTCCTCATCGTGGTGGCGCTGGGGCTGGCCCTGCTCATCAAGACCTTCGTCGTTCAGGCGTTCTACATCCCGTCCGAGTCGATGGAGAACACGCTGCTGATCAATGACCGGGTGCTGGTCAACAAACTCGTGTACCACGTCCGCGACATCGAGCGCGGGGACATCGTGGTGTTCTCGGGGGTGGACTCCTGGGATCCCGAGGTGCAGTTGGAGGAGCCGTCGAACCCGATCACCGGGGCCCTCCGCTGGGTCGGTACGGCGTTCGGCGTGGTCCCGGGGGAGAAGGACTACATCAAGCGGGTCATCGGGCTGCCCGGCGACAAGGTCAAGTGCTGTGACGAGCAGGGCCGCGTCACGGTGAACGGGGTGCCGCTGGACGAGGGGGCGTACCTGCATCCGGGCGACACGCCATCCGACACGCCCTTCGACGTCACGGTGCCGCCGGGACGGCTGTGGGTGATGGGCGACCACCGGTTGGTCTCCTCCGACTCCCGGCGTCACACGGGGGATCCCGGAGGTGGCGCGATCCCGGCCGACCAGGTGATCGGCCGTGCTTTCGTCATCGTCTGGCCGTTCGACCGGGCCCAGATCCTGCCGATCCCCGACACGTTCGCTCAGCCCGCCCTGAAAGCCGCCGGAGCCGCCGCCGGAGCCGCCCCCGTCCTGGCGGGCTTCGCGGGAGCCGTGCCGCTGGTGGCGCTGCGCCGCAGATTCAGGAACCGCAGATCGGCCAAGCGGTAGAGGAAGGCCATGGCGAAGACCGGCAAGACCGAGGAGAAGAACGACGCACCCGCCAAGAAGGGCTCGGGGCTCCGTGACACCATCTTGTACGGCCTCGGCGGAATCGTGGTGGCGCTGTTGGTCCACGCGTTCGTCCTGCAGACGTTCTACATTCCCTCCGGCTCGATGGAGAACACGCTGCTGCTGAACGACTATGTGGCGGTGAACAAGCTCGCCTACAAGCTGGGCGACGTGGAGCGGGGCGACATCGTGGTCTTCAAGGGCTGGGATGGGGAGGACACGATCAAGCGGGTGATCGGCGTCGGCGGTGACACGGTGAAGTGCTGCGACGACAAGCGCCGGATCACCGTCAACGGCACCCCGCTCGATGAGGAGGGCGTCTACCTGTACCCGGGAGCCCACCCCTCGGGACGCCGGTTCGAGGTGAAGGTGCCGCCGGGGCGTTTGTGGCTGATGGGCGACCATCGGAACAACTCGATGGACTCCCGGATGTTCCTGGAAGACGGGCAGCTGGGCACGATCTCGGAGGCTGACGTCACCGGCCGGGCTTTCGTTCGCTTCTGGCCGCTGTCACGCTTCTCCTGGCTGTCCCCGCCTGCGACTTTCTCCGCCGTTCACTGATCCGGCCCCGAATTCGCCCGGGCTTTTGCCGGAGGCGGAGGCTCCGGCCGTATCGCCGGGGCGGATTGGGGCGTAATCTGCTTGTCGTCATGACGCCTTTGTATCGCCCCCGTCCCAGCGTGGTGCGGCGGGATTCGGGACTGTACGGCTACGAGCGGGCCCTGGCACGACGGGGGTTCGCTCCGGTGGCCGGGGTGGACGAGGCAGGCCGGGGCGCCTGCGCCGGGCCGCTGGTGGTGGCGGCGGTCGTGTTGGGCCGGGAGATCCACGGCCTGACCGATTCCAAACTCCTCACGGAGGCCGCCCGAGAACGTCTCTACGACCACATCACCGGTACGGCGAAGGCGGTCGGAGTCGTCGTGATCCCTCCTGCGGAGATCGACGCACGGGGCCTGCACAAGTGCAATGTCGCGGGCATGCGCCGGGCGGTGGCGGGACTGGGGATCGACCTCGGCTACATCCTGACCGACGGCTTCCCCGTGGCCGGGCTGCCCGCACCGTCGCTCGCCGTATGGAAGGGAGACCAGGTCGCGGCCTGCGTCGCGGCGGCCTCGATCGTGGCCAAGGTGACGAGGGACCGCCTGATGCGCGGCCTGGACGAGACGTCCCCCGAGTACGGCTTCGCCGTGCACAAGGGATACGTCACCGCGGGCCATCGTCGGGCTTTGGCGCAACACGGACCCAGCCCCCATCACCGGTTCTCGTTCGTGACGGTGGCCAGGGTGACTCGTGGAGCGGAGATCCAGGACGTGGGCCCGTGGACCGGGCAGGATGGGGGCATGCAAGAGAATGAGGTCGGGGCCAGTGTCGTCTGAAGGGGCGACCGCGACGGGGAGCGGAAGAGGAGGTCCGGAATGAGCGCGGAAGATCTCGAGAAGTACGAGACCGAGATGGAGCTGCAGCTCTACCGGGAGTACCGCGACGTCGTGGGACTGTTCACCTACGTCGTGGAGACCGAGCGGCGCTTCTATCTGACCAACTCGGTGGACCTCGATGTCCGGACAGCCGAGAACGGTGACGTCTTCTTCGACGTGAAGATGCAGGACGCCTGGGTCTGGGATATGTACCGTCCGGCCCGCTTCGTCAAGAACGTGCGGGTCGTGACGTTCAAGGACGTCAACATAGAGGAGTTGGCCAAGCCCGATCTCGAGATGCCCAAGGAGGGATTCTCCAGCTAGGGAGTGTCCCGGGCCGTTTTCCCCAGAACCGGGTTCGGCGGGCTGAGGATGTGTCCGCTTGCGGCACCGTTCCAGCATGCGCTCGGTCGTCTGCCTGCTCGCCTGCCTCGTGGCCGCCTCGTCCGGTATCGGCCCCTTGGCGCCACGGTCGCCACGGTCGCCGCTGCCTGCTGAGCTGTCGCCCGCTGAACTGTCATCCGCCGAGAGGGCCGCTGGTCCGCATGGCGGAGCATGGGCGTCGCCGGTCGCGCTGGATGGGCGTCGCCCGCTCGGCGTTCGCGGTCTGGTGGCCAGGGGTTTCGATCCGCCGGCTCTGCCCTGGCTCGCCGGGCACCGTGGCGTGGATCTCGCAGCGGGGGCGGGTGAGGAGATCTACGCGGCCGGCTCGGGTGTCGTCGAGTACGCGGGCCGGGTGGCCGGGCGCGGAGTCGTCGCCGTCGCTCACGTGAACGGGCTGCGGACCACCTATCTCCCGGTCCTGGCATCCGTACGGCCCGGCCAGAGCGTCGCGGCGGGGGACGTGATCGGGGTGATCGAGGACGTCTCGGGTCACTGCAGGATTACCTGCCTCCATTGGGGGCTCTTGCGGGGGAGGAGTTATCTCGATCCTCTCCTGCTGTTCGGTCTCGGCCGGGTCCGCCTGCTGCCGTTGCGGCCGGCGTCCACGGAAGGTCAGGCCCGCGGATGAGCCTGCCGATACGCGGCCCTGAGCCGTTCCACGGACACATGCGTGTAGATCTGTGTGGTGGCCAGGGAGGCGTGACCCAGCATCTCCTGGACACTGCGCAGATCGGCCCCGCCCTCGAGCAGATGGGTGGCCGCGGTGTGCCGGAGGCCGTGCGGGCCCAGGTCCGGAGTTCCTTCGATCTCCGCCAGGCGCGCGTGCACGACCCGCCTGACCGTGCTCTGATCGATCCGGCCGCCGCGGACTCCGACGAAGAGGGCGGGGCCGGTGCCCTCGCGGACCAGCAACGGCCTGCCGCGCACGCACCAGGCGTCGAGGGCGCGCAGCGCGGGCGCTCCCACGGGCACCGTTCGCTCCTTGCGGCCCTTGCCCAGCACCCGCACCGTACGGCGGTCGCGGTCGACGTCGTCGACATCGAGACCGCACAGCTCGCTCACCCGCACACCGGTGGCGTAGAGCAGTTCCATGATCGCCTGGTCGCGCAGGCTCTTGGGGTTGTGGGCGCCCGCTCCGTCAGGGGCGGCCTCGTCAGGGGCTGCCCGGTCCAGCACGGCTCGGATCTCCACCTGGTCCAGCACCTCCGGTAGGCGCCGGTGCGGCTTGGCGGTGCCCAGCAGCAATCCCGGATCACCGTCCAGCCAGCCCCTGCGGTGGCAGAACGCGGTGAATGCCCGCGCGCACGCCGTCCGCCGCGCCAACGTCGCCCGGGACGCCCCTGCCTGGTGCTGGGCCCCCAGCCAGTCGCGGAGGGCGTTCACGTCCAGGGTGGCGATGCTTTCCCGCTCCGGGCCCTCCTGCCCTGGGGCCATATGCGCGAGCAGTGAGGCGATATCCCCCAGGTACGCCCTGACGGTGTGCGGCGACAGATCTCGCTCCAGGCGAAGATGGCGCTCGAACGCCGCCAGGACGGACTCGAACCCGGGAGACGACATCTCAGCCGATCCCGAAATGATCCTTGATGCCCTGCACACCCACCAAGAGTTGCTCCATCGCGACGCCCTGCTGTTCCAGCATCGTGCTGTGGTGTTCGAGAATCCGGGTGTGGTCGTCCAAGATGCCGCCGTGGCGTACCAGCACCGTGCCATGACGTTCCAGGACGTTTCTCTGGAACTCCAGGTCTTTGCCGTACTCGCGGAGGATCTCCTGCTGCTCCTGCAGCGTTTCGTGGATCGCGGTGAACAGCCTGGCGTTCGCCGCCTGTGCCTCCCAGACGTCCTGACGGGTGGCCAGAGCGATCTCCCTGCCGTCCCCGGTATTGATCGTTACTGAGCTGCGGTCAGCCATGGATCGCATGCTATCCGTTGACCCTTTCGTGATCTCGATGAATGGAACTACCGGGAGCGGCGAAGCCGCCAGCCGCGGTCTGACTGCTCGACGAATCCGGCGGCGGCCAGTCCGCCGAGGCAGGCGAGCGCTGTGGTGAGATCCACTCCTGCCGCGACGGCGACGGCGGCCGGCCCTGATCCACCGCGGGCCGGAACCGCCTCCAGCACCCGCCTCGTCTCCTCGCCCAGCGCGTCCCTGGGCAGCACGGGCCCTCGGGCGCGGGGTGCGAGATCCGCCCCGATCGAGCCGACCAACTCGATCACTTCGGCGGCGGAGGTGACGCAGACCGCCTTGCCCTCCCGGATCAGTGCGTGACAGCCCACGGAGGTCTCCGAGGTGACGGGCCCCGGCACGGCCATCAGGTGCCGGTTCAGGTCGGCGGCATGTCCCGCGGTGTTGAGCGCTCCGCTCCGCGCCGCCGCCTCGACGACGACCGTGCCGCGCGCCAACGCGGCGATCACGCGGTTGCGTACGAGGAAGCGGGGCCTGGTGGGATGGACGCCGAGCGGCCATTCGCTGACCATGAGGCCCTGGGAGCGCACGACCCCGAACAACTCCTCGTGCGCGGTGGGATAGCAGACGTCCGCCCCACAGGCCAGCACAGCCACCGTCGCGGCCCCGGCCGCCAGCGCCCCTCGGTGGGCGGCCCCGTCGATCCCGTAGGCACCACCACTGATCACGGACCAGCCGCGCTCGCCGAGCCCCGAGCCGAGATCGCTTGCGACGGTCGTCCCGTACGCGGTCGCGGCCCGTGCGCCGACTATCGCGACCGAGCGAAGGCAGATGAAGCGCAGGTTGGCCCGGCCCTCGAGCCACAATCCGAACGGCCGCCGGTCGCCGAGGTCGTCGAGCTGCGTCGGCCACTCGGCGTCGCCGGGGATGACCAGCCGGGCTCCCCGCTCCCGCCCCGCCGCGACCAGTGCCTCGGGGTCCGTGTAGCGGGCGGCCCATCCCGCGACGAGCCGGGCGAGATCGAGACGCCGCCGCGATGTCAGAGCGAGCTCGGCCTCCCTCCGCGCGGACTCCGGGTCCAGCCTGCCGAGCCTGGCCTGTTCGAGAGCTTCCCGCGGGCCGTGGGCCGCGATCAGCCGGCCCATCACCGGGTCGCCGGCCTCGGCCATCCGCATGATCGCCGCTCGAGCGGCCCGCTCCTCTTCCCGGGCGCCGGCATCCTCGGGGACGTCGGGCCGGCACTCGTCTCTTCCAAGGTTCCCCATCACACGTCCCCCATCACTCGAGATCCCCAATCAAGTCGCCCGCCCAATCAGTCCACGCCCAGCCACATCGCCAGCGCTCCCGTCGTCTCCGGCTCGCCCGGGATCTCCTTGGCGGCGAGGTCGGCCAGGGTCCAGGACAGGCGGAGCACCCGGTCGAGCCCGCGCGCGCTGAGCGTCCCGAGGTCGAGACCGCGGTGCAGCGGAGCGAGGGCCCTGCCGGACAGGCGGAACTCGTTGTGCAGGACGGCCGACGGCACCTCGGCGTTCGCGCGCCAGGGCGTCCCCGCCAGCCGTTTGGCGGCCCGTTCCCGTGCGAGCAGGACCCGCTGCGCCACCGCCTCGGTCGGCTCGGTGAAGTTCCGGTCTGCCAACAGCTCGGCCCGGGTGGCCCGGCCGACCCGCACCTTCACGTCCACCCGGTCGAGCAGCGGGCCGGACAGCCGTGCCAGATAGCGCCGACGTGCGGTCGGCGTACATCGGCAGGGCTCGCTCGACGTCCCCGGCCGGCCGCACGGGCAGGGATTGGAAGCGAGGATGAGCATGAAGCGGGCGGGAAACGTGATCGTCGCGCTCGCCCGCGCGATCGTCACCACGCCTGATTCGAGCGGCTGCCGCAGGGAGTCGAGCACGGAGGTGGCGAACTCAGGGGCCTCGTCCATGAACAGCACACCCCGGTGCGCGAGCGACACCGCGCCTGGACGCACCGTCCCGCCGCTGCCGCCGCCCACCACGGCGGCCACCGTCGCGCTGTGATGCGGGGCCATGAAAGGCGGCCGGGCGAGCAGCGGATGCCCAGCCGGCAGCGTTCCCGCCACCGAGTGGATCGCCGACACCTCGAGGGCCTCGTCGAGACCGAGAGATGGCAGCAGGGTCGGCAGCCGCTCGGCGAGCATGGTCTTGCCGGTGCCCGGAGGACCCAGCATCCAGAGGTTGTGCCCGCCCGCCGCGCAGACTTCGAGTGCCTTGCGGGCGAGTGGCTGACCGGCCACGTCCCGCATGTCCGGTCCGCCCTCCGTCCCGCTTGCCTCCGTCCCGGTCGCCGCAGGCTCCGCGTCGGCGCCTCCGGTGGACGGTGCGGCCTGGCCGGTGGCGGCCGGCCGGCGGCCCGCATCGCCGGAGCGCAGCCACCGTACGAGTTCACTCAGGGTGGCGACGGGGACCACGGCGATGCCGGGCACGAGGGCCGCTTCGGCGGCGTTGCGCGCGGGCACGACAACGGTGCCGGCCCCTGCCTCCGCCGCCGCCAGCACGGCGGGCAGCACCCCCCTGATCGGCCGCACCCTGCCGTCCAGCCCCAGCTCACCGAGGAACAGGGGATCCGCGATGCGGTGCGCGGGGACGGCGCCGGCCGCGCCCAGCATGGCGACGGCGATGGCGAGATCGAAGATCGAGCCGCGCTTGGGCAGACTCGCGGGGAACAGGCTGACGGTGACCCGGGTGTCGGGCCAGGCGAAGTGACTGTTGATCATTGCCGACCGCACCCGCCCGCGGGCCTCACTGATCGCCGTGTCGAGAAGGCCGATGAAGTGGGTGCCCGCCACCCCCGGCCCCACGTCGGCCTCGACCTCGACCATCCGGCCGGTGACGCCCACCAGGGCCACACACCGGGTCCGTGCCACGGCCATGTCAGATCACCCCCCTCTCGTGCCGTACGGCGAAGTCGCCGGCGAATCGCTCGAGCGCGACCACGTCGACCCGGATCGTGCCGAAGCTCTCGGGCTGCGACGCCAGCCATTTGCTCGCCAGGCTCCGCAGGCGCAGCAGCTTCTCGCGGGTGACCGCCTCGAACGCGGTGCCGTGGCTGCGGCCGGACCGGGTCTTCACCTCCACGACGACCAGTGCGTCGCCGTCCCGGGCGAGGATGTCGATCTCGCCCTGGGGACAGCGCCAGTTGCGGGCCAGGATCCGCATGCCTCCCGCCTCGAGAAAGTTCGCGGCGAGCCGCTCGCCGTGCCTGCCAAGTCGATCCTTCGCGGCCATGGGACCACCTCCGGCCTCGACGATCGCCGATCGCGGACTACCCTCGATGAGCCGAACCGCATTCTGTGGACAACTCTCTGCGATCGCTCCGCCGCAGGACCGGGGGGAAGGGATGAGACACGTGATCGAGACGCTCATCAAGGAACTCGGCGAGGGCGTGGGGGTGGCCCTGCCGGATGTGCGGGTGACCGGCGACGACCCCGTGCTGCCGTCCGTCTTCCCGGTCGGCGCGGCCGCCGCCGCGTGTGCCGGGGCGGCGACCGCCGCCGTCGCCGCCTACTGGCGGCCTGTCGCGCCGCCGGAGGCGCTCGTCGACGTACGGCACGCGGCGGTGGCCTTCCAGAGCGAACGCCACTTCCAGGCCGACGGAGAGAACTTCGACGTCTGGGCGCCCCTGTCCGGCGACTACCGGGCCGATGACGGCTGGGTCAAGCTCCACTGCAATTTCGATCATCATCGGGACGCCGCCCTCCGGGCGCTCGGGTTGCCCGCCGGGGCGACCAAGGAGGATGTCGCACGTGCCTGCGAGAGCCGTACCGCACTCGACGTCGAGGAGGCGGTGACCCGCGAGGGCGGGTGCGCGGGGGCGATGCGGAGCCGGGCCGGATGGCTCACGCACCCGCAGGCGCGTGTGATCGCAGAACAGCCGCTGGTCGGGCTCACCCGTCTGCCTGATTCCTCCGGTGAGTCCGGATCACCCGGCATATCCAGGGCATCGAGCGGGGAACGGCCGCTGAGCGGGGTGCGCGTTCTCGATCTGACCCGGGTGATCGCCGGACCGGTGGCCGCCCGCACGCTCGCCGCCCACGGGGCGGAGGTGCTGCGGGTCGGTGCGGCCCATCTGCCCGAGGTGCCGGGGCTCGTCGTGGAGACGGCGTTCGGCAAGCGGTCATGTCACATCGATCTTTGCTCTGAGCCCGAGGCGCTGCGCGATCTCGTCCGCCAGGCCGATGTCGTCATCCAGGCATACCGTCCGGGAGCGCTGAACGCCAGGGGGTTCGGGCCCGCCGATCTCGCCGCGATGCGGCCGGGGATCGTCTGCGTCGACATCTCCGCGTACGGCTCCCGCGGCCCCTGGGGCGGCAGGCGGGGTTTCGACAGCCTTGTCCAGATGGTCTGCGGGATCGCCCACGAGAACGGCGATGGGTCCCGGCCCGCCCCGCTGCCCGCCCAGGCGCTCGACCACGGCAGCGGCTTCCTCACGGCGTTCGGCGCGGTCGCCGCGCTGCTGCGGCGCCGGGCAGAGGGCGGATCCTGGCATGTCGAGGTCTCCCTGGCGCGTACCGCCAAGTGGCTCGACGACCTCGGCAGGGTCGACGGCGCCGGCGTCCCACAGCCGTCGGCCGACGGGCTGCTGGCCACCATGCCCAGCGCGTTCGGCACCCTCACCTACGTGCGGCCGCCCGGCCTGATCGCGGGCGCCGAGCCGTACTGGGCGAGCCCGCCGCCGAGGCAGGGCGAGCACCCCGCCGAATGGGCGACAGCCACAGGCAGGGGATGATGAGCAGCGCGGCCGCCGCGCACACCCACAGCGCGGGACGGAGCCCGAGCGACGCTCCGAGGAGGCCGCCGAGCACGCCACCGGGCGCCATCACGCCCTGGGTGGCGAAGTTGGTCGTGGCGTTCACCCGGCCGAGCAACTCGGCGGGAGACTCCCGCATCGTCACGGCGCCCGCACAGACGCTGTAGCAGACGACGGCCACCCCGGTGATCACCTCCGCCGCGACGAGCTGGCAGACGACGAGCCAGAAAGGGCCCCCGGCCGCCGCCGTCGTGACGAATCCGACGGGGAAGAACAGCACCGAGCCGAGGAGCACCCGGTTCTCGCCGAACCGGCGGGCGAGCCGGGATGCGAGCACGGCGCCGAGCAGCCCGCCGACGCCGAAGCCGGTCGCGGTGACGCCCACCAGAGCGCCGGGAAGGCCCAGGACGCGTACGGCGAAGAGCACGTAGAGCGCGAGCTGGGCCGCGCCGAGAAAGTTGACGAGCATTCCGGTGGCGCAGAGTGCGCGCAGCGCGCCGTGCTTCATCAGCACGCTCACGCCTTCGGCGATCTCGCGCAGGATGCCGCGCCCCGAGCCGCGCGTCCCGTGCTCCGGCGCGCGGATGCCCTTGAGGCAGAGGGCCGACGCCAGGAACGTGACCGCGTTGACCACGATCGCGATGGGGGCGGTCAGCAGGGTGACGAGCAGCCCCGCCAGGCTCGGCCCGCACATCTCGGCGACGGAGAACACGGACTGGAAACCCGCCAGGGCCGTGGTCCGCTGCGACGGCGCCACCACGGACATCAGGTGAGGGGTGTTGAACGAGCGGAACACCACCGTGCACACGCCGACGACGAGCGCGACCGCGATCAGCCAGGGGATGGTCAGCAGACCGCCCAACCAGGCGGCGGGCACGGACAGTACGGCGAGGCCGGCGAACGCCTCGCACGCGACCATCACCGGCCTGCGGCGGGCGACGCGATCAGCGAGCGCGCCCGACGGCAGGCCGACCAGCAGGAACGGGACCGTCGAGGCGGCGGTGAGCAGTCCCATCTCGATCGGTGAGGCGGTCAGCAAGGTGGCCGCCGTGAGCGGTACGGCGAGCCGGGCCACTTCGCTGCCGGTCTCGGAGACCGCACGGGCCGACCAGAGCAGCCGATAGTCCCGCTGCCGCCGGAGCGGGACGGGCCGGTCTGTCTCCGGAGAGACGGGGGAGGGGGAGTCAGTGGATGTGATCGACACAACTGTGAAACTAATGCTTCATAGTTGCGAAGTAAATACTTCACATGTTGGGCGGTAGTGTTGGGACGCATGACGAGCACCCGGCCGGAGGCGTACCGACAGGTCACCGACAGCGGTGTGCTGCGGGCGCTGGCGCATCCGGCGAGGCTGGCCATCCTCTCCCGGCTGCAGAACGAGGGGCCCGCGACCGCCACGGAATGCGCCCAGGTCACCGGGCTGTCTCCCAGCGCGTGCAGCTATCACCTCCGGACGTTGGCCAAACACGGGTTCGTGGCGGAGGCGCCGCCCCGGGGGGACGGCAGGGAGCGGGTGTGGCGGGCACTTCAGCGCGGATGGGGGTTCCAGGCCCCCGAGGGCGAGTTGAGTCCGGAGTTGCTCCGGGCGCAGCGGGCGGTCATCGACACCGTCCTGGCCGAGGCGGGACTGCGGCTCGCCGACTTCCTGGCACAGTCCGACCGGGAGTCAGGCGAGTGGGAGTCCGCATCCCGCCTCGTTCATTCCGTGCTGCTGGTCGACGCCGAGGAACTGCGGGTGCTCGGCGAGCGGATCGACGAGCTCATCCACCCTTACCGGGCGACCGAGCGCACGACCGAGGACGCGCCGACGGGGGCCCGCCTGGCGGAGTTCCACCTCCGCATGTTCCCGCGTGTGCCGCGCAGGGCCGGGCCGCGAGCCGACGGCGTCACCGGTGCCGAGCCGGGCGAACCGGCCGTCACCTGAGGGGGGCGGATCCGTATAGACTGTTCGGCGGCCTGCTATGCGGGCCGAATTCGCACGCCCGTGCAAAGACCGTCTCCTCGGTCCGGATCGGGGGAGTGTTCGACCGAACGCGACCTCGTCCGGTGAAGACGGCCCGGGCGTCAGGACGCGGGCAGACGGGCCCGCGTGACCAACCGAGGCCAGTGCCCCAGGGCACGCGACCATGGAGGAACAGCACCATGGCTCCTGTCGTCACCATGCGGCAGCTTCTTGAGAGCGGCGTTCACTTCGGCCACCAGACGCGCCGGTGGAACCCGAAGATGAAGCGCTTCATCCTCACGGAGCGCAACGGCATCTACATGATCGACCTGCGGATGTCGCTGTCGTACATCGACCGTGCGTACGACTTCGTGAAGGAGACCGTCGCGCACGGCGGCACCATCATGTTCATCGGCACCAAGAAGCAGGCCCAGGAGGCGATCGCCGAGCAGGCGTCGCGCGTCGGCATGCCGTACGTGAACCAGCGCTGGCTGGGCGGCATGCTCACCAACTTCTCGACCGTGCACAAGAGGCTCCAGCGCCTCAAGGAGCTGGAGGAGCTCGACTTCGACAACGTGGCCGGCTCCGGGCTCACCAAGAAGGAGCTCCTGATGCGCCGCCGCGAGAAGGAGAAGCTGGAGCGCACCCTCGGCGGCATCCGCGACATGGCCCGCGTCCCGAGCGCGATCTGGATCGTGGACACCAAGAAGGAGCACATCGCGATCAACGAGGCCAAGAAGCTCGGCATCCCGGTCGTCGCGATCCTGGACACCAACTGCGACCCCGACGAGGTCGACTACGCGATCCCGGGTAACGACGACGCGATCCGCGCCGTCAGCCTCCTCACTCGTGTGGTCGCAGACGCCGTCGCCGACGGCCTGATGACCCGCGCCGGCGCCGCCCGCGGCGAGGAGAAGCCGGCCGGTGTCGCCGCGGCCGAGCCGCTGGCCGAGTGGGAGCGCGAGTTGCTCGAAGGCTCCGCCCCGGCAGCCGAGGCCACCGAGGCGGCCGAGGCCGGTGAGGCTCCCGCCGCCGTCCAGGCCGAGCAGCCCGAGCAGACGCAGGCCGAGCAGGCCGAGCAGGCCTAGGGCCGCTCCCGCCGGCGTACGGCGGAGCCGTACGGTCAGGCAACACGCTCCATCGGGCGGGCACCCTCGCAGGGGGCGCCCGCCCCCCATGACGATTCACATCCGGGTCCTGAAGAGGAAATTGGAACAATGGCTTCCGTGAACATGGCCGACGTCAAGCGGCTTCGCGAGATGACCGCCGCCGGCATGATGGACTGCAAGAAGGCGCTTGAGGAGGCCGAGGGCGACTTCGACAAGGCCGTCGACATCCTGCGTCTCAAGGGCGCCAAGGACGTCGGCAAGCGCGAGGCCCGCACCGCCTCGAACGGCCTGGTGGCCGTCAAGCACGAGGGCGACTCCCTGGCCGCGCTGCTCGAGCTCAACTGCGAGACCGACTTCGTCGCGAAGAACGAGCGCTTCCAGCAGTTGGCCGCTGACATCGTCGGGCACGTCGCGGCGACCAAGCCCGGCGACGTGCCGGCCCTGCTGGAGTCCCAGCTGAACGGTAAGAGCGTCAAGGAACTGCTCGACGAGACGAACGCCGCGCTCGGCGAGAAGATCGAGATCCGTCGGTTCTCCGTGCTCGACGGCGGGTACATCGTGTCGTACATGCACAAGACCGACCCGCAGCTTCCGCCGGCGGTCGGTGTGCTGATCCAGCTCGACAAGCCGAACGCCGAGGTGGCCAAGGACATCGCGCAGCACACCGCGGCGATGGCGCCGAGGTTCCTGAGCCCCGCCGACGTGCCGGCCGAGGTGATCGAGAAGGAGCGGTCGCTGTTCGAGCAGATGACCCGCGACGAGGGCAAGCCCGAGGCGGCCATCTCGAAGATCGTCGATGGCCGTGTCAACGGCTGGTACAAGGACTTCACGCTCGTGGAGCAGGCGTTCGTGAAGGACAACAAGAAGACGATCGCCAAGGTCGCGGACGAGGCAGGGGTCAGGGTTCTGGCCTTTACCCGTTACAAGGTCGGGCAGGCTTAGGCTTATCGCCAAGGAGCCGTTGACCCGCGGATATCTCGAGGAGGCCGCCGCCGTGCAGGAAAACACCAGACCCGCCACGCCGGCGGCTTCGTCGTACGACGGGCCGCTGCGCTGGAAGCGGGTGATGTTGAAGTTGTCGGGCGAGGCGTTCGCCGGGGGAGACACTCTCGGCATCGACCCGCTCGTCGTCGCCCAGCTCGCCGACTCCGTCGCCGAAGCCGTCCGCGAGGGCGTGCAGGTGGCGGTGGTCGTCGGCGGCGGCAACATGTTCCGCGGCGCAGCCCTTTCCGAGCAGGGCATGGACCGTGCCCGCGCCGACTACATGGGCATGCTCGGGACCGTCATAAACTGCCTCGCGCTGCAGGACTTCCTGGAGAAGCGCGGGATCGACACCCGTGTGCAGACCGCGATCACGATGCAGCAGGTCGCCGAGCCGTTCCTGCCCCGCCGGGCGATCCGCCACCTGGAGAAGGGCAGAGTGGTCATCTTCGGTGCGGGGCTGGGATCGCCGTTCTTCTCGACCGACACCTGTGCGGCACAACGGGCTCTGGAGATCGGCGCCGAGGCGCTGCTGAAGGGTACGCAGGTCGACGGCGTCTACGACTCGGACCCGCGGAAGAACCCCGACGCGGTACGGTTCGACCAGCTTGAGTACGGTGAGGTGCTGACGCGAGGTCTCGGGGTCATGGACGCCACCGCGATCAGCCTGTGCATGGACAACGGCCTGCCCATCGTGGTCTTCGACCTGATGGGCGAGGGCAACATCCTGCGGGCGGTTCGAGGTGAGAAGATCGGCACGCTGGTGAGTCCGGCAGGGAAATAGGGAGCCGCAGTGATCGACGAAACCCTCCTCGAGGCGGAGGAGAAGATGGACAAGGCGGTGGCGGTCGCCAAGGAGGACTTCTCGGGCATCCGCACCGGCCGCGTCACCCCCGCGATGTTCAACAAGATCAACGTGGACTACTACGGGTCGCCGACGCCGATCCAGCAACTCGCGTCGTTTCACGTCCCCGAGGCCCGGATGGTCCTTGTCCAGCCGTATGACAAGGGCGCGCTGAACGCGATCGAGAAGGCCATCCGGGACAGCGATCTCGGGGTCAACCCCGGCAACGACGGTGCGGTCATCCGCGTGGTGTTCCCCGAACTCTCGCAGGAGCGCCGCAAGGAGTACGTAAAGATCGCCCGCAACAAGGCGGAGGGCGCCCGGGTCTCCATCCGGAACATCCGCCGCCACGCCAAGGAGATCCTGGACAAGATGGTCAAGGACGGCGAGGCCGGCGAGGACGAGGTCCACCGGGCGGTGAAGGAGCTCGACGACCTCACCCAGAAGCACGTCGCGAAGATCGATGAGCTGCTCAAGGGCAAGGAAGCCGAGCTGCTCGAGGTCTGACCGACGCCTCGGCCGCGGGATGCCTCGGGGTCGACGATCGGCTCGACCGTGATCCTTGTGCCGCGCCGCCCTCACGCGGCGCGGCACAAGGATCACGTGTATAGGGAGTAGGACGTTTTGGACGCAACGGCCGCCGCCTCGGAGAACGGGCCCGACCGGAAAGCGCTCGACGGTGACGGCGTCCCCGGCAATGGGGTCCCTGGAACGGCCGCGGCCGCCGGGGGCGGGAGCCGTACGGGACGGAACCTGCCGGCCGCGGTGGCGGTCGGCGTCGCGCTCGGCGCGGTCGTCATCGGCTCGCTCTACATTGTTAAGGCGGCCTTCCTGGTCGTCGTCCTGGCCGTCGTCGGCGTCGGCGTGCACGAACTGGCCAAGGCGTTCGCGATCCGCGGCATCCGGGTGCCGGTGATCCCGCTGCTCGCCGGAATGGCCGCGATGGTCGTCGGTCCGTACTGGGGCGGCGTCCCCTTCCTCGTCGGCGCGTTCGCGGTGACCGCGATGGTGTTGCTGGTCTGGCGGATGTTCCAGGGCGCCGACGGCTACGTCAGGGATGCTACGGCGAGCATGTTCATCACGGTCTACCCGGCGCTGTTCGCGGGGTTCGTGCCGCTGCTGCTGAAGCCGGAGGACGGCGCCGACCGGGTCGTGATCTTCATCGCCGTGACCGTCTGCAGCGACATCGGCGGCTATTTCGCGGGCATCTTCTTCGGCAGGCACCGGATGTCACCGCTCATCAGCCCGAAGAAGACCTGGGAGGGATTCGCCGGCTCGGCGGTCGCCTGCGTGGTCGCCGGGGCGTTACTCGTCCACTTCCGACTCGACTCGGGCTACTGGCAGGGTGCGGTGCTCGGCGCGGTCGTGGTCGTCTGCGCCACCCTCGGTGACCTCATCGAGTCGGTGGTCAAGCGTGACCTCGGCATCAAGGACATGGGCACGCTGCTGCCCGGCCACGGCGGCGCCATGGACCGCCTCGACTCCCTGCTCTTCACGCTCGTCCCGGTCTGGCTGCTGCTGACGCTCCTCGTCAGTCCATGACCGTGCACGACGCTGTCAGATGTGCGCCGGTCAGACCCGGTGCCGTACGGCCAGGCGCTCGGCGAGCACTTCGTGCCCGTGCTCGGCGGTGAAGCGGAGCTCGGCCTCGGTGAGCGGGAACAGCCACAGCCAGCGGACCGGATCACCCCCGACTGCAAATCCTGACATGTCCGGAAATCCCGGTGGGTCGACGAGCATGATGACCCCCTGGTAGCCCCCGTCGAGAGGGAAGGTGTCAGGTCTTCGGAACCACCGCGCCGTGTGGCCGTCCCCCAGCCAGGTCACCGACCGCCAAGGATAGCGGCCCAACCAGGCGAACAGCCGGGCGACGGCCCGCGGGTCCTGCCGTGTCGCGACGGCCAACTCCACCCGGCAGGCCGTGTCGTAGAGTTCGGCTCCCGGCATCCGCTGGCAGCTCATCCCCACCGTCGACAGAATTGTGTGGTCCCGTTCCGCAGTGGCCGGGCGCTCGGTCACGCCGATCATCGGAAGGCCTCCGCCTCCGACGTTCCAGTAGCGGCCCGGCGGGCCGACCCTGCCGTCCAGGTGGCCCATCACGAACTGCTGGAACGAGGCCCAGCTTCCTTTCGCCTCCCGCCACATCCAGTACGCGCGCGCCTTGGCGACACGGGACGACAGTCCCTCCATCGCCTCAGCCAGCGGCCACGCGTACGGCGACTCGCCCACGGCGTCGCGGGCATAGCCGGGCATGCCGCGATCCATGTCCGCCCAGCTCGGAATGACGGCGAGGAGTTCGCCGTTCTCGAACAGGGCGACGCCGTCACCCTCCTCGAACCAGAGCACCGACAGCGCCGCCGGGTCCAGCGGCGGAGTGCCGGCCGGGCGGCCGGTGGCGTGCATCGGCAGCACGGGCGGGAGACCGCCGTCGGCCCGGACCGGATCCGCCGTGGCCGGCGCGGGGCAGTGGTTTGCCAGCCAGACCGCTCCGCGTACGGCGCCCCGGGCGTCCCGCAGGTAGGCTACGGAGGACTCCCGGTCGGTTTCGACTGTGAGGGCGCGGCTCCGGTACGGATTGGGGCTGGTGAGCACGGTGGTGATGTCCACCCGTCAACCTCCCGGTCGCCTCCGCAATCAGGCCGTCAGACTGAATGTAAGCCCGGTCGGGGCCGCCGTTAAGACCATGTTCCGCCATCCAGACGTTCCACCGACCAGACGTTCCGCCGACCACGAGATCGGAAGGTTTCCGCGTGAGCGAGCAGCCGACCACCACGCAGCCGACCACCGGGCAGCCGACCACCGGGCAGCCGACCACCGGGGAGCCGACCACCGGAAAGCCCCGGCCCGGCCAGCTGACCTTCGTCGCGCCGCGCCGGGCCAGGCCGCGACGCCACCTGGCCGATCTGAGCATGGCCGAGCGCCGGGAGGCGGTCGCCGAGTTGGGGGAGAAGCCGTTCCGCGCCGATCAGCTCTCCCGGCACTACTTCGCCAGGCTCACGGCCTCGCCGGAGCAGATGACCGATCTGCCCGGCGGGCTGCGCGAGCGGCTGGTCGAGGAGCTCATGCCGCCACTGCTGACGACCGTACGCGAGATCACCTGTGACGGCGGCACCACGCGCAAGACCCTGTGGCGGCTGTTCGACGGGTCGCTCGTCGAGTCGGTGCTGATGCGCTATCCCGACCGGGTCACCATGTGCGTGTCCTCGCAGGCCGGTTGTGGGATGAACTGTCCGTTCTGCGCCACCGGCCAGGCCGGTCTCACCAGGAACATGTCCACGGCGGAGATCGTCGAGCAGGTCGTCGCCGGGGCCCGGTCGCTGACCCGCGGCGAGGTCCCCGGCGGTCCCGGCCGGGTCAGCAACGTCGTCTTCATGGGCATGGGCGAGCCGCTGGCCAACTACAAGGCCGTCATCGGCGCGGTCCGCCGCCTCGTCGATCCCGCGCCCGAGGGTCTCGGCATCTCCGCCCGGGGCGTCACGGTCTCGACCGTCGGCCTGGTGCCCGCGATCGACAAGTTGGCGGGCGAGGGCCTGCCCGTCACGCTCGCCGTGTCCCTTCACGCGCCCGACGACGAACTGCGGGACACGCTCGTGCCGATCAACACCCGGTGGAAGGTCGCCGAGGTGCTCGGCGCCGCCTGGCGTTACGCGGAGACGACCAGGCGCCGGATCTCCATCGAGTACGCGCTGATCAAGGACATCAACGATCAGGAGTGGCGTGCCGACCTGCTGGGCCGCCTGCTCAAGGGCAAGCTCGTGCACGTCAACCTCATCCCGCTCAACCCGACGCCCGGCTCGAAGTGGACGGCATCCCGCCCGGAGGACGAGCGCGCCTTCGTCCGCCGGCTGGAGTCGCACGGCGTCGCCGTCACCGTACGGGACACCCGCGGCCGGGAGATCGACGGCGCCTGCGGCCAACTCGCCGCCGCCAACCCGTCGTGACTGTGGAAGGGCGAAATCCGTCCCTCGAGAAACCTCCACCAATCACTACTCGTCCATGTCGTACGAATCGATCACCGCTCGGACGTCTACCCCAGATAGGGGCGGCCTCTATCCAGCCCGACCGGGGCGTACGACTCAGGCGGTGACGCGGGCGACGGCGCGGATGGGGGCGCCGTCGGCGGCGCCGAGCCGCAGCGGCAGCAGGAAGACCTCGATCTCATGAGCCGCGGCCTGAGCCGCCAGCAGGTGGTCGAGGTTGCGCAGGTTCTCCGCGATGACGGCGTGCGCCCCGCACAGGACGCGGTGGGCGGGGATCTCGCCGGCCGGGGTGGGATCCACACTCAGCGCGTCGATCCCGACCGTCCGCGTCCCCGACCCCACGATCAGCTCGGCCGCCTCAACGGTGAGCCACGGATGCGCCAGATAGTTCTCGTCACCCCAGTGGGTCGCCCAGCCGGTGGCGATCAGCAGGATCGCCCCCGGCCGACCCGCTGACGCCAGTGCCGGGGCCAGCGCCTCGGGCGTGATCGGCGAGCGGGGCGGCAGGCCCCGCACGTCGGCGACGACCGCCGGGCCGATGAACCGATCGAGGGGCAGGTCCTCCAGCGTGGGCAGGTCGTCGTCGATGTGGAACGGCGCGTCCACGTGGGTGCCCGACTGCGACCCGAGGTGCAGGCCGAGGACGTTGACCCCCTCGACCGCGGCCGTGAGCGCCGGTTCGATCACCACCTCGGGATCCCCGGGGTAGACCGGCATCCCGGTCGCCATCGGCACCGTCAGGTCGATCAGCACGTCGCCTCCCACGGGTCGCTCAGAGCTTCGGTTTGCCGCTGCGGCAGAGCCAGGCGTCGAACAGCGCGTCCAGGTCCTGACCGGACAGCTTCTCCGCCAGGTCGACGAAGTCGCGGGTGGTCACCGTGCCGTGCCGGTTGTCCCTGGCCCAGGTCTTGAGCAGCGTGAAGAACGTATTGTCGCCGATCTTCTCGCGAAGCGCGTGCAGGGTCGTCGCGGCGTGCGGGAAGTACGGATCGCCGAGACCGGCCGAGCCGGGTGTGAAGGCACCGGCCCGGACCGCCTCAGTGGAAGCCGCGGCGGCAGCACCGTCGGCTGGAGGGTGACCAATGCGAGACCCGCGGCGGTGGTGAGCGCCGCGAAGGGGGATGATCTGCGAAGCATGCCCCCATCGAGGTGCATATCCGCCCGAACAGCCGCCGTTCCACCGTCTGATGAGATCGCTGAACTACCGGATAAGGGTGGAAGTCAGACGATAAGCTCCTGTGACCATGCGGGTCGCCAATCTCTCATTCCGCTATGGGCGGCGGGATCCATGGGTGCTGTCCGGGGTGGAGCTGGGCCTCGGCGCCGGGGACGTCATCGAGATCATCGGGATCAACGGCACCGGCAAGTCGACCCTCCTGCGCCTGATCGCGGGACTTCTCAGGCCCGTCAGAGGAACGATCGAGGATCGGCCCGGCGTGGTCGGGTACGCCCCTGAGCGTTTCCCGGCAGGTCAGCCGTTCACCGTCGCCGCCTATCTCCGGCACATCGCGGCGGTCCGCGGTGTCGATCCGCGATCGGCGGAGGAATGGTCCGAACGGCTCGGGATGGATCATCTGCTCGGGCAGCTGCTGCCGGACCTGTCCAAGGGGAGCGCCCACAAGGTGGGCCTCGCTCAGGCGCTGCTGTGCCGGCCGGGGCTGCTCGTCCTCGACGAGCCCTTCGCCGGTCTGGACGCGGCCACCCGGGACGAACTGCCACGCGTCGTCGACGAGGTCGCCGGTCGAGGGGGCATCGTCGTCGTCAGCGATCATCAGGGTGACCTGCGCGCGCTGCCCGGAAGGCGGCGGCACGAGGTCCGTGACGGCACCCTTCGCGAGGTCCCCGTCGCGGCGCCGGACGACGGTTCGGACGTCGCCGAGCCGGTCACGATGCTGGAGGTCAGCGTGGTCACGTCCAAGGCCGCGGACCTGGCGGAGCGCCTGCGGGCGGAGGGCCACGGCGTCCGGACGGTCGGTACGGCCCGGCCGGGCCGCACAACCGGGACGGTGGTGGGGCAGTGATGGCTCCGGTGATGGCTCTGGCCCGGTTCCGGCTTGCCGCCTACGCGCGCTCCCACAGGGCCGTTCAGCCTCTCATCGGGCTGCTTCCGCTGCTGGCGATCCTCTACGCGACGCCGGTTCCGGCGGGCGCCGAGCTGGGGGCCGCGGCCGACTCGGCCGCCATCCTCGTCCCGGTGTTCGCCTGGGCCGCCCGCGGCCTGCTCGACATCGAGCCGGACGAGCAGCGGATGATCTTCCGTACGGCCGTCGGCCGGTCGGAGGCGGTCAGCGGGCTGCTCGCCGCCTGCGCGTACGACCTCGCACTGGCGGCCGTCGCCATGGGGGCGCTCGTCCTGCGTCTGTCGGGCGCCCCCGGCCTGGCCGTACTGCTGGCGGGCGGATGCCTGCACCTGCTGTCGGTGATCGCGGGTGTGGTGCTCGGCGCGCTGACGAGCCGCCCGATCCTGCCCTCTCCCGCCGTGTCGAGCATGGTCCTGATCTTCGGCTACCTGGCCATGCTGCTCATCAGCCTGTCGGGGGTGCGCTGGCTCGGCGTCCCGCTGATGGCCTGGATGCGCGACGCCCACCACTGCGTCCTACTCGCCAATCTGCCCCTGCTCACGGTGCAGTCCCTGCTGTGGCCCGCCCTCGGCCTGGCCGCCTACGCGTACCTTCGCCGCACCCGTCCGTAACGTCAGGCGAGGGACCCACCTTCCGTGCGGTGATCACGGCGTAGCAGCGCGCGGGCCGCTTCGATCTCCTCGCGGGTCAGCGGATCTTGATCGGCCTCGAAGTCGGCCACGATCTCGCGGAGTTTGTCCATGGCCACATCCGCGCCGGCGGCGGCGTGGCGGGTGGCCAGGTCGATCCACCGGTCGGCGATGCGGCCCCACAGTTCCCGGAGGGCGGGTTCGGCGGCGGCGATCTCGGCGAGCATGGCGGACGCGTCCATGCCCAGCTCGGCGAGCTGGCCCGCCCCGCTCCGCGCCCACCGCTCGGTGGATTCGAGCAGCACCTCGGGATGGAACTGCACGCCCCAGGCCGCCGGGCCCAGCCGATAGGCCTGGTGGGGAAAGTCGGGGCAGAACAGCAGGGGCACCGCCCCGGGCGGCAACTCGGTGATCGCGTCATAGTGCCACTGGATGGCCCGTGCGTCGTCGGGGAGGCCGGTGAACAGCGCGTCCTGTGCGGCGGCGGGCCGGGCGGTCAGCGGGAACAGGCCGATCTGGGGGGCGGCGGCCTTCGCCACCGTGCCGCCGCAGGCATGGGCGAGCAACTGACCGCCCAGGCACACGCCCAGCGTCGGAATCTCGTCGCGTACGGCCTGCCGCAGCAGATCGGCCACCGCCGGCAGCCAGGGCGCCACATCCACGTCGTCGACGCCGGGGATGCCGCCGAGGACGAGGAACCCGTCGACGCCCTCCAGGGAACGCGGGAGGGCGTCGCCCCGCCAGGGGTGACGTAGGTCCAGTTTCACCTCGGCCGCCGCGATTCGGGTGCCGATGAGTCCGGGGCCGGCGCCGTCCTCGTGCTGGACGGCGAGGATCACGGGAGCGTTCACTGCCATCGCCTCGCTGATCGACGTAGGGGTGTGTCGGGCGGTCACCGCGGTCAGCGGGTGCCCCAGGAGTAGGTCTGCTTGTGCAGCTTCAGGTAGACGAACGTCTCGGTCGCCCGCACGCTGGAGATCGCCCTGATCTTGCCCAGGATCTCCAGCAGATGGGTGTCGCCCTCGCAGACCACCTCGACGATGAGGTCCACCGAACCCGCGGTCAGCACCACATAGTTGATCTCACTTATCGAGGAGAGCTCCTCGGCGACCGCGTCCAGATCGCCCTCGCACTTGATGCCGATCATCGCCTGCCGGGGGAACCCGAGCGACAGGGGGTCGGTGACCGCGACGATCTGCATCACGCCGAGGTCGAGCAGTCGCTGCACCCGCTGGCGTACCGCGGCCTCTGACAGTCCCACGGCCTTGCCTATCGCGGCGTACGGCTTACGCCCGTCGGCCTGAAGCTGCTCGATGATCTGCTTGGAGATCTCGTCGAGCACCACTGGCCCGCCCTTGCCGGGCGCGCGTACCTTCGGCGGATTCGTCATCCTCGGGGGGGTGTCCTCTCTGGGGGAGGGAGTGGGACAGGGGAGGGGCCATCACCGGTGTGACCTCGTGTTACAGGGTAGTTCCAGACAACCTGTGATCACGATCTGACATATTGTCAATTTCTCTGCTCGCGGCAAGCGATTTCGTAGCGATTTGGTATCTTAGCCACGGATTCCCTTGTAGTTGTCTGTTTTCTCTGTCAGAGTCGCGACAACTCCAGCCACCTCAACAGGAGGTCAATGGTGACCACCCGTCTCCAGAACTTCGTGAACGGGAAGTTCGTCGACGCCGTGAGCGGGCGCTTCTCCGACGTGGTCGACCCTACGACGGGCGAGGTCTACGCCCAGGCACCGGTATCGGGCCGAGAGGACGTCGACGCCGCCTACGCCGCCGCCACCGCCGCCTTCGAGACGTGGGGGCAGACCACGCCGGGCGAGCGGGCGGCGCTGCTGCTGAAGATCGCCGACGCGATCGAGGCGCGCGCCGACGAGATCAACGAGGCGGAGTGCCGCAACACCGGCAAGCCCCGGGCCCGGATGGCCGAGGACGAGACGCCGGTCGCAGCCGACCACTTCCGGTTCTTCGCCGGGGCCGCCCGCACACTCGAGGGCCCGACGGCCGGGGAGTTTCTCGCCGACCACACGTCGGTGATCCGGCATGAACCGATCGGCGTGATCGGTCAGGTCACCCCGTGGAACTACCCGATGATGATGGCGGTCTGGAAGATCGCCCCCGCGCTCGCCGCCGGCAACACGATCGTGCTCAAGCCCTCCGACACGACCCCCGCCGCCACACTCAAGCTCGCTGAGATCGTCGGCGACATCCTCCCGGCCGGCGTCTTCAACGTCGTCACCGGTGACCGTGAGACCGGCGCGCTGGTCGTCGGCCATCCGAGCGCGGACATGGTGGCGATCACGGGCTCGGTCGGCGCCGGCATGGCGGTCGCCCGTTCGGCGGCCGACGACCTCAAGCGTGTCCATCTGGAGCTCGGCGGCAAGGCCCCGGTCGTGGTGTTCGAGGACGTGAAGGACATCAGGGCCGCGGCCGAGGCGATCGCGGGCGCCGGCCTCTACAACGCCGGCCAGGACTGCACCGCCGCCTGCCGGGTCCTCGTCCAGGAGAGCATCCACGACGAGCTCGCCGCCGCGCTGGCCGAGGCCGCCGCCGCCACCAAGGTGGGCGGCCTGGACGACGAGGAGGCCTATTTCGGCCCGCTCAACAACCCCGCGCAACTCGCCAGAGTGGAGGGGTTCTTCGCACGCAAGCCCGACCACGCGAAGGTCCTGACCGGCGGCCACCGTGTCGGAGAGAAGGGGTACTTCTTCGCCCCGACCGTCGTGGACGGGCTCCAGCAGGACGACGAGATGATCCAGGACGAGATCTTCGGCCCGGTCATGACGATCCAGACGTTCACCGACGAGGCGGACGCGCTGGCCAAGGCGAACGGCGTGCGGTACGGGCTGGCCGGCTCGGTGTGGACCTCCGACCACGGCCGGGCCATGCGGATGTCCAAGCGCCTGGACTTCGGCGCGGTGTGGGTCAACACCCACATCCCGTTCGTGTCCGAGATGCCGCACGGCGGCTTCAAGCACTCCGGTTACGGAAAGGACCTTTCGGTCTTCGGCCTGCATGACTACACGCGTGTGAAGCACGTCATGCACTACATCGGCGAATAGGTCGCGGCAGCAGGCCGAGCCGTACGGCCTACCGACAAAGAGGGATAAGCCTGGAATGACAAACATCCAGGCGGGCACGGGGGCGGCCGTCGCGGCCGCCCCCGTATCAGCCGACGTGCCCGCCATCGAGCTCGACAGCGTCGTCAAGGAGTACGTGTCACACGGAGAGGTCGTTCCGGCGGTAAAGGGGGTCAGCCTCTCCATCGCCGAAGGCGAGTTCTTCTCCCTCCTCGGTCCGTCCGGCTGCGGCAAGACCACGACGATGCGGATGATCGCCGGGTTCGAGGAGCCCACTCGGGGGACCGTCCGGCTGCGCGGCGAGGACGTCACCAACGTGCCGCCGAACAAGCGCGACGTGAACATGGTCTTCCAGTCCTATGCTCTGTTCCCGCACATGAGCGTCTGGGAGAACGTGGCCTTCGGGCTCAGGCGCAAGAAGGTCCCCGGCGACGAGATCAAGCGCCGGGTGGGCGACATCCTGGAGGTCGTGGACCTGGTCGGCCGCGAGAAGCGCCGCCCCAAGGAGATGTCCGGCGGTCAGCAGCAGCGTGTCGCGCTCGCCCGCGCCCTGGTGAACCGGCCCCGGGCGCTGCTCCTGGACGAGCCGCTCGGCGCGCTCGACCTGAAGCTTCGCCAGGCCATGCAGATCGAGCTCAAGCGCATCCAGCGGGACGTGGGCATCACGTTCGTCTACGTCACCCACGACCAGGGCGAGGCGCTCACGATGAGTGACCGCATCGCCGTGATGAACGACGGGCTGGTGGAGCAGCTCGCCGACCCGCGCGAGATCTACGAGAGGCCGGCGACCAAGTTCGTCGCCGGGTTCATCGGCACCTCCAACCTGCTCAGCGGCACCGTGCAGCACGTGACCGGCGCGACCGCGGTGCTCGCGCTCGGCCCCAGCGACCGGATCGTGATCCCGGCCGACGGTACGGCGTCCACGGGCGACGCGGTCGACCTCACCGTCCGCCCCGAGAAGATCACCATCTCGACGGAGCAGCCCGTGGGCGACCTGAGCATCGTGCGCGGCACGGTGGCGGAGGTCGTGTACCTCGGCACATCCAACAGCTACACGGTGGTGCTCGCCGACGGCGCCGACATCACCGTGTTCCAGCAGAACGCGCACGACAGCACCATCACGGCCGGGCGAGGCGACACGGTCTGGCTCTCCTGGCAGCCCCGGCACTCCTACGCGCTGCGGTAACACCGATTCCCCCGAGCCGATTCCCCCGAGCGCGGTTCTCCAGAGCACGCACAGCAAATCCCCGGAGCACAACCTCATGAACGACTCCTCCAGGCAGGATCTCGCCTTCCTTCGCGGCATGACCGGACGGCGGCTCGGACGCCGCGACGCCCTGCGCCTGACCGGCCTGTCGGCCGCCGGGCTGGCCCTCGCCGCCTGTGGCGTGCAGGGCAAGAGCGTGGCCCGGCCGACCTCCTCCGCGCAGGTCGAGTCCGAGGTGGACAAATACTGGTCGGGCAAGGTGAAGAACGGCCACATCGACTTCGCCAACTGGCCGCTCTACATGGATCCCAAGCTGCCCGAGCTCAAGGAGTTCACCAAGCGGACCGGGATCACGGTGAACCACAAGGAGGTCATCCAGGAGACCACGAGTTGGTATGCCAAGATCCAGCCGCAGCTCGCCGCGGGTCAGTCCATCGACTACGACGTGATGATCGTCACCAACAGCTTCCAGCTCACCCAGTTGATCAAGCTGGGTTACCTGGCGCCGCTCGATCACGCACAGCTGCCGAACTTCGCCGAGAACGTCGGGGAGCGGTACAAGAACGAGGCGTTCGACCCGGGCAACGTCTTCACGGTCCCGTACGCCTCCGGCATGACCGGCATCGCGTACAACCCGAAGTACGTCGACACTCCGCCCACGAGCTACGCGGCGTTGTGGGATCCGAAGTACAAGGGCAAGGTCGGCATGATGGCCGACTCGCAGGAGATCGCGAACTTCGGGATGTTCGCCCTGGGCATCGACCCGGACAAGTCCACACTGGCCGACTGGGAGAAGGCGGCCGCGAAGCTCGAGGAACAGCGCGACTCCGGGATCGTTCGGAAATACTACGACCAGTCGTATATCGACCCGCTGGCCAAGGGCGACATCTGGATCACGCAGGCGTGGTCCGGTGACATCTTCCAGAAGAACCTCTCCGACGGCACCGACCTGAAGTTCGTGATCCCCGACGAGGGCGCGACCATCTGGACCGACAACTTCATGATCCCGAAGACGGCCGCCAACCCGGTCGACGCGATCATGATGATCGACTTCTTCTACGAGCCCGCCATCGCGGCGAGCCTGACCGAGTACATCAACTACGTCACCCCGGTGCCCGCGGCCAAGGAGATCATCGTCGAGAAGGCGGCCAAGGCGTCCGGGGAGGACAAGAAGACGCTCGACATGATCGCGAGCAGCCCGCTGGTGTTCCCGAGTGAGGACGACTACGCCAAGCTGCGGACTTATGTGACCTTCGCCGACAGCGAGGAGCACAAGAAGTTCGAGAGCGTCTTCCAGCCCATCACCACCTCATGAGCAGAAGGCTCAGGGCGGCGCTGACGCCGTACGCGCTGATCTTCCCGGGCGGCATCTGGCTGGCGATCTTCTTCGTGGTCCCGATGGTGGTCATGCTGTCGCTGTCGTTGCAGTCGGGCAGCGTGGAGGAAGGCTATGCCTTCGCCTGGAACTGGCACTCGTACGCCGATGGGCTGTCGAACTACCACGATCAGATCATCCGCTCGGTGATCTACGGCCTGGCCTCGACCGTGATCCAGATCATCATCGGCTTCCCGGTGGCGTACTGGATCGCGTTCAAGGGCGGCAAACACAAGTCGCTCTACCTGTTCCTGCTGCTGCTGCCGTTCCTGGTGTCGTTCGTGCTCCGGACGATCTCCTGGCAGTTCATGCTGTCCGACAACGGCATCCTGTTGGGCCCGCTGAAGAGCCTCGGGCTGCTGCCGGAGGGCTTCCGCGTCCTGGCCACGCCGTACGCCGTGATCGGCGGTCTCGCGTACAACTTCCTGCCGTTCATGGTGCTGCCGATGTACGTGGCGCTGGAGCGGATCGACCCGCGGGTGCTGGAGGCGGCGCAGGACCTGTACGCGAGCCGGTTCCAGACGTTCCTGCGCGTGGTGCTCCCGCTGTCGCTGCCCGGCGTGTTCGCCGGCGTGCTCATGACGTTCGTGCCGGCGACGTCGGACTACGTCAACGCGTCGGTGCTCGGCGGAACGAACACCACGATGATCGGCAACGTCATCCAGAACCAGTACCTGGTCACCCAGGACTACCCGACGGCCTCGGCGTTGTCGTTCACGCTGATGGCGCTGCTGTTGGTCGGCATCTTCGCCTACGCCAAGGCGCTGGGCACCGAGGACGTGCTGGAGGTGGCGGCCCGATGACCACACGCGGGAGGGCGGCCGGGCGCAGGCCCCTGCTGGCCGGCCGCGGCCTGCAGATATACACCTGGCTGGTGATCGCCTGGCTGGTCGCGCCGATCGCCGTCATGGTCCTGTTCGGGTTCAACGACACGCAGGGCCGCTACAACACCAGCTGGCAGGGCTTCACGCTCAAGTGGTACGGCAAGCTGTTCGAGATCGGCGACCTGACCGAGGCGCTGGTGAACTCGCTGCTCATCGCCCTGCTGACCATGGTGATCGCGGGCGTGCTCGGCTCGCTCATCGGGCTGGCCCTCGGCCGGTACCGCTTCCGCGGGTCGGGCACGACGAACGTCGTCATGTTCGCGGCCATCTCCTGTGCCGAGATCGTGATGGGCGCCTCGCTGCTGTCGCTGTTCGTGACCCTCGCCGTGCCGCTGGGCTTCTGGACGATCGTGATCTCGCACGTGATGTTCTCGATCTCGTTCGTCGCCGTGACGGTCCGGGCCCGGGTGATGACGCTGGACCGCTCGCTCGAGGAGGCCGCCAGGGACCTCGGCGCGGGCACCTGGACCACATTCCGCCTGGTCACCCTGCCCATGATTTTCCCGGGTGTGCTGGCGGGTTCGATGCTCGCGTTCGCGCTGTCCATCGACGACTTCGTGATCACGAACTTCAACGCGGGCGGCACGGTGACGTTCCCGCTGTGGATCTGGGGATCCACCCGCGTGGGCATCCCGCCCCAGGTCAACATCATGGGCACATTGATCTTCGCGGCCGGTGTGTCGATCGCGGTGATCAACGCCCTGATGGCCCGACGTCGTAGTTGATTTAGCGGTTCATGCCGCTGTAGGGAAGTGAAATGTGTGGATCCGCTGAAGGCCCTCGCTGACGCGGAGCGCAAGCCGTACTGGCTGGACCGTCCGATCGCGACGGATCCGCTGCCGCCGATCGACGCCCGGGAGGCCGCGGGCGCGGTCGCCGATCTGGCCGTGGTCGGAGGCGGCTTCTCCGGCCTGTGGACCGCGCTGCTGGCCAAGGAGCGAGAGCCCTCGCTCGACGTGGTCCTGCTGGAGGGCCGCAGGATCGGATGGGCCGCCTCCGGCCGCAACGGCGGCTTCTGCGCGGCCAGCATCACCCACGGCCTGGGCAATGGGCTGCGGCGCTGGCCCGAGGAGATCGCCACGCTGGAGCGGCTCGGGCGCCAGAACCTGGCCGAGATCGAGGCGACGCTCACGCGGTACGGCATCGACTGTTCGTTCGAGCGCACCGGCGAGCTGCACGTCGCCACCGAGGAGTGGCAGCTCGACGGGCTGGACGAGGAGGCGGAGGCCGCCGCTTCCCTCGGCCTGCGGCTGGACCGGCTCGACCGGGACCAGGTGCGGGCCGAGGTGGACTCCCCGACCTACCTCGGCGGCCTGTGGGACCGCGACGGGACCGCCATGGTCGACCCGGCCCGGCTGGCCTGGGGGCTGCGGGACGCCTGTCTGCGGCTCGGTGTGCGGATCTTCGAGCACACGCCGGTCAGGTCGGTGCGCGACGGCGGGAGGCTGCTGGAGCTCGTCACCCCCGGGGGCAGGGTCAGGGCCCGGCGGGTGGCACTCGGCACCGGCGTCTTCCCGCCGTTGTTGCGCCGACTCGGGCACTTCCTCGTGCCGGTGTACGACTACGCGCTGATGACCGAGCCGCTGCCGCCGGCCCGGCTGGCCGAGCTCGGCTGGCGGAACCGGCAGGGCGTGGGAGACTCGGCCAACCAGTTCCACTACTACCGGCTGACCGACGACAACCGGATCCTGTGGGGCGGCTACGACGCGGTCTACCACAACGGCGGCCTGATCAAGGCGGCGCACGACCAGCGCGACGCCACGTTCGAGAAGCTCGCCAGGCACTTCTTCGAGACGTTCCCGCAGCTCGATGGGGTGCGGTTCAGCCACCGCTGGGGCGGGGTCATCGACACCTGCAGCCGGTTCAGTGCCTTCTTCGGCACGGCGTACGACTCCCGTCTCGCCTATGCCGTGGGATACACGGGCCTGGGCGTGGGCGCCACCCGGTTCGGCGCCAACGTGATGCTCGACCTGCTCGGCGGCCCGGACCGTGCTGGTTCGGACTGGGGCGGCCCGGGCTTCGGCGGCGGCGACACCGAGCGGACCCGGCTGCGCATGGTCAGGGAGAAGCCGCTGCCGTTCCCGCCCGAGCCGTTCAGGTCAGGCGTCATCCAGCTCACCCGATGGTCGATGGCCCGGGCCGATGCCCACCAGGGCCGTCGCAACGCCTGGCTGCGCCTCCTCGACGCCATGGGCCTCGGCTTCGACTCCTGACCCCCCACCCCTCTGGGGGGAGCGGGGGGAGGGGTCGCCTCACCCCGCGTCGGTGAGCCAGCGCAGGGGGTTCTCGCACATCATCAGGTGAAGCGTGTCGTTGTCGACACCCGCTCCGCTCAGGGCCGGGATGAGCGTGTCGAACAGCCGGGCGTACCCGTGCCCGCCGTAAGCGGCGACGTGCTCCTGGCGCTCCACCCCGCTGCTGAGCAGCACCCGCTCGGCGTGCCCGGCGTCCAGGAGGGCCAGGACCTGCTCGGCCTCCCGTACGCTCACGTAGGCCCCGGTCTCGGCGATCTTGCGCTGGGCGGGGGCATCCGCGCCGCGGATGCTCAGCCGCCGCGCGGGAACGCCGTTGGAGAGCAGGAGCTCCAGCAGTTCGAGGCTTTCCGCGGCCACTGGAAGATCGGCATGCAATGAGGCGCGGGCCGCCGCGATCACCGCGCGTTCTTCGGCGGGAGTCGGGATCTCGTCCCACGAGGCCGCCACGATGAGCCCCGGCCGGGCGCCGGTCCCGTCGAGTCCGGCGCCGATCTCCCGCAGCAGGTCGCCGGTGAGGTCGTCCACATCGCGGTGCCGGATCAGATGGCCGGAGAACGGCTCGGCGGCGAAGCCCGTCGCGGTCACGACGTGGACCCGGGTGTCCATGGAGACGCGGGCCAGCGCGGCCGGATCCCTCGCCATACCCAGGCAACTGTGCTCGACGATCAGTGTGAGGCCGTGCTCCCGCCCGAGGACTCTGATCTCGGGAATGATGTGCCGTTCCTCGTCCAGCCAGCGTCGCGGGTCGGATTCCACCCCGACGCCCCAGCGGGTGTCGGTGCGCATGTGCTCATGGGGCAGCACCGGTCCGTCCAGCTCCGAGACGGGAACCGCGCCGGTGACTGTCTGGATGCGGGGGAACGAAGCGCCGGACATGCCCGGACATTACCCGATTTTTGCGTTTCGTGCCCTATAACCTGCCAATTTGTAACGTTCTGCGGCTTCCGTCGGTCAGCTCAGCGTGGCCGTGGCCAGCTTGGCGCCGAAGCCCAGGAACAGGATGCCCGCACCCGAGGTCAGACCGGCCGACAGTGCGCGGCGCCGCCGGAAGCGGTCGGCGAGGAGAGTGCCGCCGAAGATGAGCATCGTCAGATAGGCGACGCTGAAGACCTGGATGATCAGCGCGAGGATCAGGAACGACAGCGCGGGCGCGCCGTACGACGGGTCCACGAACTGCACGAAGAACGCCACGAAGAACAGGATCGCCTTGGGATTGAGCAAACTGATCGTAAGGGCCCTGCGGAATGGACCGCTCTCAGGCGGCACGCGCGCCTCGGCCGCCTCGACCTCACGGGGCGCGGCGGGGGAGCGCAACGACTTCCAGGCCGTGCGAACCAGGCCGAAGCCGATCCACGCCAGGTACGCCGCGCCGGAGTACTTGACCACCGAGAACAGCAGCGGCGTGGACTTCAGCAGCGAGGCCACGCCTGCCGCCGAGAGGAACATCAGCACGCTGTCGCCGACGAAGACCCCGCACGCGGCACGGTAGCCGTACCTGACACCTCGCCTCGCCGCGGTGGAGAGCACGAACAGCGAGTTGGGGCCGGGCAGCAGGATGATGAGGAACGAGCCGAGGACGTAGGTCCAGATGTTGGTGATGCCGAAGAACAACGTTGCTCCCACAAAAAATGATGTTTCACCATATATCCGCACCACGATCTTCAGGTCGACACCCCGCCCGGTCCGCGAAGGTGAAAGTCGCAGCGGCCCGGGATGATGTGACGAAAATCACAGGCGAAGGCTGGAACGTGCCCTGCTGCGGGATGAGCCGACCATAAGCGGTGCTTAAGGTTGCGTGGATTGTCCGCTGGTCAGGCCGTCGCTACGCTCCCTCGGCAATCTCGTCAACGCGTACGGTCACGCCCCGGCATCTCGGAGTCATCCCATGGGAGCGATCACGCGAGGCGCCTTCACCGTGCTGGTCCTCGCCGCAGTCATGTCCTCGCTGTTCGTCGTGTGGTACGGCGTATGGCACGGCGGCCAGGTCCAGGCAACGGGGAGCACGCCCCCCGCCGCCAGGCGGACCCTTGTCATGACCAACCCTCCGCTGTCCCCGGTGGCCGCGGTCGCGCCTGCCTCGGGGGAGAGTTCCGCCGCCGCCGCCGCTGCCGCCGCTGACGAGGAGGAGGGCCCGGCCGATGGGTCCGATGACGATGCCCCGCCCGAGCCGGAGGTGACCGTGACGGTCCGGGTGACCGTCACGCCCTCCCCGCCGCCTCCCCCTCCCCGGCCGTCTCCCACGCCGCGGACGGCGCGGGTGGGATATCTGGCCCAGCGCGGTGCCTTCGGCGGCACGTCCACGGTGATGAGCCTGGAGACCAGTGGCCTGGCGGCCCGGCTGACCCACGTCAACTACGCCTTCGCCAACATCGACCCCGACGCGCTGACCTGCCTGAGCGGGGTGACCAGGCCGCCCCTGCCCGACCCCGACGATCCCGATCAGGGGGACGGCGCCGGCGACGCCTGGGCCGACTACCTGCGGGGGTTCTCCGCGGCAGAGTCGGTGGACGGGGTCGCCGACGCGCCCGACACAGCGCTGGGCGGCAACTTCAACCAGCTCAAGAAGCTCAAGGCCCGTCACCCCGGCCTCAAGACGTTGATCTCGATCGGTGGTCCGAGCTACTCCAAGTACTTCTCCGACGTCGCGGCGACGGCCGAGAGCAGGCGGAGGTTCGTGAGGTCATGCCTGGACGCCTACATCAGAGGTGATCTTCCGGAGTTCGGCGGACGGGGCGGCCCGCGCAGCGCCGAGGGCGTCTTCGACGGCATCGACATCGACTGGGAGTGGCCGGGGTCCGGGGGACATGCCGGAAACCATGTCAGCGACGCGGATCGGGAGAACCTGACCGAGCTGCTCGCCGAGTTCCGCTGCCAGCTCGACGCGCTCGGTGAGGAGACGGGCAGGCGCTATCTGCTGACCGTGTACCTGCCCAGGGACCGGAGGAGGCTCACGGACGGCTTCGACCTCGACCGGATCTACGATCACGTGGACTTCGTCAACGTGCAGGGAGCGGGGGCGCGTCAGGAAGGCGTGGAATCGGGTCTTGTCGGGCATCCGGCGTAGAGCTACGATCCGACCAATCTCAGTAAGGTTTCTGTAAAGAGGCGGCCTTGGGAGCCTGGTGGACGCCGAGACTGCGCACGCGAACTCCCCGGCCGTCCGGTCGCCGGCCCGGTGGGAGGAGTTCGGCCGACGCCTGCGGCACTGGCGCCGGCGGGCCGGGCTCACACAGGCGCAGGTCGGGATCCACGTCGGCTACGACCACAGCGCGATCAGCAAGCTGGAGGGCGGAAGCCGGGAGCCGTCCCCCCGGCTCGTGCGGCGACTGGACGACCTGCTCGGCACCGGTGGGGAGCTGCAGGCGGCCTATACGGCGGCGGCTCTGCCCGGACAGGCGGGGACCGGCACGGGCTCGATCGGACTGTCCCTGTCCACTCCGCTGCCCGGAGACGGCAGAGCACTGCTGGCCGACATGGAGATCCTCGAAACGCTGAGTTGGCCGTCCCACCTGCCCAGTTATGGGCTGGCGTGCCCGCTTCACGACACCGCGGGCTGTGCGGTGCCCGTTCCGGCGGAGGCGCTGTCGACCTATCTCGCCTCCTGCGCGTTCGACCAGACCTCTCCACCCCCGCAGAGCATCGACGCCGATGCCGTGCACGTGCTGGCCGCGCTCCTGGCGGCGTACTGGCAGGCGGCCGACGAGCGGGTGGCGGCGGTGCTCGTCACAGTGGTCGAGCACGCGCTGCACGCGATCGTGCGGTGGACGGAGGTGCTCGCCGGGCCGTACCGGCGGGCGTTGCTCAGCCTCGCCGCCGGTTACGCGCAGTTGGCCGCGGTGCTGCGGATGCAGCGCGGCCAGCACGGCATGGCCGCGGCCTGGTTCGGCGGCGGCCTGCGCTGGGCCGCCATGGCCGAGGACCTCGTGGCGCGCGTGTCCCTGCTCGGCGACATGAGCACGCTGGCCCGGCTCGAAAACGACCCGCAGTCCGCTCTGGCGTACGCGCGCGGGATCCGGGCGGCCGGACCGGACCGGCCCTGGGTGGCGGCCCTTGCCGATCTCTACGAGGCCCGGGCACACGGGTTGGGCGGCGACGCGGCCGAGTGCCACCGGCATATCGCGCACGCCAGGGTGCATCTGACCCGGTTCGGCGAGCGCGACGAGCTCGAGGCGCCCTGGCTGTGCGGCGCCGCCGGTCACCTCCGCGTCGAGTCGAGCACCGGCGGCGCGCTGCGTGACATCGCGGTCGTCACGGCCAACCGGTCCGTGGCCGGTCTGGCGGTCCAGGCGATCGAGCGGTCGCTGCGCCATCTGCCGCCGCACATGCGTCCCGCTCGGGTGATGCTCACACTGCGGCTGGCCGATGGCTACGCCTGCGCCGGAAACGTCGAGACCGCGCTGGTGGTCGCCGAGTCGGTGCTCGCCGACGCGGTCGCCGTGCCGACCACGATGATCAGCCAGGAGCTGCGGGGCCTGCGCGACCGGATGGTCGCCCGCTGGGGCGGTCGGCCCGATGTGCGGGATTTCGCGGCCCGAGCCGGCGGTTTCCTTTACTGATCTCCGCTGTCGATCTCTTTGGCCGAGTCGGCCGCACTTGCGGGTGCTTGTCGATTCCTTGCCAACCGCATCTCGGAGCGGTTTCACTTCGTCACCTTCCGTCACGGAAATCCCGCTGAACCTGATCGCCGTGCCGTACGGATCGACAAAGTTTGCATGCTCTGTCTAGATCATTGACCCGATCTGTCGAGATTGGGACGGTCTGGTCGCGGCGCTCCTGCCCTGTCCCGGCGCACACATGACCGGTACAGGTCCCGCGTCGATGTCGCGGCACGGCCACCCGGCCGGGCCGCGGTCCCCCCCACATCGTCTAGCAGCGAGGACGACATGAGAGGTTTCCTCCGAAGACTGACTCCGATCGGCATCGCCGCCGTGGCCGTCGCGGCCACGACCGCGATCCCCATTTCGACGGCCCTGGCCTCGACTGCCGCGGACCCGGCCCCCGACCCCGCCATCACGGCCAAGGCCGACCGGGCCATCGCGCAGCACAGTGAGGCCGTGCGCGCCGGGGGCTCCGACAAGTACGCCGTGTCCGCCACCAACGTGGACGACAACGGCACGGCCCACGTGCGCTACACCCGGAAGTACCACAACCTGCGGGTCCTCGGCGGCGACTTCGTCGTCCACCTCAACACGGACGGCGCCTTCGACGGGGCGTCGGTGGGCCTGACGGCGCCGCTCACGCTCGGCGTCACCCCGAAGATCAGCGCGGCCGACGCGGCCGCCAAGGCCAAGGACGCGTTCACCGGAGAGGCCGGCGAGGTCGGCAAGCCCGAACTGATCGTCGACGCCTCCACAGGGAACGGCAGGCTGGCCTGGGAGACCGTGGTCAGCGGTGTGGCCGAGGACGGGCAGACACCGTCGCGGCTGCACGTGATCACCGACGCGCTCGCCGGGACGGTCCTGTCGTCGTTCGACGAGATCAGGCACGTCGACGGCACCGGAAACTCGATCTACTCGGGCACCGTCACGATCTCCACTTCGGGGTCGAGCGGCTCCTACAGCATGGTGGACGTGGCCCACGGCAACGGCCGTACGTGTGACATGAACAACCGCACCAGCGGCACCTGCACGACGTTCACCGACTCCGACAACACCTGGGGCAACGGCTCCAACAGCAACCGGCAGAGCGCGGCCGTCGACGCGCACTACGGCGCATCGACCACGTTCGACTACTTCAAGAACGTGCACGGCCGCAACGGCATCTTCGGCAACGGTCAGGGCGTGCCGAGCCGCGTCCACTACGGCAGCAACTACGTGAACGCCTTCTGGGACGGCTCCCAGATGACGTACGGCGACGGGTCGGGCAACTCCCGGCCGCTGGTCGCGATCGATGTGGCCGGGCACGAGATGAGCCACGGCGTGACCGAGCGCACCGCCAACCTGACCTACTCCGGGGAGTCCGGCGGCCTCAACGAGGCGACCAGCGACATCTTCGGCAGCATGGTGGAGTTCTACGCCGACAACACCTCCGACCCCGGTGACTACGACATCGGCGAGAAGATCAACATCCGCGGCGACGGCAGTCCGTTGCGCTACATGTACAACCCGTCGCTGGACGGAAGCTCGCACTCGTGCTGGTCGACCAGCACGAACAGCGTCGACGTGCACTACTCCTCCGGCGTCGGCAACCACTTCTTCTTCATGCTCGCCGAGGGCTCCGGCAGCACGCGGTACGGCAACTCGCCGGTGTGCGGCTCGGCCCCGGCCGTGACCGGCATCGGCCGCGACAAGGCGGCGAAGATCTGGTTCCAGGCCCTGGCCAACCACTTCACCTCCAGCACCCGCTACGTGAACTCCAGCAACCCGGGCAACACCGCCCGCGCCTACACCCTGCGCGCCGCCACCGATCTCTACGGCAACTGCTCCACTGAGTACAAGGCCGTCCAGGCGGCCTGGACCGCCGTAAACGTGGCCGGCAACGACAGCACCTGCGGGGGCAACCCCAACCCGAGCCCCAGCCCCACCGTCAGCCCCAGCCCCGGCCCCACCTCCAACCCGGGCACCTGCACGGGCTACCA
>NZ_BOOG01000061.1 GCF_016863115.1 Sphaerimonospora thailandensis
CACGGGTTGAGGCCGTAATGCTGATTCCTGCCCGTTCCTCCGGGCGTTGGGGATGCCCGATTGCGGTTGGGCGCCGTTGGGGGGCCAGGTTGCTCGCCGTAGGGCGAGTTGGTGGTTTTGGGGAGGCTGTTGCGGGGGGCCAGGTTGCTCGTCGTAGGGCAGTTGGTGGTTTTGGGGAGGCTGTTGCGGGTCGGGGTTGGCGGTTTCGCGCCGCCGTCGGAGCTTGGCGTCAGGAGAAACCTGGCGGATCCACCCGATAGTGTTCAAGGTGTGGGTGCCACACGCCAGGTGGAAGACGGCACACGGCGGGTCCGGCGGAGACTGAGCGTGGACCGGCGGCGCGCAGCGCATGCTGCGGCTCATCATGCGCCAGATGCGGGTCGGCGCTCCGGGGCGGATGCTCCGCGTCACGCCGCGGTTGAGATGGCCGGGCTCGACTGGCTGGAGCACCGTGACGTGGACCGAGCCGGACTCGAGCGAATGCTGGTGGACCAGATGGTCGCGATGCTGATGGCGGCGGCCGAGCATGATCAGGAGGTGGGCCGGATGCTGACGCATGTGCAGCCGGGCCGGCGGAAAACGGCCGGGTAGCGGGGAGGCGCCGGGCGGGCGGCGCCGGCCCCCCATACGACCCGCGACCCACGTCGGCCACGGGCCCGTGCTGACGCACCCGCATTTCCCGACGCGAGCGCGCTCGTTCTCTCCTCGCGGGGACCGCCCCGTACTACTCGGAGCGCTGCTGCGGGATCCCCGCGAGCAGCGCACGGACCTCGGTCTCCCGGTAGCGCCGATGCCCCCCGAGCGTACGGATGGACGTCAGCTTGCCCGCCTTGGCCCAACGGGTGACGGTCTTGGGGTCGACGCGGAACATCGTGGCGACCTCCGCCGGGGTGAGCAGGGGCTCGGCCTCGGGTGTACGAGCTGTCATTTCTGCGGCCTCTCCTCCGTTTGGACCGCGTCAGCGATGACTTGGCTGGCGCTTGTCCTATTTGGCGCTTGTCTGGTCTGACGCTTGCCAGGGATGTCCGTAAACGAGCCACACGTGCGGTTTTTTCGGGATCATTTACGGCATCACCCCACGTGACCATACAGCCACGTAGTGCGATTGGCGAGCCCTCCGGGCACAACGTCTCGACCACGGGTTGATGTCACGCTCGGTGATTCTAGCGACACGTTTCGTGGTATCGCAGTGAAAACGGCAAACTGCTCAGTTCGTAGATGTGAGATCGAACGTTCCGTGACCAGTTCGTGCAGGTCACAATGCTTTCATTACGATCAGTTTGCCCTTTCGAGGGCCTTGATCGACCTCCAGCGGAGGATGACTCGCTGATACATCGCGAAAGCAAGCTCCTCCTGTCCGTTGTCCAAACTCGTGAGAGCGGTGGCCACCTCGGCCACGGACTGGTCGCCCTGGAGTGTGCTGTCGTCCATCAGGTGGACGAGGCCGCCGTAGTCGAGCTCGACGAGAGAGTGAGGGTGGAACTCCTCCAGCCAGCGGCCCACGTCCTCGACATCCGTGAGCGCCGCCACCTGACCCACGTGCCGCCGGATCGTCACGAGCGCACGTGCCACCCGGCGTCGCGCCTGGGCCATCGAGGTGACGTAGAGCATGTTCCTGGGCGGCGCGGTCGTGGTCGGGGCGGCGGCCTCGCCGCTCGCCTCGGGCCCCAGGACCAGCCACCGCTCGGCCGAGTCGAACGGGACGAACCACGAGGTCGGGACGTGCCAGGTGCTGGTCCTTATGTGCGTCCGCAGCGAGTGCTCGTAGCGCTTGAACCGGTCGAAGTCGTCCGCCGTCCGCTCGGCGACCTTGTCGGGCACGAACCGGTCGGCCAGCCTGATCGGCAGGCTGCCGCGGAACGAGGCGAACGCCAGCCATGACCGGAGCCTGCTCTGCCATGGGCAGACGTACAGCATCTCCTCGACCCGGCGCAGGTACGCGTTCGGGCTCTCCTCCTCGGGGGCGGGCACCGGGGGCACGCATATCAGCCGGCGGAGGGACTCGCCGTGCTCGACCTCGAGCGCGCCCGCCCTGCGCGGCCGGTTCCTGGACTCGGCATAGCGGGCCCATCTGACCTGATCCTGCGGAGCGAAGGCGGTCAGTGGCTCGTACACACGGAGATAGGCAGCGTAGGGGAGCACACCAGAATCGTGCCACGACGCTGCGAACATGTGCAGTACTGTCCCGACTTTACATGATCGTTTCCCGTGGACCTCGGTAAGATTGAGGAGATTTCGCCGCACGGAGGCGGCGAACAGAGGCGATCAGGAGTCACCATCGTGACCGACGTCTTCGGGCTCTCCCACAAGGACGCCAGCCCTGCCAAGGACGCGACCCCCATCCAGCCGGTGAAGCACGAACAGGTCGTTTTCTGCTCAGACGAGCGCAGCGGCCTGTACGCGATCATCGCTATCTACAGCACCGCCCTCGGGCCGGGACTCGGCGGCACCCGGTTCTACCCCTACGAGAGCGAGCAGGCCGCGCTCGCCGACGTGCTCAACCTCTCCCGTGCCATGGCGTACAAGAACGCACTGGCCGGACTCGACCTCGGCGGCGCGAAGGCCGTCATCATCGGCGATCCGGCGGCCTGCAAGAGCGAGGCCCTGCTGCGGGCCTACGGCAGGTTCATCCAGTCGCTCGGCGGCCGCTACTACACCGCCTGCGATGTCGGCACCTATGCCGAGGACATGGACATCGTCGCGCGCGAATCCTCCTACGTCGTGGGGCGGACCCCCGAGCACGGCGGAGCCGGAGATTCCTCCATCCTCACCTCCTTCGGGGTCTTCCAGGGCATGCGGGCCGCGACCGAGCACGTGTACGGAACCTCTTCGCTGAACGGACGCCGGGTCGGCGTCGAGGGGCTCGGCAAGGTCGGGCACCGCCTCGTCGACCACCTGGTCGAGGACGGCGCCGAGGTGGTCGTCTGCGACGTGTCCGAGCAGGCGGTCGAGCGGGTGCGGCAGCGCCACCCGTCGGTCGAGGTCGTCGCCGACACCGCCGCGCTGACCGCCGCCGACATCGACGTCTACGCGCCGTGCGCCCTCGGCGGGTCGCTCGACGACACGACCGTTCCCCAGCTCAAGGCCAGGATCGTTTGTGGTGCGGCCAACAACCAGCTCGCCCACCCCGACGTGGAGAAGCAGCTCGCCGAGCGGGGCATCCTCTACGCCCCCGACTACCTCGTGAACTCCGGAGGCGTCATCCAGGTGGCCGACGAGATCGAGGGCTTCGACATGGCCAGGGCCCGCGCCCGGGCCGCCCGGATCTTCGACACCACACTCAAGATCTTCGAGATGGCCGACGTGGAAGGCGTCCCTCCGGGTGCCGCAGCGGATAGGCTGGCAGAGCGAAGAATGTCGGAAGTAGGTCGGCTGAGGGGCATTTGGCTCGGACGTTGACCAGCGCCACTCGTACGACGTACCGAGCGGCGCACAAACCAGGTACGGTAATAGGCGAGTGAGAGACTGGCGCCTGAAGTCAGTGCGTCAGTGCGCGGTGCGTTAGTGACGAGGGGTCGGGCACGGCCCCGCATGAGGGGGTCGAGCCAATGGGGCGCGGCCGAGCAAAGGCCAAGCAGGTCAAGGTCGCCCGTCAGCTGAAGTACAACAGCGGCGGAACGGATCTTGAGCGCCTGCGCGCGGAGCTCGGAGTCGTGGACGAGGACGATTCCGGCCGCAACAAGGAGCATGACCCTTACGAAGAGCTGGCCAGTCGGTATGCCGACTACGCCGTCGACGATGACGACGAGGGCGAGGGCGAGGCCAGCGAGCGTCGTGGGCGCCGTTGATCCGTTTGTGAGTGCCAAGTGAGCCGTCCGGCGGGGTGAACCTCGCCGGACGGCTCACTTGCCTGCACTGACAGTCAGTGATCCCGTCGCGTACCAGGGGTATCAGGGGTACCTGGAGTTCCAGGGTGCGCGTCAGGCGGGATGCCGCGTGAGACGGGGTGCGCGTCAGAGGCGCGGGCCCGACACGCTTCGGGGCATGCCCACGCGGGGAACGGTTCCGTACGGAACTGTTCCCCTGCGGGGACATCAGCGGAACCTGGCCTGCCCGGTGCCGGCGACGATCTCGCCGAGCATCCAGGTGGGCACCCCTCGCCCGGTCAGCAGCGCCATCGCCGCTTCGGCCCGCCCGGCGGGGACGATCGCGCACATCCCCACGCCCAGGTTGAACGTCCGGTCCATCTCCACCTGCGGGACCTTGCCGTGTCCGGCCAGCACCTCGAAGATCGCCGGAGGCGTCCACGAGCCCCGGTCCAGGAGGGCGTCGGCGGTGCCGGGCAGGGACCTGGCCAGGTTGGCGGCGAGCCCGCCGCCGGTGATGTGGGCCAGGGCGTGCACCTCGGTCTCCCGGATCAGGGCGAGGCAGTCCAGGGAGTAGACGCGGGTCGGCTCGAGCAGTTCCTCACCCAGCGTTCTGCCCAGCTCGGGCAGTTCCTGCTCCAGGTCGAGCCCGGCGGTCGATATGACATGCCTCACCAGGGAGTATCCGTTCGAGTGAACCCCGGTGGAGGCCAGGCCCAGCACGACGTCGCCCGGCACGACCCGATGGGGGCCGAGCAGTTCGTCGGCCTCGACCACTCCGGTGCCCGCGCCGGCCAGGTCGTACTCGTCCGGGCCCATGGCGCCGGGGTGCTCGGCCGTCTCACCGCCGACCAGCGCGCAGCCGGCCAGGCGGCAGCCCTCCGCCACGCCGCCGACGATGTCGGCGATGCGCTCGGGCACGACCTTGCCGCACGCGATGTAGTCGGTCATGAAGAGCGGCTCGGCCCCGCACACCACGAGGTCGTCCACGACCATGCCGACGAGGTCGATGCCGATCGTGTCGTGCTTGCCGAGCCGCTGCGCCAGCAGCACCTTGGTGCCGACACCATCGGTGGAGGTCGCCAGCAGCGGCCGCCGGTAGCGCAGGAACGCCGAGGCGTCGAAGAGCCCGGCGAAGCCGCTGGCGTCGTCGACGACCTCAGGTCGGCGAGAGCGGGCGACCCGCGACTTCATCAACTCGACGGCGCGGTCACCGGCCTCGATGTCGACGCCGGCCGCGGCGTAGCTGCTCATCGCTGGGCCTCCAGTACGAACTTGCCCACTCTGTCGTCCTCGATCGGAATGGGATACTCACCGGTGAAGCAGGCCCGGCACAGCCGGTCGGCGGGCAGCGTGGTCGCCCGCGTCAGCCCCTCGAGCGAGATGTAGCCGAGCGAGTCGGCGCCGAGGGAGTGCCTGATCTCCTCCACCGTAAGCGATCCGGCGATCAGCTCTGCCCGGGTCGCGAAGTCGATGCCGTAGAAGCAGGGCCAGCTCACCGGCGGCGAGGAGATCCGTACGTGGACCTCGGTGGCGCCCGCCTCGCGCAGCATCTTGACGATGGCGCGCTGGGTGTTGCCGCGGACGATCGAGTCGTCCACCACGATCAGGCGCTTGCCCTGGATCACCTCGCGCAGCGGGTTCAGCTTCAGCCGGATGCCGAGCTGGCGGATGGTCTGCGACGGCTGGATGAACGTACGGCCGACGTAGGAGTTCTTCACCAGGCCCTGGCCGTACGGGATGCCGCTCTGCTCGGCGTAGCCGATGGCGGCCGGCGTGCCCGACTCGGGCGTGGGGATGACGAGGTCGGCGTCGACCGGGTGCTCGCGGGCGAGGATGCGGCCGACCTCCACCCGGGTGGCCTGCACGCCGCGCCCGGCGATCGTGGTGTCCGGGCGGGCGAGATAGACGTACTCGAACAGGCAGCCCTTGGGCTCGGGAGCGGCGAACCGCTGGGAGCGCACCCCGCGTTCGTCGATCGTCAGCAGCTCACCGGGCTCGACCTCGCGAATGAACGAGGCGCCGACGATGTCGAGGGCCGCGGTCTCGGAGGCGACCACCCAGCCGCGCTCCAGCCGGCCCAACACGAGTGGCCGGATGCCCTGCGGGTCACGGGCGGCGAACAGCGTGGTCTCGGTCATCCAGACCAGCGAGTAGGCGCCCTTCACCTCCGGCAGCAGCTCGGCCGCCACGTCCTCGACCGGACGCGAGCCGTGCTTGGCGAGGAGGGCGGTCAGGACCTCGGTGTCGGTGCTGGCCCTGATGGAGCCCGGCGCGACGCCTTCGGCGAGCTGCGCCGTGTTGATGAGGTTGCCGTTGTGCGCCAGGGCCAGCCCGCCGTCGTCGGTGGAGTTCAGCGTGGGCTGCGCGTTCTCCCAGACGCTCGATCCGGTGGTGGAGTAACGGCAGTGCCCGATGGCGAGGTGGCCGCGGAGCGTGCCGAGGATGGATTCGTCGAAGACCTGGGCCACCAGCCCCATGTCCTTGTAGACGAGGATTCGGTTGCCCTCGCTCACCGCGATGCCCGCGGACTCCTGCCCGCGGTGCTGCAGCGCGTAAAGGCCGTAGTAGGTGAGTTTGGAGACGTCCTCCCCGGGAGCCCAGACGCCGAAGACGCCACAGGCGTCCTTTGGCGCGCGGTCCTGGGGGTCGAGGTCATGGCCCAACCGGCCGTCGCCCTTCAACACGTACTTGAGTGTATTTGGACAATGACGCTGCTCGGACCCGGGGCTGGTCGAACTTCACCGAAACACTCGACCCTCCTTTGCCGTGTCGCCGCAGGCCCGGCCGTGGTTTTCGGGAGAGTCTGGCCGTTGCGGCAGGCCCCAAAATCACTCACGGAAGGGATCACCGTGTCGACACCCGACGACCCCGACCGCCCCCGACAGCCCGATTCGCAGCCTCCTGAAGGCCCACCGCGAGGGCCGTACGGCCAGCCGATCCAGGGTCCGCCCCAGGGGCCGTACGGGCCGCCGCCTCAGGGACCGTACGGGCAGGGACCGTATGGGCAGGGGCCGTTCGGGGGGCCGCTGCCCCCGCCGCCCTCGGGACCGATGGGACCGGGGAGCGGCGGCTGGCCGCCACCGCCGCCGAGCGGTGGCGGACTGGGCACGGCCGCCCTGGTGCTCGGCATCGCCGGTCTCGTCCTGCTGCCCGTGTGCGGGATCGGCGCGCTGGTCGCGGTCGCCGGCCTCATCGTCGGGATCGTGGCGACCGTCAAGCGTTCCAACCGGCGACGGGCCGTCATCGGTCTCGCGCTGAGCATCGCGACCCTGGTCCTTGCGGTGCTCTTCGCTGTGCTGTTCAGCAACTGGTTCCGGGACACGGGCCTGCGCGAATGCTTCGATCCCGTGCTTTATCCGGACCAGGAGGCCATGCAGCACTGCGTCGAAAGCAAGCTCGGCGGCGTGACGGATTAAGGAGCTACCGCAGCGGCAGGTGGTCGGACAGGTCGGCCCTGGCGCCGCTGGCGGAGATCCGCCCGGCGGCCGCGGCATCGGCCCATGAGAGCCTGCCCGTGGCCAGCTCCAGCCACGTCCGAGGGTCGGTCTCGATGACGTTGGGCGGGGTGCCCCGGGTGTGCCGCGGCCCCGCCACGCACTGCACGGCCGCGTACGGCGGCACCCGCACCTCCACCGACCTCCCGGGAGACCGGGCGGCCAGTTCGTCCAGCAGGTGCCGTACGGCGAAGCGTGCGGCGTCCCTGACCGGCGTCAGGCCGGCATCGTAGGCGGCGAGCACCGCAGGGGCGCACGCGCCCGGCACGCTGCCGGCCGGGCCGTCGAACGGCGGCTCGCCCAGCTCGGCGAGTTGGGCGTCGAGCGCTACACGAACCTTCTCCGGATCCAGTCTCCGCGGCGGCATCCGCCCATTCTCCCGGACGCCCGGCGCAGAGGGCCTTCTCCTCGTCGCCACGCGCATCTCCGCGCCGCCTCTACGGTTCGGGGCTCTTCGAAGGGCAAGGGCTCACGCAACGCCGCCGCGAGATGGAGGGCGTCAGCGGACTTGAACGGCTTGGAGCCCTGATGGAAACGGCCGTACTCCTCCCGCAGCCTGAGCGCCTCCCGGACCAGAAATCGGTCGATGTCCACCCAACCATTGCGCCAGCGGTGCCTACCTCTCTGCCGAGGCTCAGGCGACTGGTTCGGCGACGGCCGAGTCCGCGACGGCGGCGGGTTCGGGGGAGGCCGTACGGGCCCGGCGGAGGGAGTAGAGGCTGACCGGGACGCCGACCAGCACGATCACGGCCGCGATGAGCAGGGTGAACTGGTACGCCTCGAGGAAGCGGTGCATCGGCGTCCCGGTGACGGCGCTCTGGCGGCTGCTCATGATGGCGCCCAGGATCGTGATGCCGAGCAGGCCGAAGACCTCGCGGGAGACGTTCAGCACGCCGGAGGCCACGCCCGCCCGGGCCGCGGGCATCGCGCCGAGCACGACGTTGGTCAGCGGGACGAGCAGCCCGCCGCCCGCGCCGTACAGCAGGAACCAGGGGAGCAGGTCGAGGTAGCCGTCGCCCTCGCCGACGGTCGACACCATGGCCACGGCGCCCGCCATCACGGCGAGACCGATCGCGACCGTGCGGGCGTCGCCCAGCCGCTCGGCGATCCGCGGTGCCAGCACGGCGCCGACCGCCATGACCAGTGCCATCGGGACGAAGCCCGCGCCCGCCTCGGTCGGGGAGAAGCCGAGCGCGCTCTGCAGATAGATCGCGGTGAAGAAGTAGATGCCGAACACGCCGAACGCCCACAGGCCCATCGAGAGCAGACCCCCGCTGAAGATCCGCTCACGGAACAGGCTGAGGTCGATCATGGGCCGTGCCGTACGGGACTCGACGACTCCGAACATGATCGCGGCGATCGCGGCGACCGCGAACGAGCCGAGGATCGGGGTGGAGGTCCAGCCGCGCGACGCGCCCTCGATCAGCGCGTAGGTGAGCGCGAACAGCGCGACCGCCGAGGTCCCCAGGCCCGGCAGGTCGAGCCCGGCGAGGCCGGTGCGGGCGGTGTCCGTCGTGCGGGCGACCCGGATCGAGCGCAGCCCGACCAGGGCGGTGACCGCGCCGATCGGCACGTTGATCAGGAAGATCCAGCCCCAGTGCGTGCTCTCGCTGAGCAGGCCGCCGGTGAGCGGACCGACCGCGAGGGCCAGTGCGCCGACGGCGCTCCAGATGCCGATGGCCATCCCGCGCTCGCGCGGGTCCGGGAAGAGCTTCGGCAGCAGGGCCAGTGCCGCGGGCGTCACCAGGGCCGCGCCCACCCCCTGCAGGGCGCGGGCCGCGATCAACGTCTCCTGCCCGCCCGCCAGGCCGGCCGCGACCGACGCGAGCGTGAAGACCGCGAGGCCGGCGAAGAACGTGGTGCGGGCGCCGAGGACGTCGGCCAACCGCCCGCCGACGAGCAGCAGTCCGGCGAACACCAGGATGTACGCGCTGACGATCCACTCCAGCCCCGAGATCGTCAGCCCGAGCTCACGCTGGATCGTCGGCAGCGCGACGTTGACCACATTGTTGTCCAGGTAGGTCATGAAGGTCGCGAGCGCCACCGAGACGAGCGCCCACCATCTTCCGCTCATAGGTCATCTCCTCCTATACGAGGTACGTATACAACGTCAATGTACGTCGTACATGTGCGGTGTATAGGAGACCTTGTACGGCGTATAGTTGTCAACTACCGGCGAGAGAATGAGGGAGCGACGATGCCAAGCGCCGAGCGGCTGACCCGCCAGACCGTCGTCGACCGGGCCATCGCGCTCGCCGACGCCGAAGGGCTCGACGCGCTCACGATCAGGCGCCTCGCCCAGGAGTTGGGCGTCACGCCGATGGCCCTCTACTGGCATTTCAAGAACAAGGACCTGCTGCTGCAGGGCGTCGCCGACCACCTGCTGACCGAGGTGACGCCCGAGTTCGACCCGGCCTCCCCCTGGAACGTACGGCTGCGCGCGATGGTCGAGGCGGTGCTGGGAGTGATGCGGCGGCATCCCTGCATGACCGGGATCCTGTCCGTGGTCGTGAAGCAGGATGTGCCGAGCTTCACGCGGGCCACCGAGGTGGCGCTCAGCCTGCTCAAAGAGGCGGGCTTCACGGTGGAGGACGGTTATTTCGTCGCCGCCTACCTGCTCAACGGGGTAATCGGACTCGTTGGAAACAATCCGGCGTGTCCCAGGATGTTGAACTCCGCGGAGGCGGCCGAGTGGCGGCGGCAGAAACGGCTGATGTTGGAGGCGCTGCCCCCCGACCGGTTCCCGTGCATGGTCGAGTTCGCCAAGACCTACGAAAGGGAGCTGGACCAGGAGCGGTACTACGCCTTCGGCCTCGACCTGCTCCTCCACGGCGTCGAAGCCATGGCAGCCACTCGGACGCGTGCCGACAAGTGATCGGTTCGAATCGACCTTGACGTTGTCGCTGTGAAATCGGCGTTTTAACAGCAACAACGTCAAGGTCGTTCACGTGTGAGCTTGTTGACGAGCCTGTTTGCCGGTGGTCGCGAGACGCATACGTGACGTTTGGGGCGTCAACCGCCATGTAGGTTCAATCGTCATTCCTGTGTCTCCAGCAAGAAACTGTGTCTTGAGCACCAAGCACCTCGTGTGCCTCAGAAAGGGATGACCGTGGGTATCAAGTTGCGGGGTGGACGCGCGATCGGCCTGATGACGGTCGGCGCGCTCGCCGGGTCGCTCCTTGCCGTCGGTGGCGCGGCCACCGCCTCGAGCGCGAGCGACACCGTGTTTTACGCGTGTGTCAACAAGAAGACGCGCTACATGCGCCATGTCGGCGTGACGACCAAGTGTCAGACCACCGAGTACAAGGTGTCCTGGAACCAGAAGGGGCAGCAGGGCCCGGAGGGGCCGGCGGGCATCGGCGGCGTCGGCCAGCAGGGTGCGCAGGGCCCGAAGGGCGACGCCGGCCCGCGCGGCCTCCGCGGCCCCCAGGGTGCCCAGGGACTTCCCGGTAAGGAGGGCCCGCAGGGTCCCGCTGGTAAGGACGGCACCAACGGCAAGGACGGTATCGACGGCAAGGACGGTGCCACTGGTCCGAAGGGCGACACCGGCGCAACTGGCCCGCAGGGCCCGAAGGGTGCCGACGGTAAGGACGGTGCCAAGGGTCTCAAGGGTGACAAGGGCGACCGCGGCCTTCAGGGGCCCAAGGGTAATGATGGTAAGCCTGGGACTCAGGGTCCTGCTGGTCCGAAGGGGGCGGATGGTAAGCCCGGGGCTCAGGGCCCGGCGGGTCCTGCCGGGCCTGAAGGTCCCCAGGGTCCGGCCGGCCCCGCTGGCGGCATGGGCGCTGCCTCCGTGAAGACCGCGAGCTTCACCTTCGGCGGTGGCAAGCATGGCACCAGTTCTCAGACTGTCTCCTGCGGTAGTGGGACTGCCACGGGTGGCGGGTTCACGACGTCGGAGGGCAGCGGCTCCGGGCAGATCTACGAGAGTGCACCAGTGGTGAGTGGCGGAAAGCCGACTGGGTGGACGGTCTCCGGAAAGAACGCCTCGGGCAGCGTTTACGTGATCTGTGTCGGTGCCTGATCCTTTTTCGGCGCTACCCGCGTGACGTGGTGGAGCCGTGGGGGGTCCGCCGCGGTCGTGCTCTCAACGTGACCGTACGGCTGCCGCACGCGAGGCGTAGCCGTACGGGAAGCGGACGCAGGCCCTCCCGGACACGTTCCGGGAGGGCCTGCGCCGTACCACCATCCCGGCCGCCTTCTCTGGTGCATACGGAGGGCCACCTCGGGTCTGGTTTGGCAGAATGAACGTATGACGCGGGAAGAGCTGGAGCGGCTGCTGCCGGCCATCGCCGAGCTCTGCGTGCGCTACGGAGTTTCGGAGCTGTCGGTCTTCGGCTCGACTGCTCGCGATGAGGCGACCGCGGCCAGCGATGTCGATCTGCTCTACGTCCGCGGCCCGCGAGCCGTCCGCGGGCTCGCCTTCTTCCGCTTCCGCGACGAACTCGAAGCGGTTCTCGGATGCTCTGTCGACCTCGTCGCGAAGGACGGGCTGCACTGGGTGATTCGGGAACGTGTCCTCAGCGACGCTGAGGTCCTGTATGCCGCGTGATCCTCGACGCGACTCCCTCTACCTCGCGGACATGGTCGAAGCCTGCCGGACGATCCGCCGCTGGCTCGACACCCACGGCCACCGGTGGGATGAGGACGACCTTCTCCGTAACGCCGTTCTTCGTCAACTCATGGTCATCGGCGAAGCGTCCGCATGCCTCAGTGAGGATCTTCGTGTCGAGCTTCCAGAGATACCGTGGCGGGAGATCCATGGCTTTCGCAATCATGCAGTGCATGCGTACTTCAGGTCCGTGCCGGTCGCTTCGCCGCGGCGGCAGCGGCAGGCTCGGTAGATGTGGTGGGCGCGGGTACGGCGGGGCGGTAGCGGCCGGACAGGCGGGCCGCTTTGAGGCTGAGGTGCAGGCAGAGCCGTTCGGCGCCGTCCCGCAGGTCGGTGCCCACCAACTCCTCGACCCGCTGCAGCCGGTAGTAGAGCGAGGTGCGGTGCAGCCGCAGGCGGCGCGCGGTGGCCAGCGCGCTGCCGGCCAGGTCGAGGTACGTCTCCAGCGTCTGCAGCAGCGGCAGATGCTGGGCGTCGTCCAGTAGCCGTTCCAGGCCGGGGTGCAGGTTGCCGTCCAGGCTGTCCGGCGGGACCCGGGCGAGCATGCGGTAGACCCCGAGATCGTGCCAACGCGCCGAGCGTCCGAGTTCCGGCACCCGGGCCGCGACCTCGGCGGCGTGCCGGGCCTCCGCGTACGACTGCGCCGCCTCGGCGAGCGAGGGGTGGGTTCGGCCGATCCCGACGAGGACCGGCACGTCCATGGCGGCGTGCAACTCCTCGGGGAAGCCGTCGGGGCCCGAGGTGAGCAGCACGGCGTGGTCGGACCGTACGAGGTGTAGCGGGTGGCGCCCGGCCAGGCGGCGCCGTACGGTGAGCAGCCCGCGCTCCAGCGTCAGCCGCAGCGTCGCGTCCGACTCGTCCGTCGCGTCTGACGGCTCGGCCGCGACGGGCCGGACGACCGCCACGGTGACGGAGGCGGTTCGCGGGAAGGCGCCGGCCTCGATCAGGGTACGGGCGCCGCCCGTCTCGCCGAGCAGCAGGCCGGTGACGGCCTCGAGCTCGCGGTGCGAGACGAGGGCGGCGGTCAGGCTCGCATGGAAGAGGGTGAGGGCCAGCGACGGAGCCGCGGCGGCGACCTGATCGATCTCCTGGGCGGTCATCGCGGGGGCCACGTCGATGCACCACAGGAAGCCGAGCAGCCGGCCGTCGTGCCTGATCGGGACGCAGACCCGGGGCAGCAGGCCCAGATCGGGGGCGCCGGGCGTGCGTATCGGACCGGTCGCCTCACGGATGCCGGCGGCCCCCAGGAAGGCGCGCACCTCGGGGGTGGTGTGGCGGCGCAGGATCGAGTCGCGGCGGATGTCGTCCAGCGGTCCGTTCTGCTCGCTGTAGGCGACCACGTGCTGCCTGGCGTCCTCCAGCAGCAGCGGCCTGTTGAGGCGCATGGCGACGTCGTCCACGATCCGCTGCGGATCGGCCACTCGGCCTCACCTGGACTTTCCGGCATTTGTCGAAGCTTTCCTCCACAGCCTTCCCTACAACTGATCGATGATCTGTGTCAAGGTGGTCTATAACGTCCGCTTCATGAGATCCCTCCAGAAGTTGCTGACGGGCTTGGCGGCGGCCATCGTGCTGGTCCCACTGGCCCTGACGGCGTCGCCCGCCTCGGCGCAGCCTCCCGCCGATCCGCCCAATCCCTGGCGGCTGAACCACTGGCCGCGGACCCAGCCCTGGCAGCTCGACGAGCCGGCGGAGTCGCAGGCTCTGCACGGCAGGCCATCGCGGGTCGTCGCCCCGATCGACCCGCAGAACTGGAAGAACCCCGACCACATGACGTGGGCGGACTACAAGAAGATCCCCGGGACGAACTGGGCCGATCCGAACGCCAAAGGCTCGGTGCGCACCTTCAAGGGCGCGCTGGTGCTGCTCGACTACGCCGACCAGCCGTTCGTGGTGACCCGGCCGACGCACACGACCGTCTTCGGCAACCCCAGCGCCCAGGCTCACGACATTCCGCGTGACCAGGTCGCCAAGTTCTACCAGGATTTCCTCAACACGCCGAACCAGCTCAACAGCGGCCACACCATCCACGAGTACTGGATGGAGGACTCCGGCGGCCGCTACGGCGTCGAGTTGACGGGCTTCGGCCCCTACCTGATGCCGGGCAAGTCCCACGAGTACGCGATGGAGTTCCAGCCGGACGCCTGCCCGGCGGGCGACAGGTGTGACAAGAACCTGCGCGTCGACGGCAACACCGCCTGGATCGCCGACGTCGGCACGGACATGGCCGATCAGTTCGACTTCGTCTTCTACCTGAGCGCCGGCCAGGACGAGTCCTCGACCTGGCAGGAGTTCGGCATGATGAAGTTCCCCAACAGGGAGGACGTGACCGACGAGTTCGGCCCGCCCGACCCGAACCTGCCCAACTGGTCCAGGACCCGTTACGTGGACTGGACGTCCTGGGCCGCCGGCTCGACCTTCTGGCCCAACGCCCGGTTCGGCGTCGACTCGGTCCAGGCGGAGAGCTCCGGCATGGGGGTCTATGCCCATGAGTTCAGCCACATCATGGGCATCGCCGACAACTACAACAATCCGTACGGCAACCCGCCGGTCCGGTCCTACACCGGCATCTGGGAGATGCTCAGCCGGGGCAGCTTCAACGGCCCGGGCGGCCCGCACAGCCGCTGGCTGATCCCGCCGACCGCGGGCGCTTCGATGGGCGCGCACCACATGCTGCGCAACAAGATGAAGCTGGACATGGTCGACGAGGAGAACGTGCTACGCCTGTCGCGCGAGGCCCTCCGCGAGTCGGGCCTGGTGGTCGCCGAGGTGACCGCCCGCGAGATCCAGCCGGGCAGGAGTGAGCTGACCGGCGTCAACATCTCCTTCGACACGGGGGACAAGTCCACCGGGTCGTGCGGCCAGCGGACCGATCCGCTGTGCGACGGCGGCGGCTACGACAACTACACGATCGAGGTCGTCGACCGGATCGGCAGCGACTCCTTCACCCCCGACTCCGGTGTGCTCCTGGCCAAGACCAAGAACCAGGACCGGGCGCCGTTCGAATGGGTGATCGACGCCAACCCGCAGGACATCGGGATGACGGACTACGTCCTGCCCGACGGCACCGAGGTCCCGATCACGATCGGCGACTACCGCCAGCTCTCCGACGCCCTCTTCCACGCGGGCACCGACTCGGGCAGCGAGTACGAGTACGTCGACCAGGCCAACCGGCTGCACTTCTACATCACCGACGTGCACCGCGACAGAAAGGGCATCTTGTCCTACACCGTCGCGATCCGCTCCCTCGACGGCTCGGGCCCGCAGAAGCGGGGCGTGCGGCTCCTGCCGGGGGCCGGCCTCCCGGCCGCACAGAAGGGCGTGTCGACCTGCCGGTTCCCGCTGTTCAACACCGGCAGGGCCGCTCCCGCGCGGGGACAGCACCCCGAGGACGTCAGCGCCTACCTGAAGGCCGACGTCTATCGGCTGAAGGCCGAGGTCGACGGGCGCGGCTGGACCACGATCACCCCCAACGCCCTCGCGGCCGTCGGATTCGGCGACCACGCGTTCGTCACCGTCCACGCCAAGCGCGGCGACGGAGGCAGCCGGCTCGCCAGGGTGAAGCTCACGGCCACCTCCGAGAGCGACCCGGCCAGGACGACGACCGCCACCTGCCTCGTCGTCGGCCTCTGAGGTCCCGCTACGAGAAGCGCCCCTCCGGACCACGGGGTCCGGAGGGGCGCCTCCCACTGCCATGCCGTACGGCACGGGCGACCGCGTCAGCCGAAGATGCCCGGCAGCGTCTTCGTGTGGACCTCGCGCAGCTCCTCGACCGGGACCCCGAAGAGGTTCTCAATCGAGAGCGCCGTGCCGCCGGTGACGCCCAGGCCGTGGCAGGCGACCCCCTGCCGGGCGCACAGCTCGGCGAGCGGGTCGAAGGCCTCGGGCCGTACGCAGACCAGCGCCCGCGCGGCCGACTCGCTGAACAGGTCGACGAACGGATCGTCGCCGGGCAGCGTGACCGTGCAGCCGACGCCGCCTGCGAGACAGGACTCGGCGAGCGCGATGGCCAGACCGCCGTCGGACAGGTCGTGCGAGCCCTCCAGCAGGCCGTCGGCGGCCGCCGTCGTGAGCACGGAGGCCAGCCGACGCTCGGCCTCGAGGTCCGCCCGCGGCGGCAGCCCGCCGAGGTGGCCGTGGACGACGTGCGCCCACTCCGAGCCGCCGAGCTCCTCCCGGGTCTCGCCGAGCAGCACGACGCGCAGATCGCCCGCGACGAACCCGGGCCTGACCCGCCGGGAGACGTCGTCGATCACACCGAGCACGCCGACGACCGGCGTCGGGTGGATGGCGTCGGTTCCCGTCTGGTTGTAGAACGACACGTTGCCGCCGGTGACCGGCACGCCGAGCGTCCGGCAGGCGTCGGCGAGCCCGCGTACCGCCTCGGCGAACTGCCACATGACCTCGGGATCCTCCGGCGAGCCGAAGTTCAGGCAGTTGGTCACGGCCAGCGGGCTGGCACCGCTGACGGCCACGTTGCGGTACGCCTCGGCCAGCGCGAGCTGGGCACCCGTGTACGGGTCGAGCTTCGCGTAGCGGCCGTTGCCGTCGGTCGCCAGCGCGATGCCGCGGTCGGTGTCCTGCGCGCCGGGCATCACCTCGGAGATGCGCAGCATCCCGGCGTCGGCCGGCTGGGCGAGGACGGTGTTGCCGCGCACGTACCGGTCGTACTGCGAGGTCACCCACTCCTTGGACGCCAGGTTGGGCGAGCCGAGGAGGGTGAGCAGGGTCTGCCGGAGCTCGGCGCCGGTGGTGGGGCGCGGCAGCCGGCACGGGCCGGCGGCGTTGAGCGCGGTCTGTCCGGCGGGCTCCACGAGCGGCCGCTCGTAGACGGGGCCCTCGTCGGCCGCGGTGCCCGGCGGGATGTCGACGATGACGTCGCCGTCCCACGTCATGACGAGCCTGCCGGTGTCGGTGACCTCGCCGATCACCGTGGCCGGCACGTCCCACTTGTCGCAGATCGCCATGAAGGCCGGGATGTCGTCGGGGGCGACGACGGCCATCATCCGCTCCTGCGACTCGCTCATCAGGATCTCCTCGGGCCGCAGCGTCGGGTCGCGCAGCGGGACGAGGTTGAGGTTCACCCGCATGCCGCCGGTGCCCTTGGCCGCCAGCTCGGTCGTGGCGCACGACACGCCGGCCGCGCCGAGGTCCTGGATGCCGACCACCACGTCCGCCTGGTAGAGCTCCAGGCAGCACTCGATCAGCAGCTTCTCCATGAACGGGTCGCCCACCTGCACGGCCGGTCGCTTGGCCTGCGACTCCTCCTCGAACGTCGCCGAGGCGAGCACGGAGGCCCCGCCGATGCCGTCGGCTCCGGTGCGCGCGCCGAACAGCACGACCTTGTTCCCCGGGCCGGGCGCGGTGGCCAGCTTGATCTGGTCCTTGCGCAGCAGGCCCACGCACAGCGCGTTGACCAGCGGGTTGCCGATGTAGCAGGGGTCGAAGACGACCTCGCCGCCGATGTTGGGCAGGCCAAGGCAGTTGCCGTACCCGCCGATGCCCTCGACGACCCCGGGCAGCACACGCCGGGTGTCCGGCTGGGTCGCGCCGCCGAAGCGCAGCGAGTCCATGACCGCGATCGGCCGGGCGCCCATCGACATGATGTCGCGGACGATGCCGCCGACGCCGGTCGCCGCGCCCTGGTGGGGCTCCACGTACGACGGGTGGTTGTGCGACTCGATCTTGAAGGTGGCGGCCCAGCCGTCACCGATGTCGACGACGCCGGCGTTCTCGCCCATGCCGACGAGCAGCGCCTCCGACTTGGGCGCCTTGGTGCCGAACTGCCGCAGGTGCACCTTCGAGGACTTGTATGAGCAGTGCTCGCTCCACATGACCGAGTAGATCGCGAGCTCCGAGCCGGTCGGGCGCCGCCCGAGGATCTCGCGGACCCGCTGGTACTCGTCGTCCTTCATGCCCAGCTCGGCGTACGGCTGCCGCTCCCCGGGCGTCTCCAGGGCGCGTTTGACGGTGTCGAGAGTCATGCGTTCACCAGCCGCTTGAGGATCGAAGTGAAGAAGCCGCGACCGTCCACGCTCGGCGCGCCGGTGAGCTCCTCGACCGCGTGCTCGGGGTGGGGCATCAGGCCCACGATGTTCCCCGCCTCGTTGGTGATCCCGGCGATGTCGCCCAGCGACCCGTTCGGGTTGCCTCCGGCGTACCGGAAGACGACCCGGCCCTCGCTCTCCAGCACGGCGAGCGTCGCCGCATCGGCGACGTAGCGGCCCTCCCCGTGTTTGATCGGCAGCACGATCTCCTGGCCGGGCGCGAACTCACAGGTCCAGGCGGTGTCGGTGTTCTCGACCCGGATTCGCTGGTCGCGGCAGACATAGTGCAGGCCCGCGTTGCGGGTCAGCGCGCCGGGCAGCAGATGCGCCTCGCAGAGGATCTGGAAACCGTTGCAGGTGCCCAGCACCGGCAGCCCGCCGCGGGCCGCCGGGATCAGTTCGTCCATCAGCGGGGCGAAGCGTGAGATGGCGCCACACCGCAGGTAGTCGCCGTAGGAGAACCCACCGGGGAGGAACACGGCGTCCACTCCCCTGAGATCGCGGTCGGCGTGCCACAGCGGCACGGCCTCCGCGCCGGCCAGCCGTACGGCTCGCGCGGCGTCCTGGTCGTCGAGTGTTCCGGGGAAAGTGACGATGCCCACCCGGGCAGCGCTCATCGAATCTCTCCTTGAGCGTGGAGACCCCAGGCTTGCGCCCTGGGGAGGAACCAAGCGCGTACACCTCAGGGTATCGGAGGCGCTCGAGAGGGTGAGCCGGGAGGATGATCAGACGCCGGCCAGGTGCCGGTCGAGGGTCAGATGGCGGGCGATGGCGCCGTCGTCCCAGTCGAGTTCCTTGCACAGCCGCACCGTGGTGCCGCGGCCGGGGCTGATGTCGAAGGAGATGTCGTCGACGACGGCCCGCATGATGAGGATGCCCCTGCCGTGCTCGGCGTCACTCGGGGGAAGCTGCCTCGGGATGCCGTCCAGGCCGTGGCCGCGATCGGTGACCCACAGCTCGCAGCGTCCGTTGCCGATGACGCCCGTGATGTCATATCGCGTGGCCGGGCCGCCGTGACGTACGGCGTTCGCGCAGGCTTCCGAGGTCGCCAGCAGGATGTCGGCCACGCATTCCTCGGTCACGCCCAGCGAACGCAGGGCGTCCCCCACCACTTTGCGGACCACGGGGATGCCTATCGCATCTCGCGGCATGGCCAGCGAGAACTCAATGTCCACCGGACCCCTCCCCGGTGTCGAAGGTCACCAGGGTAGGTTTCCCCGGTGAATCGGGGCTAACCGCTAAATCAGCGTCCTGTTGTTCGCGGTCGGCTCGTCCGGGGCTTTCTGGACGGCCCCTTGAAGCTTTCGGGGTTGTTTGTCCGGTTTTGGCGATGTGAAATGCGTCACGTTACTCTTCGACCTTGATCGAAAAGTCCTCGATCACCGTATTGGCCAGGAGAGTTTCGGCCATTTTCCGGACATCCGAAAGTGCTGCTTCATCGGCCGGGCCGTCCAGTTCCAACTCGAACCGCTTGCCCTGCCGTACGGCGGAGACGCCGGAGAAGCCGAGTCGCGGCAGTGCGCCGGCGATGGCCTGCCCCTGCGGGTCGAGGATCTCCGGCTTGAGCATGACGTCGACGATGACGCGCGCCACGTTGTTCCTCCAGTTGGGCGAGGTGGGATGGAACGGCTTCCGGTCAAGCCTATCCAGTCGGCCGAGGTGGCCCGCCTGCTCCCCACCCCTCCCCGCGCCCCTCCCAGGCCGTGATTTTGCGAAAACTCGCAGACCCCTGCCCTGGGCAGGGCGTTCTGCGAGAAACTGCAAGATCACGGGGGAGGGGTGGGTGGCAACGTGGATTCCGACAACATCGCGTCGGGCGGCTTGGAGCCGGGCAGCCTGGTGTGGCCGCGCACGGTAGGGATATACGGATGGTGTGGGGTCTTGCGCAGTGGGGTGTCGTCTCTGCCACGATGTCCGCAGGAGGGCGCGGCCGCCCACCCAGCGGCCGTACGCCTGAGGAGACTCGGCCTCCCGACGGTGGCGACCCCATCAGCGGACGGCCCATGACGCACAGGAGAGGCAACGTGACAGCCGACGCCCCTCGCGGTGTTGACGCACCCCCAGATCTGGTCCAACTGCTCACCCCTGAGGGAGAGCGGGTCGATCACCCCGACTACGACATCGAGTTGACCGCGGAAGAGGTCCGCTCCCTCTACCGGGACCTGGTCCTGGTGCGACGCGTCGATCTGGAGGCGGTAGCCCTGCAACGGCAGGGCGAGCTGGGCCTCTGGGCGTCCCTCCTCGGACAGGAGGCCGCGCAGATCGGCTCCGGCCGGGCGCTGACCACCGCCGACATGGCCTTTCCCACCTACCGGGAGCACGGCGTGGCCTGGTGCCGCGACGTCGACCCGGTCAAGCTGCTCGGGATGTTCCGTGGCGTGAACCACGGCGGATGGGATCCGGCCGAGCACAACTTCCACCTCTACACCATCGTCATCGGCTCCCAGACGCTGCACGCGGTGGGCTACGCGATGGGCGTCCAGCGGGATGGCGCCGACGCCGCCACGATCGTCTACTTCGGCGACGGGGCCTCCGCCCAGGGCGACGTGAACGAGGCGTTCATCTGGGCCTCGGTCTTCAACGCGCCGGTGGTGTTCTTCTGCCAGAACAACCAGTGGGCGATCTCCCAGCCGATGGAGCGGCAGACGAAGATCCCGCTGTACCAGCGGGCGTCGGGCTTCGGCTTCCCGGGTGTCCGGGTCGACGGCAACGACGTGTTCGCCTGCCTCGCGGTGACCCGGCAGGCCCTGCGCAACGCCCGTGAGGGGCAGGGGCCGACGCTCATCGAGGCGTACACCTACCGGATGGGCGCGCACACCACATCCGACGACCCGACCCGCTACCGGCTGGCCGACGAGCTGGAGGCCTGGAAGCTGAAGGACCCGATCGAGCGCGTGAAGGCCTATCTGTTCAAGAACCAGTTCGCCGACCAGGAGTTCTTCGACAAGGTCGACGCCGAGGCCGACGCGCTGGGCAAGGACGTACGCGCCCGGTGCCTGGCCATGCCGGACCCGAAGCCGGGGGCGATGTTCCAGCACGTCTACACGGAGCCGCACGCCCTCCTCGACGAGGAGCGCGAGCAGTACCTGACCTATCTCGCGGGCTTCGAGGCGGGAGGCGAGCGATGACCACCCTCACTCTCGGCAAGGCGCTCAACGCGGGCATGCGCCGCGCGATGGAAAGCGACCCCAAGGTCCTCGTGATGGGGGAGGACGTCGGCAAGCTCGGCGGCGTCTTCCGGGTGACCGACGGCCTGCAGAAGGACTTCGGCGAGGACCGCGTGATCGACACGCCGCTCGCCGAGTCCGGCATCATCGGCACCGCGATCGGCCTGGCCCTGCGCGGCTATCGGCCGATCTGCGAGATCCAGTTCGACGGGTTCGTGTTCCCGGCGGCCGACCAGATCATCACGCAGCTGGCCAAGATGCCGCTGCGGTCGCTCGGCGCGCTCAAACTGCCCGTCGTCGTCCGCATCCCCTGCGGTGGCGGGATCGGCGCGGTCGAGCACCACTCCGAGTCGCCGGAGGCGTACTTCACGCACACCAGCGGGCTGCGGGTGGTGGCGTGCTCGAACCCGGTGGACGCCTACACGATGATCCAGGACGCGGTCCGCTGCGACGATCCGATCATCTTCTTCGAGCCCAAGCGCCGCTACTGGGACAAGGCCGACATCGACCTGGACGCGCCCGGCCTGCCGTTGGACAGGGCCCGGGTCGTACGGCCCGGCCGCGACGTGACGCTCGTCGCGTACGGCCCGATGGTCAAGACCTGCCTGGAGGCCGCGGCCGCCGCGGAGGAGGACGGGCGCGACCTGGAGGTCATCGACCTGCGCTCGCTCAACCCGCTCGACATGGCGGTGCTGGAGGAGTCCGTCCAGCGGACCGGACGCTGCGTGGTGGTGCACGAGGCGCCGATCTTCACCGGTCTCGGGGCCGAGGTGGCGGCGCGGGTCAGCGAACGCTGCTTCTATCATCTGGAGTCCCCGGTTCTGCGGGTCGGCGGGTTCTCCACTCCCTATCCGCCGTCCCGGCTGGAGGAGTACTACCTGCCCGACCTCGACCGGGTGCTCGACGCCGTCGACCGCACGTTCGCCTACTGACAGGGAGGGATCCTCATGCTGCGTGAGTTCAAGCTTCCCGATGTGGGCGAGGGCCTGCTCGAGGCCGAGATCGTCAAGTGGCACGTCGCACCGGGCGACGCCGTCAAGGTCAACCAGACGATCGTCGAGATCGAGACGGCCAAGGCCGTGGTCGAGCTGCCGTGCCCGTTCGAGGGCACGGTGTCCGCGCTGATGGCCACCGAGGGTGAGACCGTCGAGGTCGGCACTCCGATCATCTCCGTGCGTACGGGTGAGGAGGGCGCGACCTCCGACGAGGCACCCGCCGAAGCCGCGCCGAAGCCCGCGGAGGACAGGGGAGAGAAGGGGACGGAGAAGCGGGAGCCGGTGCTCGTCGGCTACGGGGTCAAGGCGAGCGCCACCCGGCGCCGCCCCCGGAAGGCGGCTCCCACCGGCACCCAGACCCCTGCCGGCACCCAGACCCCTGTCGGCATCCAGACCCCTGCCGGCACCCAGGCGCCCATGCCCGCGGCCCCCGCACCGGCGGCGACACGGGCGCTGGCCAAGCCGCCGGTGCGCAAGCTCGCCCGGGACCTCGGCGTCGACCTGTCCACGCTGACCGGTACCGGACCCCGGGGGTCTGTCACCCGCGCGGACGTCGAGGCGGCCGCCGGAGCTGCCCCTCCCGCCGGTGCCGTGCCGTACCGGCGGGAGGCGGGCCCCGCGCGGGGCCGCGAGGAGCGGATCCCGGTCAAGGGGGTGCGCCGGGCGACCGCGCAGGCGATGGTCGCGAGCGCGTTCACGGCCCCGCACGTCACCGAGTTCCTCCAGGTGGACGTGACGGCGACGATGGAGGCGGTCGGTCGGCTGCGGCGGCTGCCCGAGTTCGCCGACGTCAAGGTCTCCCCGCTGCTGTTGGTGGCCAAGGCGCTGATCACCGCGGTCAAGCGGCGCCCGATGGCGAACGCCACGTGGACCGACGAGGAGATCATCGTCAAGCACTACGTGAACCTCGGCATCGCGGCCGCCACCGACCGTGGCCTGATCGTCCCCAACGTCAAGGACGCGGACGAGCTTTCGCTGCCCGAGTTGGCCGGCGCGCTGGCCGAGCTCACCGAGCGGGCCCGAGCCGGGAAATGCACCCCGGCCGACCTGTCCGGCGGCACGATCACGATCACCAACGTGGGCGTGTTCGGCGTCGACTCGGGCACCCCGATCATCAACCCGGGCGAGGTGGCGATCCTGGCCTTCGGCCAGATCAGGGACATGCCGTGGGTGGTCGACGGGCAGCTCGCCGTACGCAAGGTCACGACGCTCGCGCTGTCGTTCGACCACCGCGTGGTCGACGGCGAGTTGGGCTCCCGTGTGCTGCGTGACGTGGGCGACATGCTGGAGGACCCCCTGCGCATGCTCGCCTGGAGCTGAGCTGCTGTCGCCGCCGAGCCGTACGGCGAGGCGGAACTGTAGAGCACGACACGGAACACGACGAGAAACGCCCAACCCGACGGGGCCGGGGACCGCTTGACGGGCCCCGGCCCCGTCGGCGTCGGCGTCGCCACGAGCCGATTTCAAGTGCGGTACAAGTCATGGACAAGTCGTGATCTCTAGCGTTCTGTCGCGCAACCACCCGAACGTCAGAAGTTGGGGCGCGAGATCCGTCGCCGCGTTCGTGAGGCGCCGTTGCGATACGGCTTCACCAGGGGCGACGGGGAAAGGAACGACCATGAAGAAGATCAGCATTGACGATCTGCGGTTCCCGAGACCGTGTACACCAACGACCCGGGCGAGCTGGTCCCCGCCTACGAGCGGGCCGCCGGCCGGATGATCACCAAGCAGATCGACTCCGATGCGTTCCTTCTCGACGGCGTGCCCGGACATCGATCGAATGGCACTGGCTGTGAGAGAGCTCTTCCGTGAGGAGGCGCTGCGCGGCCATGCCGCCGCGGAGCGGCGCACGACCACCCCTGCCCGAGTCCCCGGGTGGTGGTTCGCGCTGCTCTGGGTGGGGGTCGCGCTGCTGCTGCTCGCCTCGATCGGGCTCTTTCTCGTGGTCCAGCCGATGCTGGCGGGGGACGTCTGATGGGCCGGCGGGTGCCGGTGGTGCTGCAGCAGACCGCCACCGAGTGCGGCGCCGCCTGCCTGACCATGGTGCTGGGCCACCACGGGCACCGCGCGAGTCTGCATGAGGTCACCGAGCAGCTTCAGGTGGGCCGTGACGGGCTGACCGCACTCGCCATCGTGGCGGGTGCGGCAGAGTACCGGCTGAAGGCCAGGGCGTTCTCCCTCGACCCGGAGGACCTGGGCCGGCTACCGCTCCCGGCGATCGCGCATTGGGAGTTCAACCATTTCGTCGTGGTCGAGCGGTGGACACGGGACCGGGTCGACGTGGTGGACCCGGCCCGAGGACGCCGCCGCCTGTCTCCGGAGGAGTTCAGCCGCGGATTCACCGGGGTGGTGCTCGCCTTCGAACCGGAGCCGCGCTTCCGCCGGGGCGGGTCCAGCATGGCGAAGGCGTGGCGTCGGCAGTTCCTGCGTACGCTGCTGATGCGGCGGCGGGGCCTGCTCGCCCAGGTCGTGGCCACCTCGGTGATCCTGCAGTTGCTCGGCCTGGCGCTGCCGGTCTTCTCCGAGATCCTGGTCGACCGGGTGCTCCCGATGGGGGCCGGCGGGCTGCTCGCGGTGCTCGGCGCGGGACTGCTGCTGGCCACCCTGACCCAGTTCGTGGTCGGCTATCTGCGCAACGCGCTGCTGGTCGCGATCAGGGCGGGCGCCGACGCCGAGCTCACCCGGGGGGTGGTGGAGCACCTCATCGCGCTGCCCTACCGCTACTTCACCAGGCGTGGCGCCGGCGACCTGGTGACCCGGGCCGGCAGCGTCACGGTGCTGCGCGACATGCTCACCGGGCAGATCCTCTCCGCGCTGCTCGACGGACCGCTCGCCGTCGGATATCTGATCCTGGTCGTCGTCCGGGATCCGGTCTTCGGGCTCTGCCTGGCCGGGCTCGCCACGGTCCAGGTCGCCCTGCTGCTGGCCACGACCAGCCGGGTGAACCGGCTGACCCAGCAGGAGTTGACCGCCTCCGCCTCGACCCAGAGCAGTCTCATTCAGGCGATCGGCGGGATCGAGACGCTGAAGGCGTCCGGTGCCGAGTCGCGGGCGGTGGACCAATGGTCGCGGAACTTCACCGAGCAACTCGACGCCGACGTGCGCAGCGGGCTCACCCAGGGGCTGCTGGAGGCCGCGCTGGGGGCGATTCGGCTGCTCGCGCCGCTGGGCCTGCTCTGGGTGGGGGCCTGGCGGGTGCTCGACGGCGAGTTGACGCTCGGCGCCCTGCTCGCGCTGAACGCGATCGCGGTGACCGCGCTGACCCCGATCGGCTCGCTCATGTCCAGCCTGCAGAGCCTTCAGCAGGCAGGCGCCCACTTCGACCGCCTGTCGGACATCCTCGCCTCCCAGCCGGAGCCGGTGGAGGGGATCGAGGTGCTCCGGCTGCGCGGCGCGATCGAGTTGCGGGAGGTGAGCTTCCGGCACGATCCGCGCGGGCCCTGGATCCTGCGGGACGTCTCCCTGGCCGTCGCCCCCGGCCAGAAGATCGCGCTGGTGGGACCGTCGGGGTCGGGCAAGAGCACGCTGGCCCGGCTGCTCCTGGCGCTCTACCAGCCGACGAGTGGTGAGATCCGGTACGACGGAGTGCCGGTGGACGAGCTCAACCTGCGCTCGTTGCGCCGTCAGTTCGGCGTGGTCACCCAGGAGACGTCGCTGTTCACCGGAAGCATCCGGGAGAACATCGCACTGAACGATCCGGGCGCGTCTATGGAACGTGTCGTGGCGGCCGCCCGTATGGCCTGCCTGCACGATGAGATCGACGCGATGCCGATGAAATACGAGACGATGCTGATCGAGGGGGGTGGGCTGTCCGGAGGCCAGCGCCAGCGCCTGGCCCTCGCCCGTGCGCTGCTCGCCCGGCCCAAGATCCTGCTGCTCGACGAGGCCACCAGCAACCTGGACAGCGCCACCGAGGCCGAGATCGAGGCAAGGCTCGCCGGGCTCACCCAGACCCGCATCGTGATCGCCCACCGGCTGAGCACGATCAGGGACGCCGACCTCATCCTGGCTGTCGACGACGGCCGCGTCGTCGAGTGGGGAACGCACGAGAGCCTGCTCGCACGGCAAGGGCACTACGCCGCGCTGATCGCCGCGCAGGCCGCCGGAACCGGCCTTCAGCCTGGGGCGGGGACAGGGGTCGGTGAATCGGCACGAGCTGTGAGAGGGTAACCGGGACAGGACGGCGAAAAGGGGGATCATGTTCCGGCATGTGGTGCTGCTGAGCTGGATCGAGGATGCCACCGAGGAGCAGAAGGCGGAGGTGGCCAAGCGGCTGCGCGACCTGCCGGGTGTGATCCCCGAGCTGCGGAGCTACCTGGTTGGGCCGGACGCCGGAGCCACCCAGGGCAACTTCTCCTTCGCGGTCGTCGCCGACTTCGACTCGCCCGAGGACTACGCCATCTATCGCGATCACCCCGCGCATCGCTCCGTGATCGACGAGTGCATCGCGCCGATCCTGGCGAGCCGCGCCGCCGTGCAGTACCACACCGCCTGAGGCGGGCGTTCGTTCTCAGGTGCCGTCCGGACTACCGCAGAAAATGGACGGCGATATCTAACCGAGGGTTGACGCCAGAGAAAGTCCGCATGGTTACGGTCCTTACGACGGTGAAAGCACGGGGACGGCGCGGGCACCGAGAACGCCGTCCCCCGCTTCAATCAGCGGAAGGAAGGCCCATGACCGTGACGGCCAATTCGTCGGCCGCGAAGCGTGGAAAGACACCTGCTGCCCTGGCGAAGCGAGCGGGACTGGTAGTGGCGGCAGCCCTCCTGGGAGCCACCACTGTCGGTGCGATGCCAGTAAACGCGAGCGCGGGCAGCGCCTCCAGCGCTCTCCGCGCCGACTGCGGCGGGACTATCAAGAGCAAAAGCTACCCGAGCAAAACGGTGTGGACGCTCACCTGGGCGAACTGCGGCGGTAAAACCGTCCGCAAGAAGGTCAATCTGAGGTGGGCGCCGGATTACGGCTGCTCCAAGATCCCCGGCGGAAGCACGCGCAAGTGGACCTATGTCCAGCCCAGGGGAGATATCGCGTACCCGCAAGGATTCAAGAGCTGCTGATCCAGGAAGCACGGGCCGAAATCAGGCGAAAGCGCCCATAATTGGGGATCGGCGTGCCGGATGTCATCCCTCCGGTCGATTCTCCTGATCGAGGAGCTGCCGATCGGAGGTCTCGCCGCGCCGGGAGGCGAAGATGATGCTGAGCAGCAGGCCGACGCCGCCGACGCACATGAAGATCACACCGATCACGTCGATGTGCACGGAGTCACCGAGGACGTCGGGCTCGATGGCGAACTTGAGGATCGCGCCGAGCGTGATGAAGAAGATGCTGACCCCGATGCCCATCGTTGCGACCTCCGGGACGCTGGTAGTGACAAGGTAAAGGTTCCCTTCGGAACCGGTCATACCCGGCCACACCTGATCGCATTACTGGCGGCGGATAACGGATCTCCTCTCATCGCCGTACGGCTGCCGCCGAAGCGGGCGGCAGCCGTACGAGCGGGCGACAGGTCAGAAGGACGACTCGGGGAGTTCCATCAGGTCCTGGCCGGTGGCGGCGAGCACCCGGCGCTCCGCGGCCAGCCGCGGCAGCACGGTCTGGGCGAAGAACGAGGCGGCCGCGACCTTGCCGGTGTAGAAGTCCTTGTCGCGGTCCCCCTCACCCAGTGCCTTCAGGGCGATCTCGGCCTGGCGCAGCAGCAGCCAGGCCAGCACCAGGTCGCCGAGCGCCATCAGGAAGCGGGTGGTGTTGAGGCCGACCTTGTAGACCTCCTGCGGCGTCTCCAGCGAGGTGATCGCCCAGCCGGCCATCGTGTCGGCCATGGCCTTGACCTCGTCGGCCGCCTCGTCGAGCAGGCCCCGCTCCACCTTCAGCCGGCCGTTGCCGGCCTTGGAGGCCGCGAACGCCTTGATGTCGGAGAGCAGCGAGCCGAGGGCCGCGCCCTGATTCTTGAGGATCTTACGGAAGAACAGGTCCTGACCCTGGATCGCGGTGGTGCCCTCGTACAGGGAGTCGATCTTGGAGTCGCGGATGTACTGCTCGATCGGGTAGTCCTGCAGGAAGCCCGAGCCGCCCAGCGTCTGCAGCGAGCGGGCGAGCAGCTCGTACGACCGCTCGGAGCCGACGCCCTTCACGACCGGCAGCAGCAGGTCGTTGAGCGCCTCGGCGGCATGGTCGCGGCGGCCCTCCGCCTCCGCGATCTGGATGGTGTCCTGGACCGTCGCGGTGTAGATCACCAGCGCCCGCATGGCCTCGGCGTACGCCTTCTGCAGCATCAGCTCGCGGCGGACGTCGGGGTGATGGGTGATCGTGACCCGGGGCGCCGTCTTGTCGCCCGAGCGGGTGAGGTCGGCGCCCTGCACGCGGTTCTTCGCGTAGTCGAGCGCGTTGAGATAGCCGGTGGACAGGGTGGCGATGGCCTTGGCGCCGACCATCATGCGGGCGTTCTCGATGACCATGAACATCTGCCGGATGCCGTCGTGCACGCCGCCCACCAGGTGGCCGACGGCCGGGTGCCGCTCGCCGAAGGTGAGCTCGCAGGTCGTGGAGACCTTCAGGCCCATCTTCTTCTCGACGTTGGTGACGTACACGCCGTTGCGCTCGCCCAGTTCGCCGGTCTCCAGGTCGACGAGGTACTTCGGCACAAGGAACATCGACAGACCCTTGGTGCCCGGACCGGCCCCCTCGGGGCGCGCCAGCACGAGGTGGAAGATGTTCTCCGTCATGTCGTGCTCGGCGCTGGTGATGAAGCGCTTGACGCCCTCGATGTGCCAGGTGCCGTCGGGCTGCTCGACCGCCTTGGTACGGCCCGCCCCCACGTCGGATCCGGCGTCGGGCTCGGTGAGCACCATGGTCGAGCCCCAGCGGCGTTCGACGGCCAGCTCGGCGAACCGCTTCTGGTCCTCGGTGCCCAGCTGGAACAGGAGGCGGGCGAACGACGGGCCGCTGGCGAACATCCATACGGCGGGGTTGGCGCCCAGCACCAACTCGGCCATCGCCCAGAGCAGGCTGCGCGGGGCAAGCGTGCCGCCGAGCTCGGGCTGAAGCTCCAGACGCCACCACTCGGCGTCCATCCAGGCCTGGTAGGACCGCTTGAAGCTCTCCGGCATCGTCACGGTGTGCGTGGCGGGGTCGAACACCGGAGGGTTGCGGTCGGCATCCTCGAACGACTCGGCGATCGGGCCGCTGGCGAGCCGGTGCACCTCGTCAAGGACGTTGCGCGCGGTGTCCACGTCGATGTCCGCGAACGGGCCCGCCCCGAGGACCTCCTTCCGGCCGAACACTTCGAAGAGGTTGAACTCGAGGTCGCGGAGGTTGCTCTTGTAGTGACCCATCGTCTGCGCTCCCGGGAGAGTAAACGTACCGGCCAGTAACTCTAAACCGAATGCTACCCGCCGGTAACCACCCTTATGCATGTTTTACCCAGATGAGGGGTCGGAGGGGAATAGCCGCGGCGCCGGGAGAGGTTCGAGTGGGTGACGCCCGGTCCCGGGTGATCCCGGACGAGGTGCGTGCCGTACCCGGCCCTGCGAAGACGGCGCGCGGGAAGCATGCATCAGTTCATTCAGATCGTCGGAGCGCTGCTCATCCTCTCGGCGTTCCTGCTCTCGCAGATCAAGGTCCTGGACGGAGACTCGACGTCCTATCTGGTCCTCAACCTGGTCGGTTCGGCGGTGCTCACCTGGATCGCGCTGTCCAGCCGGGACTGGGGATTCGTGCTACTGGAAGGAGTGTGGGCGATCGTCTCCCTGATCGGGCTCGTCACCAAGGCCAGGCGACCACGCCCGGCCGAATCCGGCGCTGCGGAATAACCCGCTTGACGTCTTTGGTGGTGTCGCGGTTGGCTGGGCGCATGATTGACATCCACACGACCACATTCGACTGCGCCCAGCCGTACGAACTCGGGAGCTGGTGGAGCGAGGCCCTGGGCTGGCCCCTCGTCCACTCGGAGCCCGAGGACGACGAGGTCATGCTGGAACGCCCCGGCGGTGTGCCGCACCTGCTCTTCATCCGGGTCCCGGAGGCCAAGACCGTCAAGAACCGGGGTCACCTCGACCTGATGCCGACGGAGCGAACGCGCGACGAGGAGGTGGAGCGCCTGGTCGCCCTCGGCGCCAAGCCGTACGAGGACCACCGCAACCCGGACGGCACGGGCTGGGTCACGCTGCTGGACCCCGAGGGCAACGAGTTCTGCGTCGTCCGCAGCGAGGCGGAGCGCGCCGCCACCGCCTGACCCCTGCCGGGGCTCATGCCAGGGCGGGTAGCAGGGTACGCGCCCTGGCACGGCCTAACGAGCACGGCTCCGCATGGCGAGGGTGACGATGCCGGTGAACAGGAAGACCAGCGCGCCGCCCCAGAGCGCGTCCCACGCCGCGCCGAACACGCCCTCGCCGTCGAACAGGATCTGGACCGGGACCATCAGGGCCGCCGCCCCGAGCCCGGGGTAGAGCGCGAAGCGCCACGGGTGCCGCAGCGCCCACTGCCTGGCCTGCTGAGTGACGCGATCGCCCCGGTTGGGCCGGGAGATGGCGCCGATGCCCGCGACGAGGGCGAAGAGGCCGATCCCCGTGCACAGTGCCCAGGTGAGGTCGGCCGGGCCGGGGAGGATCCAGCCCAGGAACAGGTTCGTCGCCGCGACGCCGCCGCCGGCGATCGCCGCCGCCCGCCAGGGAGCGCCGCGCAGGGCCGCGCCGGAGAGCGACATCTCATCCATTCGGGTCAGTTCGTTCATGCTTCCAGGTTCGCTCGCGAAACGGCCCCCAGGCATCGGGGAAGCCCCTGACCCCTCCCTGGCCACTCCCTGAGCCGCCCCTATTAGGATCTTCGGGTGGCTCTCTCATTTCGTACGGCTCGGCGCGGGGACATCCCGGTGATCGTGGCGTTGATCGCCGACGATCCGATCTCGGCGGCACGTGAGAAGGCCACGGGCTCCGGTGGCGAACCCGACTACGAGTCCGCCTTCGAGGCCATCGACGCCGACCCGCGCAACGAGCTGATCGTGGTGGAGTCGGACGGGCAGGTGGTCGGGACGATGCAGCTCACGTACATCCCCAGCCTGTCCCGCCGCGCGGCCGAGCGTGCCCTGGTCGAGGCGGTCAGGGTGGCCGCGCCGTACCGGAACCGGGGCATCGGCAGAGCGATGATGGAGTGGGCCGTCGAACGGGCCCGCGAGCGCGGGTGTGCCCTCGTGCAGCTCACCTCCGACAAGGCGCGGGTCGATGCGCGCCGCTTCTACTCGTCGTTCGGTTTCGCCGCCTCGCATGAGGGATTCAAGCTCCTGCTCAGCTGATCGAGCATCCACCGGCACCACTCCACCCGGTGCCGCTCGTAGCCGAGCCCGCAGCGCAGCGCCGCCATGTTCCCGAACTTCGGCGTGCCGAACAGCGGCGGCGCCCCCTCCTCGAGGGACGCCCAGGCCCGCTCATATTCCGCCAGGCGCTCCTCATGCCGGTGCAGCGCCGTACGGAACATCTCCATCAGCGCGGCGGGGTCGGCCAGCCAGGCGGCGTAGCTCTTGAGAACCAGTTCGTCGCGCTCGGGCTGCGGCCGCGGCGGCGTCGTGATCCACTCGCGCAGCGCGTCGCGCCCCTTGGCCGTGATCGTGTAGACCTTCTTGTCCTGCGGCCCCGGTCCTGGCGCCCTGTCGTAGGCGACCATCTGCGCGGACAGCAGACGCTGAAGGTCGGTGTGGATCTGGCTGTGACTGGCCGTCCAGAAATAGGCGACGGGATTACGCATCCGCGAGGCGATCTCGTATCCCGTGCTGTCCGCCCGCGCCAGCAGGGCGAGGATCGCGAATCCGAGTGTCGAGGTCGTCGAGGTCGTGGAGGTTGTGGAACTCATGGTGCTCCAAGCGTATTGACCGTCACCTCGATCATCCTTCATTATGTCAGTTCTTACATAGTTGGAGGGATCGGATGCCCAGGAAACTCGCCCTGGTCTTCGTCCTGTTCGCGTTGACCGCCTGCGGGGGCACGGTCGGCGCGGAAGGCGCGGCCACCACGTCAAGTGCGGCGGGGTCCAGTACGGCGAGTCCCGCCGCCACGGTCTCCGCCTCCCCGACCGGCCCCAACGTGAGCGGGTGCTTCACCGAAGCCGACGGCCAGGTGTTCCGCTACCGCAACGCGGTGGGGGACGAGTCGGCAGGTGTGATCATGGGTGACGGTCCCGCCGGGGCGGTCATCACCTACGAGCTCAACGGCACCGTCTGCTCCTGGCGGCCGCTGGCCGACCGGCTCAGGGCCGCGGGCTACCGCGTCCTGCTCTACGAGCGCAGCTCCGGGACCGCCCGGGCCGACCTGATCCTGAAGATGGCCAAGCGGCTGAGGAAGGCGGGCGTCACCAGAGTGTTCCTCATCGGCGGCTCGATGGGCGGAACAAAGTCGATCACAGCGGCGACACAGCTGAAGGAGCCCGCCGCGGCGGTCGTGAACCTGGCCGGCTCACCAAGCTACGACGACCTGGCGCACCTCGACGTGCCGCTGCTGCAGATCACGGCGGAGCGGGACAACGTGATCAGCCCGACGCAGATGGAGGAGGTCGCGGAGGCCGCCGTGAAGTCCCCCGATCACCCCGTCGTCATCGTCAGGGGTGAAGGCGCCCATGCCTCGCACCTGTTCGAGACCGATCAGGCGGCCATGGTGCTCGACACCATCGTGACCTTCCTTGACAAGCATCGAGGCTGACCCCGGTCGCTGATCTCGACGTACGCGACGGACTCACCGCCATCGCCGCCATCGCCGCCGTGCTCGGCGACGATCGGCCGGTCGTTTTGCCCCGGTGTGCAAAGTTCTTCGGCGACGGAACGGTATCAAGCGGGATCGGCTCGATCGCGAAACGCCGCGGCTCCATAGAGTGTCAGTGAATGGCCGAGTCACGTCCTCTCGGAGGGAAGAACCGCTTGCGGTCAAATATGTGGACAGCACGTGCGGAGATCGCACAGAATCGCTGGTGGTGAGAGGCATAAAGGAGCAGGACACCGCGCTGGACACTCCCGGCCGGGGAGTCTTCCTCGTCGTTGAGCCCCTGTTGCCGCAGCGGATCCGCCGTCCCTCGGACGCGCTGCGGTTCATGCTCACGCTGGCGGCCCTCGGCGCCGTCGTGCTGCTCGCACTCGCCCTTCAGCGCACGCTCAACGGCCTGGAGACCGACGTGCAGGCGGGCACCGGCCGGGCCCCGCAGGTGTTGTCGGCCATCTCCGGACTGCTCGGCGGCGTCGCCGTGCTCGTCGTTCCCGTGGCGTTCGCCGTCGAGCGGGTCTTCCACCGCGACGGCATGCGCGTCACGCAGGGCCTGATCGCGGCCATCTTCGCCCTGGTGATCTCCTACACGCTGGGCGAGTGGCTCGTCCTCGCCGGTCCCGCCGAGCTGAAACAACTGCTCACCGGCGGGCGGGACGTCGAGCCCCTCAACTCCGTGCTCACCCCCGCCATCGCCTACGCGACGGCCGTACGGATGTCACGACGGCCACAGTGGCGGGCGTTCATGTGGCTCGCGATCGCGCTCGACGTGCTCGCGCTTTTCGCCGCCACCAAGGTCACCGCCCTCGGAGTGATCCTCACCTACCTCGTCGGTCTCGCGGTCGGTTTCGGCACGTTGTACGGCATCGGCAGCGCGAACACCAGGCCGCCGGGCAGCGCGGTGCTGGCCGCGCTGCGTCGCCTCGGCTTCGTCCCGACGAGCGCCAGGCGGATCGAGGACGACAGCTCCGGCAGCCGGCGTTACCTCGTCGGCCTCGACGGCGACCGCTTCCTCGACGTCACCGTGCTCGACCGGGACCGGCAGGTGGCCGGCCTCGCCTATCGCCTTTGGCGGCGCATCCGGCTCAACTCGGAGACCCGGCGGCGGGCCATCAGGTCACTGCGGGCCGAGTTGGAGCGCGAGGCGCTGATGGCCTACGCCGCCCACGCGGCCGGGGCCCGGCTGCCCCGACTGCTCGGCACGAGTGAGATCGGCACCGAGGCTGCACTGCTCGCCTACGAGCACATCGACACGCGTCCGGTCGCCGAGCTCCCCGACGAGGCCTTCGACGACGATCTGCTGGCCCAGATATGGGAGCAGGTGCGGCTGCTGCACGACCACCGGCTGGCCCACCGGCACCTGACCGGCGAGAGCATCCACGTGGACGAGGCCGGGCAAGTGATCATGCTCGACGCCCGCAGCGGTGAGATCGCCGCCGGAGACCTGCTGCTGCGGCTCGACATCGCCCAACTTCTCGCCTACCTCGGCACCCGGGTCGGCGCCGAGCGCGCGGTGAGGTCCGGGGCGACCGTGCTGGGCGCCGACACGCTCGCCGGGGCACTGCCCATGCTCCAGCGGATCGCCCTCGCCCGGGAGACCCGTACGGCGCTGCGCCGGGACAAGGAACTCCTCCCCGCGATACGCGAGCAGATCCTCGCGCTGAAGCCGCGGGTCGAGGTCAGAGAGGTCCGGCTCGAACGGTTCCGCCCCAGCACCCTGGTGACGATCATCGCCGGCGCCGTAGCGGCGTACCTGCTGTTCTCCCAGCTCAGCCAGGTCAACCTGCTTTCCGTGGTGACCACGGCCGACTGGGTGTGGGGCGGGATGGCGCTACTCGCCTCCGCGGTGAGCTTCGTCGCGGCGGCGTTCATAGTGCGGGGCTTCGTGCCCGAGCCGCTGCCGCTGGGCCGTACGGTGCTGGTGCAGCTGTCCGCCTCGTTCGTGAAGCTGGTCGCGCCGGCCGCGGTCGGCGGCGTCGCGATCAACACCCGCTACCTGCAGAAGCGCGGGGTGCCGCCGGGGCCGGCGGTGGCCAGCATCGGCGCCTCCCAGCTCGTCGGACTGGCCTCGCACATCGCGCTGCTGCTGCTGTTCGGATATCTCACCGGCACGCAGGCCGCGCAGTCCCTGACCCCGTCGCGGGGGCTGCTCGTCGTGCTGCTCGGCATCGCCGTGCTCTTCCTGATCGTGCTGGCCGTACGGCCGCTGCGCAGGCTGGTCACCACCCGGGTGCGTGCGATGTTCTCCGGTGTGATCCCGCGGCTGCTCGACGTGGTGCAGTCCCCGCGCAAGGTGCTCGAAGGCGTCGGCGGGACCGTGCTGCTCACCATCGCCAACGTGGTCTGCCTGGGTGTCTGCGTGCGGGCGTTCGGCGGCGAGGTGAACTTCACGGCGGTGGCCGTGGTGTTCCTCGCCGGCAACGCGATCGGCTCGGCCGCCCCCACGCCGGGTGGACTGGGCGCGGTCGAGGGAGCGCTGATCGTGGGGTTGAGGCTCGCAGGCGTGTACGACACGGTCGCCCTGTCGGCCGTGCTGCTCTTCCGCCTGATGACCTTCTGGCTGCCCGTCCTGCCCGGCTGGGCGTCCTTCACCTACCTCCAACGCCAGAACGCCATCTAGCGCCGGCTGGATGCATGTAAAATGCATGCATGGTGGCTCTTCAGATCAGGGACGTTCCCGAGGGCGTCCGTGACGCCCTCGCGGAGCAGGCCCGCGCCCGGGGGATGTCCCTGCAGGGACTGCTGCTCGAACTGGTTACGAGCGAGGCCCGCCGATCACAGAACCTTGCCGTACTCAAGCGGGCCGCGGAGCGTACGGGCATGTATGACTCCGATGTCGGAGAGGTGGCGAAGGAACTGGCCGCCATCCGGCTGTCGTCGTATGACGCCGCCTACGTGGCCGCAGCCGAAGCACTCCAGCCGACGAGGTGGCTGCCATCGAGGAGGGGCTCGCGAACGTGACACGGGGAGAGATCTTCACCGCGGAAGAAGTAGCGGCGGCGATGGAGTCCAGGGCCGCCGGAAAGAGCGCCACCCGAAGATCCTGATAGCCGTCGGCCGGGGTTCGTCCGGCCGACGGCGGCAGGTGTCAACTCTTGCTGGAGCCGGCCCAGAGGTCGATGCCGCACTCGACCGCGTCCTTGTCGATGGCCGCGAGCTCCTCGGCGGAGAAGCCGAGCCGCTCGACGGCGTCGAGGCTGTCGTCGAGCTGGGCGACGCTGCTGGCGCCGATCAGCACCGACGTCACCCGCCGGTCACGCAGCGCCCAGGCCAGCGCCATCTGCGCGAGCGACTGACCGCGCTCCTTCGCGATCTCGTTGAGCAGGCGGACATGCCGCATGGTCTGCTCGGTCAGCAGGGCGGGGTCGAGCGACTTGCCCTGCGCCGCCCGTGAGCCCGCCGGGATGCCGTCGAGGTAACGGTCGGTCAGCATGCCCTGCGCCAGCGGCGAGAACGCGATGCACCCCACGCCCTCGTCCGCCAGCACGTCGAGCAGCCCGCCCTCGATCCAGCGGTTCAGCATCGAGTACGACGGCTGGTGGATCAGCAGCGGCGTGCCCATCTCACGCAGGATCCGCACCGCCTCCCTGGTCCGCTCCGGGCCATAGGAGGAGATGCCGACGTAGAGGGCCTTCCCCGAACGCACCGCATGATCGAGAGCGCCCATCGTCTCCTCGAGCGGCGTCTCCGGATCGAAGCGGTGGCTGTAGAAGATGTCGACGTAGTCGAGGCCCATCCGCTTGAGCGACTGGTCGAGGCTGGCCAGCAGATACTTGCGCGACCCCCACTCGCCGTACGGCCCGGGCCACATGTCCCAGCCCGCCTTCGTCGAGATGATCAGCTCATCCCGGTATCGGGTGAAATCCTGGTGGAAGATCCGCCCGAAATTGATCTCGGCGGAGCCGTACGGCGGACCGTAGTTGTTGGCCAGATCGAAGTGCGTCACGCCGCGGTCGAAGGCCCGGCGCAGGATGGCCCGCTGCGTCTCGACCGGCTTGTCGTCGCCGAAGTTGTGCCAGAGGCCGAGCGACACGGCGGGCAGCTTCAGCCCGCTCCGCCCGGTCCGGTGGTACGGCATGGGGCCGTACCGGTCATCCGCCGCCACGTACGTCACTCGCCGTTCTCCTGTCCAGCCGCACTCGCTCGTCCGCCGGTGGGACTGTATCTGATGCGGCCACCAGCGACATCGAGCTGAACCGGGTCGAGGGCGTGCACGGCCCCCGCCGCTTCGACGCCGTCCTCGCGTTCATGCCCTGTCGAGGATCCAGGAGAGCGCGAACGCCTCCTCGTGCCATGCGTCGTACCGGCCGCTGCGACCCCCGTGCCCGGCGCCCATCTCGGTCTTGAGCAGGAACGGCCCGCCGCCCGCCGTGCCGCGCAGCCGCGCGATCCACTTGGCCGGCTCGTGGTAGAACACCCGGGTGTCGTTCAGGCTGGTGATCGCGAGGATCGGCGGGTACGGCCGGCCGCCGACGTTCTCGTAGGGCGAGTAGGACTTCATGTACGCGTAGACCTCGGGGTCGTGCAGCGGATCGCCCCACTCGTCCCATTCGATGACCGTGAGCGGCAGCGACGGGTCGAGGATCGTGTTCAGCGCGTCCACGAACGGAACCTCGGCGACGACCCCGGCGAACAACTCCGGCGCGAGGTTGGCGACGGCCCCCATGAGCAGGCCGCCGGCCGAGCCGCCGCGTGCCACGATCCGGCTCGACCAGCCGACGGCCTTCAGGTGCCGCGCGCACGCCACGAAGTCGGTGAAGGTGTTCTTCTTCTTCGTCAGCTTGCCGTCCTCGTACCACCGGCGGCCCATCTCGCCACCGCCGCGCACGTGGGCGATCGCGAACACGAACCCGCGGTCGAGCAGCGAAAGCCGGGCAACCGAGAAGTAGGGGTCCATCGAGCTCTCGTAGCTGCCGTAGCCGTACAGCACGGTCGGGGCCGGCCGGTCCGCGCCCGTTCTGTCCGTGCCCGTCCTGTCGGCGCCCTTCTTGACGACGATCGAGATCGGCACCTTCGTCCCGTCCTCGGCGGTCGCCCACTCGCGGAACTGCTCGTAGTCGGCGGGGTCGTAGCCGCCCAGCACCGGTTTGCGCTTGAGCAGGATCAGCTCGCCCGTCCGCAGGTCGTACTCGTAAACGGACGGCGGCGTCACCAGCGAGGTGTATCCGAGTCGCAGCCGGCTCGTCTCGAACTCCGCGTTCCCGGACGGCGTGACGTCATAGAGCGGCTCGGGGAACGGGATCTCGTACGGCTCCCGCCCGTCTCCGGGCAGGATCCGGATGCCGGTCAGGCCGTCGCGGCGGAAGTGAACCGCGACGTGATCTTTGAACGCGTCGACGTCGAGCAGCCGGGTGTCCTCCCGATGCCCGATGAGCGGCGTCCAGGAGGCCGGATCGGCGACCGGCGCCGTGGCGAGTTCGAAGTTGACGGCGCCGTCGTTGTGCAGCACGAGGAAGTGGTCGCCGGCGTGGTCCAGGCCATACTCGACGCCGGTCCGCCGCGGCCGGACCACCGTGAACTCCCCGGTCGGGTCGTCCGCGTCGAGGATCCGCACCTCGCTGGTGATCTTGCTGCCCGCGGACAGCGTGAGGTAGCGCAGACTCCGGGTGAGCCCGATCCCCACCCAGAACCGCTCGTCGTCCTCCTGGTACACGATCACGTCGTCCTCGTCGGACCCAAGGGTGTGCCGATGGACGCGGTACGGCCGCCAGGCGTCGTCGATGGTCGTATAGAAGAACGTCGACCCGTCGGCCGACCAGGCGCCGCCGTAGAAGACGCCCGGAATTTCGTCGGGGAGCAGCTCGCCGGTTTCAAGGTTCTTGAACCTGAGCGTGAACCGCTCGTCGCCCTTGTAGTCCGTGGAGTACGCGAGTTTCGTGCCGTCCGGGCTGGCCGTGCTCGTCCCGATCGAGAAGAACGGGCTGTCGCCCGCCAGCTCGTTCCCGTCGAGGAGGACCTGCTCGCCGGGAAGCGGTTCACCGGGCCGCAACACGGGCGGGCTGTCGCCGTCGGCGGCCACCCGGCACTGGATGCCGTACTGCTTGCCCTGTTCGGTGCGGCTGTAATACCACCAGGCATTTCGGCGCACCGGGACCGAGAGGTCGGTCTCCAGAGTGCGGCTCTTGATCTCCTGGAAGACGGTGTCCTGGAGATCCTTGAGGTGAGCCGTCATCTCCTGGGTGTAGGCGTTCTCCGCCTCCAGGTACGCGATCGTGTCGGGATCGTCCTTCTTGAGCAGCCACGCGTACTCGTCGATCACGGTGTCGCCGTGATGAGTACGCTCGACCGGAACCTTCTTCGCCACAGGCGCCATGTCGCTCACCCGGCAGAGTCTACGTTCGTCCAGGTACGCAAGCCCCGAAGCGCGCTTGCGCGCGGCTGGTCTCCAGCTCTGGTAATCTAGCTGGGCCGGTGAGGTTCGGCGGATCCCACTTCTGAGCATCTTGATGGTCAGGCATGTGGGTCGTCCGGTATGTCGTCGGTATCTCCTCTTTCTTTCCTGGATCTTGGATCTGTTGCGGTTTGCGCGGCGGGGCCGGACCCGGTAAGTTGGAGGGGTTGCCCCGGAAGGGGC
>NZ_BOOG01000062.1 GCF_016863115.1 Sphaerimonospora thailandensis
TCGAGTTTGAGGTCAGCGGCGGTCCCATGTACTGCTGCGGCATCATGTATGACAACGGCGAGGACACCTGTAGGAGTTGCGGCGACCCCCTCTAGTCACGGCTGCTGTACTAGTTGCAGTTTTAGTTGCAGTTCCCCGCCGTACAAAGCCGTTCCAGGAGGACCGCCGAGCGGTGTTGGTCCAGGTGGAACTATTCCGGACGGCCACGAGCCGAGCTGCTAATGCGGTTTGGGTTTACCGCCCATCCGGGGTTCAAATCCCCGAGCCTCCGCAGATCAAAGCCCCTCTCGCTCCTGAAGCGAGGGGGGCTTTGTCGATCTCCAGAGCCGTGAGGGTTGCGATTAGTCGTCGTCTCCCCAGACAGCGGCGCCTATACGCTCGCTCGCGTCCTTCACCTGGAGACCGGCGACGTGGGTGTACCGCTCGGTGGTCGTGACGCGGGCGTGGCCGAGGATCTCTTGCACGACGCGGATGTGTACACCCTGCTCGACGAGGAGCGGGTCGACGGCGACGGGATGATCAGGCAGGCGAAGGCTTGCGCGCCGCGCATGAGAAAGTGATCTCGTGGTCGACCACCCTTCTGGACCCATCAACTACTGGCTCGCGGTGTGGGAGCTGAACAGCTTCTACGCCCGTCAGCCTGAGCAGGGCGAAGGACGGCGAATGTGGGCGGAGACGGCCATGTACGCGCTTGCCAGAGCCGAGAGCGCAGGGTTGGACATCATCACCGCCAACATGAGCCGATTCCACCTGCGTGCATGTCTGATCGACGACCTCGGCCCTACGGGCTCACCGCTCTTGAACCCCGATGCCCTCGCCGTGGACATCCTTGCGGCCCTGCCTCTTCAACGAGAAGACGCCGCGGAGTGGGCCGCCAACTGGCAACAGCGGTCCCACGCGGAAATTCGGGCCCTCCGTCAGTGCAAGAATCTGTTGGCACCGGCCCAGATCATCCGTAACTATCTGTCGACGACGCCGACGGCAAGAGCGCTTGATCAGTGGTTAGCTCTCCGCGAGCAACTTCCCTAGCTGATGGGAGGGGTAGGCGTGTGATCGCCGTCGGGCCATTGCCGTGCCAACATCGGCCGTCGGCTACACGCGGCGGCGGAAGAACGGGTATGCCTCCGGCCGGCCCTTCTGATCGGTCGAGACGCTCCAATGCGTCGGCGTCCAACCGCACGCCTCGATGCCCTCGATCATTTCTGCCCACCCGGACACCGACCCGGACATCCCGTGGTGGGTATGTCCCGCTGGATGGAGCCCGCCGGGAACGTCAAGACGACACCGCTCGCGGAGATCCTCGCAGGGCCGGCCTGGCAGGAACTCCTCACCCGTGTGCCCCGCCGCGCCGACACCACGGCAGGTAAGCCCAACAGCGACGGCAACGACTGCGCGCCGGCGGAGACGATCTGCGAGGGCAACGCGCTCATCCTGCCCGTACGGGGCCGTCAGGTGGTCGGCCTCGCCGGAACCGCCCGGTGAGAGCAGACTGACGTCATGGACTGGCACTCGCACGCGCAGAGGCTCGCCGACCGCGTCACCCATCCGGGGTCGCGGTGGCGGGCAGCAATCGCCGGCACGCCCCGCCACCAGTTCGTGCCCGCCTGGTGGGCCTGGAACGGCGGCCGCTGGGAGGTGCGGCACGGCCCGGCCGACGAGGAGGCATGGCTGAAGGCGGCCTACGCCGACCGCACGCTCGTCACGAGGATCGGCACACTGCACGCCGACCACGCCGGCGTCGGCGACAAGCCGGCCGGACTGCCGACCTCCTCGTCCACCCTGCCGGGTCTCGTGCTCCAGATGTACCGGCACGCCAGGATCGGCGACAAAGACACCGTGCTCGACGTCGGCACCGGCTCCGGGTACGGCACCGCCGTGCTGTGCCGTCTGCTCGGGGATGACCGGGTCACGTCGATCGACGTGGACGCCTACCTGACGGCGGCCGCCGCAGATCGTCTGTCCGAGGCAGGGCACAAACCGCGGGTCGTCACCAGCGATGCCACGGCGCCGCTGCCGGGGGCGTTCGACCGGATCGTGGCCATGGTGTCGGTCCGCCCGATCCCGGCCTCATGGCTGGAAGCTCTCGCCCCAGGAGGACGGCTGGCAACGACCATCACGAACACCAGCCTGATCGTCACCGCCGTCAAGACAGCGGACGGTGGTGCGGTGGGTCAGGTCGAGCGGGACTGGGCGATGTTCATGCGCGCACGCCGCGGGACCGACTATCCGCCGGGCCTGGCCGAGCTGCTGGATGTCGCGCGGACCGCCGACGGCGAGCACGTCGCGATGACCCGCTTCCCCGTCCTCGACATCGAAGAGGACGCCTGGGAGCTCCGCAGCATGTTGGAGGTGGCTGTGCCCGGCATCCAGCACGAATACCATGAGAACACGAACACCCGCACGGCGATCATGGTCCACCCGGACGGGTCATGGGCGCGAGCCGTACAAGCTGAGCACACGCGGCCCGTCGTGCACCAGACCGGGCCATGCCGCCTGTGGGATGAGTTCGATGCCATCCGCGACTACTGGCTGCAGAACGGCAGCCTGCCCTTGTACGGCGCGGCTGTGCGGGTCGACCCGGACGGGGTGATCCACCTCCGGCGCGGGCGGTGGCAGGCCACCATCGGCTGATCGTGTCTCCGGCCGAGCGTACTGCGCCCACACCCGGCCGGTTTCGGGACAAGCCGCAGGGTACCGGGTACGTCAAGCCCCGGGGAAATATGCGGGTCGAGCAAAGGCCAACTGCGGTGGATTACCCAGGTGCCGCGGTTGAAGCTTCTTCTACCAGGTGTCTGCCGCAGTCATATCCTGAGAACGTGGAAGGGCCTCCTACCTGCCCAGGTTCGCGTCCCGGCCGGTAGGAGGCCCGACCATCTCTTATGAGGTGTGGTGAGAATCGACGGCGATCCAGATGATCCAGAAGATCACCCTGGTTGCCGCCAGCACGAGGCGGACCTTCCGTTCCGCCTCCCGCTCCCTCTCACACAGGCAGCGATCTTCCATCGCTGGTTCCTCTCCCCGCCGACCCGTTCGTCCGGCGGTACCGTCCGGACGACCTAGCGGGGTGAATCACCTTGATTGTGAGCACACTGCCGCAAACCATCTTGCAGGTGTGCTACAACGCCCCCTTCGTCTCACGGGTAACAGAAACCCCAGTCGGATGCGGATTCCTTAACCCGGTGCGGACGAACGTGGTGCTTCTCTTCACCTGGAGCGCCCTGTTGTGCACGACAACCGCTACCGTGAGCAAAAAGCCCGAGTTACCGCCGCACCAGCTTGGCCGCCTCGACGGCGTCGGCCTGCTCGCTCGCCTTCCGGTCGTGCTCAGGTATGTCCCGCACGCGCCGCACACGTAGTAGTGCACCTCCTGATCCCATACGACGCGCCGCTCACCGCACTGGCACCGGATCGGCGAGACCGTCGATGCCCGGTCGTCCTTGGCCATGAACCGCAAGCTCCCACTTGTGAATCTTCCGGGGTAGGCCGGCCATGTCCTCGTAGGTGAGGATGTCCTCCAGACTGGCGAGGACGTCGAGGTCGAGGAGCGCACGGCGGGCGTTCGCCGGCAGTTCCGGGCCGCTATGCCCGAGGTTGCCCTCGGAACCACCGCCGCACCGCCACCACGTCGAATCAGTCATCATCTGGATCAGCCAGCAGCACCACCCGATCGGATTCGACATCGAACCCGAGCACCGGATGACCGCGGTCGCCTTCCGGCGTCATCAGCACCGGCTTTCGCAACCGCCGCCCGACCACCCGGAACAGATCACAGAGGATGTCTAGCCGCTCCTGGCTCTGCAACTCTCGCAAGTCCACATCGAAGTCAATGGACTCCGCGCGATACGGACGAAAGATCGCCAGCACCGCCGGTATCGGCCAGACCTTCAACGTGGCCACCGCCTCACCAGCAGCCAGCGCGTCAGCGGCGGAGGGTAGGTCGAGCAGGTCGCCATCCAGGGAGTACTCATGTGCCCAGCCCTGCGACCGGACCAGGTCAAAAAGCGCCTGCCAATCATCAACCCCCGCTCCCTCGACGGTCACATCGGGCAGTGCCCCATTAAGATCCATGTCGAAGAACTGCTTCACGTCGTCCCAGGCCAAATCGGACACGCCTTCCATACTCGCTATTAAAGACGCCTCCGGCGAGGACGCTCCGGCTCCAGGGTGATCAGGCAGGCGGGGTGCTGTACAGGTGCGCAGTATGTGTCTCCCGTGCCACGATGACGCCATGTTCGATGTGATCCACTGGCGTGGCTACTTGCGTGTGAACAAGCACGCCGGAGCCGGACGGGTGATCGCCAGAATGGGCAAGGCTGCGGGAGAGCCCTTCACGCTCCTGTCCTGCGAGAGCTACTGGAAGATGCCGGAACTGGCCGAAGTACGGATGTCTTCCCCGCTCGGCGCGCAGGAACCGCAGGAGGCCGTTTTCCATACCTTGCTCACCGCACAGAGGATCGCCAATCCCTGGTCCGTCACCTGCAACATCGGCGATGATCGCCTTGACCTCGAAGGAATCGCAGCCAAGACGGCCAGTGCTCGCTTCACTGTGCCCGGAGTCGACTGGCTGCTCTTCTCCGTGACCGCCGACGAGCCCGGATCCGGACCCTGCAGACCCGAGCGGGAACAAACCGCATGATCCTCGGGCATCAGCGTGCCATTAATCAGGGCGACGAGGGTCAACCACACTCACTCCTGACCCCGCCCGGAGCCCATGTCAGGAACCCTACGAGGCGTGATCCACGCGATTCCCAAGCTGACAGCCCACCTGTGCATGACGCCGTCCGCTGCGCGATCATAGGACCATGAGGGCACGAGTGAGCTCCTTCCGCTGGCCAGATCTTGAAGACGGACATGGCGTCGCTGACCCGGCCCATGCCTGCGAGCTGTTGGAGATGTACGTCGGCCCGCAGAGTGAGCCGGGGGAGGAGCGGTTCCAGCTCACCGTCTGCACTCCATCCGCCCTCGCCGAGCGGTTGCATCATCATCCCGTCCTCATCGGTCGTCACTGGCTCTTCGTCCCTGAGCTTCGTCCTGCCGAGGTAGGCAGGTGGTTGAGTGATCGGATCGCTGTTCTGGAGGCCGCGACGTGGAGTGAGCTCGCCGCGAAGATCGGCCGGATCGGAGAGTGGGAGTTCGAGGACTGGCTGGGCGGCCCGGAGGAGTAGGCTTGCCAACCTGTCAGCTCGTTCACGCGTCTTCTGTCACGCTGAACCCTCCCAAATCCCGCATCCTCGTGAGGTCTCCGTGACCGAGAACAACCCCTACCCGTCCGTGCCGTACCAGCAGCCGGGGCAGCACCCGCAGCCCTACCAGGCGGGACCGCACCCGCCGCCGTACGGCTACCAACCGATGTACGTGCAGGCTCCGCCGACCTCCGGCTACGCCACGGCCAGCCTGGTGATGGGCATCCTCGGCATCCTCGGCGGCTGGTGCGCGTTCGGCATCCCCTGTTTCCTCGCCGTGATCCTCGGCCACGTCGCCCTGTCCGAGACGAAGAACGGCCGCAAGGGCGGTCACGGGATGGCGATCGCTGGCCTGATTCTCGGCTACATCGTCGCGATCCCCGCGCTCCTGATCGCGATCTTCGCGTTCGGTGGCGCCACCCTCGATTCCACCCCGTGATCGTCTGTCTTTACGGCGTGCCTCAGCCCCCGCTCGGTGGCGGGGCTTATTCGTGATCGAGGGGCTTGTTACGGCCCACTGCCGGTCCGTGACCCTCTCGCATCGGCAGAGTCGAGCACCTGTACGCGCTCACCCGATCGATGGCAAATGGGGACGGCCATCACAAGTATCTGTGTTGCCGACAGTGCTCAATATGCAGCTCCGCCCACGGATGGCGGCGGTCCGGGTATCCCGTCCGCATCCGGCCCAGGCTCCTGGACAACTGGATCAGGGGGTTGGCCCCTGCGACGCTCCTGGAGCGCGCGTTCTTCTCCGCCAGCTCACCGGAAGTGGCCCAGGAACTCTCCGACGCACTCGAGACCCACCGCATCTGGAGCCGACGCTGAACCGTGAACAAGCGCCTCCGGCTCCGGATGCTCAGTCGTACGGCGGAGCATAGCCATCAAGGACGAGGAGGAGTCGCCGCGGGCAACTGATGCAGTGCCTGCATGGCGTTCTTCTCGATGCGTGAAAGATCGTGGAGAATGGCGCGGGCCTGTTCGAGATGCCCCACGTCGCCGCCATCTCCAGCCTTCGTGATCAAGGTGGCCACGTCCGTCCACAGGGTGGCGGCCTCGGCGTACAGCTTGTGACCCGTGCGGAGGTTGTTGTCGTCGACCAGTTGGAGGCACTCGCCGAGGAAATCGCGGTAGAGGGCGCGAAACAGGGCACCGCCGGTGCCGGCTTTCTCCATGAGGAGGGCGGCCTGCGGTAGGTCTTGCTGCGGATTGTCGGCGCGCAGCAGCCATTTCGGCAGCTGTTTGGCGGCTTTCTCGATGCCGCGGTAGCCCAGGTTCGCGATGGGAGCGGTCAGGAAGGCGTCGGCGCAGTGTTTGATGGCGGGGATGATCTGGTCCTGCCAGCAGGGTGAGCGCTCCGGCAGAGTGATGGTGAAGGATCGGTTTCTGGCGGTCATCGGGCCGCGTTCGGTCCGCGCCATGGCCAAGCTGGCCCTGCTGGTGCGCACCGCCCCTCCCTGCTGGTCGGTGTCCACCAGGTAGACGTCGTGCTCGTCGTAGCCGTACATCGCGACGACATGGCCGCCGAAGTGCGTTTTGGACTGGAAGTACTCCAGGTGGTAGGAGTCGAGTTGAAGGCCGACCGGCTGGCCGGCATCTATGGGGGCGGCTACGTTCTCCCATGCCTTTCGCTGTGAGGTGGTCTCCTCGACCAGTAATGTCAGCCCCAGCCTGGCGGCCAGGTTCCTGGTGAGGTCGAAAGGCTTGACGCGGCCTCCGAGAAAGGGGAACGGCATGGCCTTGCTGTCCCAATAGATGAAGGACAGGCCCGAGCCCAGTCCGAACAGCATGGGCTCGGACAGATCAAGCCCCTCATGTCGCAGCAGCACTCCCAGCGCCGTCGTCTCGCAGTGGTGCATGCCGCGAGCCTCGATGTCCTTCACGATGGTCATACGTCGCTCTCCTCAACAACTGGGCGATCAGCGTGCGCGGCACTACCTGCCCCGGCTGCGCCGCCGGAGAGGCACTCCGGCTCCGGAATGTCGCGGAGTCGGTGAGCGCGGGGTCCGGCTACCGTGCACACGCCGGAAATCACCACGGATTGGCACGCGCCCATTCGACCAGGACGACGCCGACCATGGCCAGCGGAACTGTCTGGACGAGTGTGATCACGGGATTGAGAAGGCCATCCCCGATCAGCACGGCTACACAGATCGCGATCAGCTCAAGCGCTGAGCGCTTTCCCGTGCTCTGACCATCTACATCGCGACGATACAGGCAAGACGCCTCCCATTGGAATGACCGGTTTCCTGCTCGTAAGGCTGGGTTGTCAACCGGATGCCCAAGTGCCCCGTCTTCTCCTGTGCCTAATTGTCACGATAGGAGTCGTTTTGAGCATCCGCTCGATTCTCTCGGCCGCCACCCTTGTTGGTGGCTTGATCTCGGTCTGCCAGCCGGTGTACGCCTCCGCCGCCGGACTGCAGCGGGATGCGCTCGTCGTCACTGACATCGTGGATTACGAATGCACCGCGGACGGTGAGGCCGAGAAACAGGAAATCAAGGTCAAGGTCGAACTGACGATGCCGACCGACGCCACGGCGGGCAAGCAGATGACCATCAACTGGCGTGGGACCTACTTCGACGACACGACCGCGTTGAGGGTGCCCGCCGCGGGGCTGGCGGTCGGCACCAAGCTCTACGCGTACGCATCCATCAGCGGGCTCGCCAAGCTGACCTCAGCCACCGGAGTCGGTGAGATCGCGTCGCTTACCCCGGGTGAGAGCATCCCCCTTCCGTTGGCCGAAGTCCCCCTGAAAACCACCTCGGCCAACGCGGGTACCGCGACGGTACGGCCGGCCGCCATCAACTTCGGGACCAGGCCCACCGAGCCGACGATCGAGTGTGAGGTGAAGAACGCCGACGATCTGACGACCTACAACCTCACGATCGGCACGGTGGACGATCGGCCGGCCGATTCCGATACCGCCTCGGACACGTCGAGTCAGGAGCTCCCGAGTCAGGAACCCGCCGACGACACGGCAATCGAAACGACGAGGAACGGCAAGGTGAGCAAGACCCCGTCGGGTGGAGTCGCGACCGGAGGCGGGGGTGAGGTCGGCCCCGACGGGCGGGTGCTCGTACTGACCGGCCTCCTGCTCACCCTCACGGCCGCTGCCGGGCTTCTGCTGTCCCGTCGCCGCCTCAGCGAGGGATGATCAGCGGGACGACCGGTTTCCGGTACGGATGAGTCCCGGTCTCGTACGCGATGACGACCGCCTGAGCGCGGTCGCGTAGGCCGAGTTTGGCGAAGATGCGGGCGACATGGGTCTTCACGGTGGCTTCGCTCGGCGTCAGTGTCTCGGCCAGTTCGGCGGCCTGAATCCGCCGCGCGGCACCGGCGGATGGCCGTACGAGCCGTGCCAGGCCGTATGAGCCGTATGAGCCGTGCGGCCTGGCACGGTCGGTCAACGAGAGCTGCGGGCTATGGATTGGACGGACCCGGGCGAGAGTGACATTTGGTGGGGTATGGGGCTTATGTCAGTGAATGACCGGACCGGCTGGGGTGCCGGTTTGCCGATGCCCCGGCCGTCCGGCGAGAGATTCCGGGGGGTCTCATGGTGAGACGGCTCATCATCCTGCCGGCCATCGCGGCCGCGACGTTCTCGACGGCGGCGGCCGGGTTCGCCGCTGCGCCGCCCAACGTCAACGAGCAGGACCGGGGGTTCCTGACCGCGCTGCACGAGGGAAACCTGGCCGAGATCCAGGCTGGGAAGGCCGCCAAGCGGCAGGCCAGCCACGAGGAGGTCCGGGAGATAGGGAAGATGCTGGTCTACGACCACAAGAAGCTGGACAAGGAGGTCACACAGGTCGCCGGAGACTTAGGCGTCGACCTGCCGAGCAGCCCCAGCGCGAAGCAGCAGGCGGAGCTCGAACAGATCACCGCCAAGAGCGGGACCGAGTTCGATCGGGCCTGGCTGGAGGCGGAGGTCGCCGAGCATCGAGCGGACCTGGCCGCCGGGGCGAAGCAGCTGTCGGAGGGCTCCTCGGCAGAGGTGAAGCAGCTCGCCCGGGACGCCGAACCGGTCGTTCAGGAACACCTGGACGAGCTCGAGGAGGTCCAGGACGAAGGGAAGACCCAGGGCGGAGGGGACACGACCTAGAGCGAGTGACCCGCCGGGCCGAGAATGTCCTCCGCCCGGCGGGCTTCGAAATCTACCGGAATGCGGGACAGTGCTCCGGCTTTCAGCTTCAGGCCGGGGAGGAGTTCAGGTGACCAGCCGCACCAGCAGCCAGACCAACCAGATGATGACCGCCCAGCAGACGAGCCCGGCGATCATCATCGCGACGAGACCGCGGAGCCGATAACGCTTACCGCGCGGTCCTGGTTGTTGCTTCACTCACGTGTCCTCCCGGTAGCGCGGCCGCCATCGCCCGCGTCCGGAGCGTCATCGTAACCCCGCCGTTCCGCCATCGCCCGGCCTCTCGGCCGTTCCTTGTGACTTCCGTTGACGAAGGTCGTACGGCCGATGCCGGCTGGCGGGGGGTCAGCGGGTCCGGGGATCGCCGGGGCCGACATCGGGCGGGAACTCCCGCGCCATGATCGCCGCCTGTACGCGGCTGCGCAGGTCGAGCTTGGCGAGCAGGCGGCTGACGTGCGTCTTCGCCGTGCCCTCCGCCATGCCCAGCTCCCGGGCGATCTCCGCGTTGGACAGCCCCCGACCGATGTGGAAGAGCACCTCGCGCTCACGCGCGGTCAGGTTCTCGTACGGCTCCCGCCCGGCCGTGGAAGCCCCGGCCGAAGCGGGCATGGCGGCGAACGCCTCGATCATCCTCCGGGTGACCGAGGGAGAGATCAGGCCGTCGCCGCGCGCCACGACGCGGACGGCCTCGATGAGCGCGTCGGCGTCGGTGTTCTTGAGCAGGAACCCGGCCGCCCCGGCGCGGAGCGCACCGAAGACGTATTCGTCCAGGTCGAAGGTGGTGAGGATCACCACGTCCGCCACGCCGCGCAGCCTCCTGGCGGCGGTGATGCCGTCGAGTCTCGGCATCCGGATGTCCATCAGCACGATGTCGGGACGGAGCCGCTCGGCCAACTCGACCGCCTCCAGCCCGTCGGCGGCCTCAGCGACGACCTCGATGTCCGGTGTGCCGTCCAGGATCAGCACGACTCCGGCGCGCACCGCCGCGTGATCGTCGGCCACCAGTACGCGGATCATGCCGGTGATCCTGTCGGAAGCTCGGCCCGCATCCGCCACCGGGTCCCCCGCGACGGCCCGGCCTCAAGAGGTACGGCCGCGAGCTGCCCGGTGTCGTACGGCGGCATGGCCTCGAGCGGGCCGGCGTCGAACGAGCCGCCGACCAGCGCGGTGCGTTCCCGCATCCCGACGAGGCCGGCGCCCGCGCCCGGCAGGGTCGACGGGCTGTCGCGGTCCACCGGATTCTCCACGATCAGCACCACACGATCAGGGGCGTACTCGATCACCACCTCCGCGTCGGCCCCGCCGTGCTTGAGCACGTTGGTGAGGGCCTCCTGCAGGATCCGATAGGCGGCCAGATCGACGGCGGGCGGCAGGGGACGCGACGTGCCGCGAACCGTGAGCCGCGCCCTGACCCCCGTCCGGTCGATGAGGTCGGCGGCGTCCGCCAGCCGCCGCCGGATCGGCTCGGCCTCCTCGCCCTCGCCGTCGTGGCGCAGCAGTCCGATCATCGTGCGCATCTCCGCCATTCCCTGAACGCTGTTCTCCCTGATCGACTTCATGACTTTCCGTACGGCTGCCGCATCCAGGTCCTGGCGTACCAGCAGCGCGGACGACTGGATGGCGATCGCACTGAAGTGATTGGAGACCAGATCGTGCAGCTCACGGGCCATGCGGGTGCGTTCGCCGGCGATCGCGGCCTGCCGGTCGAGCTCGGCGAGCCGGGCCACCTGCTCGGCGCGCTCCCGCTCTGCCACGGCCTGGTCGCGATGCTGTCTGATGACGTTCGCCGTGCTGACGGGGACGACCCCGATCAGCGCCGCCTGCACCGGAAACAACGCGAGCGTCCGCCAGTCCCCCGTGACGAACCAGGCGGCCGCACCGGTGAGCACGGCACCCGCCGAGGTGATCCAGAGCAGCGTACGGCCCAGCGGGCGCGGGCCGTACAGCGCGGCGGCGTAGAGATTGTCGGTGAAGACCAGGATCGTCCCGAGCGAGGGCCCGAGCACGACGTCGGCGGCCATGCCCGTGACTCCCAGCGCGAGCGTGACCACCGGCGCGCGTCGCCGTACGACCACGGCGGCACAGGTGAGGGCGAGCGGCAGGGCCAGGAGGGGAAGCGGACGGCCGCGATCGAGCAGGGCGCCGCCGGCCAGCAGGACCAGGCCCATGACGAAGGCCGCCGCGGCCAGCAGCGCGTCCTGCCGGGCAGGGGACCAGCTGAGAGGGGACCAAGAAGTCATCGATGACGATTCCACCATCAACGCGGGTGTGGTACGTCGTTCCGAGGGTGGGGCGGGTGCGTACATCGAAATGTGTACCCGGGATCGTCGCCGACGACGATGCGTGAGGCGGCGGCGAGCGAGAGTGTTGAAGCCGGAGGTGCGTCGTCGTTGCTCGTCTTCATCATCGCCTGTGAGATCGGCTTCTGGGTGCTGCTCGCGCTCGGCCTGGTGCTGCGCTATCTGGTGCGGGCCCGCCGGGCGAGCGACGTCGCGCTGCTGAGCGTTCCGCTCGTGGACGTGGTCCTGCTCGTCGCGACCGTGATCGACCTGCGGTCGTCGGAGACCGTCGCCACCTGGCAGCACGGTCTGGCGGCCGCGTACCTCGGGTACACGGTGGTCTTCGGTCACCGTACGATCCGCTGGGCTGACGCGTGGGTCGGCCACCGGTTCGGCGGCGGGCCACCCCCGCGCAGGCCACCGGCGGGCGGCATGGCCCGTACGCGGTATGAGTGGGCGTTCTGGTTCCGGATCGTGATCGCGTACGGTGTGACCTGCGCTCTGCTGTTCGCCGGGGTCTGGATGGTGGGGGATCCGGCCAGGACGACCGCGTTGTCCGACTTCATGGCCGGCCTCGCCAAGGTGCCGTTGATCGCGCTGATCTGGCCGGTCAGCTACACGATCTGGCCCAAGAAGGTGGCAAGCGGATCATGAACTCTTGGGGAGGAGGCGGGCGAACTATTGGCGCGAGCCGGGGCGTGAGGTCTGGTAGAGTTACCTCCGTTGCCGAAGCCGCAGGTGAGCGGTGGCGACGACCAAGCGGCCGTAGCTCAATGGATAGAGCATCTGACTACGGATCAGAAGGTTAGGGGTTCGAGTCCTCTCGGCCGCGCACATCACACAAGGCCCGTGACCAGGGAAAACCTGGCAACGGGCCTCGTCGTTTTCTAGATCAACCGCGTTGTTTGCTAACACCCTTGCCAACAGGACACCGATGAGACGCCTGGGCGCCGAGCGCTACGCCAAGAGCAGGGTTCGTAGGGGGCCGAGGAGCCCTGATCGCCTCGCACGCCATCGACCCAGGCAAGCCCAGCAGACCAGCTCCCACGGCTCAAGCCCGGCCGTGCCGGTAGGCCAACCAGCGCGCGAGGAAGGTCACCGGGAATCTGGAACACGCGAGGCCGGGCTTGCCCCTCCATCGCCGGCCCGCTACCGCTCCGCGGTGGGTCGACGGCGAACGAGATGATCAGGGCGCGGGGCGTATGTGTGGCACTAACCTTGTGCCCGTGGGCAGGAAGCGATACGTCGCAAGAGGTGTACCCGGCGGCTACCGGATCTGGGATAACAAGACCCGCCGCTGGTGGGGTGACCTGTACGAACTCTGCCCCGACAAACTCCTCAACGAATTGAACGGCGAGAAAAACAGCGAGAAGATCACCACGCTACTGCGGCAGTACCGCGCCCAGAAGCGATAGCTGGAGCGGAAACCGAGCGCTATCTGTGTGGCAGCGCCGCCGAGCGGGGGAAACGGACCTTGAAGGCCGAGTCGAGGGCGCTTTCAGGGCACACGGGCTCGAGAAACAGCGCGAAACGCTGAAAGCCAGTGAAAGGCCAAAAGCGCAGGCACAGGGTCGAGTGGATATAGCCGCTGATTAGGCCCTTCTTTAAGGGGTCGCGCTCGTCCCTGTCTCTGCTCAACCGGCCGCGCCATCCTCGTAGTGCTCGTGCTCCTGGTATGCGGTGGTGAATCGGCTAATGAAGTCAGCCGTCGAGTGTTCCGGCCTGCTCGGATGGAAGTGCCCGTTGGTAACAGCCCACTCGTAGACGGGATCGTCGACCCGGTACTCGGTGAGCATCCCGGTCAGTCCTCGCGCACTGATCCACTCCTCGGCCAGGCCCTTGGTGCTGAAGATTGCCGAAGGCCAGCGTCCACCCTCACCCACGAACGCCCAGACCGTCTGCCGTCCATCTCCTCCGGGCCTCTCTTCGAGATCACGAGGTAGCGGCAGATCCAGTCTCCCGAGGAAGGCGGCGGTTTTCACCTCCACGAAGATCTCTGCATCATCGGGGTCGTCAACGTCTTCATCCTCGTCCGCGTCGATCTCCGCTGGGTCAATGTCCTCGGCGAGGTAGGCCGCCAGTTTGAGCTTCTTCGCCTCGATCTCGGCGTCGCTGGAAATGCCATGTGCCTGTCCCCACCAGTTGGCCAGTCCTGCCGCTTCAAGTGCCGGGTCGGTCGGCGCTGAGGCTTCCGGATCCTCAAAGTAGGTACGCGGGGTAACGCCCAGGTAAGCGACGCCAGAACCCGGCCCTGTCGGCCGATAGACCACGGTCGTGATGTCGCTGTCATGAATACTCACCATGAGCCAGGGCTCGGCGAGGTCCGGATGTTGATCGGCCTCATGCTCCAGCCAGCGGCTTCCGTCATACCGATAGGTGCCGAAGAACCCCATTAGATCGTCTCCCTCCAACTGGACGGCGCACACACGGCGAAACCGAGATCATCATCTCGCGGCCCTTCTACAACACTGCTGTCCGTCCTCGCTGGGCTGCCACTCAACATCAGCACGCTCACCCGGCTGCGAGACAGGCTCGACCCCGAGGCGGCCGAACGGCTGGAGATCCATGTCTACGACGAGACGATCCGCTTCAACATCTTGATCGTGGACGGCTCAACTTGCGTGGTACAGCCGTACCTACCGGCCGCCCGCGGAGTCGACTCGCCTACGCTCGTCATCGCCGACAACACCGCCGCTGACGGGTTGTTTCCCGTCTTCGATCAGGTTTTCACCTCTATATGGGAGCGGAGCACACCCGTATGACCCTTGACGCCCGCGCGCTACTGCCCATAGCTGAGCAGGCCGTCACCATCGCCAGCCGAATCGTCCGAACCAAGCTTCCCGGAGTGGTCACAGCCAAGGGCGACCGCGACATGGTCACCGAAGTGGACTACGCCGTCGAGCACGCCCTACGCGACTTCCTGTCACGAGAAACCCCGGAGATTGGATTCCTCGGTGAAGAGGAAGGCATCACCAGCGCCGGCGATGGCCTGATGTGGGCACTCGACCCGCTCGACGGAACCGCCAACTTCACCCACGGCATTCCACTGTGCGGCACCTCCCTTGGCCTGATCGACCACGAGCGCTCCATCCTCGGCGTGATCGACCTCCCGTTTCTCGCTACCCGGTACGCCGCAGCCGACACGGCCGGAGCCACGGCCAACGGCCGCCCGATCAGCGCCAGCAACACCGATGCCCTACAGGCCGCCATCGCCTCCATCGGCGACTACGCCGTAGGCAAGGGGGCCGAGGCCAAGAACCGCATCCGTCTACCGCTGAACTACCAACTTGCGACACGGGTGCAGCGCGTCCGCATGTTCGGATCAGCCGCCGTGGACCTGGCATGGGTCGCCGAGGGCAAGACCGACGCCTGCATCATGCTGTCCAACAACCCCTGGGACACAGCCGCAGGCGTACTCATCGCCCGCGAAGCCGGAGCCACCGTCATCGACATCGACGGCAGCCCTCACACCACCAACGCCCGAGCCACCATCGCCGCAGCCCCAAAGATCCTGGCTGACCTCGTTGAGCTGGTCGCGGGGGCCGAGAAGAACGCGGAGCGTACGGCGTAGCCTGCCAGCGCTGTGGGTCGCTGCCGCACAAGCTGTATGAGTCAATAAGACATATAAACGTACTTAATGGATGATTCGGTACATAAGCGGCACTTTCGTGTAGCGGTATGCCGTGTACGATCTGGAACGATATAAGACCCTAGTGAGCAGGAGCCTGGTATGCCCTAGCCACTGCTTCTGCTCCATGTCGGGGCGGTCCGAATTCAGAGAACGTAGGGAGAACCAGTGGCTCGGCGACGTTCCCTCGCGACGACGATTGCACAGATGCAGCGGGAGGCAGCTCGCGCTCAGGCTCAGCAGATCAGAGCTCAGCAGGCAGCCGTGCGCAACGCCGAACGAGCCAGAGCCGCCTACGCTCGTGCTCAAGCTGCGGAGGAGAAGGAACGCAAGCGGCTCTACCAGGAGTCTCGCGCTGCGGATGTCGCAGCAATGAACGAGGGCTTGGAACTCCGTATGCAGGCGCTCGCCACGATTTTGCAGGCCACCTTGCAGGTTGATGACCACATCGACTTCGAGTCGCTCAAGAGACCTGCCACGATCCCCGCCTGGCAGCACAAACACCTGGAAGTACCCGTTCCGGCACCGCAGTGGGAGCAGTTCGCGCCAGCTGAGCCGACGGGTATGGGAAAGCTATTCGGAAAGTCCAAGTACCAGCAGGCGTTAGCCGCTGCGCAGGGGCAGTTCCAGCAGGCCATGGCACAGCATCAAACACAGGAACGCTCCCGAACTCAGGCGTTGGCGGAAGCGAGGGCTGCTTACGAGGGCATGGTGAACGCCAGGAAGGCCGAAGCCGCTCGACAGCACGCCGAGATCGATGCCTTCCGCAACGAATACGAGTCAGGCGATCCGGATGCAGTCGTCTCTTACTACGACATGGTCTTACAGCGTTCGAGCTATCCCGAAGGCTTCCCCCAGCACTTCAAGATTGCCTTCGTTCCGGAGTCGCGCCAACTAGTCGTCGAGTATGAGTTACCGACTGTGGACATCGTGCCTGTAGCCAAGCAGCACCGGTATGTGAAAAGTTCTGACTCCATCAACGAATCGGCCCGCCCGGCTACACAGATCAAGAGCGCTTATGCAGCCGCAATCGCCCAGGTCGCCCTCAGGACAGTCCATGAATTATTCGAAGCTGATCGCGGACGGCACCTGGACGTAGTTGTATTCAACGGCGTCGTCGACACGATCGATCCAGCGTCGGGACAGAAAACTCGTCCGTGCCTGATTACGCTACGCACCACCCGTGACACTTTCGGAGCGCTCGACCTTGCGCATGTCGATCCACTGAAGTGCCTTCAGCATCTGTCCGCGGGAGTCTCCAAGAGCCCCGTAGAGCTTACGCCGGTCCGCCCCGTGCTCGAGTTCAACATGGTGGATGCCCGCTTCGTAGAGGAGTCTGACGCTCTATCGATTATTGACAGTCGGCCCAATCTCATGGATCTTTCGCCTGGAGAGTTCGAAGCACTGATCCAAAACCTCTTCACAAAGATGGGCCTTGAAGCGCGACAGACGCGAGCTTCACGAGATGGCGGCGTTGACTGCATTGCCTACGACCCTCGCCCCATCTTCGGAGGAAAAGTAGTAATTCAAGCGAAGCGCTATAAGAACACCGTAGGTGTATCAGCGGTCCGCGACCTGTACGGTACGTTACAGAACGAGGGTGCAAGCAAGGGCATTCTTGTGACGACGGCCGGATACGGTCAAGCGTCATTCGAATTTGCTAAAAATAAGCCGATTGAGCTGATCGACGGAGCCAACCTTTTGTACCTGCTTGAGGAACACGCTGGCGTGCAGGCGAAGATAGTGCCCCCGGATGAGTGGCGTGACCCCGCATAATCTCAATCGTCCCTGCAATGGTCCGCGCTTGTCGTTCTGCAACCCAGGGATACGGAAGCCCGCAAATGTCAGCGCGGACAGGTCATTATCTAGTCCCACGACATGATTGACGGGCACCCTAGTCTAGGTCGAAAGCCTCTCGATCAGGCGCAGCAAGAGGCGTACCCGGCGGCTGCCGGATCTGGGATAACAAGGCCCGCCGCTGGGCTTGCCCCTCCGTCGCCAGCCAGCTGCCGCTCTGCGGTGGGTCGACGGCGAACGAGGCATCATGGCGGGGACGCGTGCGCGGAGGACCGCCCCCGGATGGACCTCTACAGGTCGACAAGCGCTGGTCTGGCGTCTGCTCTGCCATAGGCGAGTATGCGGCGGAGCACGTCGCGCATACGGTTCACGTCGGCCTCGGGGGCGTCCAACACGGCTTCGATCACCGGGTCATCCAAGCCGAGATCTTCCAGAGCGGCCGGGTCGAGTACAACGCGCAATGTGCCATCGCGAACAGCGACTTCTCGTACGCAGCCGTAAGCGGTTCCCTGATCGGCCGTAACCAGGCAGTGGGTGTCCATAGCAAGATCCACATCCTGCTCTTCGGCCTCTTCGATTCCGCTCATGAAGAGCAGGTTGAAGCCGCTGCCATCCTCGAATTCCGCCACCCCGGCTTGGCGGTAATCCTCATCGAACGCTTCTTCCCCGCCAGCGGCGCGGGCAGTGAATCGGTAGGTCATGCAGGGGTTATATCAGCCACGTGGGCAGTATTCGCCTCGATAGCTTCCGGGCCCCGGACTACCGATGTCTCTAGTGCTGTGTAGTCCGGCCGAGAGGTTCGTGTCCTCTCGGCCGCGCACATCGCAGAAGGCCCGTGACCAGGAATTTGCCCGCCCTGATCGCGGTGGCCACGGACGGAGGGGTCAGCTCCAGGTCGCGTTCCTGAGGATGGCGTTCAGGCCCGGGTGGTCCCACTGGTCGAGGACCAGGATCTTGGACTTGGGCAAATACCACTCACGCTGGTTGTAGCGCGTCTTCACCTTGGACTTCTTGTCGACGCAGGTCGCCGCCCACCGGTGGTAGTCAGCCTTGTGGCCCGGCCCGACCTGCCGCAGTCCTCTGCCTGCGAGCTTCCAGTCGCCCTTGAACAGCTTGTAGCTCTTGGGGCAGATGCTGACGTCGGTCGCGGGATCGAAACCGTACTTCGGGTTGTAGGCCTGGAACGTGCGGAGCCCGATCTCGAGGGCCTTCGGGCCCAGCACCCAGAAGCTACGGCACCCCCAGTCGCGGAAACCGTAGTCCTCGGTGCCGAAGGTGGGGCACGAGCCGGTGATGACGCGGACCCAGTCCGCGTTCCTCCTGTCGACCTTCCACGACTTGGGGATCTTGAGGGTCAAACCCTTGCGCAGGTGGATCTGCTTGGTCTCGCCGTCGCGCGCGAACGCCGCCGTGGGGGTCGCCAGAGTGGCCGCCAGGACGGCCAGACCGGCCGTCGCGACCGAGATGGTCTTTCGGAGCATGCCCGAAATGCTAGGTCCTGCTAGTTGTAAACGACTTGTAGCTTGATGTCCAAGAGATCGCCAAACGCTGACGAACAACCTCCTCCTCCTCCGTCTCCTTGCTGAGCGCCGCGAGTCCGAGTTGACCTTCGAGGTTCATGCCGGGGCGTTCCAGCGGAGGACCACCGGCTCGCCGTGCTCATATCCCAGGAGCGAGTGGGTGCCGGTGTCCAGCCGGAGATAGCGCCCGTGGGCGGCGGGCAGTCCCAGCCATCGGGCCGCGAGCACGCGGAGCAGGTGGCCGTGCGCCACGACGAGCACGTCCCCCTGGGCCTGCCGGATCCGGGCGATGACCTTGTCGGTGCGCTCGCCGACGTGTTCGACGGTCTCGCCCGGGTGGTCCCGGTCACCGGGGACGACACCGTCCCGCCAGACGTACCAGCCAGGACGGGACCGGCGGATCTCGGCGGCCGTGACACCCTCGTATCCGCCGTAATCCCACTCCCACAGGTCCGGGTCCACCTCATATGAGGCGACCCCGGCGAGTTCGGCCGTACGGCGGGCCCGCCGGGCGGGGCTCACCAGGACCAGCGAGAACGAGCGGGTGCCGGCTATCGGGGCCAGGGCACGAGCCTGCTGCTCACCGTGTGCCGTCAGCGGCACATCGGTGCGGCCCGTATGCCGGCCGGCTTTGCTCCATTCGGTCTCCCCATGCCGCAGCAACATGACCTCCATGTCCCCAGTCTCGCCGATCGGTGGTTCTTTTCCGTGGGACCTGAGCCCCCAGACCGTGGCCCGCGTCCGGTTCCACCCTTGGGGTGACACGGTCCACTCTCGGTTCGCAGCCGTTGAAGAAGGGGCGGCCGGTCTTTCAGGCAAGGCATAGAGTGGTCCCGAGGGGAGGCTGGGGTGGCCGCAATGAATCGACCGAAGGTCGACAGCATTTCGCTGAGTGATTTGGTGGAGCTCGCGCTCAGCGGCCGGATGCGGGTGCCGTCATTTCAGCGCTCTTATCGATGGGAGCGTAACGACGTAACCCAACTGTTCGACAGCATCCTCCGCGGATACCCCATCGGTAATGTGCTGGTCTGGCAGCGGCCGGCCGCTGCGGGAACGGTGCTCATCGGTCATCTGCAGATCCAGTCGGAAGCGGTTGGAGATGCCTGTTGGGTGGTTGACGGCCAGCAGAGAATCACGAGCCTTGTCGGTGCGCTGACGGCCACCAGTGACACAGTCGACCCGCGTTTCCGTATATATTTCGACCTGGCTCACGACAAGTTCATATCGCTGCCGCGCACGCGTGAGCCGGGGCGTGATCAGTTGCCCATGTCGCTCGTCCTGGACACTGCCAGAACGAATGCATGGATCCGTGCTCGAACCCATTTGAGCGACGAGCAGATCGCGCTGGCAGATCAGGTTGTGGCCGCTGTCCGCGATTACAAGATCCCTATGTACACCGTCACCGGCGAGAACGATCACGCCCTACGTGACATCTTCGACCGCATGAACACCTTCGGCAAGCCCTTGAAGAGCGCGGAGGTGTTCAATGCTCTACATTCGATCTCGGGTGAGCAGAAGCCCGGCGATCTGCGCATGCTGGGCACCAGCGTTCGGACGTTCGGTTTCGGCGAACTGCCCGAGCAGACCCTCATGCAAAGCCTGCTGGCCATTCGCGGAGCGAAAGTCGATCGAGACTTCCGTAACGAGTTCGTTGACGATGGCGACCGGCACGCCGCGTTCATCCGTACCGAGATGGCGCTGGGTCACGTCATCGACTATCTCCGCGACGACGCGGGCATTCCCCACGTCAAACTCGTCCCCTATGCCCTGTTTATTCCGATTCTGGCCAGGTTCATGGCGACCTTCGGTCCTCCACGGGGCAGAGCCGCGGAACTGCTCCGCCGCTGGATTTGGCGAGGCGCGGTCCTGGGCGTAGCCCCCCAGGGCAACACGGTGGGTCTGCGGCAGGGGGCGGCCGCCGTGCACACAGATGCCCTCGCCAGTGCCCAACGTCTCATCAAGCTCCTGCCCGTGGCCGCTCCATGGAGACCGGACGTCTCGCAGACCCGCCTCAACCGCGCGCAGGCGAAGGTCAACATCCTCGGGTTGCTCTCCCGGATACCCAGGCATCTCTCCGCCGACCCAGACAGTTCCGGCGAGCCGATCGACGCCGCTCAGTTGCTCGAAGCCGGCGGGCCGCTGACCACGATCGTCGATGACAGGAGCGCACTGGGCGGCGGGATGGCGAACCGGCTCATCCTGCCGCCAGGGGAAGTCGACGATCCTGCGACGCTGTTCCTGTCCCAGGACTTCGACGAGCGCGTGCTGGCAAGTCACTGCTTGGACGCCGAGTCCATCGCGCTGCTCCGCAACGGGCGTAAGGCAAGTTTCCTGGAAAGACGCGCCAAGGAGGTTGAAGCGGTCATCTACGACCACGTCCAGAGCCGCGCCCTTTTCGGCTTCCCAGATGGACTGGATGTGACAACGCTGTTCGACGAGGGTGAAGAGCTTGATTGACACGGCGGTCGCAGGAGTGTTTCTCGGATGTCGCCGGGTCGGCACGTTGAGCTATCACGGCGGCAACACCTGGTTCGATTACGAGGACAGGGATCCAGCGCATCCGGTCCTCGGGCAGGCGTTCGAGGTGAATCCACACAAGCGCCGGTCGGGGAGCGGTTCTGTGCCGGAGTGGTTCGCCAATCTCCTGCCAGAACAGGGCAGTGGACTGCGCAACTTGATCGGCCGGGAACTCGGCCGAGCGAACCCACATGATTTCCAGGTCCTCATGTTCCTGGGAGAAGACCTTCCCGGGAACGTCCGTGTGGCGCCCGAGTCCGATGTGCCGTCGCTCCCGGAGTTGGACACCCGGTCACATGACGACGGCCCAGGAAAGGTGAGATTCTCGCTGGCTGGAGTTCAGGCGAAATTTTCCATGCGTTGGGAGGGGAAAGGGCTGGTCCTGCCCATGTCCGGGCAGGGGGGCGACTGGATCGTCAAACTTCCCGATCGCCGATTCCCCGAAGTCCCCGCGAATGAGTACGCCATGCTCAGGTGGGCGAGATTCGTCGGCATCGACGTGCCCGATATCCGGCTCGTCTCGGGAGAAGATCTCATCGGGTTGCCTGACGGGCTGATCCATCCAGAAGAGAGCGCCTTCGCGGTGAGGCGATTCGACAGGCTCCCCGAGGGACGAGTCCACCAGGAGGACTTCGCGCAGATCAGAGAGATCGCTGTCGCTTCCAAGTACGACAAGGCCACCTATACCGGGTTGGCCCGCTTCATCAACGCGGTATGTCCGCAGGATCTGGAAGAGTACCTGCGCAGGCTGACCGCGATCGTAGTCATGGGCAATCTCGACGCGCATCTCAAGAACTGGACACTGCGCTACCCGGATGGGGTCGGCGCGCGGCTGTCTCCGGCCTATGACTTCGTCTCCGTGTCGTCCTATGACGAGTTTCGCGCCGAGGAGTTGGCTTTTCCGGTGAACGGGGGCAGGGTGGCCAAGCTCATTACCCTGGACAACTTCCGGAACCTCGCGCGTCGCGCCCGCCTCGACCCCGACCAGGTCACCGGCGTCGTCAAGGACACGGCGGCAGCACTGACCGATGCCTGGGCGCAGATCAGGGCCGAGCGGGTCGCCCCCGCTTTCGTGGCCTCTCACATCGAGCAGCGTCTGAAGTCGCTTCCCTTGATCGCGGAAGCGAGGCGGTGACAGCCGTGGAGCCCGGGCGGACGTTACTCATTTTTCGTACCCGCCAGATGTGGGGTGGTAGGGCTCGCGGGTGAGGGAGTCGAGCACCCGTAGTGCGGCGGAGACCGATTCGGAACCGGCGGGCAGCAGGGGCAGTCGGACGGCCGGGCTGGGGATGCGCCCCTGGGTGTGCAGTACGCCCTTGATGACGGTGGGATTCGGCTCCGCGAACAGCGCGGCCGACAGGGCGGCGAGACGATGACCGAGGTCACGGGCGTGCGCCGTGCCGCCCTCGTGCGCCGCGTCGCCTGCGTGCCAGAGCCGGACGAGTTCGGCGAAACGGGCGGTGGCCAGATGGGCGGAGGCCAGGATGCCGCCGTGGGCGCCCATGGCCAGCAGCGGTGAGAGGAGGACGTCGTCCCCGGCCAGTACGGCGAAGCCGTCGGGCGGATCGGCCATCAGGTCCGCGGTGGAAGCGCTGATCGCGCCGGTCGCGTATTTCACGCCGACGACGCCCGGCAGCGCGCCGAGCTTCCGCAGCGTCTCCGCGCCCAACTCCTGTCCGGTCCGATACGGGACGTGGTAGATCACCAGCGGTACCGGGCTGTCGGCGGCCAGTTCCGTGAAGTGCGCGATCACCCCCGCCTCGCCGGGTCGCGTGAAGTGCGGGACGAGAGTGAGCGCCGCCACCGCCTCGGGCACCTTCCGGAGGGCGGCCAGCGCCTCCCGACTGGCGGCGGTGTCGTTGCTCCCGGCCCCGACGATCAGTGGCGCGTCGCGCTCGCGACAGACCCCGGCCACCACATCGACCACCGACTGCTTCTCTTCCGCGGTGAGCGTCGCCACCTCGGCGGTGGTGCCGAGAGCGACGAGGCCGGCGGCCCCCTCGTCGAGGAGTTCGTGAGCCAACCGCTCCAGGGCGTCGAGCGCGATCTCGCCCGTACCGGTGAAGGGCGTGATCAACGGGATGTGCACCCCTCGGGCCGGCGCGCTGATTTCCATGTTCCGAATGATCGCGTGGCCGTGCGTGCCTCGTCCATCGAGAAATGCTGAAGTGCCTCGTAAGCCCTGCTTAATGATCGATGACCGGCTGGGGTGACATGGGACCGCAGCCCGCGGGGGACACTCGCTTACGTCCCACAAGTTCGCCATCTCGACGAGGTCGGATCTGGAAACGGGGCGAATCCGAAATGACCGTCGACGCCCGCGCGCTGCTGCGCACAGCCGAGCAGGCCGTCACCATCGCCGGCCGGTTGATCCGTACGAAAGATCCCGGGGTCGTCACGACCAAGGGCGACCGCGACATGGTCACCGACATCGACTACGCGGTCGAGCATGTGGTACGGGAGTTCCTGTCACGTGAGACGCCCGAGTTCGGGTTTCTCGGCGAAGAGGAAGGCCTGAGCCGTACGGGTGACGGCGGCCTGATGTGGGCGCTCGACCCGGTGGACGGCACCGCGAACTTCGCTCGCGGCATCCCGCTCTGCGGCGTCTCTCTCGGCCTGATCGAGGCCGGCCGCCCGGTCCTGGGGGTGATCGACCTTCCGTACCTCGGCGCGTACTATTGCGCGGCCGAGGGCGCGGGCGCCACCGCCAACGGCCAGCGGATCCGCGCCCACCGGACCTACGCGCTGAGCGCCGCGATCGTCTCCGTGGGCGACTACGCCGTGGGCGAGGGCGCGGAGGCGGAGAACCGGATCCGTCTCCCGCTCTACCACTGGCTCGCCGCCCGGGTGCAGCGGGTACGGATGCTCGGCTCGGCGGCCGTCGATCTGGCCTGGGTCGCCGAGGGTAAGACCGACGCGTTCATCACGTTGTCCAACAACCCCTGGGACACCGCGGCCGGCGTCGCGATCGCCCGTGAAGCCGGCGCCGTCGTCGCCGACATCGACGGCGGCCCGCACACCACGAAGGCTCAGGCCACCATCGCCGCGACGCCCGGCATCCTCACCGATCTCATCGCACTGATCACCCAGGCCCGGCAGGACGCCGATCGTACGGCACAGCCCGCGGAGGCCTGCCACAGGAAGGCATGAATCAGCCAGGACGGTCAATCGTGCCCGGCAGAGCGGCAGAGCGGCAGATCGACACGATCTCACCCTGACAGGTCACGGGTTCCGATGCGGGTCCGGGACCGCGTAACCGGGGATGGACGGCCAGCGCACGGTGAGCACCACCGACTCCTCTTCGGCGTACCACGAATGATCGACGCCCGGCCCCCACACCACGTAGTCGCCCTGCTCGGCGAGCAGCACGCTGCGTCCCGGCAGTTCCACCCGGAAACGGCCGCTGATCAGCACGAGCAGCGCCGTACGTTTCTCTCCGGTGACCCACTCGGCGCGCTCGTCGCCCCGCGGGTGCACACCCCACTTGATCTCGACGTCTTCGCTGTGCCGGACGCCGCCGGCCGGCTTGAAGTGCCCGAGCAGCCAGCCACGGTCCCCGGCCGCGTCGATGCCCGCCTTGCCCACGTATACGGTCTCCACCGAGTTGTCCGGGTTCTCCACCACGAGCCGTGACGCTAACACGCCATCGCGCCGTATCGTCGTCGTATTCCCGTCAAGGGAGCCGATCGCCGGGAGGTCGTCCGATAGGGCTGTCCGGGATCCGTCAGTGCCGGCCGGGATCCGTCAGGCGCCGGCCATGTGCGGCGGACGCGTTCCCCGGATCTCGGCGAGAGCACGGGTGAAGTCGCGTGACGACAGCCAGAGCTTGTACATGATCGCGGCCTCGAAGGCGAGCAGCGGGATCGCCGCGCCGATCGTGACCGCGATGATCATTGCTGAGGAGAGGGTGGCGAGCAGCGGGCCGATGATGAACACCGCCATCTGGAACTCGATGCCGCTGACCAGGTGCGTACGAACGCGGTGCGCGCGCAGCCATGCCCGGAACGGGATATACCACGCATAGCGCGAGTGGAACTCCACCTGCAGGTCGACGGCCTCAGCTGTACGGACGTAGTCCTCCTGGGAGTCCGAGTTGGTGTCGAGGTCCAGGTCGGGGTCGTCGCGCAGCGGGGATCTCGCCGGAGAGCGTGAGCCGGCTGGGGCGGCCGCCTCGTACGCCATCCGGATCGTGCGGCGCATCTGGCGCCGGACCTTCGTCACCTGGAGAGCGTCGACGTAGCGGAGCATGTCGAGGAAGACGATTCCGATGCCGAGAAGCAGGTAGAGGTCCTGCCCGGTCGCTTGATATTGCCCCCACATCAACGCGAGGGCGCAGCCGAAAACGCGGATCCGATCGAAGACGTAGTCCAGCCAGCCGCCCAGCACGGTCCCCGTACCCTTGAGCCGGGCGATCTTGCCGTCCATGCAGTCGAGGACGAAGCTCAGGTGGTAGAGGACGGCCCCGGCGGCCAGCCATATCGGGTCCGCCGTCAGGAAACAGCCGGCCGAGCCCAACCCGAGGAGGAAGGCCCCCCAGGTGATCTGGTTCGGGGTGATCGAGGTCCGGTTGGCGACGGCGACGACCAGTCGGCCCGCCAGTGGGTCCACGAGGAAGACCGTCCACCAGGCGTCCCGCGCCTTGTAAGTCCGCGACCGAACATCTTCCAGGGTGAACTTCATGCAGAAAACCTTCTTGTTCATATTTTGGATCTAAGCGGTGAATGTCCGCGAGGTGGCGTGTGTCCCTTTTGGGCTATGGGTTGGAAGCATCGCTATTCTTCATCCGCGTCGTCCATGTGGTCCCACTCGTCGCCCCACTCGTCCTCCCAGCCCCGCGCGTGCGAGTCGTCTCCCAGGTGCGGGTCGTCGTCGGCGCCGAACAGTGTCGCCAAATGCCCCAAAAGCGGCTTAACCATGGAATTTGACCTCGCGGCGGATTACGAAACTTGGCAAAGCTTTATTAACCCATGGAATTCCATCGCCCGCAGCCGATTCTCCCGGGGTAGCCGCCGTCGGCGATCTGGTGAGACAGGAGACCGTTCCAGAGCTTTGACCCGACATTCACCGTGTACGGCTGATCAGCGAGTGTGTGGCGCTTACCGTCGTCTCGTCACGTTTTTCGGCACCGTCCATCCACCGTCCATCCACATCGGGGAAAGTCTGATGCTCGTCTGCACGGCTGCGGCCAGTCTCATCGCCGTCCTACTCGCCGGGCCACCGCCCGGGCCGGCAGTCCAGGAACCGGCCCGGACGGCCGGTCCCATCGCGGCCGGCGCCACGCCGCTGACCGGCAACGGGGTTCCCTTCGGCAACAGGGCTCCGAACGGAAGCGGGGCGCCGAACGGAAACGGGGCGCCGATGGGCAACCGGATTCCGGCCGGCAACATGCCGAAGAGCGAACAACCCAAGGCGCGTCACATCGTGCAGGTCGGCAAGGACGGGGTGCCGAAGGAGATCTTCGTGGTTCCGCTGCCGATCGACGCCTCAGGAATGCCCACGGCTCCGGTGGCGATCCCCAACTTCGGCTTCCAGAACTTCCAGACGACCGCGGCGCCGCCACGACACAAGAAGGGGCGGAGGACCGCTCCCCAGTGGCGAGACCGGAACTGGGACAGGGCATGGGAGCGCCGGCGCGAGCAGGACGGCAAGCGTGCGGAGCATGAAAAGCGGCACGGTAAGCGTGCGGAGCATGAAAAGCGGCACAGCAAGCGTGCGAAGCATGAAAAGCGTGCGCATGGCAAGCGTGCGGAGCGCGTGGAGCATGGGCGGCATGGACGACACGGGAAGCGCGACCGCCCTCACCGAGGGAGGGCGGCGCGTCACCGCAGGTAAGAGAGGCGCCCTGAGTCACCGGCCGGTGCCGGAGGCCGACACTCCCTCGGTGTCGGAGGCCGACACTCCCTACGTCTCCGCGGGTGATCCCCGGTAGCCCGCGGAGACGATCACTTCCGCCTGCCGGGCGTAGAAGGAGCGGTCGTCGGGCGCGAGCGTGGCCAGGCCGTCGACATAGCGGTTGAACATGCAGAAAGCGGCGGCGATCAGCACGGTGTCATGGATCTCCAGGTCGGTGGCGCCGACCTCGCGGGCCGCCGTGACATCGTTCTCGTCGACGTTCCTGCCGCCCTCCTGGACCGCTGCGGCGATCTTCAGCAGTGCCTTCATCTTGGTCGAGACGGGGGCGCGTTCCAGGTCCGCGCGGACCTGCTCGATCAGCGCCATGCCTTCGGGAAGCTGGGCCGCGGCGAAGGCGGCGTGGCAGGAAAAGCAGAACCGGCATTCGTTCAGCCCGGACACGTACGCGGCGATGAGCTCGCGCTCCCCGGGGGTCAGCGTGCTCTCCCCGCGCAGCAACACCTCGGCCAACGCGTTGAGGGGGCCTTCCGTTTCCGGGCGGAACTCGAACAGGCTGAGGATCCCGAACGCGTCCGGATTCAGCGTGATGTGCGGTTTGGTTGAACCCCTATGGTTTGATCCGTTGGTGTAGTCCGCCGCTATTTTCGCGAATCGGACCGATGGTTCCGTTCTTTCGGCAGCGTCGCGCGGGGAAATCGCGGTCGTCATCGTCTTCGCCCTCCTGCGGCTCGGGACATGGATGGCCGTTCCACGAACAACTCTGCGGCTCGTCGTGGCCATGAGCCAGGGAGACCGGAGACAACATGCTGTCCTCCGTCGTCCCCTTCCTGCCGGTCGGACCGCTATGCGGAGGCGAGCGGTGCGCCCCCGGCCGCCGGGAACCCCCCCGCCACCGGGAAACCCCGGGCCGGGACACGGGCGGCCGGACGGGCCGGGATGGAGCGGGTCGCCGCCGCCCGGCCCCGGCCCTGTACGGCGGCGCCGACGACGGTCGCCGCGATGGCGCTACCGAGGCCGATGGTCCAGCCGACCGGCCCGAGGGGCCGGCAGCCGAAGAACCCGCTGACCACGGGGATGGAGACGATCAACCCCAGGACGGCGAGGGACGACAGCGCGGCCACCGTGACGAGCCTGTCCCGGCCGCCGCCCACGAGCGTCTGCAGGAGCTGCGCCGACACGAGCGCGACCAGGCCGATCGTGTCGGCCCGCCCCCTGGTGCCGGTCATCCGTCCCGCGAGCCACGCCACCGTGGCCGCGCTCGCCGTGACGATCGCGCGCAGATAGATGTCTCGGGTCAGCGACGCCCCCAGGGACGCCTCGGGCCCCTCCGCCAGCAGCCGCTCCGGATCGGTCGCGGCCGGCGGCCGTACGGCGACCGCCATGGCGGGCACCATGTCGGTGAGCAGGTTGACCAGCAGGAGCTGGCGGGCGTTCAGCGCGCTGCGCCCGGCGAGCAGACTGGACCCGACGGTGAAGAGGATCTCCCCGATGTTTCCGCCGAGGAGGATGCTCAGCGAGTCGCGTACCGAGCCCCACATGGCCCGGCCCTCGACGATCGCGTCCACGATCGTCTCGATCCGGTCGTCCGTCACCACGAGGTCGGCCGCGCCCCGGGCGGCGGGCGTGGCCTGGGAGCCGAGGGCGATGCCCACCTCGGCCGTCCGGATCGCCGGGGCGTCGTTGGCGCCGTCGCCGGTCACGGCCACGACCTCCCCGGCCTCGCGCAGGCAGTTGACGATGCGCGCCTTGTGCGCGGGGGTGGCCCGGGCGAAGACCGCGACATCGGGCAGCACCTTGGTCAGCGTCTCGTCGTCGATGGCGTCCAGCTCCGGCCCGGTCATGATCCGCCGGCCGTTCAGCGTGTCGAGCTCGACGGCGATGGCCTCGGCGGTGCTCGGATGATCACCCGTGACCATGATGATCCGGACTCCGGCGCGGACCAGCCGTCCCACGCTCTGCGCCGCGGTCGCCCGGACCGGGTCGGCCAGGCCGAGGAAACCCAGGAAGCACAGCTCGTCGATGCGGGACTCGTCGAGGTCGCGCCGGTCGGATGCGGTGCGCTGCGCGACGGCCAGCACCCGGTAGCCCTGCCGGGCCAGTCGGTCGACTTCCCGTTCCAGCTCCTGCCGGGTGCTCTCGTCGCAGGGGACCTCCACCGAGTCCCGCAGCACCTTCGTGCAATGGGTGAGGACGATCTCGGGGGCGCCCTTCACGCTCAGCAGGTGACCCCGCTCGGTACGGCCCAGCACCGCGTGATAGCTCCGGCCGGGCTCGAACGGCATCTCGGCGACCCGCTCCCAGGTCGTCAGCCCCTCGGCCAGCCCCTCAGTGGGCGTGACGCCCAATCGCCGCGCCCCCCGGAGGACGGCGCGGTCGGTCGGGTGGGCGGCGTCCGACCGAGGTTCCGAGAGAGGGCTCGCCCGGACCGCGGCGGCGAGGACCCGCCGCAGCCGCTCGTCCGGTGCGTCGACGGAGCGGCCGGTCCACCCGTCCGACAGGTACCGCAGGCTGATCCGCCCCTCGGTGAGCGTCCCCGTCTTGTCGAAGCACAGCACGTTGACCCGGCCGAGCGCCTCGATCGTGGACGGGTTGCGCACGAGCGCCGCCCGCTTCGACAGCCGCCGCGCCGCCGCCAGCTCCGCGACCGTCGCGATGAACGGGAGCCCCTCGGGCACGGCGGCGACCATCAGACTCACGGCGGGCGTCAGCGCCGCGGCCGGGGGCCGGCCACGGAGCAGATCGACGAACAGCAGCAGGGCCCCCGCCCCGATCGACAGCGGCAGGATCCGCCGGCTCAGCGCACGCAGCCGCAGCTCGACCCCGGTGGGCGGGCTCGGCTCACGCGCGAGCCGCGCGCTGCGCCCCGCCTCCGTCATGTCGCCGGTCGCGACGATCACCGCTCGCCCGCTGCCGGCCGCGACCGTGGTGCCCTGGTACACCATGGAGTGGCGGTCGGCGACGGCGGCCGCGACGGACGGCGCCGCCGTCTTCGTGACGAGCTGCGACTCCCCGGTCAGCGTCGACTCGTCGACCTCCAGGCCCACCGCTTTGATGACGCGTGCGTCCGCCGGTACGGCGTCGCCCGCGCGCAGCTCCACCACGTCGCCGGCGGCGAGGTCCTCGGCGCCGGCCTCCACGGTCCCCTCCGGGCGGTGTAGCCGTACGCGGATCGCGCTGGCCTCGGTGAGATTGTGCAGCGCCCGGTCGGCTTTGAAACGCTGCACCCCGCCGAAGAACGCGTCGATCACCATCACGCTGCTGATCATCACCGCGTCCAGGGCCGAGCCCACCAGCGCGGAGATGCCGGCCCCGGCAGCCAGGGCGGGGGTGAGCGGGTTGACCAGTTCCTCCAGCGTGGTCCTGACCAGCGAGTGCGGAGTCTCGGTCGCGCTGTCCGGCCGCGCCGCGGCCCGGCGTTGTACGGCTTCCGCCTCGTCGAGCCCGTGCGGCGAGGACCCGAGCCGGGACAGGACCTCCTTCGTGGACATCGCGTGCCAGGGCGTGGCGTCCACGGGCAACGGCGCCGGCAGCCGTCCCGTCGCCCGCCCCGCCCACTCGCCCAGCGCGATGGCGGCCGCGGAGACGGCGCCGCTGACCAGGTTCGCCCGGCTCAGCGACTTCGCCTCCGGGCCGACGAACGCGAACAGGCCGCCGACGATCGCTCCGGCGATGCCGAGCCGTACGCCGCTCCGGCTGGTGCTCACCGCGCGGGGCAGACAGCTCAGGAACAGGTGCAGGCCGTGCGGCTCGCCCGCGACGTCGGCGTCCCACGGCACGAGGCCCTTGACGTCGGTGACGCCGACGCCGATGTCGGCCTGGGCGAGCGCGTGCCGCGCCTTTCTGGACACCACGACCACGCAGTGGCCGGCCGCCTGCAGGTCGTACACGTGCCGGGCGAGGTCGTCGCCGCCGGGAAGCCTCCGGCCGATCGCGAGCCGCTGCGCCAGCCCGGCGTCGCCGCCGGCGAGCAGCACCGTGCCCGCTGCCTTGGCGGCGGCGACGATGGCCACGGCGATCGGGTCGATCTCCCGGGCCAGGCCCACGACGGCGACCGGAGCGCCGTCCCTGCGCACCACGACGGCACGCAGCCCGCGCTCACGCCACACCGGCGCGGCCGTGACGAGCCGGTCGGCCGCCTCGCCGACGTCGTCCGCGTCAGTGAGGTCTTTTATCTCGGCCAGATCGGCCAGCGGCCGTACCGACCAGCCCTCGCCGCTCGTCCAGGAGGCGGACGGATCGGAGAAATCGATCAGGGTGTAGAGGTGGGCGTACAGCTCGTCGGTGTCCACCCCGTCCACCAGATGCTCGACCCGGTCGATCGTCCAGGCGCCCGTGGTCAGCGCGTCCGTGTCGAGGATCACGGTGTCGACGCGGTCCATCTTGCGCAGCGCCTCCGCGTCGAGGACGACCATGTCGCGCCTGCCCAGCGTACGGCCGACGGCCCCGGCGAACGCGTCCCTGCTCAGCGCCGCCACCTTGGGGGTGGCGGAGACCAGCACCGCCATGGCGCGCCGGCCGCCCCGGGTGGCGATCCGGGTGACGCCGTAGGCCGCGATCGTGGCGGGGCTGAGCACGTCGGCGTACCGCTCGATCGGTCCGTGCGGCAGCGGGCAGGGCCGTGGCCGGGCGTCCGGCCTGATGTGCCGGTACGCCCCGGGCGTACGGGCCAGCCGCTCCTCCAGCAGCTCCCAGGCGCACCGCCCGGCCCTGGCCTCCACATAGCGGGCGAGCGAGGCCAGAGACTGCACGATCAGGCCGGCGGGCCGCAGCGTGAGCGTCTGGGTGACCAGGTTGGCCGTGGTGAACAGCGCGTTCGTGGGACCACGCCCCAGCCGGCGGTCGAGATCCTCGCGGATCGCCGGGGTGGCGTTCACCAGCTGGAGCAGGGCCGGAACGGCTGCCGGGAGCCGCGGCAGCCGTACGGCACGGGCCGCGAAGATCAACCCGAGCGCGGTCAGGCCGGAGGCGAACCGGATCGTGGCGCGGGCATGCTCCTCGACCAGGCGGATCCGCGACTCGTGCGCGCGTTCCTCCTGCGCGTCGAGCTCCGCGACGATCTCCAGCAGCCGGTCCTTGTCCACGGACCCGGGATCGCACGCGACGAACACGCAGCCCAGGCGGCCGTTGACCTCGGCGCGATCGATGCCGGGCAGCGCGCCGAGCAGGTCCTCGAGCCGCTCGGCCGTGTGTTCGGTGCCCGGACCGCCGATCCCGTGCACGTCGACCCGCAGCCCTCCCGGGCAGGCGACGAGCTCGCGGGGGCAGGGGAAGGCGTCTCTGAGGGGGGCGGGCAGGACGCCGCGCAGCAGCGTCGCGGACGTCGTGAGCACCTGGGTCAGGATCATCGTTTCGCTCTCCAGCAGAGGTAACCCGAGACAGAAGGACGAGCAGGGAAGCCGACAGGCGAAACCGCCACGGCTACGGCCGTGATCGGCGTTTCACCGGTGGCTAACGTGTTGTGCTCGATCTGTTCGGTTGGAGAGCGTCGACGACCCTCGTGGCTGGTCGTCCGATCACTCGGATGCATGCCATGTCCCCTCCTCGTGCGAGTCGGGGGGTTGCTGGGTTGTTCCGGAGGCGACCCTGCCTCCGGCGCGTGCGACAGCCGTTCTGATACTTTCCGGCATCCAACAGGCGGAAACCCCCGTCAGGTGGGTAGCGAGGCGGTGGGGTCGGCGATCACCTGCTGGATCACCTGACCCGCCGCGCCCAGGGCGGCGGCCTCCGTGCCCAGCTGTGACACGACCAAGGGGGGTACGGCGCTCCGCATCTGGCCGAGGCGGGCCGCGAGCATCCCGGTGACCGTGTCGGCGAGCCACGGAAAGAGCCGCGCGAAGATCCCGCCGAGGACGATCGTGTCCGGGTCGACGAGGTTGACCGCCGAGGACAGGGCGACGCCGAGCGCCCGGCCCGCCCGTTCGCAGGCCGCCAGGGCTCGGGGGTCGCCGGCTTCCAGCAGTGTGACCAGTTCCGTGAGGTCCTCGGCGGCCGTGGCCGTGAGCAGGGCGTCCTGCCCGGCGTACCGTTCGAGGCATCCTCGAGCGCCGCACCGGCATGGCGGGCCGTCCGGGGAGACCACGACGTGTCCCAGTTCGCCGGCGAAGCCGCGCGCCCCCCGGAACAGTCGGCCCCGCACCACCAGACCGGCCCCGATGCCGATCTCGCCCGAGACGTACAGGAAGTCGGGCGGCCCGGACCCGAACCACAGCTCACCGAGCGCGGCGAGGTTGGCCTCGTTCTCCACCCGGACCGGAAACGGCAGCCGCAGCAGTTCCGGCACCGGCACCTCGCGCCAGCCGAGGTTCGGCGCGTTGTGGACGACGCCGGTGGCCAGATCCACCGGACCGGGGACCGCCAGGACGCCGCCCACAACCTGCAGTCCAATATCCACAGCCTCATCCACAAGCCCGAGGGCTAGATCGCGTAGTGCCGCGATGACTTCCACCGGTCGGGCGGTTCGGTTATCCACAGCCTGTGTACGGCGCAGCCGTACCGAACGGGCGAGGTCGACGAGGCGCACCGAGAGATAGTCGACGTTGATCTCAAGACCGACCGCGGCGACGCGCTCGCCGCTGATCCGCACCTCCATCCCGGGCCGGCCGCGTTCGCCGGCCCGCACGGTCCCGGCCTCGACCACCAACCCAGCCTCGATCAGGTCGGCCACGAGCTTGGACACCGTCGTCTTGGTCAGCCCGGTGATCTCCGAGAGTGCGGCGCGTGTGAGCGAACCACGCGCGGCGACCTCGCCGAGCACGAGGGCGAGGTTCCGCGCGCGCATCGCGTCATGCCGCACGGCCTGCTTCGCCGCCGGGCCTGTGGGCTGTGTCATCCAGTCGTCCCCTTGACCTGTCCGGCCGCGCGTCCGATATTTAGTCCACAACATAGACTAAATGGGAGGCGATCGATGTACACCCCCACTCCCGAGGACCGGTTCACGTTCGGATTGTGGACCGTGGGCTGGCAGGCCCGCGACCCGTTCGGCGACGCGACCCGCGCGCCGCTGGACCCGGTCGAGACCGTCCACCGCCTGGCCGAGCTCGGCGCGTACGGTGTGACCTTCCACGACGACGACCTCCTCGCGGTCGAGCCGGACCGGGCCAGGGCCATCGAGAGTTTCAGGAAGGCCCTGAGCGAGACCGGCCTGAAGGCGCCGATGGCGACGACCAACCTGTTCACCCACCCGGTGTTCAAGGACGGCGCGTTCACCAGCAACGACCGCGACGTACGGCGGTACGCGCTGCGCAAGGTCATCCGCAACATCGACCTCGCCGCCGAGCTGGGCGCCACGACGTACGTCTGCTGGGGCGGCCGGGAGGGCGCCGAGTCCGACGCGGCCAAGGACGTGAGGGCGGCCCTCGACCGCTACAAGGAGGGCTTCGACCTCCTGTGCCAGTACGTGATCGACAAGGGCTACGACATCCGGTTCGCCATCGAGCCCAAACCGAACGAGCCGCGCGGCGACATCCTGCTGCCGACCATCGGCCACGCCCTGGGCTTCATCAACGAGTTGGAGCACCCCGAGATGGTGGGCCTCAACCCCGAGGTCGGCCACGAGCAGATGGCCGGGCTCAACTTCGTCCACGGCATCGCCCAGGCGCTGTGGCACGGCAAGCTGTTCCACATCGACCTCAACGGCCAGCACGGGCCGAAGTACGACCAGGACCTCGTCTTCGGCCACGGCGACCTGAAGAGCGCGTTCTTCCTGGTCGACCTGCTGGAGAACGGCGGCTACGAAGGCCCCCGCCACTTCGACTACAAGCCGCTGCGCACCGACGACGCCGAGGACGTCTGGGCGTCGGCCGCGGCCAACATGCGGACGTACCTGATCCTCAAGGAGAAGTCGACGGCCTTCCGGGCCGACCCCGAGGTGCGGGAGGCGCTCGCGGCCGGCAAGGTCACCGAGCTGGCGCAGCCGACGCTGGCCGAGGGCGAGGGCTACGAGGACCTGCTCAAGGAGTCGATCGACGTGGCGGCGGTCGGCGAGCGCGGCTTCCACTTCACCCGGCTCAACCAGCTCGCCGTCGAGCACCTGCTCGGCGTCCGCGGCTGATCGACAGGAGACGACCGTGACGTTGGTCGCCGGGGTCGACTCCTCGACCCAGAGCTGCAAGGTCGTGATCCGCGACGCGGAGACCGGAGCCCTCGTACGGGAGGGCCGCGCGCGACATCCGGACGGCACCGAGGTCCACCCCGACCACTGGTGGGCCGCCCTCCAGACGGCCGTCGAGGAGGCGGGCGGCCTCGGCGACGTCGCCGCCCTCAGCGTGGCCGCCCAGCAGCACGGCATGGTCTGCCTCGACGAGGACGGCCAGGTCGTACGGCCGGCCCTGCTGTGGAACGACACCCGGTCGGCCAAGGCCGCCGCCGACCTGGTGACCGAGCTCGGCGGCCCGGACGTGTGGGCCGAGGCCGTCGGCAGCGTCCCGGTGGCCTCGTTCACGGTCGCCAAGCTGCGCTGGCTGGCCGAGCACGAACCGGACAACGCCCGGCGCACCCGCGTGGTGTGCCTGCCGCACGACTGGCTCACCTGGCGCCTGGCCGGACGGCCCGACGTGATCACGACCGATCGCGGCGACGCCTCCGGCACCGGCTACTGGTCGCCCATCACCGGGACCTACCGGCCGGATCTGCTCAAGCTCGCGCTGGGCGGCACCACCACTCCGGAGGTGCCCCGCGTCCTCGGCCCGACCGAATCGGCCGGTAGGGCGGACGATCTGCTGTCGGCTCAGGGCACCCTGCTGGCTCCGGGCACCGGGGACAACATGGGAGCCGCGCTGGGCGTCGGGATGCGGCCGGGTGACGTCGTCGTCTCGATCGGCACGTCCGGTACGGCCTTCGCCGTCACCGACACTCCCTACCGCGACGCCTCCGGCGCGGTCGCCGGGTTCGCCGACGCGACGGGACGCTACCTCCCGCTCGTCTGCACGATGAACGCCGCCAGGGTGCTGGAGGCGGCGGCCCGCATGCTCGGTGTCACGTATGACCGGCTCAGCGAGCTCGCCCTGCAGGCTCCGCCCGGCGCCGACGGGCTGGTGCTCGTGCCGTACCTGGAGGGGGAGCGCACCCCGAACCTGCCGGACGCCACCGGCTCGCTGCACGGGCTCACGCCGTCCACGGCCACCCCCGCGCATCTGGCGCGGGCGGCAGTCGAGGGCATGCTGTGCGGCCTGGCCGACGCCCTCGACGCGCTCGGGCTGGAGCCGGGCCGGGTGCTGCTCATCGGCGGCGGTGCCAGGTCGGAGGCGGTCCGGCGCATCGCGCCGGCGGTGTTCGGCCGGCCGGTGCTCGCACCCGAGCCCGGGGAGTACGTCGCGGACGGCGCGGCCCGGCAGGCGGCGTGGCTGCTGTCCGGCGGGCCGGAGCCCCCGGATTGGCAGGAGGGGGCCCGGGCGGCGGCGGGCGGGATCGCGCGCTACGAGGCGGACCTCACGGTGGGTCTTCGCGACCGCTACAAGGAGGCCGCCGCCAGAGGCTGACGAACTGGGCGCATTGACCGGTGTCGATGCCGGCGCCGGCATCGGCACCTGGAAGACGATCGACCCTGAGATGACCCTGACGTGGCATCGGGGACGATTACGCGTTGTCCCGGATACCCCGGCAGTGCCGTACGGAAGACCATTGATGCATGGTCAAGAGGCTCTTTCCCGTGGCCGCCTGCGGCGGCATCCTGATCGCGTCGATCTCGATCGTCGCGGTTCTGGTGGACGGGAAGGCCGCACTGGATCCGTTCGCCGCGTCGCTCACCGCGTACGCCGCGCAGGACGGCGGCGTGATCAGGTGGGCGCTGGGGACGCTCGGCCTGGCCTCGCTGGCGCTGCTCGCCGGGATGCGCGCCGTACGGGCGCCCGTCGACGGCTGGCCCGCGCGGTTCATGGGTCTTTGGGCCTGGGGGTTGATCGCCGCTGCGGTCGTGCCCGCCGTGGCGGCGGGACTCGGCATGACCTGGGGGGTCGGGGCCGGCCGATTTCTGTCGCTGGCCGCATTCGCCGGCGTTCCGGCCGCGGCGGCGCAGATGGTGGGGCGATTCGAAGGGGACGAGCGGTGGCGGGGGATCGCTCGTCCCCTCGAATGGCTCGCGCTCGCGGCGGGCCTCGGCCTGGCCGCCTTCACCTACGTTGCCCTGCCCGGCCACGGAGTCATGATCGGTCTGGTGGAAAGACTCCTCCTCGTGGCCGAGGTGGCCATCCTCGCGCTGCTCGCCGGGCAACTGCTGCGAATCACCTACGGCCCGGCCGTGGGGGCAGCCGTACGGAACTGGTCCAGCGGCGTCTCTTTCGCCCAGATCCCCGCCGACCAGATCCCCGCCGACCGGGCTCCCGCGGACCGGATCCTCTTCGGCAGCGTTCTCTTCGGCAGGGTCTCTCCCATCCGGACCGTTCGCCGCTCTGTCAGTGCGGGCGTCGGACGGCCCCTGGCCGTGCCCGTACGGTCCGGCGTGCCGCGGCGCGCTGTCCGTCAGTCCCGGAGCAGGCCAAGGCATCGGCCATGAGGCCGTACCGCCAGTACCACTTCTGTGCGCCCCGCACCACGCATACATAGAGCGTGTCGATGTCGGTGGAGCACTTCGCGGCGTAAGCGGTGATCTGATCCCAGGTGGCGATGACCGGCGTGGTGGTGGAGCGTCCGGCGCGGACGCTGGTGAGCACGTACATCTGTGTGTGCTGGTCGACCTCGGCTTCGGCGACGTCACTGATCAGGTACGGCTGCTGCCGGATCAGGCCGGCTCGCCATCGGGGCCACGCCGAGACCGTGAGCAGCCCCACCAACACCGCCTCAACCCACAGGTCCAGGGTCATTGCGATTCCTTCCGTCGGGGCCGCGGGGTGACAGGGGCCGGGACGCGGTACGTGATACGGCTCGCGGGTGAGTGAAAGCACAAGCAGAGCGGCTGCGACGAACCCCCCGTCGCAGCCGCTCTGTCGCGGCGTGTTCCTGTTTGTGCCCGTGTCCCGGGCAGCGAAGGCGGGACGTGGCTGCTGCCCTGGGCCGCGGGCGGGTGGAACGAGCAGCCGGGTCCGGATGGCTGCTTCGCCGCGAATTGGGCGAGGGATCTCCGCTGGCGGCTTCGATGTCCCTCGCTGTTCTCGGCGGTTATGGGCGTCCGCCGAGAACATCGCGGTGCCGTCGTTCGGTGCCGCGGCGTGCTCAGCCGGCGCACCGGACGACAGCGAGTTCAGCGGTTAGCGGTGGCCGCCGCCCCAGCGGTCGTGGCCCCAGCGGCCGTTGCCCCAGCGGCCGTTGCCCCAGTGGCCGCCCCAGCGGGTGCCGCCCCAGTTGTGGCCGGGGTTGCCGTACCTGTGGCCGGGCAGGCCGTACCAGCGGCCGGGCAGGCTGACGAAGGGCTGGTCGCACCAGGAGCCGGGCAGCGGGCGCCACCTGCCGTCCACGAGGTAGACCGGGGTGGTGAAGTCGTCCTCACAGGACGGGGAGACGTACACCCCGCCGTTGACGACGTACTGGCATTCGGGGAGCAGGTAGGTGCGCTCGTCCAGGATGTACTCGTGGACGCCGGTGCCGAGGCGGTAGCCGGGCAGGCCGTACCAGCGGCCGGGCAGGCCGGTGACGGTCTGGACGTTCCACGAGCCCGGCAGGGCGTAGGTGCGGCCCCTGAGGATGTACGTGGGCCTGGCCAGGCTCGCGCCACAGGACGGCGAGACGTACACGCCGCCGTTGATGACGGACTGGCAGCTGGGGAGGATGTAGGTCTTGCTGTTCAGGACGAACTTGTGGATGCGGATGTCCACCCGCGGGTCCCGGATGGTCTTACGCTTCACGGTCACCCGGGAGGTGCTGCTGGTCGCGCGTGCGGTCTTGCTGCTCGCGTGCGCGGCCTTGCGGGTGATCTTGGTGGTCTTGGTGGTCTTGATGGTCGTGTGGGTGCTGATCCCGTCATGCATGGTGATCGGCGCCGCGCTTGCGGACTCGGTGGCCAGCACCGCGGGGGCGACCATGGCAGCGACTGCGAGAGCCCCTGTGAGGAGGGCCTTCTTCATCGTCAAGAGACGATTCCTTCCGTGAGGTGTGCTTGATGTCGGCCGGGCGCACGATCCGGCGGCCGATGACTTGGGGACGGCCTGCCGGAGGTGCGCGCGGCCACAATCGAGACGATGTGGATCA
>NZ_BOOG01000063.1 GCF_016863115.1 Sphaerimonospora thailandensis
GGCACTCCCGGCGGCGGCACTCCCGGCGGTGGCAACCACGGGGGCGGCAACCACGGGGGCGGGGGCGGCAACAACTGGGGCGGCGGCGGCTGGGGCGGCGGCCACAACCGCGGCGGCGGCAACTAGGGCCGGGGGCAACCACGGTGGTGATTACGGGGGTGGCCACCACTAACCGCTGAGCCCGCTGTCGCTCGGCGCTGTGGATGGACACAGCACACCACAACGCCGAGCGACAGCACCGCAATGATCTTGGCGGGAACGCACAACGCATCCCGTCCAGAAAACGGCGAGAGACGCGGAAGACCCCGGTACGCGTCTCTCGCCCCCCAATTCGTGGCGAAGAGCCGTCCGGACATCGGATGCTCGTGTCCAGGTCCTGCCCACCAGCCCTGGGCAGGCACCACGGCCCGCCGGGCAACCTGGGGCACGGCAGGGACGGGGATGGCGACACGCCACGACAGAGCGGCTGCGACAGGGGGGTTAGTCGCAGCCGCTCCTCGTTGTAGTTGGCGGGACTCCGGGGCCGGCCTCCCGATGATGCGAACGGGCTTCGCCGCCGACGTCATCTCGAGCGGGGCAGCCGTCTCGTTGAGCTCTACACCTGCTCGAGGACGCGCTCGTCGGAGAGTCGCCGACGCAGGCGTTCGCCCTCGACGTCGAGGTTGGGCAGCGCCCGGGCCAGCGGACGCGGCAGCCACCAGGCGGCACGGTCGAGCATGGACATCACCGCCGGAACGAGGGTCATGCGGACGACGAAGGCGTCGATGAGCACGCCGATGGCCAGCGCGAAGCCCATGGACTTGATGATCGGGTCGTCCATGAACACGAACCCGCCGAACACGGACGCCATGATCAACGCGGCGGCGGTGACGACCCTGGCGTTGTGTCCCATGCCGTTGATCGTGGCCTGCCGGGCCGTGTCGCCGTGAACGAAATCCTCCCGCATCCGCGAGACCAGGAACACCTCATAGTCCATGGCCAGCCCGAACAGGATGCCGATCAGCAGGATCGGCAGGAAGCTGACCAGCGGACCCGGTACGTCCAGGCCGACCAGATCGGCCAGATGCCCCTGCTGGAAGATCGCCACCGTGATGCCGAAGGTCGAGCCCACGGTGAGCAGGAAGCCGAGCGCCGCCTTGACCGGCACCAGGATCGAGCGGAAGACCAGCATCAGCAGCAGCACCGACAGGCCGACCACCAGCAGCAGGTACACCGGCATGGCGTCGGCCAGCTTGTCGGAGACGTCGATGCCGACGGCGGTCGCACCGGTCAGCGCGATCTCCGCGCCCCCGATGCCGGCGACCTGGGCGCGGATGGCGTGGACGGCGTTCTCGGTGGCCACGTCGGTGGGCCCGGCCTTCGGAATGATGGTCAGCAGCGCGGTGGTGCCGGCCGCGTTCGTCTGTGGCGGGGCCACGGCCAGCACGCCCTCGGTCTGCTGGATCAGCTTCGCGACCTGCCCGGCGGCCGCCGTCGTCGCCTGGGCGTCGTCGGCGGAGACCACGGCGATCAGGCGGGCGTTGAAGCCCTCGCCGAACCCCTCGCTGGTCAGGTCGTACGCCCGGCGCTCGGCGGAGCCGGGGGCGGCGGCGCCGGCGTCCGGCAGAGCGAGGCGCAGGTCCTGGGCCGGGAGCGTCAGCGCGCCCAGGGCGAGGATCCCCGCCAGCAGGATCGGCACGCGCAGCCGGGTGACGATCCGCCCCCAGGCGTACCCGAAGCCCTCTCGGCCCGCGCTCCCGCCGGTGCGCTGTTCGCGCGGCAGCACGCGGGCGCCGGCGTACGACAGGAAGGCGGGCAGCAGGGTGAGCGCGACCAGGACGGCGACGGCCACGGTGCCCGCGGCGGCCAGGCCCATGACGCTCAGGAACGGGATGCCGACGACCGACAGCCCGGCGAGCGCGATCACCACGGTGGCTCCGGCGAAGACGACCGCCGTTCCGGCGGTGCCGGTGGCCCGGCCGGCGGCGTCTTCGGGTTCCATGCCCTCAGCGAGGAACTGGCGATACCGAGAGGTGATGAACAGCGAGTAGTCGATGCCGACGGCCAGGCCGAGCATCAGCGCGAGCACCGGCGTTACGGAGGTCAACTCGACGACGCCGCTGAGCGCGTACAGACCGGCCATGCCGACGCCGACGCCGATCAGCGCGTTCAGCAGCGTCATGCCGGCCGCCACCAGCGAGCCGAAGGTGACGATCAGCACAGCCGCGGCGATCAGGACGCCGAGCCCTTCCGATCCGCCCACTTCGGGCGCGCTTCTCATGACTTCGCCGCCGTGCTCGACCCGTAGCCCGGTCGCCGATGAACCGGCCTTCAGGTACGCCGCACGCTGGGCGTCGGTGACCTCCTGAGCGCTCCGGTCGAACTGCACCTGAACCAGGGCGTAACGGCCATCGGCGGAGACCGCGCGAGACTGGAACGGGTCCAGGGCCGCGACGACGCCGGGGATGGCCGCGGCCTCCTTCACCACGGGCGCGACGGCGGCGGGGGCGAGCTTCTGCCCCTGCGGAGCGGCGACGACGATGGTCCCGGTGGCCCCGCCGGCCTGCGGAAACTCCTTGGCCAGCGCATCGAGTGCCCGCTGCGACTCGGTGCCGGGCATGGTGAATTTGTCCGTCGTGGAACCGCTGAAGGCGGCGACCGCCCCGCCCAACAGCACCAGCGACAGCAGCCACACGGCGGCGACAAGCCCCCGCCTGCGGAAGGAGAACCGGCCCAGCCGGTACAGCAAGGTTGCCATGGGGGAAGAAGGTCTCTTTCTCGAGAGGTCAGTCGATCGGAAGGTCGAGCGTGCGCTGCGCGCCGCGGCGCAACTCGGCGCATATCGTCTCGTCGGGCACCGGAAGGTCGGCGGCGCTCGTCAGGAAGATCGCCGTCAGCGCCATCCAGGCCCGCACCCGGGCCTGCGGAGCAGCCGAACGGCCGGCCAGCGAGTCGATCAGTCGCTCGATGACGGCGTCCACATCAGGCAACTCCGGGCGGTTGAGCATGGCGTCGATGTCCTGCAGGAGGATCTTGACCTGCAGCCGGAAGCGCATCGACAGCCCGACGAGCCCGGCGACCGCCGCCCGTGCGGCCTCGTCGCCGTCCAGCGGCGCGAGGCGCTCTGCGAGCTCGGCCAGCTCCCGCCCGGCCGGTGTCAGCAGCTCAGCCAAGATCGCGTCTTTGTTCGCGAAGTGGTACAGCAGGGACGCCTTGGCGCAGCCCACGTCCGAGGCGATGTCCTGCAGCGACGTGCCGCGGAAGCCGCGCGTGGCGAACAGCCGCGCCGCCGACTCCAGGATCTCCTCGCGCATCGCGGTAGCGGAACGTGCCATGCACCCACGATAACTGACCGATCGGACAGTCCTGCCGGTCGCCCCCGTCGTCGCGGCCTGCTTGTGACCGCCGCTGGGATCGGAGACGGGGACGGAGGCAAGGCGGGGTGGCCGTGAAGCGTCTACCCCGCGCCGGGCGGCACACGACCGCCCGGATCAGATGGGGGACCTTCGCCCGGCAACGGGCGAATCACTGCGGATCGCTGATCCTCAATGAACGGCGCGTCTAGCGCTGCGCGGCGGTCAGCATCTTGAGTGCGTGCTCGACGAGGGTGACGAGCACGACTTTGGCGGAGGCCCGCCGCCGTACGTCGCACAGCAGCACGGGTACGTCCGGATCGAGGTCGAGAGCGATTCGCACGTCCTCAGGCTCATGGGTTTCAGCGCCATCGAAGCAGTTCACCGCAACAATGAAGGGGGTGCCGCGTTGCTCGAAATAGTCAATGGACGGAAAGCAGTCCGTGAGGCGGCGGGTGTCGGCCAGCACGACCGCCCCCAGGGCGCCATAGGAAAGTTCGTCCCACATGAACCAGAAACGTTCCTGGCCCGGTGTGCCGAACAGGTAGACCACGAGGCCTTCCCTGATGGTGATCCGGCCGAAGTCCATCGCCACGGTCGTGGTGGTCTTCCCCTCCACACCGTCGGTGTCGTCCACGCCCACGCCACGATCGGACAACACCTCCTCGGTGCGCAAAGGACGAATCTCACTGATCGCCCCGACCAGCGTGGTCTTTCCGACACCGAAACCGCCGGCCACGAGGATCTTGAGGGCGACCGGCTCCTCAGAGGGCGCGAAGGCCATTGATCACTTCCTTGAGAATGCGCTCGCTTGGCAGCGGCGCCACCTTGACCGGGGACCGTACGTCGATCTGTCCCAGGTCGTGGAGATCCCCGAGTAGTACGCGGACCACGCCGAGCGGCAGGCCCACATCGGATGCGATGTCCGCCACCGAGGCGCCGAAGCGGGCGATCTCCAGGATGCGCCGCTGTTCGGGCCCGATGCCCGAGTCGTCCCCCGCCGACTCAGGGATGGCGGTAACCATGGCGATCAGATCGAAGTCGTCGCCGGAAGACCGCGTGCGGCCTCCGGTCAACGCGTACAGCCGGACGAACTGGCCGGCCTCTTCGTCCATCCACGTGGGTTCCGTCATGTGGCCTGCCATCTCATGGAGAGATCCGCCGGGGGTTCGTCGAGATGTGCTGGCCGACCCGCTTGACGAGCATGGCCATCTCGTACGCGATGTGGCCGACGTCCGCGTCGGAGGCCGCGAGCACGGCCAGGCAGGTGCCCTGCCCGGCGGCCGTCACGAACAGGAACGCGGTCTCCATCTCGACGATCGTCTGGCGTACCTCGCCCCCGCCGAAGTGCCGTCCCGCACCGCGTGCCAGGCTCTGGAAGCCGGCGGCGACCGCGGACAGGTGCTCCGCGTCCTCTCGGCTCAGCCCCTGCGAGGCTCCAACGACGAGGCCGTCGGTGGAGAGGATCACCGCCTGTCGGACGGCGGCGACCCTGCTGATGAGATCGTCGAGCAGCCAGTTGAGTTCGCCGTTCGACGTCGCTTTGCCGGTCATTCGTCACCTTTCTCGCCGTGCATGTTCTGTGCGTGGTCGTCGGGAGTGCCGCCGCCCGGCTGCTCCGACTCCTCGCGGCCGCGCTGCGCGCCTCGCTGGATCGCCGAGAGCATCGCCCTGGCCTCCTCCGGGGACCGGCTGTCGCAACCCGTGTCCGGGATCGGCGCCGAGAGCGGCGGCTGGTCTCGGAGCTGTGGCGCGATGCTGGCCTGGCGCACCCGGCGTGGCAGTCCGGCATGCGTGCCGTTCGCAATGGACCCTCTCACCAGCCGGGAGCCGTTCCCGGTAAAGCCATCCTGGCGGAGACCGTCCTGATCCAAACCCTTCTGTTCCGGCTTATTGTGCCTGACCGCCGCTTGTTCCGAAACGCCCGGCCCCGAAACGCCCGGCCCCGAATCGGCCAGACCTGGATCGGCCAGACCTGACTCGGTACGCGGATCGCGGTGAGCCTCGGTGTCGTTCGCACCATTCTCCGAAGGGCTGCCGGAGCCTGAGCTGCCGGAGTCTGGGTCGCCACGGTTCGGGCCGGGGGAGCCCGGCTCGGCGAGGTCTGCCCGAAGTGCCGAGGGCACGGCCTCGGTACGCAGGGCGGCAGGGGTGAAGAATGGCGAGGAGTCCGGGTCGTCGCTTTCGGCGGGCATATTCCGCGATTCACCCCGGTGGGATTCATCCCGGTTCGATTCACCCTGGTGCATGGTGGCCGGACCCGGTTTGGCATGCGTGCCGGCTGCGAGGGCAGGGGCCGTCACATGCGGCGCTGGGCCCTGCGCGTACGGGCCCTGCGCGTGCGAGTTCTGCGCGTGCGAGTTCTGCGCGTACGGGGCCTGCTCAGCCGATCCGGTGATCGCGGGCGGAGCCCCGTCGCCGGCCACCAGGGCGCGCGGGATGAGCACGATCGCGGTCGTTCCGCCGTACGGCGAACTGCGCAGGAACACGTTGATTCCGTACCGGCCGGCGAGCTGGCTGACGACGAACAGGCCGAGCCGGTCGCTGTCCGCCGGGTCGAACTCGGGCGGGTCGGCGAGCCGCATGTTGATCTCGTCGTACTTCTCCGGCTCCAGCCCCAGGCCGCGGTCCTCGACCTCGAGCACCAGCCCGTTCGCGACGACCTCGCCGCGCACCCGCACCTTCGTCTGCGGCGGCGAGAAAATCGCCGCGTTCTCCATCAGTTCCGCGATCAGGTGCACGATGTCGGCCACCGACGCGCCGGTGAGCGACGCTTCCGGCATCGGTGTCATCGAGATGCGGGTGTAGTCCTCGACCTCGGAGATCGCGGCGCGGACGACGTCGATGACCGGCACCGGCTTGCGCCAGGACCGGCCGGGAGTGGAGCCCGAGAGGATGATCAGGCTCTCCGCGTGGCGGCGCATGCGGGTCGTCAGGTGGTCCAGCCGGAACAGCTCCCGCAGGGACTCCGGGTCGTCGGTACGGCGCTGCATCATGTCGAGCAGGGTGAGCTGGCGGTGCAGCAGGCCCTGGTTGCGCCGGGCCAGGTTGAGGAAGACCTGGCTCACGCCCTTGCGCAGGTTGGCCTGGCCGACGGCGGCCTCGACGGCGGTCCGCTGCACCGAGGTGAACGCGTGCGCGACGTCCTCGACCTCCAGCGAGCCGCCGGCGCGGATGGGCGGCGCCTCGGCCGCGACGTCGACGTCCTCACCCTGCCTGAGCTTCGCGACGACTCGCGGGAGTCGTACGTCGGCGAGGTCGAGCGCCGCGTCCCGCAGGTCCGCGAGATCGTGGGCGAGGCGCCGGCCGAACCGGACCGAGAAGATGATCGTGAAGGCGATCGCCACGAGGCCGAGCCCCCCGGCGATCACGATGCGGGTCATGATGCCGGTCGCGGTGGAGGCGGACTCCGCGTTCAGGGCATCGGTGGCCCGGGCACGGGCGCTGTCGAGCTCGGAAGTGATGCTCTGGACCGTGGCCTCCCACCTCCCCGCCGCGGCAGGGAGCGGACCACCCGAGCGCACCTGGTTGACGACGAGGTTCTCGAGGTCGGCGAAGCGGGCGAACATCGGGGAGCCCAGCACTCGCTCGTACGGCGCCCGCATCTCGCCGCTCAGGACCGACCGGTTCTTGCGATAGAGGAAGCGGCGGGTGGAGACCCACTCGCTGAACGCGTTCTGCTCCTCCTGCGTCAGCCGCCGGCTGACGAGGGCGCCGCGGATCAGGGCGTCCTCACGCGCGATCATCTCGTACGCGTTGCCCATCCCCTGCAGTGCGCCCGCCTGCTGGAAGATGGTCAGGTCCGGGACGGAGACGAGCCGCTCGTACAGGCCGAAGAGCTGGTCCATCAGCCCGTTGTAGCCGTCGATGGCCTGCAGCCGGTTGAACCTGCCCGTCGCGACCGCCTCGCGGATGAAGGACAGGCGTTCGAACGAGCCGAGCACGGTGTCGAGGTTCGCCTGGAGCTCGCCGCTGAGTGAGTCGCGGGTGCCCCCGTCGCGGGCCATCCCCATGAACGTGTCGAGCGACTGCGTGGTCTTCTTCTGCTGCGTGCTGAGATCGGCCGAGTTGGTCTGGCCGGAGCTGAGCAACTTGGCGGTGATCGCGCGCTCGGTCTGCAGCTGCAGCCCGAGGTCGGTAGAGGTGACGCCGAGGGTGTCGTACAGGGTCTTTGCCCGATACAGGGCTAAACCATCACCAACCGTCAGTTTTAGGACAAACCCCCACATGGCACTCAGCATGAGTAGGGGTAGGAGCAGCAGTAAAAAGATCTTGAACCGAATCGACCGGTTTCTCGAACCCATGGCCACTCCTGCATTGCTGGAGGCTCGTGCGCATTTGCGGAAAATGCACCTCCGGAAGATCGCACAGCAGGCTAGCACCTATACAGTTCTGGCGCATTGGGAGGATCTGATGAATACAGTGATCACTGGGGCAAGTTCCGGAATCGGGGCAGTCGCCGCCCTTGATCTCGCGAAGCGGGGGCATCGACTTGTGCTCGTCGGTCGTGACCCGGCCAGGCTGGCGGGGGTCGCGGATCGTGTCGGCTCGATCGCCGGAACGCCGGCGGACGTCCTGGTCGCGGACTTCGCCTCCCTGGATCAGGTGCGGCGGCTGGCCCGTGAGTTGCTCGACCGGTGTCAGCGAATCGATGTTCTGATCAACAACGCGGGCATGATGGTCGGCGAGCGTCGGATCACCGAGGACGACAACGAGTTGATCATTCAGGTCAACCACCTCGCGCCGTTCCTGCTGACCAACCTGCTGATCGACCGGCTGAGGGCGTGCGGCGCACGGGTCGTGACCACCTCGTCTCGGGCCGCCAGGGCCGGCCGCCTCGATCCGGGGGACCTGTCGCGGGAACGGCGCCGCTGGAACGGGTGGCTGCAGTACGGCGATTCGAAGCAGGCCAACGCGCTGTTCACCGTGTCGTTGGCCGAGCGGGGCCTGGCCGCGACCTGCCTGCATCCCGGAGTGCTGAAGACCGGGTTCGCCGCCGACACGCGCTACATGCGGTTGGTCACCCGGATGCCCGGCATGTCCGAACCCGTGGCGGCCGGGGCCGGCAGGATCGTTCATCTGGCCACTCATGAGGACGGCGTCGCGCACCCAGGCCGATACTTCGCCCGTAACCTCCCCGTCGGTGTGCCGAGCCGGATGTCCGACCCCGCGCTCGCCGAAGCCCTCTGGCGGGCCAGCCTCACCGCCACCGGTCTCGGGCCGTCCGCAGCCGACTCCTGAGGCAGAATCATCGGAAAATCGTTTAAGAACTGATATGGAACCATTATGAGAAGTCGCCCGTTATCTGGGCGAAGACGAATCGTGTGCGGCGTATCCGGGCGCGACGCGGCAGACCGCGGAGGGCTTTCCTTCGAGTGCTGTCGTAACGCGGAAATCCGGGGTAACGTGCGCATTCGCGGTGAACTACGGGTGACGGGACGTGACGACGGGGTGACACGGTGATCGGCAGGCAGGGCAGGGTCACGGGAAAGATCGGCCCAGGCCTTGTGGGTGAGGTGATGGTGCCGATTCGCGGGGGCACCGAGGCGTTCTACGCCCATCCCAGTGTCCCGGACGAGGAGATCCCGGTCGGATCGATGGTCGTCGTCGTGGAGTATTCGCCACCGCGCACGGTCTACGTAGCCCGAGCGATCGTCTGACCCGGGGCGTGTTGCCCCTACCATCCCCCGATCACGGAGGCATGAATGCCGACGGAAATCCTGTTCGTGGGCGCGGCTGTCGTCGTCCTCATCATCCTCATCATGCTGTTCAAGGCCGTCTGGCGGGTCGCCGAACCCAACGAGGCGCTGATCATCTCCGGTCTCGGCGCCCACACGAGGAACGAACTGGCCGACAGCCTGGGATTCAAGATCGTCACGGGCAAGGGCACGGCCGTGCTGCCCGGGTTCCAGACGGCGCGCCGGCTCAGGCTCGACAGCCGGGCGACCAACCTGCAGGTGTCCTGCGTCACCCAGCAGGGGATCCCCGTCCAGGTGCGCGGGGTGGTGATCTACAAAGTCGGCGACGACTTCGTGAGCATCGCGAACGCCGCCCGGCGCTTCCTCGACCAGCAGGACTCGATGAACGACGCGATCCACGAGCTGTTCACCGGTCACCTGCGCTCGATCACCGGCAACCTGACCGTCGAGGATCTCATCCTGAACCGTGAGCGGCTCACCAGCGAGACGCGCAGCTCGGCCGCCGACGAGATGAGCAAGCTCGGCCTGGTGGTGGACTCGCTGCAGATTCAGGAGATCGACGACGAGACCGGCTACATCACGAACCTGGGTAAGCCGCACGCCGCAAGGATCGCCGCCGCCGCCCGCATCGCCGAGGCGCAGCGCGACCAGGAGGCGACCGAGGCAGAGCAGGTCGCGGCCGCGAACAAGGCCGCGGCCTGGCGTGACGCCCAGATCAAGCAGGCGTCCTACCAGGCCGAGATCGATCAGGCCCAGGCGCGCACCCGCCAGGCCGGCCCGCTGTCGGAGGCCGCCGCCCGCCAGGAGGTCGTGGTCCAGGAGACCAGGGCCGCCGAGCTGGAGGCACAGCTCTCCGAGCAGCGGCTGCAGTCCCAGGTGCGCAAGCCCGCCGACGCCAAGGCGTACGAGACCGTGACGCTGTCGCAGGCCGAGCGCGACGCGCGCATCGCCCAGGCGGAGGCCGAGGCCAGGGAGACCGAACTGCGTGCCGCCGCCCAGGCGTCGCAGGTGAAGCAGACGGCGGCGGCCGAGGCCGAGGCGGTACGGCTCCGCGGTGAGGCCGCGGCCGCCGCGACGAAGGCGACGGGTCTGGGTGAGGCCGAGGCCGCGAAGGCACGCGGCCTGGCGGAGGCCGAGGCGGCCAGGGCGAAGGGTCTGGCCGAGGCCGAGGCGATCCGCGCACGCTCGGAGGCGCTGGCCGAGAACCAGGAGGCCGTCATCGCCCAGCAGCTCGCCGAGAACTGGCCGCAGATCGTGGAGGCCGGCTCGAAGGCGTTCGGCAACGTCGATCACATGGTGGTGCTGAACGGCGCCCAGGGCATCGAGGAGATGCTGGCCAAGGCCCTCACCCTCGGTGGCACCGGTCTCGGCCTGGCCCGATCCCTGCTCTCCGGCGGCAACGGCCTGGCGGCCGGCGTCAACGGGACCGGAAACGGCGCCGAGCCCGCCGCGAAGAACGCCATCGACACCGCGTCCTGACGGCCGTCGTTCCGCAAGACGTCGTTCCGGAAGCCGCTGACGACACGAACGTTCGTCCCCGTCACCCGCACGGGGACGAACCATCTAACTCCACTTCGACGAAATGGGCTTAGATGATTTCAGTCGCCCCGCCGAATCTCGGAGCGAGTTCGTCACCCTGGCTTCGAGAGCCGGTCAGCTGGTCTCGGTGGCGGCCTGGGCGCGGCGGCGGGGCATGAGAAGCAGTCCGCCGACGATGAGCACGGCCACGACGAGGAGGGTGAGGAACACGTTGTGGACGGCGTCGTGGAGCGCGCCGCGGATGAAGGACATCGCGGCCGAGTCCGCCGCGCCCTGCCCGGTCAGCACCGCGCTCGTGGCGTCCACGCTCCTGGGCAGCCGGTCGCCGCCCACCGAGGCCGGCGGGTGGGCGAGGCGGTCCGACAGCGTCGCGTTCGAGACGGCGCCCAGGACCGCCGCGCCGACCGCGCTGCCGATCGACCGGCAGAACATGTTGGTCCCGGTCACCACGCCGCGGCGTTCCCATCCGACGACGGACTGAACGGCGACCAGCGTGGGACTCGCCGTGAGTCCCATGCCGAGGCCGATGACCAGGCACGCCCCCGCCACCTGCCAGACCTGGGACTCCTGGCCGAGCAGGACGCACAGTACGGCCCCGGCCACGATGACGGTGGTCCCGATCAGCGAGGTGTCACGGAAACCGATGCGCATGTAGAGACGGCCCGAGAGCGTCGCGGCGAACGGCCAGCCGATGCTGAGCGCGGCCAGGGTGAAGCCCGCCACCAGGGCACTCGTGCCGAGCACGCCCTGCGCGTACGTGGGCACGTAGGAGCTGAGTCCGATCGTGAACGCGCCGATGCCCAGCGCGGCGATGTTGCCGCCGGTCAGCACGCGGTGGCGGAACACCCACAGCGGCAGCACCGGCTCGGCCGCCCGGCGTTCCACGAGGACGAAGGAGACCACCAGGGCCACGCCCGCCGCGAAGATGGCCAGGCTGATCGGCGATCCCCAGCTCCAGGCCACGCCGCCTTCGAGCAGGCCGAGGATGAGCAGGGACGAACCGACGGTGAGCAGCACCGCGCCCAGGTAGTCGATCCGGTGTGAGCCGCGGGTCACCCGCTCCTTGAACCGCCGGGCGAGCGTCCAGGACGCGACCGCGCCGAGCGGGAGGTTGATGAAGAAGATCCACCGCCAGGTCACGTAGTCGGAGAACACCCCGCCCAGCGTGGGCCCGACGACCGCCGAGACGCCCCACACACTGGCGAGGTAGCCCTGCACCCGGGCCCGTTCCTCCACCGAGTACATGTCCCCGACCATGGTCATGCTGATGGGCTGGACGGCTCCGGCTCCGATGCCCTGGATCGCGCGGAAGAGGATGAGCGTCGGCATGCTCCACGCGGCGCCGCACAGCACGGACCCGAGCAGGAAGGCGCCGATGCCGAAGAACATCACCGGCTTGCGTCCGAAGACGTCGGCGAGCTTGCCGTAGATCGGGACGGTCACCGCCTGGGTGAGCAGATAGATCGAGAACAGCCACGGAAACTGGGAGAACCCGCCCAGATCGGAGACGACGGACGGCACCGCGGTCGCGATGATCGTGCTGTCCAGCGCCACCAGGCCGGTGCACAGCATGATGGCGGCCAGCACCGGCCCGCGCTCCGACCTGAACCCGACGCCGTCCCGTTTCTCACCAGCCGCGACCGTGCTCACGTTGCCTAGCTCCCCTGGGACATGCCGCCGTTACGCGAGTGACCAACGGCCGATTGTCTCCCCGCATTCCCGGCGAATCAGGCCTGACCGGGACATTCATCAGATCAGGACATGTTTCTCCGGGTTGCCGGCGAAGCAGAACTGCGCGTTGCGGGTCAGCTTGTAGTCGGCGGCCTGCCAGGTGTGGGCGGTGGCGTCCGAACCCCTCATGTAGATGAAGTTGAACCGGTCGGCCGAGTAGATCCGGACGCCCTCCGCCTTGCAGCGCCGTACGAGCCGGGTGTCCTCACCGGCGTTCACCGGCTCGAACGGGAACGACCGGAGCAGGTCGGCCCTGGCCAGGATCGTCGCCCCCTGGATGAGATGGGCGTAGCGATGCTCCAGGCCGGGCAGGCGGAAGATCGTGATGTCCTGCGCCGGGAAGTACGTGTAGTGCGCGCCCTTGCCGACCATCTCGGCGTCGGCGTAGTCGAACGACCGGACCAGGTCGGACAGGTAGTGCTCGCCGTAGATGTTGTCGTCGTCCATCTTGGCGATCAGCTCGCCCTCGGCGTGGGCGATGCCGTGGTTGAGCACCTCGCCCAGCGTCCAGGCCGGATCGGCGGTCAGCACCTTGACGGCGGGCACGCCGGCGGCCAGCGCCTTGTCCCGCACCACGGCCGGGTCCTCCGACAGGCCGTGCAGGACCAGCACGAGCTCCAGGTTGCGGTGCCGCTGGCGGGCGACCTGGTGGATCGCGTGCCCGAGCTGACCGGCCCGGTTGGTCGGCAGCACGACGGAGATCGACGGCGACCGCGGCGCGATCTGGCGGCCGAGGTCGGTGAGGATCTGGTCGACCCGGTGGGAGAACAGGTGCTTGTCGAACACCTCGCGCAGGGCCAGATGGCCCTGGCGGGCCCGCAGCTCGGGGCTGTTGATGAGATAGATCGCCCGGTTGTAGGCCTCCTCCTGGGAGTGGGCGACCGGGATCAGCTCCCCGAACGTCTCCTCGATCGCCCGCGACCACCCCGACAGCACGGTCGTCCCGCACGCGGACAGCTCGAAGACCCGGCGGGCGCACATGGTCGGTGAGTCGATCACCGAGTTCACGTTCAGGAAGACCTTGTACATCTTGTACGCGGCCAGCATCTGCTCGTACGGCAGCTCGCCGACGATGTGCGGGCGGTACTCCTCGGGCCAGGCGTACTTGTCGGCCACGCTGTCGTTGCGCGCGAAGATGTGCAGGCCGAGGTCGCGTGCCGGGGCGAGGATCGTCTCCATCTGCTCGCGCCGCTCGGGGTGCTTGTCGCGGAAGTACATGCCCGCGAACACGATGTCGTACGGCCGGCCCTGCTTGGTCTGGATCGGGTTGTGGATCCGCGGCTGGGCGGCGAACTGCAGCACGCCGACCCTGTCATGTCCCAGCCTCTCGCGGTATTTCGGGATCATGTCGCCGTCGCACGTGTACACGTAGTCGAACAGCTTGGCCGTCTCGATGAAGAAGTCGAAGTTGGGCGGGTCCTCCTTGTTCCAGAAGACCGTGGGGATGCCCTCCTCCCCGCACCAGGCGATCAGGTCGCGCAACTCCTGCTTGGGGGCGTTGGTCCCGGTCATCTGGTAACGCCACCGGCCCTGGTTGCCGTGCCAGGCCGACTCGCAGAAGAGCAGCTCGGGCCGCTTCTCGGCGAAGATCTCCCGCCAGTCCTGCAGGCCGAACTCGATCTGGTCCCATTCGTAGCGGAACGCCAGCCGGGAGAAGTCGTCGAGGATCACCGCGACCCGCATGTCGGGCCGCACCACCGGGCCGTCCGGCCACTGCAGGTTGGGGATCTTGACCTCGGGGCCCTTCGCCTCGGCGAGCGCGGCGACCTCGATCGCGGACATCGGCGCCTTCGGCGCGCTCTTGCGGTCCCTCATCGCCTTCTTGAGGTCGCGCGGCAGCCGGACGAACTTGGCGGGCCTGGACGCGCTGGTCAGGACCTCCGCCACCCGGTACGGACGCTGCGTCTGGGTGGCCTTGACCCGCCAGAGGGCATAGTCGGCGCGGGCCTCCTGATAGGCGAGCCGGTTCTCCAGGTCACGGATCCGCTGCTCGTAGTACTCGACGTGCTTGCGCTCCTCGGGCAGCCAGTTCACCGGCCCCAGCCGCTTGAACCGGGGTTCCTCAGGAGTCTCATCAGGAGTCTCGTGCGTCTCAGCCATACTTCTCCCCTTTGTGGAAAAGACATCGTACGGCGACTGTCGCCCGCTTCGTGTCTATTTGCCCGAACTAGCCGAGCTTGCCGCGGGAGGCGGGGGAGAGGTTGTCGCCGCGCAGCCAGGCCGCGATCACTCGGGCGATCCTCGGCCCGGCGGCGCCGTCCCACAGCGGCGGCAGTTCCCCGCTCGGCGTGACGGCGCCGTCGGCGAGCGCCTTCCCGGCGGCGGCGGTCAGCCCGGCGGGGGTGACGAGGCGGTTGGTGCCGTGGGTGACGGTGATCGGCCGCTCGGTGTTCGGCCGGACGGTCAGGCACGGGACGCCCAGCATGGTCGTCTCCTCCTGTACGCCTCCGGAGTCGGTCACCACCAGCGCCGCGCCCCGCACCAGCGACAGGAAGTCCACATAGCCGAGCGGATCGACGATCTTGAGGTTCGGCCGGTCGACCAGGCCGGCGTCGGCCAGCCGCTGCCGTCCGCGCGGGTGCAGTGGCACGATGACCGGCACCTGCTCGGCGACGCCGAGCACCGCCTCGACCAGCTCACGGGCCGCCTCGGGGTCGTCCACGTTGGCCGGCCGGTGCAGCGTCGCGACGGCGTACCTGCCCGACACACCGAGTCGTTCCTGGACCGGGGCCGGGTCGAGCCCCGGCAGCGCGGCGAACAGGCTGTCGATCATCGGGTTGCCCACGAGGTGCACCCTGGCCGGGTCGACGCCCTCGTTCGTCAGGTGCGACAGCGCCTCGGGCGAGGTGGCGAACAGCAGGTCGGACAGCGCGTCGGTCACCACCCGGTTGACCTCCTCGGGCATCTCCCGGTCGAACGACCGCAGGCCGGCCTCCACGTGCGCCGTCGGCACATGGAGCTTGGCGCACACGAGGATGGCGGCGAGCGTGGAGTTCACGTCGCCGTAGACGACCACCAGCGAAGGGGCGTGCTCGAGCACCACGTCTTCGAGGCCGGTGAGCAGCGCGGCGGTCTGCCGGGCGTGCGAGCCGGAGCCGACGCCGAGGTTCGCGATCGGCTCGGGCAGGCCCAGGTCGGCGAAGAACACATCCGACATCAGCGCGTCGTAGTGCTGACCGGTGTGGATGATGCCCTGCCGGACCCCGAGCTCCGCCAGGCCCTTGACCACCGGTGCCGCCTTGACGAAGTTGGGCCGGGCGCCCAGCACGTGCAGGACGAGCGGATTGTCCCTCATTGACCACGCCTTTCATCCGAGCGTCAGTGCGTTGACCCCCCTGGGACAAACGTTGCCTATGGTACGTTCACGCCGTGCAACCCGAGGCCAACACTCCTACCACTCCAAAGCCGACTCCCAAGCCGGCTTCCGAGATAGCGGCCAAGTCTGCCAGGGCCGGTCTGGGCGGCTTCCTCCGTGGTTTCGCGAAGAACCCGGTCCTCGTGTCGCGGATCTTCGTGGGCAAGGTCAAGTCCGACCCCCTGCGGGTGGCCCAGGCGGCCGCCGATGCGACGCCGTCGATCCTGCGCCCGGTGGTCGGCCGCGTCGCCTGGCCGGCCGCCCGCTACGCGAGGGTGATCCGGCGCAAGATCCTGCGCCGGATGGCCGACGGGCCGATGGAGAAGTCGAAGGAGCTGTTCGACGCCGGCCACATGACGCAGGCCGTCGAGAGCCTGCGCCCGCACCAGCGGTGGCCGTTCGTCCGCCGCAAGATCACCCAGTATGAGGGTGAGATCGCCGCACTCGGGCCCGATCCGATCCCGCCCAAGCCCAGGGTGATCATGGGGGAGCGGGTGCCCGGCCGGGTGCTGCACATGGTCACCAACGCCCTGCCGTACACACAGGCGGGCTACACGGTCCGCACGCACCGGATCGTGACCGCCCAGCGCGCCGCCGGGCTCGACCCCCACGTCGTGACGAGCTGGGGCTGGCCGATGCTGCAGGGGCACACCGAGGCCGAGCCGTACGACGAGATCGACGGCATCCCCTACTACCGCCTCCTGCCGAAGGGCGAGGTGCCGTTCGAGACCCGCGGCCGGATCACCCGCGGCGCCGCCGACGTGTCCGAACTCGTCCGCACCCTGCGTCCGCAGGTGCTGCACGCCGCCACCGATCACCGCAACGGCTCGGTGGCGATGGCCGTACGCGAGCGGACGAACACCCCGTTCGTCTACGAGGTGCGCGGGTTCCTCGAGGAGACGTGGGCCTCCCGCGACCCCAGGCGGGTCGGCACCGAGCGCCACCGGATGCAGCGCGAGCGCGAGGCGACCATCATGTGCGCCGCCGACGCCGTCGTGACGCTGGCCGAGACGATGGCCGCCGAGATCGTCGAGCGCGGCGTCCCCCGGGAGCGGATCCACCTCGCTCCCAACGCGGTGGACGACTCTCTGCTCACCGCCGACTACGACGGCGCGGCCCTGCGTGAGCGGTACGGCATCGCCAGGGACGAGATCGTCGTCGGCTCGGTGTCGAGCATCGTCGGCTACGAGGGCTTCGCGACGCTGCTGAGCGCCGCGGCGCTGCTGCGCGACGCCAGGACGCCGGTGCGGGTCCTCCTGGTCGGCGACGGCGCCGAGCGGCCGGCGCTGCTGGAGCAGGTCGAACGGCTCGGCCTGGGTGACGTCGCGATCCTGCCCGGCCGGGTTGGACCGGACGAGGCGCTCCAGGCGCAGGCGGCGATCGACATCTTCGTCTGCCCACGCGAGGACCTGAGGGTCTGCCGCCTGGTCACCCCGCTCAAGCCCGTCGAGGCGATGGCGCTGGGCAAGCCGGTCGTGCTCAGCGACCTGCCCGCGCTGGCCGAGCTCCTCGGCGCCGGGGGCGGCGCCCCCGGCAGCCCGGGGCTGCTCGTACGGCCCGGCGACCCCGCGGCCCTCGCCGAAGCCCTCACCGCCCTGCGGGACGACCCGGAGCGCCGCCGCGCGATGGGCGAGGCGGGGAGGACCGAGGTCGCCGCGCACCGGACCTGGAGCAGCCTGGCCCGGACATATCAGCAGATCTACCAAACTTTGACCGAGAGCCGCTAATCACCTGAACATGTGGTACATAAGGCCACCTTGGTGTCGACTTGAGATAACCTTTGCCACCATGAAGTGTTGTTTCCGCCCTCAGGCCACTCCCCAGGTAATGCCGTGACCTCCGTCGATCTTCCAATCGATCTCACGGTCATCGGACTGGGCTACGTGGGCATGCCGCTGGCCAAGGAGGCCGCGGCGGCCGGCCTGCGGGTGGCTGGCCTGGACGTCGACCCTCGCAAGGTCGAGGCCATCAACGCCGGTCAGTCGTACATCGACGACCTCACCGACGCCGATCTCGACGCCATGGTCTCCAGCGGCTTCACTGCCACGCTGGACCCCTCCGTGCTGGCGCGGTCGAGCACGATCGTCGTGTGCGTGCCGACGCCGCTCGACGAGGACCACCGTCCCGACCTGTCGGCGGTCGAGGGCGCGGTGGGCGCCATCGCCGAGCGTCTGCGGCCGGGCACCCTGGTCGTCCTGGAGTCCACCACCTGGCCCGGCACCACCGACGAGCTGGTGCGGCCCATCCTGGAGCGGAAGTCCGGGATGGTCGCGGGTGAGGACTTCCACCTGGCCTTCTCGCCGGAGCGGATCGACCCCGGCAACCCCAAGTTCGGCCTGCGCAACACTCCCAAGGTCGTCGGCGGCTACACGAGCGCCTGCCGGGACCGGGCGGCGGCCTTCTACGCACGGTTCGTCGAGCGGGTCGTGCCGGTCAGCGGCACCCGCGAGGCCGAGATGGCCAAGCTGCTCGAGAACACCTACCGCCACGTCAACATCGCGCTCGTCAACGAGATGGCGATCTTCTGCGACGAGCTCGGCGTGAACCTGTGGGAGGCCATCGAGGCGGCCTCCACCAAGCCGTTCGGGTTCCAGAAGTTCCTCCCGGGTCCGGGGGTGGGCGGCCACTGCATCCCGGTCGACCCGTCCTACCTGTCGTACACCGTGCGCAAGCTGGGCTACCCCTTCCGCTTCGTGGAGCTGGCGCAGGAGATCAACGAGCGGATGCCGTCCTATGTCGTGGCCCGGGTGCAGCGGCTGCTGAACCGGGACCGCAAGGCGGTGAACGGCTCCCGCGTGCTGCTCCTCGGCGTGACCTACAAGCCCGACATCGGTGACCAGCGCGAGACTCCCGCCGTCCCGGTGGCCGAGGCGCTGCTGGAGCTGGGCGCGGACCTGGCGTACTGCGACCCCTACGTCACCGAATGGGCGGTCGAGGGCAGGGCGATCCCGCGGGCCGAGAACCTGGCCGAAGCCGTCGAGGCGGCCGACATCACCGTGCTGCTCCAGCAGCACTCCGTGTTCGATATGGACGTGGTGGAGAATCGGGCCCGGCTCGTGCTCGACACTCGCGGCGTGCTCTCGACCGGCGATCGCGTCGAACGGTTGTAGGAGGGTCCACGCGTGCACGTGCTCGTCATGACGGTGGTGCATCACCCCGAGGACGCCCGGATCCTGCACCGGCAGATCCGCGCACTCGTCGACGCCGGTCATGAGGTCACGTACGCGGCCCCGTACACCGCGCGCGGGGTGGTGCCCCGCCCGTGGGTCAATGGAGTGGACCTGCCGAGGGCGGCGGAACGGCGCCGCCTGGCCGCCGTACGGGCCGCGCGCAGGCTGTTCAGGAGCATGCGCGGCAAGGTGGACGTCGCGCTCATCCACGATCCCGAGCTGCTGCTCGCGGTGGCCGGTGTCCGCGGCCGCCCGCCGGTCGTCTGGGACGTCCACGAGGACACGCCCGCGACGCTCTCGCTGAAGCCGTGGCTGCCCGCCTTCCTGCGGCCGCCGATGCGGTTCCTCGCCCGGCTCCTGGAGGGTACGGCGGAACGCCACCTGCACCTGCTGCTCGCCGAGTCGGCCTACGCCGGGCGGTTCAAGCAGTCTCACCTGGTGGTGCCGAACGAGACGTGGGTGCCCGACAGCGTCAGCCCGCCCGGCGACGACCGCGTGGTCTATCTCGGCTGGCTGTCGGAGGCCCGGGGCGTACGCGAGGCCGTCGAGGTGGCCAGGCTGCTCCAGCCGCATCGCGTCGCGGTCGAGCTGATCGGGTACGCCGACCCGCAGAGCCGGCCGGTGCTCAACGACGCCGTCGCCGAGGGCCTGCTGGAATGGCGTGACTTCATGCCCAACGACGAGGCGCTGAAGCGGCTCGACGGGGCGCTCGCCGGGCTGTCCCTGCTGCATGACGAGCCGAACTACCGGCACTCCATGCCCACAAAGATCATCGAGTATATGGCGCACGGCATCCCCGTGATCACCACGCCGTCGCCGCGTGCCGTGGAGCTCGTCGAGCGCTACCAGTGCGGCGCGATCGTCCCCTGGGAGGATCCGGACGCCGTGGCCCGGGCCGTGCTGCGGCTCAGGGACGACGCGGCGGCGCGGCGCGCGACCGGTGGGCGGGGCTACGCCGCGGCCCGCGCCAACCACCACTGGCCGAGCTCGGCACGCCGGTTCGTCGCCCAGCTCGAGGCCTGGGGCGGCGTCAAGGGCCGTTGACCGGCGGATTCACGAACCCAGAGAACGACGGGCGGTAGTTGTCCTGAAGTTGCGTTGGCTCATTCTCATCCTGGGCATCGCGATCCTCGCGGGGGTCGCGTCCGTCGTGATCGTCCTGAGAGACGGGGTGGCGCCGGGGCCGCGGACGGCCGGCACCGAAGTGACCTCGCCCGCCGCCTCGCCCTCACCTCCGCAGGAGGGACCGCCCTCGCCCACGGCCAGCGCGTTCACCGACCCGTGCGGCACCTTCGACACCACCGCGCCCACGCCGTACGCCGTCACGGGCTACTGGCTGATCCCCACCTCCGACCCGTGCACCTGGCGCCGGCAGTTGCAGGCCATCCACCGCCTCGGCGGGGACACGGTCGTACGGCTCGGCTACGGCCTGTCGCCGCGTCCGGTGGACCGCGAGGGCCGGGTCCTGAGCAGGCTGGGTGACGGCGCAGGCCCGGTGAGCGGGAACCAGGGGAAGACCGCTGAGGATCCGAAGCCCGACGGGCGCTACGCCAAGTGCGAGGAGAACGGCCTCACCTGCGTGCAGGCGGCCGAGAAGGACCTCAAGGCCGCCAACCCGGGCAACATGATCACCTGGACCTATGTCTACCGTACCGACGAGCGCTTCGGTCCCGGGATCTTCCGCTGCCCGTCGATAGAGCACGAGATCGAGGTGAACGGCGCCGTCTTCTACCGGCTGATCGCCCCCGAGGACGGCTCGGACGACCCGACCTGCGACTTCACCTCCAAGGGGCGGCGCTATCACCTGATCCTGGTCTCGGCCGGGCAGAAGGACAGCCTCACCGAGCTGCTCGACCTGGGGGACCGGTTCGGCATCCAGGTGTTCCCGGCGCTGCCGCTCGCGCCGCGCGACTTCGTCAAGACGGCGACCGCCGACCCCCGGCACATCGGCACGCTCACCACGCTGACCCGGCGCGTCCTGCAGGACTACGGCGACCGTTTCGCCGGCCGGGCCTCGCTCGGCGGCGTCTACCAACCGTTCGAGCTGCAGATCCGCGACTGGACCGATCCGAGCAAGTTCCAGACGCTCCTGGTCTACGAGGAGCAGCACCGGATCGTCGAGCAGGTGCTGCCGGGCAAGCCGATCCTCGTCAGCCCCTACCTCGACGGCCGAAGGCAGAAGAAGTACACCGCCACCCCGGCGCAGGTCGCCGCGGGCTTCAAGGCCCTCGCCAGGACCGGGGTGGGGATCATCGCGCCGCAGGACGGCCGGGGCACCGGCAAGGTCGGCCTGTACTGGCCCAACCTCAAGAACAAGCCGGTGGACGACCGCCTCAAGCCCGTCGTCGGCGACACCACCTACGCCGCGGCCTACTACGGCTCGACCCGTGACTACTACCGGGCGATGGCGCAGGCCCGTACGGAGTTGGCCGAGGAGGGCATCGACGTGCGGCTGTGGGCCAACGTGGAGGCGTTCGAGCCGACGCCCACCGACGGCGACACGTGCGGCCGTCAGTCCTCCCGGGGGCGTACCGACAAGGCCCGGCTGGACACCCAGGTCGCGCTGGCCGCGCCGTACGTCTCGAAGATCATTTCGTACATGTGGAGCGATTTCTTCACCTGCGACTCGCCCTCCCTGTCGAAGGAGATCTCCGATGACTGGGACCGGCCCATCGCGATCGAGGCCCGGCGCGTCGACCAGGAAGCCCAGGACGGCCAGGGCGGTCTGGAAATCCGGGGCTATCACGTCGGTTTCGCCAAGGTCACGCTGAGCTGGACCGGCGTGGAGACGCCGCGGGTGATCGACGCGGCCGTGGTCGGCCGGCGCGACACCGCCCCCATCGAGGGGCTGCCGGTCGGCACCGAGAAGGTCTGGATCCCGGTCGACTGGGCCAGCGTGCCGCAGGACGTGTGGGTGCGCGTCGACGTGACCACCTCCGACGGCAGGAAGGCGGCGGAGCCGGTCTACTACCGTAATTCCGTGTAGCGTGCCTGTCATGATCCCGCGAATCCCGGTCAGCGTGGATCTGGTCGTGCTCACCGTCAGATCCCAGGAGCTCAGCGCGCTGGTGTGGCGGCGCGACCGGCCCCCGTACGAAGGCCGGTGGGCGCTGTCCGGCGGGTTCATCAAGCTGGAGGAGGACCTGCCCGCCGCCGCCGCCCGGGTGCTGACGGAGCGGGCCGGCCTCCCGGGTGCGCCGGTTCATCTGGAGCAGCTGCATTCGTACGGGTACCCCGACCGCGACCCCCGCCAGCGGGTGCTCAGCGTCGCCTACCTGGGTCTCGCCCCCGACCTGCCCGCCTCGACCGAGGCGCACATGAGCTGGCAGCCGGTCGCCGAGCTGACGGAGATGGCCTTCGACCACCGCCGCATCATGCTCGACGGGGTCGAGCGGGCCCGGGGCAAGCTGGAGTACACCTCGCTGGGCGCGGCGTTCTGCCCACCCGAGTTCACGGTGGCGGAGTTGCGCCGCGTCTACGAGATCGTGTGGGGCCGGCAGCTCGACCCGCGCAACTTCCACCGCAAGGTCACCAAGACCGGGGGGTTCCTCATCCCGACCGGCCGTACGACGACCCGGGACGGCGGCCGCCCCGCCATGCTCTACCGCCGCGGCCCGGCCGTACTCCTTCATCCCCCCATGCTCCGCGTCTAGGCCGTGCCGGGCATACGAGTTTGATCGTCGTTCAGGGATCTTTCAGGATATATTCCGGCCTATGCTCTTCACGGCCCAGCGCGGTTCGGATGCGCCGGCCAAACTCCCCGAGCCTCCGAGGCTGCGCGTCCTCGACCTTCTACGGTTCTGCGCGGCGCTCGGGGTGGTGCTGTTCCATTTCGGCGAGACCCGCGCATGGGGCACATCCAACGCCTTCCCGGCGCTGAGCGCGGTCACGATGTTCGGCGTCTACGGCGTGCGGCTGTTCTTCGTCATCAGCGGGTTCGTGATCCTGATGAGCGCATGGGGCCGTTCGTCGGGCGAGTTCGCCGTCTCGCGGATCGCCCGGCTCTACCCGGCGTACTGGGCGAGCGTGCTCATCCTCGGCGCGCTGGCCGTCGGCGGGCTGATCACCGACCACCGGCCCACCTTCAGCCAGCTGCTGGCCAACATGACCATGCTCCAGCACGGCCTGCGGATCAGGGACCTGGAGATCGTGTACTGGACGCTCTGGCAGGAGCTGGTCTTCTACGCGCTCGTCGCCTGCTTCGCCGCGATCGGCATCACCTACCGCCGCTGTCTGGCCTTCCTCGGCGGCTGGGTGTTCCTCCTCGTCGTCGCCGAACGGGTGAACGCCGATCTCCTCCAGGCCGTGCTGGTGCCGTTCGCCGCGCCGTACTTCATCGCGGGCATGGCGCTCTACCTCGTCCACCGTTTCGGCGGATCGTTCTTCCCGTGGCTGTTCGTCGGGGTCGGCTGGGTGCTCGCGCTCGTCAACGTGCTGGGGGAGAAGCCGGCCGCGTTCACCAGGTTCGGCCCCGCCGTCGGATCCGCGCTGGTGGTCGGCGTGATCTCGCTGATCTTCCTGGTGATGATCCTGGTGGCGCGCGGCTCACTCGATCGGCTCGACTGGCGCTGGCTGACGACGCTGGGCGCGCTGACCTACCCGCTCTATCTCTTCCACCACCATGTCGGATTTCTGCTCATCCAGGCGCTCCACCCCGTGCTCGGGAACCGGCTCACGCTGTCGCTGGTGGTCGTCGCCGTCCTGGCCGTGGCGTACGGAATCCACCGACTGGTGGAGCGGCCGCTTCAGCCCCGGCTGAAGGCGGCGCTCACCCGCTCACTCGCCATGGTCGACCGGGTCGGCGTGGCCGGCGTGGTCGAGGTGGTCACTTCTTCTTCGGGCGAGGCGGATAGATCTCCCCTCCCCGCAGCTCCCGGCCCTGCAGCAGGGTCGTGATGGTGACGAACTTGTAGCCCTGCTTCTCCAGCTTCGTCAGCACGCCGGGCATGGCCTTGACGGTCTCCGGGACGATGTCGTGCAGCAGGATGACCGCGTTCCGCTCGGCGGCGGCGAGCGTACGTTCGGCGATGACCTTGGTGTTCCTGGCCTGCCAGTCGAGGGTGGAGTGGGTCCACAGGATCTGCGGCAGTCCCATCTCGGCCATGAGCTGGGCCAGATGGGCGTTGGTGGCGCCGTTCGGCGGCCGCATCATCGTCGGGGCCTCGCCGATCGTCTGGTAGATGATGTCCGAGGTGCTGTTGATCTCGCTGAAAACCTCATCGTCGGGCAGCTTGGTCAGGTCCGGATGGTTCCAGGTGTGGTTGCCGATCTCGTGGCCCTCTGCCGCTATGCGCTGGGTCAGTTCTGGCCGGTTGGCCACCTTCCGGCCCAGCAGGAAGAACGTGGCCTTCGCCCGGTGCTTCTTCAGCGTGTCGAGCAGTTCGGGCGTGTACGGCCACGGGCCGTCGTCGAAGGTGAGGGCGATGCACTTGTGCTTCGCGCAGTACGGCTTGGCCTGCGCCTGCGCCTTCGCCTTCGCCGTCGCCTCAGGCGTGACTTTCACGTGGGTGGCGGTCTGGGACGCCGTCGCGGGTCCGGCCGTCACGGGGGTTACGCACAGGCCGGCGGTGCAGAGCCCGGCCATCACAATGCTGATTTTCCGCCACATGCCGCTGGATCTTAGTGAAGAACCCTGAAAATAGGATCAGAGAGGCGGGACGGCGTCCCTGGCACGCTGGAGCGCGAGATCCGGCCACCAGACGCCGCCATAGGGCGTGACGATCCCATAGATCGGATCCTTCGGACCGGCCGCGCCGCGCGTGCATCGGTCGTCCGAGAAGCCGGGTGGCCGGAGCCACAGGTATCCGTCGGCGAGTCCGCTGCCGGTCCGGTTGGTCGGCCGGGCACCGACGCCACGCCCGGGAGGATTGCACCATTCCTGCGGGTCCTTGTACTTGCCCGCCGGCGGCTCCCACTCCCCCTTGCCGTTCCTGCTCGTGTCGATCACGAAGTGCGGCAGTCCCTCGGTGTTCTCGGGGCGGGTGTTCTCGGAAGTGGTGTCGCAGCCCCGGCCGGCTGAGATGTCCCCGACGCATTCGGCGAGCCGGGTTCCGTACGCGACGAGCCGATCCGTCGGCTGGAACCCGGCCACGTTGAGGTAGAAGCCGTCGGCCCTGCCGATCCCCGCCTTGATCAACCGCGCCGCGATGACGTCGAGGGACGGCCAGTGCTCCAGGCTGCCGTCGAGATACACGGCGGCGTGCGGCAGGGCGCGGAGGCGGCCGACGGCCGAGGCGAGCATCCGGAACCGGGCCTGCTGGTCCTTCGCGTCGCCGCGCGCGCAGTCCTGTGAAGCCGGGAGCTCGGCGAGGCTGTTGGGCTCCAGCACGAACACCGCGGCGCGGTCGCCGACGGCCCGCGCGATCGCGTCGATCCAGTCGAGGTACGCCTCGGGGCTCGCCGCGCCGTTCTCGTTGCACGCGCGCAGCGGGATGTGGTCGGTGACGAAGACCGGCAGCGCGCCCTGCCGCACCGCCGCGTCCAGTGCCCCGCTCGTGGCGCGGGCGGCCTCGGTGGCGGTCATCTGGCTCAGCCATACGGCCTGGGGGATCTCGGCCAGCTTCCGCATCAGCGCGGCGTCCGCGGTCCGCCCGGACGCCTCCCACGCCGACGCCTGGCGGGCCGCGTCGCCGTCGGCGGGCACATGGAGCCGTACGTTCGGATCACGTAACGGATTCGACGACCCGCTGCCTGACGGACTACCGCCGGCCTCCGTGTTGTTTCCCTTGGCGCTCTGCGCGGTGCCGGGTTTCTCGGCCGAACCGGAGGACTCGCCGGAGGACTGGGACGACGTCAGCTGGACGGTGATGACGACCCCGGCGGTGACGACGGCCGCGACGGCCGCGACCAACCCGGTCAGGAACCTGGGCCGACGGCCTCGGGGCGAGCTCATGCGGGTGGGGACCGGCTCACCGGCCTGTTCCCTGTCTATGGGCGGGTCCACGAGCGGGGCCGGAGCCGGGGTCGGGATTGAAGCCGCGGTCGGGGTGACGCGGCCGGTGAGCAGGTCGAGGAGCTGCTGCGCGGTGGGACGTTGGGCGGGATCCTTGACCAGAGCCCGCTCGACGATCGCCCGCAGCTCGGGCTCGAGCGTTGAGATATCGGGGTCGGTGTGAATCACCCGGTAGAGGATGCTGGGGATGGATCCGGTGCCGAAGGGCGCCCGGCCCGAGGCGGTGTAGGCCACCAGGGCGCCCCAGGCGAAGATGTCCGATGCCGGGGTGAGGCGCTCACCGTTCGCCTGCTCCGGCGACATGAAGGACGGCGTGCCCGCGATCACGCTGCTGATCTCGACGCCGGCCTCGGTGACCTGGGCGATGCCGAAGTCGATGACCTTGGGACCGACGGGCGACAGCAGCACGTTCGACGGTTTGAGATCCCGATGGATCACACCCGCGTTGTGGATCGCCTGCAGCGCGACCGCGACGTTCACCGCGACGGCCTCCAGGCTCGACCCGGACAGCGGCCCCCGGGCCCGTACGACCTCCTGGAGCGTGGGGCCGGGGACGTACTCGGTGGCCAGATAGGCGACGTCGCCGTCCACGCCCGCCCCGAGGACGGCGGCGGTGCAGAAGCGGGCGACGCGCTGCGCGGCGGCCACCTCGCGCTGGAACCGGCGCCGGAAATCCGGGTCGGCCGCCCAGTGCGGGTGGATCACCTTGACCGCGGCCTCGCGGTCGTCGGCGTCCCGGCCGAGGAACACCGTGCCCATGCCGCCCTGGCCGAGCCTGCTGAGGATGCGGAACGGCCCGATCCGCCGGGGGTCCGCGTCCCGCAGCCCCTCGCCCTCGACACCGCTCGTCATCAATGTCGCTCCTCATCCAGGCTTACGCCGCGATCCTAACCAGCCCGGTCCCGGCACGACAGGCGATCGTCGGCCCGTCCGTTCAGCACTCCTCAAGGGAGTTGAAAGCGTCTGAATACAGACTGCTGCCACCAGCAGATCGAAAGGACCCCGTCATGATGATCACACGCTCCCTGGCAGGCATCGCCTTCGCGGCCGGCATTCTCGTCCTCGCCCCGATCACCGCCTCATCCGCCAACGCTTCGACCGCCGGCGCCTCGACCGCCAGTGCCTCCTCCAGTAAGTGGGGCCCCTACTACGCCAGGGGCACGAAGGCCAAGGCGCTGGGCACGCTGACCGCCGCGGCGAAGGACGACCCCAGCCTGCCCAACCCCCTGGTCAAGGTCACCGGCAGTGTCGTCAGCCTGAGCCGTACGCCGTCGACCTGCGGATGGGCCGTCTTCCGCTTCACCACATACGATTCCGCCAACCAGCCGAAACTGGCGTACCGCAACTACCGCACCTGCTCCTACGGCGTGAAGAAGAAGATCTCGTTCTCCCTCAAGAACGTCATCGACGTCGAGCTCAAGGTCTGCTCCGAGAAGAAGGCGGCCAAGCCGTCGCTCAACTGCGAGTACTCCGGCACCTGGAAGTCGCTGTACGTCTACTACAAGTGAGGCAGAGTGACTTGCCCGAATATCGGTAGCCTGTTCTTCGAGAGCATCTTCTAAGGTAACGGTATGCCGCGATTCCGCTCGATCCTCGAGACCATGGCCCCATACAAGCCGGGCAAGTCGGTGGTCTCTCCCGATGGCCGCTCGTACAAGCTGTCCTCCAACGAGAGCCCGCACGAGCCCCTGCCCTCGGTGATCGAGGCGATCGCCAGGGCGGCGACCGAGATCAACCGCTATCCCGATCCCGGCGCGGTGCGGCTCACCGAGGCGCTCGCCGAGCGGTTCGACGTGCCGGCCGAGCACATCGCACTGGGCGCGGGGTCCGTGGCGGTCGCGCAGCAGGTCCTGGAGGCGGTCGGCGAGCCGGGCGCCGAGGTGGTCTACGCGTGGCGATCCTTCGAGGCTTACCCGCTGCTCGTCGACCTTTCCGGCGCGACGTCCGTCCAGGTGCCGCTGAAGGACGAGACACACGACCTCGACGCGATGGCCGAGGCGATCACGCCGCTGACCCGCCTGGTCTTCGTCTGCAACCCCAACAACCCGACCGGCACGGTCAACCGGACCGCCGAGTTGCGCCGCTTCCTCGACCGGGTGCCGGAGAACGTGCTCGTGGTGCTCGACGAGGCCTACCGGGAGTACATCAGGGACGAGGACGTGCCCGACGGCCTGGACTTCTACCGTGAGCGCGGCAACGTCGCCGTCCTGCGCACCTTCTCCAAGGCGTACGGCCTGGCCGGGCTGCGGGTGGGCTACCTGATCGGGCACGAGCCGGTGGCGGAGGCCGTACGCAAGACGCTGCTGCCGTTCGCGGTCAACCACATCGCGCAGGCCGCCGCCATCGCGTCGCTGGCCGCCGAGGACGAGCTCTACGGGCGGGTGGAGACTGTCGTCAAGGAGCGGGCCCGGGTCCTTGAGACGTTGGCGGCCCAGGGCTGGACGGTGCCGCCCACCGAAGCCAACTTCGTCTGGCTCCGGCTCGGCGACCGCACCATGGAGTTCGCCGAGCGCTGCGCCGCCCTGGGCGTGGCCGTACGGCCCTTCGCCGGGGAGGGCGCCCGCATCTCCATCGGCGACACCGAGTCCAACGACACCTTCCTCACCGCCGCCGCGTCCTTCCTGACCTGACGCCGTCGAGCGAAGAAACACCCGCCCGAAGTTGATACACCTTGGGCTCAGCTAATTGAACTTATCAACTTCCTATCCGCAGGAAGCTGTTTTCCCACGTCAGAGGCTGGCTATACCAGGGAAACCTCTGCCCGGCCGCTCGTCGCGCAGAGCGACGGGCGCGAGGAGTACGTCAGGGACGACCGACATGGGGGGCCCTGATCAAGCCTCGGTTAGGCGGATCCGGAGGGCGTGCAGTTCCTTGTGGAGTTCCTCCCAGGGGAACGAGACCGCACCCGGGGCGCCGGAATTCGGGGCAGGAAGCCGGTCAGGGTCGAGAATGACCGACACGCCCCATTCCCTGAGCAGGGCAACGCTGTGGGTGAAGGCGGGGTGCAGGGCGAGCGCGTGGTTGGGCCAGGGCACGGAGACGATCGGCAGGCCGAGGCCGAGGGCTTCGTTGAGCAGGCCGAGCACCAACGTGTCGCTGATGCCTTGAGCCCACTTGTTGGTTGTGTTGAAGGTCGCGGGCACGACGGCGATTGCGTCGGGAGCGGGCAGGATGTCGGGGTCCTCGGGCCGCTTGTAGTCGTTGCGCACGGGATAGCCGGTAAGTTCGCTGAGCCGGTCGGTGTCGATGAACTTCGTGCCCGACGGCGTGGCGACCGCACAGACCGTCCAGTTGTCCGCCTGCAGGCGCTCGATGAGGGCGGGCAGTTCGGCCGCAGGCCGCCCTCCGCATGCGACCACATACAGAATCGGCTTCTCCTGCGTCATACGGGCTGTTCTCCATCCGCTATCAAGCACTTACGGTTACTATCCGCTGACCGATAGACAACCTTAGTGTGGTCTGAGGCGAACACTATGTCCCCAGCGTGAGGTCACGCCATGTCGACTGAGCACCTGGAAAGCGGTTCAACGGACCGGCGTATCGGACAACGCGTACGGGCGCTGCGGTTGCGTAAGGGCCTTGGGCTTCGCGCCTGCGCGGAGTTGTGCGGGCGCACGGAGGAGTGGCTTCGCCAGGTCGAGCGCGGCGAGCAGCGCCTGGACAAGCTTTCCACCTTGGTCAGGCTCGCGAACGTGCTGGGTGTTCGCGACCTCGCCGTGATAGTAGGTGATCGACTTCAGGGGCTGGCCTGCACTGTTACCGACGGTGGCAGGATCCGGCATGAGGCCGTTCCGGCCATTCGCCAGGTGCTGTCGACGCCTATCCTCTATGCGCAGTCGAGGCCGAACGCGCTGGCAGAGATCGAGAAGGTACGGCGGCGCCTGGCCTTGGCGTGGTCGGCCTGGCACGGATCCGTCCGGCCGTACACTGCGTTGGGAGCGGTGGCCTCAGGGCTGCTGCGGGACGTGCTGACCCTGCACCGGGCGGTTGAGCCCAGTATGTGCCCGACCACGTGGGGGCTCGTTGCGGAGACCTTTCAGCTCACCCAGCGCTTCCTCTACTGCGTCGGCGAAACCGAACTGGCGGCTCGTGCGGCCGATCGTGCGATGACGGCGGCTGAGGAAACCGATGACCCGCACTTGATCGCGATCTCCGCGTGGACGTCCACAATGGCGGCGCTCGGTCGAGACCAAGCCGATGAAGCCTGCGAGGTGGCCACCACTGCCGCCCGCTATCTGGAACGGAAGCTGAAAACCTCCGAGGCCGCGCTGTCGGCATGGGGCTCACTCCAGCTGTTCACGGCCATCGCCTATGCCAAGAAACGTCGCGCCGCCGATGCTTGGCGGCATTGGGACATGGCTCATACCGCCGCGTCCGCACTTGGACCCGCCCATCACAACCCCTTGACGATGTTCGGCCAGGCGAACGTGGGCATCTACGCCGTGGCCATCGAAGTGGAGACAGGACGCTCCAGGGCGGCCATCGACCGGGCCAGAACCATCGAGGTCTCCACGATTCCCTCGTCCAACCGTCGGGCTCAGCATCTGCTGGACCTGGCTCGGGGGCAGATGCGGCAGCGGGATTTCGAGTCGGCGCTGAGATCACTCCGCCTGTCCGAGACGCAGTCAGCGGAGACCATCGTGTTCAGCCCGTTCGCGAGGCAGACAATTGAGGAGATGATCTCATCGCGACGGCGTCCTCCCGCCTCGTTGCTGGATCTCGCCGCACGAGTTCGCGTCATCGCCTGAGTACACCCCCAACCGCTGGTTGGGTTCGCGCACCGGACGCGGCCTTACGGTCGCGTCATGAAGACAGACCTCACCGATCCGCGGGCCGTTTACAACGCGCTCCAAAGCCTTGCGTCGGAGTTGGAGACGCGGCGCTTCGCCGTACGACTGCGGACTACTAAGGGGCGTGCCCCCCACCTCATCGTGATCAACCCTGAGGCCCCCGTGCTCACGGAGAACGTCTTGGTCGCTCCGGACTCGGAGGGCGCATGGAGCTACTGGTTCCCATGGCCCGAGCGGATCGCCCTGGTCACGGATGTCGGTTATGCCGCTGATCGCATTGAGAACGTGCTCGCCGAAGTCGGCCGTTAGCCGCGCGATTCGTGAAGACGTCCGGGAGTAAAAGTCATGTCCCGAAACAGCATGTTGCCGAAGCCGTTCCACGGGCCTCACGTGGCGCCGTTGCGCGCGGTTCACGAGAAGGTCGTGTGGAGGAAGCCGACGGCGCGGTGCGCTCGCGTCCGCGTGCGCTCTCACACATGTGAGTGCAGGTCCGTCATCTACGAGTTGTGCTCGGCCGGCGGCCTGATGTTCATCCGACGCACCGCTCGGATGTCCAAGGGCATGGACGTTCGCGAGACGGAATGGCTCCTGACAGCCAAAGCCGCCGTGCCTTGGCAGCGCCTGCTCGTCGGGCAGGCCCGATAGCTCCCCTCCATCATCATTCCCAACCCGAAGGAGAGTGAGTCGATGACCGTGAGCAACCAGCTCACTACGTTCACCGTCGAACTGCCGGTGGCGTTCGACCCGCGCTGGAACCGCATCCCCGGGATCACCGTGGACGGGACGACCGTCACCGTCGACCCGGAGAAGTACTTCTTCCGGTTCGAGAACTCCACCTGGCTGCTGTGTGACTGGCAGCGGATCGCCGACGAACTCCTCGGCATCGAGGAGACCGCCCAGACCGCGGTGGAGCAGCTCGCCCTGGAGTTCGTGAAGACCCACGGCTTCTCCACCCCCAACGCAGGACAGGTGCTCGCCACGGCCTGGGAGGTCTACCGCTACCTGTTCCGCGATGAGCACCTGCCCAGCCTCGACCTGCCTAAGGTGACGGCCGACCACCTCCGGATGCTCCGTGAGGCTGCGACCTTCATGGCTCTCAACAAGGTCGAGCTGGATGGGCACATCTCCAACGTCGGTCCGTGCTGGTTCTTCCCCGCCGCCACATCCGTCGTCTTCGACCTGGATGAGGAGGAGGGCGGCATGCTCGACGAGGTCTACCACGGCACCTGGTTCAACGAGTATCGCCGCATCGAGTCGATCAAGGCGCACGCTGCACTCGGCGGCCGGTTGGTCCACGGCTGCCAGTCCGTGCCCAACCAGTCCGGCGGAGCCTGTGTGCCGTACGGGGCCTCGATGCAGACCTTCCGTACGGAGCTGACTCGATTCCGCGAGGAATGGATCTCCCAGGTCTACGCCTGCCGTACCACCGCCAACTGACCCATCCCGTACGGCCCACACTCCTGCTGCGGGCCGTACGGTCCCCTTTCTGCTGAGTATGAGGAGCACTCATTGGACGAACTGACCGTTTCCCGACTGTGCGTAGAGCTGTGGGTGAAGGCTGGGTTCGCCGGTGACCCGAAGCGGGAGCCGATCCGCGCCTGGTCGCTGTCGGCCGTGGAGCGGCTACGCTTCCCCGACGGGGCCACCGCCGTTTTCAAGTTCGCCGCCGAGCCGTTCACCGGTGAGGACCGCGCGCTCAAGCTCGCCGCGATGCATGGCGTGCCCGTCCCTGAGTTGCACGGCTCGGCGGTCAGCGGTGCGATCCTCGGCATGGTCATGGAGGACCTGGGCGAACCTGCCCGAGAGGCCACCGACCAGGACGGGGCCGCGGCTGCGGCCGTGCTGCACCGCATCCGCCCGTCCGAGATGTTGCCGATCACCCTCGACACCGAAAGCCTGCCGAGGCTCCCGTCGCGGGCGCTGGCCCACTTCGACTACCTGCGGCAGGTTGGCCGCTGGGAGTCGGCATCCGATGTCGGCGAGATGCTGACCGCCCTGCACGGCGTGGCATCGGTACGAGCCGAGGGAGCGGAGCGGCCACCGTTCGGGCTGTGCCATTCCGAGTTCCACCCGACCTCCCTGCACATCGGGCGGACCGGATGGCGCCTGCTGGACTTCGCCCGCGCGTTCAACGGCCCGGGACTGCTCGACCTGGCCTCCTGGCCCGGTACCCAGCAGCCCGCGAACCCCTCTCGGGTACGCGAACTTATCGAGGCCTACGTCACCACGGGAGGCCATCCAGATGCGTTGACTTCGCGCGGCGGTTTGCCCGCCGAGGTATGGGCGTTGGGCTGGCACCGGGTCTGGATCGTGGAGTGGTTCATGGACCAGGCCGTGCACTGGATCAACGATCCCACCACCGACCCGGCCTATATCACAGCGGTACGGCGTCACCTGCGCGAGGCCGTGCGCCTGCTCACAGCATGAACATCCTGGCGTGGCAGGAACACGCCCGCCAGCGTCGGGCAAGCGAACCGCCAGGTCCGGCCAAGACGCCGGACCGGATGTACTGGACCCCACATCCTGATCACGCCGGTCCGGGTGCTGAGATTCTCGGGAATCCTGTGTCAGGTCTCGTCATCGAGCTTGGCTGCGGTCCTGGGCATCACCTGGCCCATCTCGTCGAAGCCCATGGCATCACCGGGGTGGGCGTGGACATCGTGACCGGTCAGATCGAACGGGCCAGGACCCTGTATGGGTACCTGCCCGGCATCACGTTCGTCACCTCGGATGCGACCGAGTTCCTGCGTGAGCACCGAGAGGCGTACGCGGTCTGCTATTCGGTCTTCGGCGCGGTCGGACTCACGCCACCCGACCTCCTGCTTTCCGCGATCTCCGCAGCGTTACGGCCCAGTGGCCTGCTCGCGTTCAGCGTGCCTCACCCGAGCCGTCGCCACCGGGACAACACCCTGCTACTGCCCTCCGGTGACAAGGTACCCATCCAGCGCTGGGAGCCCGCCATACCAGATTGGATGACGCTGCTGGCGGCCTCTGATCTCGAAGTCGATGAAGTGCGCCACCTGACCGGTCCCGATCTCGCCGACGGACCGACCACCCTGCTCATTGTCGCCCACAAGCCTTGATCACTGCATGCGAGGAAGGTGCTGTGATGCCCACCATCTACCTGCTCATCGACATCGACGGTGTCCTCATCCCGTTTCCCCAGGCTGACGGCAGCAGCCCGGCGACTCACGAGCGGCACATGGTCGTGCCCACAGACTATGACCCGGCCACCCCGGTCCCGATCTGGCTGAACCCCGCCCACGGCCTCATGCTCAGGGAACTGATCGATGAGCTGCCGCTGACCCCCGTCTGGTGCACCAGTTGGCGCGGCGACGCGAGCACGCTCATCGGCCCCAAACTCGGACTGCCGCCGTTCCCCCACGTCGAACTGGGCCGCCCCGCTATCACGTCCAGCCATCCCAACGGCTATCTGTGGAAACGCGATCCCGTCGCGGCATGGCTCGGCACCGCTCCCGCCGCCTGGATCGACGACGACTTCACCCCTGCCGATCATGCCTGGGCCGTGCATCGGACAATGGCCGGGGCGTCAACCCTTCTCGTTCAGCCCGCTCCCAGGGTCGGACTTCAACCAGATCACCTGGAAATGATCAGAACGTGGGCCGAGACCCTTGCTGATCGACCCCTGTCGGATCCCTCCTCCCAGCCCGCGTAAATGATCGCTTGATATCTTGCCGGACTTGCCCACCTTCTTCGAGATCGAGGGGCCCGATGAGGCGTCGGTCCGCGAAGTTGCCGCGCTTCTGGGACTCGATTACGCCAAGGCAGGGAAACCGTAGCGTGGCAGTCCATCTGCTTCGGGGAGTTCCTGCCGTAAGGCGCTTTCGCCGTGAGTCCATTTGGTGGCGTTCAATCGGTCGCGAACGGCCAAACCGGCGACGAACGAGGCAAGCTCTACCGCGAGATCGCGGTAGTACTGCCTGATCGACTCCAGAGTCTCGGCATAGGAATGATGTGCCCGGAAGCCGGCTGGTTCGATGGTCATCAGCTTCGCGAGGAACGATCCCTGGCGTGCGCCGCCCCCGGCCAACGCCACCTGCTCGTCCTTTGTGAGCCGGAGCTCCTTCGGGTCGAACGGCAACCGCATCTCGTCGAGAGCCTGGAAGAACGCGGCGACGATGATGGCGGCGTGGGCCGCCTCAAGCCGTGCCGTACGGTCGTAGCGGTTCAGGCCGGTGACGCGGTCGCGAAGCTTGCCCGCCACGTTGGTGCCGAGCCGTACGGCCTCGTCCTTGACGTCGAACAGGGAGAGGACGCCACCGAGCGGCGTGGCATCGAGCAGCGCGCCGCTGAGGACCTTCGCCACCTTGCTCTCTTGGCCGAGAAGGCGAACCGCGTCAGAGTAGGTGATCCCTTTGCGCATGGGTCACTCCAGGGGGCCGACAGCCTTTGTGACCTTGGTAGCAGGCCCGGCCGCCATTGGCAGCCAGACGATGTGATCGTTATAGGGAGCCCGGGAATGTGTCGGCAGACCGTGGCGTGGCTATGTGATGGCGGGCGGCTGGGCTGCTTGCAGGTTGTCGAGGATCTTGGCGGCGATGTCGGCGAACCGTTCGAGTTCTTCGGGTGTGAGGCGGTCGATGAACAGGCGCCGGACCTCTTCGGCGTGGCCGGGCACGGCTTTCCTGAGCGCGGCGAGGCCCTCTGCGGTGAGCACGGCGTCTATGCCGCGAGAGCCGCACCGTTCCCGGACGACCAGGCCTCGCCGCTCCATCCGGGTGAGCTGGTGGTGCATGCGGCTTTTCTCCCAGCCGGCGACCCGACCGAGCTCGTAGGCGCGCATCCGTCTGTCGGGCGCTTCGGCCAGTAGGGCGAGCACGGTGTAGTCGGCGTTGGACAGGCCGCTGCTGGCCTGCAGCTGTTGCTCGATGCGTGTTCGCAGCAGCTCCACCATCCGGAAGGACGTCCGCCATGCGTGGAGCTCGCGTTCGGTCAATCCAAGCTGCGCCATGAGGCCACTCTATCAACGAGTTGACATATCTACTCAGTCGCATAATCTTGAGTAGACACATCAACTCGATGGATGGGATGCGTAACCATGGACACCGCGCAGCGCACCATCGCCCGGGTCGAGACGAAGACACACCTCGGGCCGGACGCACAGGTGGATGACAAGTACGTGATCATCGAACCGACGCGGCCAGAGCTCACCGATCCGTTCCTGGTGCTGAGCGAGGACTGGTTCTCCTCGCCGGGTTTCGAGTGGCACCCGCACCGCGGCCTGGAGACCGTGACCATGGTCGTCGACGGCGTCCTCGAGCACGGCGACAACGCCGGCAACGCCGGCGCGCTGACCACCGGGGACGTGCAGTGGATGACCGCGGGACGCGGCATCATCCACCGCGAGCTCGCCTTCCGCGACGAGCGGGCGCACACGCTTCAGCTCTGGGTCAATCTGCCCGGGAAGCGGAAGCTGACCGGAACCCGATACCAGGACCTGCTCGCCGCACGACGGCCGGTCATCGAGCGGGACGGCGCCCGGATCGACCTGATCGCGGGCGAGGTGGACGGCGTCACCGGGCCGGCGGTCAACGAGTGGCCCATCTCCGGCGCGATCATCACAGTGGAGCCCGGCCGGCGCCTCGAGCATCTTCTGCCGGGCCGGGACCGTGCTTTCCTGTACGTCATGGACGGCCGGTTCACGATCGCCGGACGCGCCGTAAGGGCAGGTCAGATCGCCTGGTCCGACCCGGTTCCCGACGCGCCCGTCTCGTCGATCGCGCTGGAGGCAGGTGACGGGGACGGACGGAGCACGGTCATGGTCTACAGCGGGCAGCCGATCAGGGAGCCCGTCGCCATCGGCGGCCCGTTCGTGATGAACACCCGGGTTGAGATCACCAAGGCCTTCCAGGACTTCCACGCCGGCGAGTTCGGCGACATCCCCCGCCAGGCCCGCCTCAAGTACCGCTGAAAGAGGCGGTACCGGCATCGTTGTGAATATCTGGTCAGGTGGGGTCCGGCTGGGGCTCGGGAGTGGTCGTGGCCGCGGGCCTGCGGCGTTCCGTGGAGACGACGAGCGCGACGCCCGCGACGATCAGCGCGCCGGCGACCAGCATGATGACGGTGACCGGTTCGGACAGGATGAGCCACCCGAGGATCACCGCCACCACCGGGTTCACGTACGCGTAGGTGGAGGCCAGCGAGATCGGCGCGTGCCCGAGCAGCCAGATGTAGGACGTGAACCCGATGAGAGAGCCCGCCAGCACCAGGTAGGCCAGGGCCGCCCACGACCGCCAGCTCACCTCGGCGAGGTGCAGCCGCTCGCCCTGGGCCGCGCCGAGCGCCAGCAGCGTGACACCGCCCACCGCCATCTCGATGGTGCTGGCCACGAAGGGGTTGGCGGGCATCGCGATCCGCTGGGACAGGAACGAGCCGACCGACCACGACAGCGACGCCAGCACGACCACGGCGATCCCCACACCGCTGCCCGCGGGGCCGCCGCCCCCGACCGAGCCGAGCGAGAGGAAGGCGACGCCGGCGAAGCCCACCAGCACTCCGGCCAGGGTCAGCACGTGCGGCCGGTCGCGGAAGACCGTCCTGAGCACGATCAGCCACAGCGGGGTGGCGGCGATGAGCAGCGCGGCCAGGCCGCTGGAGATGTGCTGCTCGGCCACGGCGACCATGCCGTTGCCCCCGGTCAGGAGGAGGACGCCGACCAGCGCGGCGCCTCCGAACTGCTTCCACGTCATCCGGTACGGCACCGCCCTGATGAGCAGGACCGTGCCGAGGATCAGCGCGGCCGCGACGAAGCGGAGCCCGCCACTCGTGAGCGGGGGCATGGTCTCGATGGCGATCCTGATGCCGAGGTACGTCGAGCCCCACACCACGTACACGGCGGCGAGCGCCAGCCACACCCGTATGTCACGACCGTCTTGTCCCATGGGTCATGACAATAGACCTCGGGGAGACGCTCAGCGGTTCAGCTTCTCCACGATGAGCCGGTAGAGCTGACGCGGGCGGCCGGGCTGGGGCGTGCGGTTCGGCGGAAGCGGCCACGCTAGCCCCTCGTCAACCAGCGTGCGCAGCAACCGCCGGGCCGTACGCGGCGTGACGCTGAGCATTTGCCCGGCACTCTCGGCGTCCACGACGGTGTCGCCGTCCTCCAGCTTGGCGGCCAGGCGCGTGAGCACCTCGACCCCCTTCGGCTTGAACGGCGCGGCCGGGTGCGGAGGCGTGCGCGGCGGCGGCACCAGTGCCCGGCCCTCGCGGTCGACGGCGAAACCCTGCGTCTGCTTGCCGCCCTGGGTACGGGTGAGCGCGCCCCGGGCGTGGGTCTCCGCCTCATGGGCGGTCCGGCCCATGCCGATGCCCACCTCGACGGCCAACCCCAGCTCGTCGCGGATCCTCGCGGCGAACGGCAGCACGCGGAAGCCGTCGGTGGCCGCCGCGATCGAGCCCTTGGTGCCCACCACCAGATAGCCGTGGTCGTCGATGGGCCACACGCTGGCGTTGATCCGGTTGGCCTCCTGGACGAGCAGGCGGTGCAGCGACAGCCGCAGCTCGTCCCGCCAGTATCGCGGTGAGGTCCTCCGTACCGGCTCCC
>NZ_BOOG01000064.1 GCF_016863115.1 Sphaerimonospora thailandensis
GATTGGGTGGTGTGACAACGACGTCCTCTGAGCTCTATCCGGTGGCCCGCCTGGCCGAGGTCCGTGAGGCCACCATCCGAGCCGGTCTCGGTGCCCTGCTGCTGACTCCCGGTCCTGATCTACGCTATGTCACCGGCTATGACGCGCTGCCCCTGGAGCGGCTGACCTGCCTCGCCGTGCCCGCCGCCGGGGAGCCGTTCCTGATGGTGCCGCGCCTGGAACTGCCGGCGGCCGAGCACTCGCAGGCCGCCCGGCTCGGGATCGAGTTCGTCGCCTGGGACGAGACAGACGATCCGTACGAAGAGGTGGCACGCAGGCTGGGCGCCGTCGGACGGGTCGGCCTCGCCGACCGCATGTGGGCGATGCAGTCGCTGCGGTTCCGCGCCGTCATGCCGGAGGCCGAGCAGGTGCTCGCCGGGAGCGCGCTGCGCGAGCTGCGCATGCGCAAGACACCGGCCGAGAGGGCGGCGCTGGCGGAGGCCGGGGCGGCCATCGACGCCGTGCACACCCTGGTCCCGAGCCTGCTGAAGGCCGGCCGGACCGAGCGTGAGGCCGGCAGGGACATCGCCGAGGCGATCATCGACGCGGGGCACACCCGGGTCGACTTCGTGATCGTCGGCTCCGGGCCGAACGGCGCGAGCCCCCATCACGAGCTGTCCGACCGGGTGATCCAGTCCGGCGAGCCCGTTGTGGTCGACATCGGCGGGACCATGCCGAGCGGTTACTGCTCCGACTCCACCCGGGTGTACTGCATCGGCGAGCCTCCGGCGGAGTTCGCGGCCTACTACGAGGTGCTCAGGAGCGCCCAGGAGGCCGCCTGCGCTCATGTGCGGCCGGGGGTGACCTGCGAGTCGGTGGACGCCGCCGCCCGCGAGGTGATCGCCGAGGCGGGCTTCGGCGACCGCTTCATCCACCGCACCGGTCACGGCATCGGCCTGGAGACCCACGAGGAGCCGTACATCGTCAGCGGCAACACCGAGCCGATGGAGCCGGGCTTCGCCTTCTCCGTCGAGCCCGGCATCTACCTGCCCGGCAAGCACGGCGCCCGGATCGAGGACATCCTCGTCTGCGGTGAGACCGCCGGCGAGCGGATGAACAACACCACCCGCGCCCTGGTCGTCGTGTAGCCGGGCACCGGCGGCGAGCAGGGGCGATCGGCGGGTAAGCGGATTGCAACCGGCGAACGCTAATGTACGGGCCATGATCAAGAGATCCGTTCTCGTCGGCGCCGCCGTCGCGGCTGGCGCCACCCTGACGCTGCTGCCGTCCGGGCCCGCCTCCGCCTCCGCCCAGGCGGGCGCCTTCGCGGCGGCGCCCGCCCCCGCGAAGACGGCCAGAGCGTTGTTCAATGCCTGGCAGCGGGGAGACCGCGCCGCCGCGGCCCGCTACGCTCTGCCGGCCGCGGTCAAGACCCTGTTCGCCTATCCGTACCGTGCGCCGGACGAGTTCGCCGGGTGCGTCCGCAACGCCTGCCGGTTCGTGCACACCAGCGTCCGCGTGCCCGGCGGGCTGAACGGCGTACTGATGATCGTGTCCGGGTCGAAGGTCGCCAAGGTCTACACCTCCCGGCATCTCAGCGCGCCGTCCGCGGCCGCGAAGGGACTCTTCACGGCCTGGAAGCGGCACGACCGCGACGCCGGGTTGGAGGTGGCCGCCACGAAGGCCGTCGCCACGCTGTTCCGGACCCGGTACGACGCGCACGGCGTGCGGTACTACTACCAGGGCTGCACCGCCGAGCCGAAGGGATACTCCTGCGCCTGGTCCTACGAGGGCGGCGCGATGCTGATGCACGTCCGGGGCTCCAGGGCCGCCGGATACCAGGTCGCTTCGATCGGCTACATCGCCGACTGAGCCCCGTTCGGACCTCCTGTTCTAACCCGCTGTTCTAACCCGCTGTTCGAACCTTCAGGTGTTGGCGGCCTCGCCGGTGCCGGCGCCTCGCCTGCGGAGCCGTACGAGGTCGTGGTGGCCCTCGTGGTGGGTGTCGTCCGGATCGTCCGATGCCGGGCCTTCGACGGTGAAGCCCGCGTCGCGGATCAGCTGGAGGTCGTCCTGGCCCGGCTGCCCCTCGCTGGTGAGGTAGTCGCCCAGGAAGATCGAGTTCGCCACGTGGAGCGCCAGCGACTGCATGCTCCGCAGGTGGATCTCCCGCCCGCCGCCGATCCTGATCTCCGCGGCTGGACAGACGAAGCGGACCATGGCGAGGATGCGCAGACACCGCTGCGGGGTCAGGTTCCACTCCTCGCCCAGCGGCGTGCCCTCGAACGGGATGAGGAAGTTGACGGGGATCGAGTCGGGGGCCAGCTCACGCAGCGCGAACGCGACGTCGACCAGGTCCTCGTCGCTTTCGCCCATTCCCGCGATGAGGCCGGAGCAGGGGGACAGCCCCGCCTTCTTCGCCATGCCGACGGTCTCCACCCGATCGTCGAAGGTATGGGTGCTGCAGATGTCGGCGTAGGTGGCCTCGGAGGTGTTCAGGTTGTGGTTGTAGGCGTCGGCGCCGGCATGGCACAGCCGGTCGGCCTGGCCGTCGGAGAGCAGCCCGAGGCAGGCGCACACCTCGACGCCGGGATGATCGGCCTTGATCGCGGAGATGCTCCGCGCGACCCTGTCGACGTCCCGGTCGGTGGGACCGCGACCGCTGGCCACCAGGCAGACCCGCCTGGCGCCGCCGGCGATGCCCGCGGCGGCGCTCGAGACCGCCTCCTCGGTGCTCAGCCAGGTGTACTTGAGCACGTCGGCCTTGGAGCCGAGCCGCTGAGAGCAGTAGGTGCAGTCCTCCGGGCAGAGCCCGCTCTTCAGGTTGACCAGATAGTTGAGCTTGACCCGCCTGCCGAAGAAGTGGCGGCGCACCCGGAAGGCCGCGGCGACCACGTCCAGGATGTCGTCGTCCGGCGTGCCCAGCACGGCACACGCCTCGTCGCGGGCCAGCGGCTCCAGGCGGATCGCCTTCTCCGCCAGTGCCTCGAGTGAAATCATTCTTCGCCTCTCCGTTCACGTGATCGATCGACGATCAAGGGGACCGGACCCAGCATGCCATCCCGTCCCGGAAGAGGGGAGGAGACCGGTTACGTCAGGCGACCAGGGGTAGGCGGAGGTTTGACCGACACCTGACACCGATGAACCTGACTACGCCGCTGGGGGATGACATGGCGAGCAGCGAGTTCTGGCCGTACGGTTTCAGCCCACTGGACGAACTGATCTCCCGGTTCTTCGGGAGGGAACCCGTCGGCACGGGCCGGCCGGTGGACATCGGACGGCTGCTGAGTGAGGACGCGATCGAGTTGCTCCGTGTCGCGGTGGCGAAGGCGGCCGAGTGCGGCGCGCCGTACCTCGACACCGAACATCTGCTGTGGGCCGCCACCCAGGTTGACGCGTCACGGCGGCTGCTTGAGCAGGCCGGAGCGGATCCGGATGAGCTGGGCGGGAGCGTGGCGGACATGGCCGAGCGGCGCGAGCCGCGCCAGGGGCCGATGCCGCTGTCCCCGGCGGCGAAACGGGCACTGCTCGACGCGCGGCGGATCGCCAGAGCCACCGGGCACTCCTACATCGGTCCGGATCACATCGTCCTGGCGCTGTCGGCCAACCACGACTCGATGGCGGGACGGATGCTGCGGCGGATCTCCCCGCAGGCCCTGGGCACGGACACGGCGGCGGGCGTCGCCGAGCCGGTGCCGGCCCGGCGGCCGCCGAGCACGACCCCGACTCTGGACCAGTACGGCACGGACCTGACCGAGCTGGCCGGGGAGGGCAGGATCGACCCGGTGATCGGCCGGGACGACGAGATCGCCCAGACGGTCGAGGTGCTGTCGCGGCGGACCAAGAACAATCCGGTGCTGCTGGGCGATCCCGGCGTGGGCAAGACCGCGATCGTCGAGGGGCTGGCGCAGCGGGTGGTCGACGGCGCGGTGCCGGACACCCTGCGCGGCAAGCGCGTGATGCAGATCGATCTCGCCGGGATGGTCGCCGGCACCAAGTTCCGCGGCGAGTTCGAGGAACGGCTGAAGAAAGTCACGGACGAGATCCGCGACCACGGCGACGATCTCGTCGTGTTCATCGACGAGATGCACACGGTGGTCGGCGCCGGGGGCGCCGAGGGCGCGATCGACGCCTCGAACATGCTCAAGCCGGCGCTGGCCCGGGGCGAACTGCACGTGGTGGGCGCGACCACGCTGGACGAGTACCGGCGCTATGTCGAGAAGGACGCGGCGCTGGAGCGGCGTTTCCAGCCGGTCCTCGTGCCGGAGCCCGGCGTCGCCGACACGATCGAGATCCTGCGTGGGCTGCGGGACCGCTACGAGGCGCATCACCAGGTGCGGTTCGGCGACGAGGCGCTCATCGCGGCGGCTGAGCTGTCCGACCGGTACGTGACGGGCCGGTTCCTGCCGGACAAGGCGATCGACCTGATGGACCAGGCCGGGGCGCGGGTCGCGCTGCGGACCAGGACCACGCCGTCCGACACCCGTGAGCTGGAGGAGCGGCTGGAGCAGCGGCAGCGCGACAAGGAGCAGGCCGTCGCCTCCGAGGACTACGAGCGCGCCACCGAGCTCCGCGACGAGATCGCCGAGCTCGGGCGGCGGATCGAGGAGACCAGGGACGGCCGTCGGGGGGTGCCGGAGGTCACCGCGGCCGACATCGCCGAGATCGTCTCCCGGGCGACCGGCATTCCGGTAGCGCAGCTCACCCAGGAGGAGAAGGAGCGCCTGCTCGCGCTGGAGGAGCATCTGCACCAGCGGGTGGTCGGCCAGGACGAGGCGGTCGCGGCGGTGGCCGAGGCGGTACGGCGTTCGCGCGCCGGGCTCGGCGACCCGGGCCGGCCGATCGGTTCGTTCCTCTTCCTCGGCCCGACCGGGGTCGGCAAGACGGAACTGGCCCGCGCGCTGGCCGAGGCGCTGTTCGGTGACCAGGACCGGATGATCCGGTTCGACATGAGTGAGTTCCAGGAGCGGCACACCGTCTCCCGGCTCGTCGGCGCGCCGCCCGGCTACGTGGGCTACGAGGAGGCGGGCCAGCTCACCGAGGCGGTACGGCGGCGGCCGTACTCGGTCCTCCTCCTCGACGAGATGGAGAAGGCCAACCCGGATGTGTTCAACCTGCTGCTGCAGGTGATGGACGACGGGCGGCTCACCGACGCGCAGGGCCGCACGGTCGACTTCAAGAACACCGTGCTGATCATGACGTCGAACCTCGGCGCCGACCTGATCATGGCGAATCCGGGGGAGGCGGCCGGGCTGCGCGGGCAGCTCATGCGGCTGCTGCAGCGGGCGTTCCGGCCCGAGTTCCTCAACCGGATCGACGAGACGATCGTGTTCCACGGCATCGACGTCGAGCAGCTCAGGCAGATCACCGGGCTGCTGCTGGAGGACAGCAGGCGGCGGCTGCACGCCCAGGACGTCGCGCTCGACGTCGACGCCGCGGCGGTCGACTGGCTGGCGGTGCAGGGGTACCAGCCGGAGTTCGGGGCCCGTCCGCTGCGCCGTACGATCCAGCGCAAGATCGACAACACGCTCTCCCGGTTGCTTCTCGACGGCACGCTCAAGCCCGGTCAGCGGGTCCACGTGGGCGTGTGGGAGGGCGACCTGGCGTTCACGGTGCTGGAGGAGGAGGGCGCCCCGGCGCCAGACGCCGAGCCGCACGCCCGGGTCGCCCCGGAGCGGGAGGAGGTCCGGCCGGAGGACCGGGTGCACGCCCCCGGACACTACCTCTGAGCCATTCCGGGCACATCCCGCACACGGGCACATCGGGACGGCGCTACCGTTTCTGGCGTGGAGGAGATCGATCGACGAATCGTGACATTGCTGGCGAGGGACGGCCGGATGAGCTTCACCGACCTGGCCAAGGAGACCGGGCTGTCGGTGTCGGCGGTCCACCAGCGGGTGCGCAGGCTGGAGAGGCGCGGGGTCATCCGCGGCTACGCGGCGCTGGTGGACTACGACGAGATCGGCCTGCCGCTGACCGCGTTCGTCTCGATCAAACCGATCGACCCGGCCGCGCCCGACGACGCCCCCGAGCGGCTCAGCCACCTCACCGCGATCGAGGCGTGCCACAGCGTGGCCGGTGACGAGAGCTACATCCTCAAGGTCCGCGTCGCCTCGCCCTTCGCGCTGGAGGAGTTGCTCCAGCAGATCCGCGCGTCGGCCAACGTCAGCACGCGCACCACGGTCGTGCTGAGCACTCCGTACGAGCACCGCACTCCGATGGTCGAGCCGGATCCCGGGGCGGAGGCGGGACCGCAGGTCAGTCCCGGGCCGGGGGGCTGACGAGGTCCCGGGCCGGGGGGCTGACGAGGAAGTGCGCCCGTACCCGCTCGGCCGCATCGGCGGGCGCCCCGAGCCGGTCCAGGCCGAGCAGGGCGGCCCCCACGATGGGCGGCACGTCGGCGACCACCAGCTTCGCGAGCGGAGCCCGCTCCGCGTAGGCCCGCTCGATCAGCGACATCAGCAGCGGATGGCCGGCGGTGAGCACCCCGCCGCCGAGCACGACCTCACAGGGCCCGCCGAGGAGGCCGGTGCGCCGCATCGCGACGATCCCGAGCACGGCCACCTCCTCCGCCATCCGCTTCACGACCGACATGGCGACGGCGTCCCCGTCGGTGGCCGTGGCGAGCAGCGGGGGCACCAGGTCGTGCAGCTGGTCGAGGGACTCCTCCCCGAGATGCAGCCGGATGACGGCCTCCTCGACGGTGGCTGTGCCGAAGCACGCCAGGACGGCGTCGGTGAGGGCCGTCGCCGGTCCCCGGCCGTCCTCGGCCCGTACGGCGTGCCACAGCGCCTCTTCGCCCAGGTGGTGGCCGCCGCCCCAGTCGCCGCTGAGCCGGCCGAGGGAGGGGAACCGGGCCACCTGGCCCGAGGGCGCGACGCCGACCGCGTTGATGCCGGCGCCGCACACGACCGCGACGCCCCATGGCGCGCTCGCCCCCGCGCGCAGCAGCGCGAACGTGTCGTTGCCCACGGTCGCGGTGCGCCCGTATCCGCGGGCGAGCAGTTCGTCGCTGAGCCGCTCCTCCTCGATCGGCAGGTCGGCCCCCGCCACATAGGCCGCCACGTGATCGGCGTACGGCAGGCCGTACTCCCGATCACGTTCCCCCTCGGGTAACCCGTCGGGCCTCCCGTCGTGCAAGTCGGGCAACCGGACGTGCTGCCCGCCGCCTGCGAGGGCCTGCCGTACGGTCTGACCGATCACGTCGATCGCCGCGGCGACCCCCGCGCTCTGCGGCAGGAAGGCCGGGCCGCGGGCGGTGGCCAGCACGATGCCGTCCTCGCGTACCAGGGCGATGTCGGTCTTGCTGTTCCCGCCGTCGACCGCCAGCACGGTGCGGCCCTTGCCGTTCGAGATCTGCTCGGCAGCGGTCACCGGGACACCGTCCACGGCAGGTGCGCCCGGTTGGCGGCGATCAGCCGGTCGGCGAGGTCGTCGGCGAGCGCCGCCTGCCCGATCAGCGGATGGGCCAGCAGGGCGGCCCTGACGCGGTCCGTGCCGCCGTTGCGGGCCGCGTCGAGGGCGAGCGTCTCATAGGCGGAGACATGGGAGATCAGGCCGCGGTAGAGCGGCTCGACGGGGTCGACGGGCGCCGGCGCCGCCCCGTGGACGCCGATCACCGCAGGGACCTCGATGACCGCGTCGTCGTCGAGGAAGGGCAGGGTCCCCCCGTTGCGGGTGTTCACCACCTGGACGTCGCCCCGGTCGCCGACAAGAGAGGCGATCAACGCGACGGCGGCCTCGGAGTAGAACGCGCCGCCGCGCTTTTCCAGCAGCTCGGGTTTGGCGTCCACGGCCGGGTCGGCGTACATCTCCAGCAGTTCGGCCTCGATGGCGGCGACCCGCGCGGCCCGGGACGGGCCTGATTTCTGCTCCTCGACCACCTGGTCGTGCTGGTAGTAGTAGCGCAGGTAGTACGACGGCACGGCGCCGAGCCGGCGGATCAGCTCCACCGGCAGGCCCGCCGCCTCGGCGAGTTCCTCAGCGTGGTTCTCCATCGCCTCGGGGAGCACGTCCTCGCCGTCCAGCCGTATGGCACGCACCCAGGTGAGGTGGTTGAGCCCGACGTGGTCCAGGGAGATCCGGTCCGGGGTGACGCCCAGCGCGGCCGCGGCGCGGCGCTGGAACCCGATCGCCACGTTGCACAGCCCGATCGCGCGGTGGCCCGCGTCGAGCAGCGCCTTGGTGACGATGCCGACGGGGTTGGTGAAGTCCACGATCCACGCGCCGGGGGCGTACGCGCGCACCCGTTCGGCGATGCCGAGCACCACCGGGACGGTACGCAGCGCCTTGGCGAGCCCGCCCGCGCCCGTGGTCTCCTGTCCGACGCAGCCGCACTCGAGGGGGAGGGTCTCGTCGACGTCGCGGGCGGCCTGACCGCCCACGCGCAGCTGGATCAGCACGGCGGCGGCTCCGGCGACGCACTCGTCCACGGTCGTGGAGGCGGTCACCCGGGCCGGGTGGCCGGCGCGGGCGAGCATCCGCGCGGCCATGGCGGCCACGAGGCCGAGGCGGTGTTCGTCCGGGTCGATGAGCACGATCTCCGAGAGGGGCAGCTCGTCGCGCAGCCGGGCGAAGCCGTCGATGAGTTCCGGAGTGTAGGTGGAGCCGCCCCCGACAACGGCCAGCTTCATGTGATGTCTACGTCCTTTCGGATGTCTTGTTCGGCGCTGTCCTATTTGGCGCTGTCCTATTTGACGCCGGTCAGCTTGACGCCCTCGATGAAGACCTTCTGTGCGAAGAAGAACAGGATGATCACCGGGGCTATCACGAGGAGGGTGGCGGCCATCGTGAGGTTCCACTGGACGCGGTGCACCGACCGGAACGCGGCCAGGCCGAGCGAGAGCGTCCAGTTGTCCAGGTCCGTCCGGGCGTACAGCAGCGGACCGTAGTAGTCGTTCCAGCAGTAGAAGAAGCTGAACAGCGCCACGGCGGCGATCGCCGGGCGGGCCATCGGCAGGATCACCCGCACGAGCGTCCGGAACTCCCCGCACCCGTCGACCTTGGCGGCGTCGGAGTACTCACGCGGGATCGTGATCAGGAACTGCCGGAGCAGGAAGATCGAGAACGCGTCGCCGAGCAGCATCGGGATGATCAGCGGCCACAGGGTGCCGGTGAGGTGGAACCTCGCCCAGATGAGGTAGACGGGCACGGACACGACCTGCGGCGGCAGCATCATCATGGTGATGACCATCAGGAACGCGAGCTTCCTGCCGCGGAAGCGGAACCTCGCCAGCGCGTACGCCACCGGGACCGACGACAGCAGCATGAACGCGGTGGCCAGCACCGAGTACATGAGCGTGTTGCCGATCCAGGTGAGCAGCGGCGCCTTCTCGAAGATCTCGGTGAAGTTGCCCCAGTTCCACGTCTTCGGCCACAGCTGGGAGGTGAGCGCCTGGTTGTCGTCCATCAGCGCCGTCAGCGTGATGAACACCAGCGGCCCGAGGAACATGATCGACAATGCGATGGCGAGTGCGTGGTTGGCGATCCACAGGAGCATCCGCCGCCACCTGACCGACGCCGTGGCAGCGGCGGCGGGGGAGGGCGAGGTGGTGGTCGTCATGCCTCCTCCTCGGCGAAGCCCCGGAACTGCCGCAGCAGGACGAGCGTGAACATCATCGAGACGACGAACAGCACCAGCGCCATGACGCAGGCGTAGCCCATGGCGAAGTCACGGAAGCCCTGGTGGTAGAGCCATTCGGGGAACGTCAGCGTCGACTGGTCGGGGTAGCCCGGGGTGAACACCGATCCGGCCGAGTCGGTGGACCCGGAGGCGACCCGGGCCGCGATCATCGCCTGGGTGAAGTACTGCAGGGCCTGGATGACCCCGGTCACCGCGGCGAACATCAGCACCGGCCGGATCACCGGCAGCGTGATCCGGTAGAACCGCTGCCAGGCGCCCGCCCCGTCGATCGCGGCGGCCTCGTACAGCTGCTTGGGCACGTCCAGCAGGGCGGCCATGAAGATCACCATGAGGTCGCCGACCGACCAGAGGGCGAGCATGGTCAGCCCCCACTTCGACCAGGCCGGGTCGCCGAACCAGTCGGGGGAGCCGATGCCCACCGCGGACAGGATGGCCTGCACCGGTCCGGTGCCCGGGTTCAGCAGGTACACGAACCCGAGCGTCCCGGCCACCACCGGCACCAGCGACGGCAGATAGAAGATCGTACGGAACAGCCCCACTCCGGCCTTCAGCCTGGTGATGAGCTGGGCCACGCCGAGGCCGAACAGCACCCGCAGCGGGACCATGACCACGACCAGCCACAGCGTGTTCTTGATCGACCGCCAGGCGGCCGGGTCCTCCAGGAAGTACCGGTAGTTCAACAGCCCCACCGGCTCCAGCGTGAACATGTCGTACCGCTGGAAGGAGAAGTAGACGGTGGCGAGCAGCGGGTAGAGGAAGAAGACCGCGAACCCGATGATCCACGGGGAGAGCCAGATCAGCGCGCGGAGATTGTCGCGCCGGCCGCGGCCCGCACCTCGGCCTCGGCCGGCGAGTGGAACGGCTGCCATCAGGTCAGCCGCCCGCGGTCAGCTTCAGCTTGTCGTTGATCCTCTTGTCCACGTCGGCGAGCAGGGCGTCCAGGTCATCGGCCCGGCCGGACTCCCACTTGATCTGCGCCTCCTGCAGCGCCTGCTGGTTGAAGACGGAGTTGAGGTGGGCCGGCAGCGTGGTGCTGTTCGGGTTGGCGAACACGTCGAGGAAGGTCTGGAAGTGCTCGTCCTTCTTCAGGTTCGGCGACTGCAGCGCGGGCAGCGTGCTCGGCACGTTGCGGATCGCGTTCGACAGCGTGACCAGGGCATCGGTGTCGGTGGTCAGGTACTTCACCAGCTCCCAGGCCGCCTCGGCGTGCTTGGCCCCCTTCGGGATCCCGATGACGGTGCCGGTGATGAAGCCCGCGCCGTACCGCTCGGGCTGGTCGTCGGCGACCGGGAACGGGGCGGTGCCGTAGTCGAGGTCGGGGGCGCTGTCGGCGAGCATGGCGACCCGCCACTCACCGTCGATGGCCATCGCGACCTTGCCCTTGTGGAAGGGGTTGTCGGCCGACCACTCGTCCCCGAAGCTCTTGCGGAACTTCTCGATCTTGTCGTAGCCGAACCAGTCGGTCAGGTCCTTCTGCCAGGTCATCAGCTTCTTCCACTGCGGGTCGGAGCCGATGGCCGAGGTGCCGTCCGGGTTGGTCCACTTCGCGCCGACCATGACCCCGGTGTGGATCGGGGAGTTCTCGTACATCTGGCTGATCGGCATGAAACCGGCGACCTCGAGGTCGCCCTTGGCGTTCTTGACCGTGAGCTTCTTGGCGAGGTCGGCCAGCTCGCTCAGCGTCTTGGGCGGTTCGTTGCCCTGCATGAGCTTCTTGTTGTAGTAGAGCCCGTAGGCGTCGGCGAGCATGGGCAGCACGCACCGCTTGCCGTCGTACTGGGTGTACTCGTCGATGACCTTGGGGAACAGGGCCGGCCCGTCGATCTTGCTCGCCGTCAGGTACGGGTTCAGGTCCTGGAAGATGCCGGCCTTGCAGAACTCGGCCACGCTGTCGGTGGTGAACGACAGGGCGACGTCGGGCGGGTTGCCGCCGCGGACCGACTGGATGATCTGGTCGTCCTGGATCGCCTTGGTCGCCTTGACCGTGATCCACGGGAACTTCTGGTTGAAGCCGGCGAGCGTGTCCTCGAACGCCTTGAGCTCGCTGTCGGCGCTGAAGCCGTGCCAGAACTCGATGGTGACCGGGGTCTGATCGGTCGCGCTCGCCCCGACCTTCGGCGGGCCGGAGGACTCCGTGCCGGCCGTGCAGGCGGTGAGCAGGGCGAGACCGGCGGCCGCCGCCGCGGGGATCACGAGCGGTCGTCTCATCTCGGGGGGTGCCTTTCTGTCAGGAATTAATGATCATCAGGACGGGGAGATCAGGGGGCCGAACAGCTCGTCGCGGGTCGCGCCGAGAGCGAGGTCGAGGGCGCCGGTGATGACGGGATTGCCCTCGACGGCGGACAGCCGCACCGGGGGCCGGGGGATGGTCAGCGCGTGCAGCTCCCGCTCGACGAGCTCGCGCAGGATCTCGCCGCCGGCCGTCGGCACTCCGCCGGACAGGACGACGACCTCGGGGTCGACGACCGCGGTGACCGCGGCGAGCCCGAGCGCGAGGCGGGCGGCCACCTCCGCGAGCGCCGCCCGTGCCGCCTCCGCCCGGGTCGCGTCCGCCCGTGCGGCCTCCGGCCGGCCACGCTCGATCGCCGCCACGGCGTTCCGCACGGCCTGCGCCGGGCTCGGCCCGCGCAGGCCGTGCGCGCGCAGGATGTTCAGTACGGCGATGCCGCCGGACAGCGCCTGGAACCCATGCCTGGACCGCTTGCCGACGTCGCGGGCGGTGGGGGCGCCGATCACCGGCATGTAGCCGACCTCGCCCGCGCCCCCGGTCGCGCCCCGGTGCAGCCGCCCGTCCAGGACCAGGGCCGCGCCGAGGCCCTCCTCGGCCCACAGCAGCACGAAGTCGCGGTGGCCCCGCGCGGCGCCCCGCGACCGCTCCGCCTGAGCGGCGAGGTTCACGTCGTTCTCGATGTCGACCGGCACGCCGATCCCGTCGCGCAGCGCGGCGACCACGTCCGGGACGTGCCAGCCGGGGATGTGCGCCGCGTACCCCAGACGGCCCGTGGACGGGTCGATCGCGCCGCCGATGCCGATGACGACCCGGTTCAGCGTCCGCGGATCGAGCCCGGCGGGGGAGCAGGCGCCGGTGAGCGCCGAGCGCACCCGTTCCACCACGTCGCCGCCGGTCCGTCCGGGGGTGGGCAGGCGGTGCGTGGCGACCGCGCTCCCCGTGATGTCCGCGACGGCCACCTCGATCCTGGCCGGGGTCACGTCCAGCGCCGCCACGTGCGCCGCGCCGGGATTGATCCGGTACAGCTCGGCCGTACGGCCCGGCATGCCCCCGCGGATGCCGTCCAGCACGACCAGGCCGGCCTCCTGGAGCCTGGCCAGGAGCTGGGAGGCGGTCGGCTTGGACAGCCCGATGAGCGCGCCCAGCTCCGGGCGGGTGAGCGGACCCCGCTCCAGCAGGACCCGGAGCGCGGCGCCGTCGTTGATCGCCCGCAACAGGCTGGGCGTTCCACCCATGGGCCGTTCGCTCACCGGCCGTCCCTCCAACCTGCGCTTAATCTTCTATTAGTAAAGTTTCCTAACTTATAAAGGTCCCGGCTGTCGATGTCAACGGGCCGGCGGCGCCGCAACCGACCTGTGACCCGCACCCGGACAGGGCCACTGACGACCACCGGGCCACTACAATCTGTCGGCCTATGCCTGAGACTTCGGCGGGTGAGCTGGCCCGGGAACAGAAGTACGTCGCCGCGCTGTACGAGCGCCTCGACGTGCTGCGCGAGCGCACGCGCAGACAGCTTGACGACGTGCTGGCCCAGGGCGCCTCGGGCACGCACCAGAACCGGTCCGAGCGCGACACGTTCGCCGTCATGTACGCCCAGCGCCTGGCCCGCCTGTGGGCGGTGGAGAACCGGCTGTGCTTCGGCAGGCTGGACCACGCCGACGAAACCTCGCTGTACATCGGCCGCATCGGCCTGTCGGACGACGAGCAGCACCGCCTGCTGATCGACTGGCGGGCGCCGGTCGCACAGCCGTTCTACCGGGCGACCCCGGCCGCGCCGATGGGGCTGACCCGCAGACGCCACCTGCACACCAAGGGCCGCAAGGTCACCGGGGTCGACGACGACCTGCTCGACCTCGACCGGCTCACCGACGCCGACCGCGCCACGCTGAACGGCGAGGCCGCCCTGCTGGCCGCGCTGGACGAGCGGCGCACCGGGCGGATGCGCGACATCGTGGCCACCATCCAGGCCGAACAGGACGCGATCATCCGGAGCGACCTGAACGGCGTGCTCGTCGTCCAGGGCGGCCCGGGCACCGGCAAGACCGTGGTGGCCCTGCACCGCGCGGCCTACCTCCTGTACACCTACCGGGACCGCCTGGAACGGCGGGGCGTGCTGGTCCTCGGGCCCAACCCGACGTTCATGCGCTACATCGACCAGGTCCTGCCCTCGCTCGGCGAGACCGACGTGCTGCTGTCCACCATCGGTGACCTCTACCCCGGGGTCACCGCTGTCCGTTCCGATCCCCCCGAAGCCGCCGCGATCAAGGGATCGGTCCGGATGGCCGAGGTGGTGGCGGCCGCCGTGGGCGACCGGCAGCGGATCCCGGACCGGCCGCTGGAGATCCGGCTCGACAAGTTCACGCTGCGGCTCGACGTCAAGACCTTCGAGGCCGCCCGGGCGAAGGCGCTGCGCGCCCGCAAGCCGCACAACGAGGCCCGCCCGGTGTTCGTCAGGCATCTGCTGAACACGCTGACCAGGCAGGCCGCCAGGAAGCTCGGCCGCGGCATGCTCGACGAGGCCGACTTCGCCGAGCTGCGTGAGGACCTGCGGACCGAGGAGCCGGTTCGGGCCGCGCTCAACCGGCTCTGGCCGTACCTCACCCCGCAGCGCCTGCTGATCGGCCTGTTCACCTCCGCCCAGCGGATGGCCGCCGCCGGGCTGACCGAGCGGGAGCGGGAGGCGCTGCTGCGGGAGCCGCCCCGGCCGGGCGAGGGCGGCGCCTGGTGGAGCGACGCCGACGTCCCGCTGCTGGACGAGGCGGCCGAGCTCCTCGGCCACATCGACGAGGGGGTGGTCCGGGCCGCCCGGATCGCCGAGGAGGAGCGCCGGGAGCGGATCGCATACGCCCGGGAGGTCCTCGAGCTGACCGGTATGGCGGACATCATGGACGCGGAGCGTTTCGCGGCCCGCCAGGAGGCCGAGGAGACCCAGCTGACCACGGCGGAGCGGGCGGCGCGCGACCGCACCTGGGCGTTCGGCCATGTGATCGTCGACGAGGCGCAGGAGCTGTCGGAGATGGCCTGGCGCATGGTCATGCGCCGCTGCCCGAGCCGGTCGATGACGATCGTCGGCGACATCGCCCAGACCGGTTCGTCGGCCGGCGCGGCCAGCTGGGGCCGGATGCTGGACCCGTACGTCGGGGGCCGCTGGCGCGAGGCCGTCCTGACGGTGAACTACCGCACGCCGGCCGAGTCGATGGCGGTCGCGGCCCGGGTGCTGGAGCTGGTCGGCCCGGACCTGAAGGCCCCGGAGTCGGTGCGCGAGACCGGGGAGCGGCCCTGGGCGCTGCGCGTGGCGGAACTGTCCGAGCTGGGCCCGCTGGTCCGCGAAGAGATCGTCCGGGATGAGGAGAGCGGCGTGGGCCGCCTGGTCGTGATCGTCCCGGCCTCGGCGGAGCGCGAGATCGGGGCGCTGGTCACCGCCGCCGTGCCGGGCGCCGTCGCCGTGCCGGGACCGGCCGCCCTCGACGCGCCGGTCGCCGTGCTGGCCGTGGCGGACGCCAAGGGGCTCGAGTTCGACTCGGTGATCGTGGTCGAACCGTCGCGGATCCTGGGGGAGTCACCCCGGGGGCCCAGTGACCTCTACGTCGCGGTGACCCGGGCCACCCGGCGGCTCGGCGTGGTGCACACCGGCGTGCTGCCCGCCGCTCTGACCGGTCTGGCGGACCGGATCCGATGACGGCCACATCGCCCCAGACAGTCGGGGTGGGATTTGTCAGACACCCTCCAGCTGGGCAAAGTTGGCATTACCCCTGTTGGGGGTGCGGTTGACATCTACGCTGAGGTCGGTAGTTTGCTGCGAGTCCAGCACGGGACTGACCGGTTGGCCGTCTCCTGGCGCCATCGGCTCCTGCGTCCGTGACGGAGAGTGACTCCGTCTTCACAGCCAGGCGCAGACCGATGTTCCGCCGGGCCGGGGCACCCCAGCCGGCCGGGGGGTTGGACCCAGGGAAGGGGTCCGGGCACCCAGTAGACAACGGTCTCCGCGCCCGCCGCCGGCGGGACGGATCCGGTCCGAAGGGCAGCCCGGGCCCCCTTCCGCCGTAGAGTGTGCCCGTGTTACTGAAAGTGGCCGCCTCCGTCGCCGGTGGCCTGGTGCTCTACCTGGCCTTCCCGCCCATCGGCTGGTGGTTCTGCGCGCCGGTCGGCGTCGCGCTGCTCGCCCTCGCCCTGTACGGCACGGCCTGGCGCCGCGCCGCCTGGATCGGATATGTGGGAGCCCTGGCGTTCCTGTTCCCCACGCTGTCGTGGGTGCGCCCGATCGGGGACGACGCCTGGCTGGCCCTGGTGGGCATCGAGAGCCTGTTCTGGGCCGCCCTGGCGGTGGCGGTCACCTACGTCATGCGATCGCGCGCCTGGCCGCTCTGGACGGCCTGCCTGTGGGTCGCGCAGGAATGGGCCCGCGGACTGATCCCGGTCGGCGGCTTTCCCTGGGCGCGGCTGGCCTTCAGCCAGGGCGAGTCGCCGTACACCCCCTTCGCCGCGCTCGGCGGCGCCCCGCTTGTGAGTTTCACGGTCGCCCTGTCGGGAACGCTGCTGTCCGCGCTGGTCATCAGGGTCATCAGGGCCCCCGGGGGGATGCGGTGGGACCGCGTCGTCGCCGGGACGCTGCTGGGCGCGATAGCCGTACCGGTGCTGGCGTTCGCGGTGCCCCGGCCCGGCGACGAGGGCAGAACAGTGCGGATAGGCGTGATCCAGGGGAACGTCCCCGGGCGGGGGATGTACTTCCTCGGCGACGAGCCCGCCGTCGTGCTGCGCAACCACGCGGATGAGACGCACCGTATGGCCCGGGCCGTACGGGACGGGAAGCTGCCCAAGCCGGACCTCGTGGTCTGGCCGGAGAACTCCACCGACATCGACCCCTATGAAAGCCGGTTCGCCCGTGAGGTGATCGACTCGGCGGCCAAGGACATCGGCGTGCCGATCCTCGTCGGGGCCGTCGTGCACATCGGCACCGAGTACCGGGCGACCCGCGGCCTGGTGTGGGACCCGGTGACCGGGCCGGGGGCGTACTACGACAAGCGCAAGCTCGTGCCGTTCGGCGAGTACACCCCGATGAAGGACCTGGTCCTGGCGCTGTCCGAACGGGCCCATCTGGTCGGCCGGCAGTCGAAGGCGGGTGAGACGCCGGGCGCGCTGCGGATGGGGCCGGTCACGGTGGGCGTGGTGGAGTGCTACGAGGTGGCCTTCGACGGCATGGTCAGGGACACCGTGGACGCCGGCGGCACCCCGCTGGTCGTGCAGACCAACAACGCCAGCTACGCGCTCACCAACCTGCCGCCCCAGCAGCTCGCGATGTCGCAGCTGCGTGCGGTGGAGTTCAACCGGGCCGTGGTCACGGCGGCGACCACGGGGATCTCGGCTTACGTCACCCCGGACGGCCGGATCGCGTGGCGGACCGGCGAACTGGTCGCGGACATGAACGTCGTGGACGTCCCCGTCAGGACGGGGACCACGCTCGCCGCCAGGTTGGGTGCGCTGCCCGAATGGATTTTGATATTCATTGGTGCGACTGCAACCGTGGCGGCGATTGCGAAAGCGCGGAGGAACAGCTGATGGAGCGTCCTGGCGGGCGAGTGCTCGTGATCGTCCCCACGTACAACGAGCGAGAGAACCTGCCCGTGATCACGCGGCGGCTGCGCGAGGCGCTGCCCGACGCGGACCTGCTCGTCGCCGACGACAACAGCCCCGACGGCACCGGGGAGATCGCCGATGAACTGGCCGGGCGGGACGACCACATCCACGTCCTGCACCGGCCGGGCAAGCAGGGCCTCGGCGCGGCCTACATCGCCGGGTTCCGGTGGGGGCTGGAGCGGGGCTACGACATCCTGTGCGAGATCGACGCCGACGGCTCGCACCAGCCGGAGGAGCTGCCCCAGCTGGTCGACTCGGTGGGCCGCGGCGCCGACCTCGCGATCGGCTCCCGGTGGGTGCCGGGCGGGAAGGTCGTCAACTGGCCGCTGCGGCGCGAGTTGCTGTCGCGCGGCGCCAACATCTACGTGCGGCTGATGCTCGGCATCCCGGTCCGCGACGCCACCGCCGGCTTCCGCGCCTACCGCGCCTCGACGCTGCGGAAGATCGGCCTGGACGACGTCGAGTCGCAGGGCTACTGCTTCCAGGTCGACCTCACGCTCAGGACCGTACGGCACGGCCTGCGCGTGACCGAGGTCCCGATCAGGTTCGTGGAGCGCACGGTCGGCGCCAGCAAGATGAGCGGCGACATCATGAAGGAGGCCCTGTGGCGGATCACCGTCTGGGGCTTCCAGGGCATGGACCGGCGGTTTCGCCGTCGGCGATGACCGGAACCACTCGGGCGGCTGAGACGTTTCACCCTGTATGTACGGTCCTTATGTACGGCCGCCGCGTGATTGAGGCGTGACATGCTGCGAATCGGGTTGTTCCTGGCGTTCCTCGTCGTCCCCGTCCTGGAGATATGGTTCCTGATCCAGGTGGGATCGGTCATCGGCGGCTGGAATACGGTCGGCCTGCTGATCGCCGACAGCATTCTCGGCGCCTGGCTGATGCGCCGGGAGGGCAGACGGGCCTGGGCGGCGCTGCAGAGCGCGATCGGGTCCGGTCGGATGCCCGACCGCGAGTTGGTCGACGGGGCGCTGATCGTGGCGGGCGGCACTCTGCTGCTGACGCCCGGCTTCCTCAGCGACGTGTTCGGCTTCTTCTTCATCCTGCCGGTCACCCGGCCGATCGCCCGCCGCTGGCTGGCGTGGTTCCTGGGCCGCCGCGTCCGCGCGCTGGCCGCGCGCTCGCCGTACGGCCCGCTGCTGGACCACACCGGCGGATTCGGCGGCCCGTTCGGCGGCCCGTTCAGCGACACGGGTGCGGCCGGCGGGTCGGGGAGCCGCGCCGGGCGCGCCCGCGTGGTGCACGGCGAAGTAGTCACCGACGACGGTGAGACGGCGCGCGGCGACGGCGACGGTGGCAGGCCCGCTGTCCGGTGAAGCACCGCCGGGAACGTGAGACGCCCCCGGAGACCGTTCGGAAACGGTCTCCGGGGGCGTCCCTTTCGCGGCTTCAGCCACTCATGTCTTCAGCCGGTCGGCGATCTCTCACGAGAGGCTAGGCGCTCTTGCGGCGCTGCTCCCGCAGGATGGCCAGGCGCTCGTTGAGCACCTCCTCCAGGTCCTCGATGGACCGGCGCTCCAGCAGCATGTCCCAGTGCGTCCGCGCGGGCTTGGCCTTCTTCTGCTGCGGCTGCTCGCCGTCGACGCGCAGCGCCGTGGTGCCGCAATAGCGGCACTCCCAGGACGCGGGGATCTCTGCCTCGACGGCGAGTGGAACTGTGGTGAGATGGCCCTTGGGGCACGTGTAGGACACCTCCTGGCGCGGGGCCAGGTCGGTGTTGCGGTCGTTCTCGTAGCTGGTCGCGCCGAGCCGGGTGCCGCGAAGTGCACGCTCTCCCATGTTCCAAGCCTCCTGAGGTCCCCGCCTAGAGGGGTTATGTCGCCACCGCGTACAACGCCTGATACCGTTTGTGGATTCCCAGGAGCAGCCTGATCCAATCGCCCTTCGCCTAGATATGGTCCGGGACCTCGTTGCCGGCCTCCCGGATGGCCCGCGGAAGATCGACGATCACGAGCAGCACGAAGCCGATCACGAAGAACACGATCAGCGAGACGATCGCCGTGCGATAGCTGTCGGTGACCTGCAGGGCCAGCGTCAGCACCAGAGAGCCGAGGAACGCCGATCCCTTGTCGCTGATCTGGTACAGGCTGAAGTACTCGGCCTCCCGGCCCGGCGGGATCACCAGGGAGTACAGCGACCGCGACAGCGCCTGGGTGCCGCCGAGGACGATCGCGATGAAGAACGCGATCGCGAAGAACTGGATCGCCGCGCCCTTCTGCAGGAAGTAGGCGACGCCCACGACGGCGGTCCAGATGACGAGGCTGCCGAGCACCGTGCGCTTGGTGCCGTATCGCAGGGCGAGCCTGCCGAGCAGGAGGGCGCCGCCGAACGCGACGAACTGCACCATGAGAATCGCCCCGATCTGGGTGCTCTTGCCCAGCCCCAGCTCGTGCTCCGCATAGGTGGACGAGAAGCTGATGACAGTCTGCACGCCGTCGTTGTAGAGCAGGTAGGCGACCAGGAACAGCAGGGTGCGCGGGTAGCGGCGAAGATCGGCGATGGTACGGCCGAGCTGGCGGACGCTGCCCGACACGGCGCGGGAGACGGTGGCGTCGTGGGCGTAGCCCGGGCGGTTGCGCAGCCGCAGCATCGGGATGATCGCGAATATCGCCCACCACAGGCCGGCCGAGGCCAGACTGATCCGTACGGCGAGGCCCTCGTCGATTCCGCCGCTCAGGTAGAGGGCGAGGTTCACCGCCAGCAGCAGCCCGCCGCCGAGATAGCCGAACGCCCAGCCCCGGCTGGAGACGTCGTCGCGCTCGCCCGCCTCCGCGATCTGCGGCAGGAACGAGTCGTAGGTCACCCGGGCTCCGCCGAAGGCGACGTTGGCGAGGAGGAACAGCCAGCCGCCGAGCAGATAGCGGTCGCCGGAGACGAAGTAGAACCCGAGCGTGGCCGCCGCGCCCAGGTAGGCCAGAAAGCCCATGATCTGCTTCTTGCGGCCGGTGTGGTCGGCGAGCGCGCCCACGATCGGCATGGTCACGATCTGGAGCAGCACCGAGATCGTCACGAGGGCCGTGAAGTACGCCTTCGGCCGCAGATCCAGCCCGAGGAACGCGACGAAGCCCTCCTCTCCGCCGGCCGCCGTGGTCGCCACCGCTGTCAGGTAGGGCCCGAGGAAGACGGTCAGGACGGTCGTCTGGAACGCCGAGTCCGCCCAGTCGTACCAGAACCAGCCGCGGTGCTCACGCCGCCGCGACTGCGGCGACTCCTCTTCGACGACCTCGGGGGCGGCCATGCTGTCTCCCTCATATGACGATCAGGGGAAATACGATCAGGGGAAATCGAAGCGAGGTTATCCCCGATCGCTCCTCTCGCGATAGGCATCGGATGCCCGGTCTTCGCGCCGCCTTCTGCGGGCATACGCCCTCAGGGCAGCTTCCTGGCACGCCCTCAACGGGCACGCTCTACACGGCCTTCGTCCCAGACCGGTTCGTCGCTTTCGTAGCCGGTCGGCCGGATGTGATCGAGCGAAATGTCGGTGGGTTCTGTTGGGATGGGCGTGACATCCGTGATCTGGAGGAGTGCCGCGTGGACCGTGACGTCTGGAAGTCGTTCCTGAAGCGTTGGAGCGAGGAGTGGCTCGATGCGCGCGGTGTGCCGGAGCCGCGCTCGGCGTTCGAGGAGCCGATCACCGATCGCTGGCTGGGCTTTCCGCCCGCGTCAGTTGAGGACGTGGCCGCGGCGGAGGCACGGCTGGGATGCGCGCTGCCGCCGTCCTTTCGGGAGTTCCTTCTCGTGACCGACGGCTGGCGGAACGCGGGCGCGTTCGTCGACCAGCTCCGCGACACGAGTGAGATCGGATGGCTGCGCGACCTCGACCCGAAGTGGGCCGATATCTACGACGACATCTACGAGGATGTGGACGAGGCCGACGAACCGGCCGTCCTGCGGCGGGCACTGCTGATCTCGATGGAGGCGGACGCCGGGATCCTGTTCCTCGACCCGGGCGACGTGGACGAGAGCGGGGAATGGGCCGCTTATAAGCTGTTCTCCTGGTCGGGCTCGGGTCCTCGGCGGCATGAGTCCTTCTACGAGCTGATGTACGACCTGTATGCCGGTTTCCACAGCCTGGATCGCCCCGGGTGCGAGACCCAGCGAGAGTGGGACGCGAAGATCGAACAGGCGCGCCTGGCCAGTCTGGCGGGTGAGCTCGACGGGCCGCTGGCGGTGCTTGAGGAGGCCGCTCGCTTCGGTCGTGACCGTGCCGAGATCTTACGGTTCCAGATGCTGGCGATGCTCGGATCCTATGACGCGAGCCGGAAACTCGGATACGTTCTGAGCCACGGCGAAACCCTCACCTGGCGCTTGGACGCTACCTTCCTCAAAGCCGAGATCCTGCCTCTCCTGTTCGCCGAGCACGAGCGTACGGATCCTGTGTTGACCCAGTCCACGCTTGCCCTCCTGATGGGGTACGGATCCGAACCGGTCAAGCGGCTGATCGCCGACTATCGGGCGGAGACAGGCGAGCCGGGGTTTCGGGCCCGCTTCGGCGACGAGGAGTTCGACGCCGCGGTGCGTGCCGCGATCACCGACGTGGCACGGGGCGATGCCTGGCCGCTGCTGCGGGAGGCCCTGTCGAAGTGGCGTCCGCTGAGCGACGACCATCTCGCGCCGATCTCGCTGCTGGCCGATCCGCGGATCGCCGAGCTCATCACGCCGGAGCGCGGGCGCGAGATCCTCACCATGCGACGCGGCTGATGCCTGCTCGCATGACAGCGGCCCCGTACTCGTTGACCGACGGCCGTTCCTCATTGATTGAATCGTGCTGCGCACAGCGGCTCGCCATGCGCGCGACATGCGCGAAAGTGACGGGGCGTTCTCGACATCCACCATGTGGGCGAGATCGCAGACGGTCGGGCCGTCGAGGTCACCATCTCGGTCACCCCGGCGAATTACCTGGTGATCGAGAACCGGTTCCCGCTCGCCTGAGCTTCCGGACGAACAGGATCGGAGTAGAGATGACAGCCATACTGCCGACGCAGACGCCGATGTCCGAGACGGCGACAACCGGACGACTTCCGGCCTTCGTCTACGACCTCGCCGAGCTGGACGCCCACATGAAGGACATCCGAGCCGCGCTGGGGGACATCGAGCTCTATTACGCGGTCAAGGCGAACCCCGATCCGGAGCTGCTGAAGGTGCTCGCCCGTCATGTCGATGGCTTCGAAGTCGCCTCAGGCGGAGAGCTGGCACACGTACGGGCGCTGCACCCCGACATGCCGATCGCGTTCGGTGGCCCAGGAAAGACCGACGAGGAGCTGTTCAGCGCGGTTACCCGACTGCATGTGGAGAGTCCCGGCGAACTTCGGCGCCTGCTCGCCTCTGGACGTTCCGCCGATGTGCTGCTGCGCGTCAACCTGGACGTCCCGATCGAAGGCGCATCACTGGCGATGGGCGGAGGCGCGACGCCGTTCGGGATGGACCCGCAGGGCATCGCCGAATGCCTGGAGCTGCTCGCAGAGCAGGACGACATCCGGCTTCGCGGGATTCACGCGCATCTGGCCAGCGGCCTTGACGCCCCCCGGATGCTGGAGCTGGCGGCCGCCATCCTCGACTACGCGCGGGGGCTCGGCGTCACCGAGATCAACCTGGGTGGGGGGATGGCCGTCTCCTACGCCGACCCGGGCCGCCGTTTCGACTGGCAGACGTACGGCAGGGGCCTCGCGGAGCTGCGCCGCCCCGGGGAGGTGCTGCGCATCGAACCCGGACGCTCCCTCACTGTCTACTGCGGCCGGTACGTGACCAGGGTGATCGACGTCAAGCGCGTTCACGGCGAGTTGTTCGCCGTCGTGGCGGGCGGAACCCATCACATCCGCACTCCGGCGACCAAGGGCCACAGTCAGCCTATGATCATCCGGGAGGCCGGCGAACCCACCACGATCGTCGGCCAGCTCTGCACCCCCAAGGACACGCTCGCACGACGGGTCCCCGTGAGCCTGAGGCCTGGCGACATCGTGGAGTTCATCATGGCGGGAGCGTACGCATGGAACATCTCCCACCATGACTTTCTCATGCACCCAAAGCCCAGCTTCCGGTACGTCGGAGAGTAGGCCAGGGCAACGAGACCGGTGGCTACGGCGGCGGCGTGCCCTGTGCTCCCACGTCGCCGGCGGCGTCTGACGGCCGCGGGCCGGGAGCCGTCACGCTCCCGGCCTGATTCCGGCCTGTGCGGTCGCCGGCCGATTTTTCAGGCGCCGGCGAGTGAGGAGATCACCCGGGCGCGGTGGGCCGCGGGGGAGCCCCAGGCAGAGTGCAGGGCGCGGGCCTTGCGGATCCACAGGCTGGGGTCGTACTCGTCGGTGTAGCCGATCGCGCCGTGCACCTGCAGCGCGATCTTCGCCGCCGCGTACGCCGCCTCCGACGCCGCGACCTTCGCGGCCGACACGTCGCGCCCGAAGTCCGGCGAGCCGTAGGAGACGGCCGCGCCGTGCACCAGCGGGCGGGCGTACTCCAGGCCGACGAGTGCGTCGGCCAGGTGGTGCTTGACCGCCTGGAACTCGCCGATCGGCCGCCCGAACTGCTGCCGGGCCTTCGCGTAGTCCACGCTCACCTCCAGCAGCCGCCGGCCCACGCCGACGAGCTGGGCGGCGGTGGCCAGCACCCCCATGTCGCAGGCGACCCGGGCGGCGGCGGCCACCGAGGGACCGGCGGCGAGGACGTCGCCCGCCACGACGGACGGCAGCCGGCGGGCCGGATCCAGGGAGGCGCGCACCTCACCGGCCGCGGCGGCGCGCAGCGCGTCGCCGTCCACGAGCAGCACCAGGTCGGCGGCGTCGGCGTCCAGCGCGTACGGCGCGGAGGCCTGAGCCGGGGCGGGCAGCGCGGGCAGCGTGGGCAGTGCGAGTGAGGCGACGACCCGGCCCTCCGCGATGCCCTCCAGCCACTCGCTCCCGCGTTCCAGCTCATCGCCCAGGCGGTCGAGCAGCGTGGCGACGGCCACGGTCTCGGCGTACGGCCCGGGCACGGCGTGCCGTCCCAGCTCGTGGAAGGCGGTGACCAGCTCGACCGGCAGCGGTCCGGCTCCGCCGGCCGACTCGGGCACGGCGAGGGCGAGGACGCCCGTCTCGGCGAGTGAACGCCACAGGGCCAGGCCGGGCTCGTGGACGCCCGCGGCCCAGCCGCGGATCACCGACGGCGTGTCCGCCTCGGTGAGGATCTTGTCCAGGGTCTCGCCGAACAGCCGCTGCTCGGCGTCGAGGATGAACTTCACGGCGGCCTCCCTATCGCCCGGCTCGGGGCAGGCCGAGCACGCGCTCGGCGATGACGTTGCGCTGGATCTCGTTGGTCCCGGCGTAGATCGGCCCGGCGAGTGAGAAGACGTAGCCCTCCAGCCAGTCGCCCTCCAGCTCGCCGTCCGGGCCGAGCAGGTCGAGGGCGGTCTCGTGCAGCGCCACGTCGAGCTCGGACCAGAAGATCTTGTTGATGCTGGACTCGGCGCCGATGTCGTCGGTCCGCGAGACGGTCTCGTAGCCCTTCAGCTGGTAGGCCCGCGCCTTGATCCACGCGTCGGCGACCCGGTCGCGCAGCGCGGTGTCGCCGGGGTCGGCCCGCTCCCGCCACAGGTCCAGCAGCCGGTCCGCGGCGGCCAGGAACCGCCCGGGGCTGCGCAGGGTGAGGCCGCGCTCGTTGCCGGTGGTGCTCATCGCGACCTTCCATCCGGCGCCCGGCTCGCCGATCACATCCCGGTCGGGGACGAACACGTCGTCGAAGAACAGCTCGGCGAAGGCCGGCTTGCCGTCGATGCGGCCGATCGGGCGCCGGGTGATCCCCTCCGCGTCCAGCGGGAACATCAGATACGTCAGCCCGCGATGCCGCTGCGCCTCAGGGTCGGAGCGGAACGGGCCGAAGCCCCAGTCGGCGAAGGCCGCCCGGGAGCTCCACGTCTTCTGGCCGTTCAGCAGCCAGCCGCCGTCGACCCGGGTCGCGGTGGCGCGCAGGGAGGCGAGGTCGCTGCCGGCGCCCGGCTCCGACCAGGCCTGCGCCCAGATCACCTCACCGGAGGCCATCGACGGCAGGACGCGGGCGAGCTGCTCGGGGGTGCCGTGCTGGAACAGGGTGGGCGCGAGCAGGTTGATGCCGTTCTGGCTGACCCGGCCCGGCGCCCCTGCCGCGTAGTACTCCTCCTCGAAGACCAGCCACTCCAGCGGGGTCGCGGCGCGTCCGCCGTACTCCTCCGGCCAGGACACCACCGACAGGCGTGCGCCGTACAGTTCGCGCTCCCAGGCGCGGTGGGCGGCGAAGCCCTCCTCGATCTCCAGCGAGGGCAGCGGGGCGGCGGGCACGTGCGTGCGCAGCCATTCGCGCACCTCGGCGCGGAACGGCTCAACGGACGACAGGTCAAGATCCATCGGCGGCCGCCTTCATGCTCTTGGGGTCCATCCCGGCCAGGGAGTCGGCCGAGGTCTCGGCGTTGTGGGCGTGCGCGAGGTGGTGCAGGCCGAAGACCGAGTCCATCCCGGTGTGCATGCCCTGCAGGTCCTCGGCCTGGTTGACGGCCTTCTTGGTCAGCGCCAGGCCCAGGCGCGGCATCGCGGCGATCTTCTCGGCCAGCGCGAAGGTCTCCGCCTCCAGCTGCTCGCGCGGTACGACCCGGTTGACCATCCCCACCTCGTGGGCGCGGGCGGCGCCCATCCGGTCACCGGTGAACAGGAACTCCTTGGCGATCCGCGGCGGCATCACCCAGGGGTGGGCGAAGTATTCCACGCCGGGGATGCCCATCCGCACCACCGGGTCGGCGAAGAACGCGTCGTCGGAGGCGACGATCAGGTCGCACACCCAGGCGAGCATCAGCCCACCGGCGATGCAGGCGCCCTGCACCATCGCGATGGTCGGCTTGGGGATCTCCCGCCAGCGCCGGCACATGCCGACGTAGACCTCCGACTCGCGGGCGAAGCGGCTCTCGGCGCCCTCCTTGCCCACGTGGTCCCACCACAGGGTGGCCTTGCGGTCGAAGGACAGATGCGCGTCCCGCTCCGGCGTGCCGATGTCATGACCGGCGGAGAAGTGTTTGCCCGCGCCGGCCAGCACGATCACCTTGACCTCGTCGTCGGCGACGGCCCGGTAGAAGGCCTCGTCCAGCGCGTAGGTCATCTTCGAGTTCTGGGCGTTGCGGTAGTCCGGGCGGTTCATCGTGACCACCGCCACGGGGCCGCGCCGTTCGTAGTGCACCACGCTCATCGGGCACCCCTCGATTCTTTCTAACAACTGTTTGGTAGAGTAACCTACGTGAAGCTCACTGAGGAGACGGAGGCGGGGGAATGACCGTAGGAGCGACGGGGGGGACGACGCCCTCCTATGTTCCGGGCCACGGGCTGCTGCGCGGCCGGGTGGCCGTGGTGACCGCCGCGGCCGGTACCGGAATCGGCGGCGCCTGCGCGCGTCGCATGCTGGAGGAAGGCGCCCGTGTAGTGATCAGCGACGCCCATGAGAGGCGGCTCGCTGAAACCGCGGCCGAGCTCGAGAAGGAGTTCGGAGCCGACGCGGTGACCTCTGTGCCATGCGACGTGACCAAGGAGGAGCAGGTCCGGCACCTGTTCGCGACCGCCGAGGAGCGCCTCGGCCCGGTGGACGTCGTGGTCAACAACGCGGGCCTGGGTGGTACGGCCCGGCTGGTCGAGATGACCGACGAGCAGTGGACCCGGGTGCTGGACGTCACGTTGAACGGCACCATGCGCTGCACCCGTGCCGCGCTGGCGCTGATGCAGCCCAGGGGGCGCGGCGTGATCGTGAACAACGCGTCGGTGATCGGCTGGCGGGCGCAGGAGGGGCAGGCGCACTACGCGGCGGCCAAGGCCGGGGTCATGGCCCTGACCAGGTGCGCCGCGATCGAGGCCGCGCCGCACGGCGTACGCGTGAACGCGGTGGCGCCCTCCCTGGCCATGCACCCCCACCTGGCCAAGGTTACGACCGAGGAGCTACTGGCCGAACTGACGACGAGGGAGGCCTTCGGTCGTTACGCGGAGCCGTGGGAGATCGCCAACGTTATCGTCTTCCTCGCGAGCGACTACTCCTCCTACATGACCGGAGAGGTCGTCTCGGTCTCCAGTCAGCACCCCTGAGGCATCCCTGAGGCATCCCGGAGAGGTCCGATCCGCCATGAGCGCAAGACGCCGAGACTCCGCCAGCACCGCCGCGGCACGCGCCGAGCGGCGAGCCGAGTTGCTCGCCACGGCCGCCGAGGTCTTCGCGTCGCGGGGGTACGCCGTCACCACGGTCCGGGAGGTCGCCGAGGCGGCCGGCATGCTCGGCGGCAGCCTCTACTACCACTTCGACTCCAAGGAGTCGATGGTCGACGAGATCCTGTCGGCCTTCCTCACCGAGATGTGGGCGGCCTACGACAGGGTGCTCGCATCGGGGCTCGGATCCCGCGAGACCTTCCAGGCTCTCGTCGCCGAGTCGTTCCGGATGATCGACCGTCATCGCCCGGCGGTCATGATCTATCAGAACGAGTCGCGATATCTGTCGACAAGTCCACGTTTTTCCTACCTGCTCGACTCTCAGGAGCGGTTCCGGCAGATGTGGCTGGAACTGCTGGACCGGGGCGTGCTGGACGGCACGTTCCGGGTCGGGCTCGACACCGGGGTCATCTACCGGTTCCTCCGCGACACCGTCTGGGTGGCGGCCGGCTGGTATCGGAGCGGTGGCCGGTTGACCGCCGACGAGATCGCCAGGCAGTACCTCACGATGATCCTCGACGGGATCCTGTCAACGTAATCTAAGGAGTTTCGATGGCTGAGGCGTACATCGTCGAAGCGGTGCGCACGCCCGTGGGCAGGCGCGGCGGCGGGCTGTCCGGGGTGCACCCGGCCGACCTCGGCGCCCACGTGCTGAACGAGTTGGTGTCCCGCTCGGGAATCGACCCGTCCGCGGTGGAGGACGTGGTCTTCGGCTGCCTGGACACGGTCGGCCCGCAGGCCGGCGACATCGCCCGCACCTGCTGGCTGGCCGCGGGGCTCCCCGAGGAGGTGCCGGGCGTGACCGTCGACCGGCAGTGCGGATCCTCCCAGCAGGCCGTGCACTTCGCCGCCCAGGCCGTGCTGTCCGGCACGAGCGACCTGGTCGTCGCCGGTGGTGTGCAGAACATGTCGCAGATCCCCATCGCGTTCGCCTCGCGCGGCGCCGCCGACTCGCTCGGCCTCACCGAGGGCCCGTACGTCGGCTCGCGCGGCTGGCGGGCCCGGTACGGCACGCAGGACGTGTCCCAGTTCCGCGGCGCCGAGATGATCGCCAGTGACTGGGACATCTCGCGGGAGGACATGGAGGCCTTCGCCTTCGAGTCGCACCAGCGGGCGATCCGGGCCATCGACGAGGGGCGCTTCGAGCGTGAGATCACTCCGTTCGAGGGCGTCACCACCGACGAGGGGCCGCGCCGCGACACCTCGCTGGAGAAGATGGCGTCGCTGAAGACCCTGGAGGAGGGCGGCAAGCTGACCGCCGCCGTCGCCTCGCAGATCTCCGACGCCGCCGCGGCCATGCTGATCGCCTCCGAGGCCGCGGTGAAGGCGCACGGCCTGCGGCCCCGCGCCCGCGTCCACCACATCTCGGTACGCGGCGAGGACCCCATCCGCATGCTGTCGGCCCCCATCCCGGCCACCGCGTACGCGCTGAAGAAGACGGGCATGTCGATCGACGACATGGACCTGGTGGAGATCAACGAGGCGTTCGCCTCGGTCGTGCTGGCCTGGCTGAAGGAGACCAGGGCCGATCACGCGAAGGTCAACGTGAACGGCGGCGCCATCGCGCTCGGCCACCCGCTCGGCGCCACCGGTGTCCGGTTGATGACCACCCTGCTGCACGAGCTGGAGCGCACCGGCGGCCGGTACGGCCTGCAGACGATGTGCGAGGGCGGCGGCCAGGCCAACGTCACCATCATCGAACGCCTCTGACCCGAACAGGCCTGGACGCTCCCCGGCTCCGGAAAGTCGTCCGCCGCCGTCGCATCTCCGCGCCCGATATACGCGATACAAGGGTGCATGGGGTGTGACGGCGGCGGACGCGTTCGTTCGCGGGGTCAGCGTGAAGCCGCCTGCGCGGCCCCGTCAGCGTGTTCCGCCGTCTCCGGCTCATCCGCCCGGAGCACCGCCGCCAGCAGGCTGGGGAAGCGCCGCTCCAGCTCCGCATGGCGCAGCAGGCTGTATCTGCGGGTTCCCTCCCGGTACTGGAGGATGACGCCGCTCTCCCGCAGCACCTGCGGCCGGTTCGTCTTGTCCTGGCTGCTCTTCGATGTCGATGCCGAGTGATTCGGCGACCTCTTCAAGGGTGAGATCTGGAGTCCTCTCCGCGGTGGCAAGCCGCTCACGGATCAACGAAGCGAGTTGGATCTCATCGATGAGGTCGGCAAGCTTCTCGTAGAGCTCGAAGCTGATGAGTACGGCCTCGGCCTTGCGGCGGCGACCGATCACGATGGGCTCGGCTTGGATGCCCTGCTTGCTGACACGCGCGATCGTCTCGCTGAGCTGAGCTCGGGCGGTGGCCAGTGGTTCGACGCGCACAAATTTCGCCATGCGACGATGCTACCCCTACTTGTACAACTAGATGCACAACTTGACAGCGGCTGGTCGATTGAGCGTCCGCCGATAAGTGGCGAGTGCCAGAAGGTGGGTGTCGCCGATCTACCGTCGGGGGCGGACTGGGCGGTACGTACTACCTGTATGGGGGGAAATGGGTACGGATATGGGGGTTTTCCCCGTCAGTATCAGGGGTTGGAGACGGCATTCTGAAAACGTCGCAAAGAACGTCCCCGCACCTCGAAGTCACCGGCACTCGCCAGCCGAAGGAAATCGATCATGTGTCAGCACCAGCCGCCGTGCCCGCCCGCCGACGCCCGCGACCGTGAGGCCGCGTGCCTGATGGCCTTCCACCCGGAGCAGGGCTGGGGCCTGCTGTGCAACGGCGTCGTGCTGTTCGACGACCGGGGAGAGCTGCTGCCCGACGGGCGAAGCGTGCCCTCCTGCCGACCGGACCGCCGTGAGGCGCTGGGACGGGCCGCATGAGCCAGGCGTCCATCACCTCCGCCGTGGGCCGGGCCGCCGCTGTGCACAGGAGCCGCGTACGGGAGCGCTGGCAGGCCGCCCGGCGCAGGCTCGGCGAGATCGTCGTTCAGCTCGCGGAAGAGCCCGAGATCAAGACCGCCTCCTGGCATCTGCCTGCCAGCCGCCGATCGCCGGCCGTCGCCCGCCGGCTGACCCGGCTGAGCCTTGAGCGGTGGGACATGGGCGGGCTGTCCGACACCGCCGAACTGCTGGTGAGCGAGTTGGCCACCAACGCCGTGTGCCACACCCGGGGGCCCGTCCGGCTCACGCTCACCGCGCAGGAGAACCTGCTGCGGTGCGAGGTGGAAGACACCGGCCACCTGCTTCCCCAGCCCGGCGAGGCGGACGACTTCGACGAGAGCGGGCGGGGCCTGCGCATCCTCGACCTCATGGCCTGCTGCTGGGGCGCCACCCACACGCCGGCCGGGAAGGTCATGTGGTTCGAGCTCTCCGGGGACGGGGACGGGGACCGCGCCGCCTGATCGCTGGGGGAGGCCGTCGGCCGGGCCGGCTGAAGTGATCCCTGCGGGCGCCGTGCGTGTCTGCGTGGATCATTCTCGCCGCGTTTATTAGGATGTCCTAGTATTTTCTTAGGACGTCCTAGTAAATTCGGTCCCACCCGGCCCCCACAGGAGACGACTTCGATGCACATTCCCCTGCACCCCGTCCGCGTCGTCACGGCGGCGGCGCTGTTCGACGGTCATGACGCGGCGATCAACATCATGCGGCGGATCCTCCAGTCGCAGGGGGCCGAGGTCATCCATCTGGGGCACAACCGGTCGGTGGAGGAGGTCGTCACCGCGGCGATCCAGGAGGACGCGCAGGGCGTGGCGATCAGCTCCTACCAGGGCGGCCACGTCGAGTACTTCAGCTACCTCGTGGACCTGCTGCGCGAGCGCGGCGCCGGGCACGTCAAGGTGTACGGCGGAGGCGGCGGGGTCATCATCCCCGAGGAGATCGAGCGCCTGCACGCCTACGGGGTGGCGGGCATCTTCTCCCCGGAGGACGGGCAGCGGCTCGGCCTGGCCGGGATGATCAACACGGTCGTCGCGGCGTGCGACGTGGACCTGGCGGCGGGGGAGCCGCCCGCGATCGCGGCGGTCACGGAGGGCGACCAGCAGGCACTGGCACGTGCGATCACGGTCGTGGAGTCCGGTGCCGCCGGCGACTGGCTCGCGGAGCTGCGCGTCGCGGCCGCCGCCCGCCGGGCTCCCGTACTGGGCATCACCGGAACGGGTGGATCGGGCAAGTCCTCCCTCACCGACGAGCTGCTGCGCCGGATCAGGATCGATTACGAGGACAAACTGCGGGTCGCGGTGGTGGCGGTGGACCCGACCCGCCGCCGGGGTGGGGGAGCGCTGCTCGGCGACCGGATCCGGATGAACAGCCTGGCCGGGGGCGGGGCCTACTTCCGGTCGCTGGCGACCAGGAACGCCCGGGAGCTGCCCGACTACACCGCCGATGTGATCGCGGCGTGCCGGGCGGCGGGGTACGACCTGGTCATCGTGGAGACCCCGGGCATCGGCCAGGGCGACGCGGCGATCGTGCCGTACGCGGACGTGTCCCTGTATGTGATGACACCGGAGTTCGGCGCGGCGTCCCAACTCGAGAAGATCGACATGCTCGACTTCGCTGACGTGGTCGCGATCAACAAGTTCGAACGCCGGGGCGGGCAGGACGCGCTGCGTGACGTGCGCCGGCAGCTGGTGCGCAACCGGGAGGCGTTCGGGGTGCCGCCCGAGGAGATGCCGGTCTTCGGGACGATCGCCTCGCGCTTCAACGACGAGGGCGTGACCGCGCTCTACCAGCGGCTTCGCGACCTGCTCGGCGAGCACGGGCTGCCGGCCGGGCCCGGCCTGCTGCCGCGGGCGGAGGGGACGGCGTCGAAGGTCACCGCCGGTGTCGTGCCGTCGTCCCGTACGCGCTATCTGGCGGAGATCGCCGAGACTGTCCGCGGCTATCACGCCCACACCGCCGAGCAGGCCGGGGCGGTGCGCCGGCGGCAGCACCTGGCGCACGCCCGTGAGCTGGTCGTCGCCGAGGGCGCCGACACCGCCGCCCTGGACGCCCTGGACGTGCTGCTGGAGCGGGCCGAGACCGGCATCGACGCGGGCAGCCGCGGCCTGCTGGCCGAGTGGGACGCGACGGCCGAGACGTACCGGGCCGATGAGCTGGTGGTGAAGGTCCGCGACCGGGAGCTGCGCACGCCGCTGTGGCGGGACACGCTGTCGGGCAACCGGATCCCCCGCGTCGCCCTGCCGCGCTACGCCGACCACGGCGACCTGCTGCGCTTCCTGCGCGCGGAGAACCTGCCGGGCCGTTTCCCGTTCACCGCAGGGGTCTTCCCGTTCAAGCGGGACGACGAGGACCCCACGAGGATGTTCGCCGGCGAGGGCGACCCGTTCCGTACCAACCGGCGGTTCAAGCTCCTGTCGGAGGGCCAGCCGGCCACGCGGCTGTCCACGGCGTTCGACTCGGTCACCCTGTACGGCCACGACCCGGCCGAACGTCCCGACATCTACGGAAAAGTCGGTACCTCTGGGGTGTCGATCGCGACGCTGGACGATATGAAGGCGCTGTACGACGGATTCGACCTGTCCGCGCCGAACACCTCGGTGTCGATGACGATCAACGGTCCGGCGCCGACCATCCTGGCCTTCTTCCTCAACGCGGCCATCGACCAGGCGTTCGACCGCTTCTACGACGAGCACGGCCGCGAACCGTCCGCGCAGGAGGCGGCGGAGCTGCGCGCCCGCACCCTGTCGACCGTACGGGGGACCGTGCAGGCCGACATCCTCAAGGAAGACCAGGGCCAGAACACCTGCATCTTCTCCACCGAGTTCAGTTTGCGGATGATGGCCGACATCCAGGAGTGGTTCATCGCCAACGGGGTGCGCAACTTCTACTCGGTGTCGATCTCCGGCTACCACATCGCCGAGGCCGGGGCGAACCCGATCAGCCAGCTCGCCTTCACCCTGGCCAACGGGTTCACCTACGTGGAGGCCTACCTGGCCCGGGGGATGGACGTCGACGCCTTCGCGCCGAACCTGTCGTTCTTCTTCTCCAACGGCATGGACCCCGAATACAGCGTGCTCGGGCGGGTCGCGCGGCGGATCTGGGCGGTCGCGATGCGCGAGCGGTACGGCGCGGGCGAGCGGGCGCAGAAGCTGAAGTACCACATCCAGACCTCGGGCCGGTCGTTGCACGCCCAGGAGATGGACTTCAACGACATCCGCACCACGCTGCAGGCGCTGATCGCGATCTACGACAACTGCAACAGCCTGCACACCAACGCCTTCGACGAGGCCGTCACCACCCCGTCGGCCGAGTCGGTGCGCCGGGCCATGGCGATCCAGCTCATCATCAACCGCGAGTGGGGCCTGGCCATGAACGAGAACCCGCTGCAGGGGTCGTTCATCATCGACGAACTGACCGACCTGGTGGAAGAGGCCGTGCTGACCGAGTTCGAGCGCATCTCCGACCGCGGCGGCGTGCTGGGGGCCATGGAGACCGGCTACCAGCGCGGCAAGATCCAGGACGAGTCGATGCTGTACGAGCAGCGCAAGCACGACGGCAGCCTGCCGATCATCGGGGTCAACACCTTCCGCAACCCCGACGGCGACGTCCAGCACGGCCCGCTGGAGCTGGCCCGCGGCACCGAGCAGGAGAAGCAGTCACAGCTGGAGCGGCTGCGCGCCTTCCACAAGGCCCGCGCCGATGACGCTCCCGCGGCCCTGGACCGCCTGCGGCGGGCGGCCATGTCGGCCGACAACGCGTTCGAGGTGCTGATGGACGCCGCCCGGGTCTGCTCACTCGGCCAGATCACCGAGGCGCTGTTCGAGATCGGCGGCCAGTACCGCCGAAACGTCTGACGAAACGTCTGACGAAACGTCTGCGACGCCTTATCGGGGAAGCCGCGGCTTCCCCGATATTAAGAAGAAACAATTGTGCGGGTGTTTGGGTAAAACCGCAAGGCGGGACCGGCAAACATGCCGCCAGCGGACCGAATGCATCGTGTTCGAAATGACGAGGCAAGCCCAGCGCCATCACGGGACGGCGGAAGCCAGCGCATGCCTATCGAAATACCCGGAATGATGATCTGATCGTCCCAGGAACAGTCAATTCGGCTGGACGTGCTCGGACAGCGGTGCCAACGATTGAGATACGAGCTGATCGCCCAATGCGATCTGATCGAAGAGGAGTATCTCTATGCACGGCAATCGATTCTCATTACTGCTCGGTCCGGCGGTACTCGGAATTGTCGCGCTCTGGCCCGCGACGGCGGCCTCGGCCTCGACGACCACCCACACTCCGAGTCTGGCGGCGGCGGTGGCCTCGCCCAGCGCGGCGATCCCCGGCGCCTACGGATACGGCGAGGAGGAATCGGAGAGCGGATACGCCCAGGAGAGCTCGTACAGTGGCGAGCTGATCAGTCAGTCCGGCTACAGCCAGCTCGGATCCAGCCGGCTCGCATCCGTCCAGGTCGGATCCATCAGCAGTCGGGCGATCAGCGAGGAGGCCTCGTACGCCCATCCGGTGTCGGTCTCACGCACGATCAGCTACCAGCGTCCGGTCACGCACACGCGGATGGTCACCACCCAGCGTCCGGTCACCACCACGCGTATGGTCACCAGCCAGCGTCCGGTCACCACCACGCGGATGGTCACCAGCCAGCGTCCGGTCACGCACACACGGATGGTCACCGAGTCGCGTCCGGTGACGCGGCACGTCACCTTCCAGCGTCCGGTCTCCGAGACGCACATGGTCACCGAGTCGCGTCCGGTGACGCGATGGGTCACCTACCAGCGTCCGGTCACGCACACGCGGATGGTCACCGAGTCGCGTCCGGTGACGGAGCAGGTCACCTTCCAGCGTCCGGTGAGCGAGACGCGGCTGGTCTCGGAGAGCCACCCGGTCAGCGAGACGCGGCTGGTCACGGAGAGCCACCCGGTCAGCGAGACGCGGCTGGTGACCGAGAGCCACCCGGTCAGCGAAACCCAGTTGGTCACCGAGTCGCGGCAGGTGTCCTTCAGCAGCCCGGCGTCGTTCAGTCACCAGTCGGACCTGAGCGAGGCCGGCTGGTCGAGCCAGTCCGGCCTGTCCAGCCAGTCGTACAGCCTGTCCAGTGAGGAGGAGTGTGGCTGAAAGCAGTGACGACAGGGGGCACGGGCATCCGCCCGTGCCCCCTCTCTCATTCCTGGTCAGTACGGGCCGGGACGGTCCTTCTCCAGCGCCCGTTCATCCTGCCTCCACCCGATTCAGATCAGTCTGGCTGCGCTGCACGGTCCGCATCCGACCGACGGATATTCATCACATGATTACTGCCCCTTGATGTGTTTCTCTCCAGATCCGGGATCGGCGGGTATGTAGCGTTGCCGTGGTCACAAACAGTGACGTAGATCGAACAGGTGGTAACAAATGATTCGTCGACTGCTGCTGGCTGGCTCAGCCTGCGCCGCCGTTCTCGCCGTCATGGCGCCGGCCGCCGCCTCGGCATCGGAGGTATCCGCCCCGCAGGACCCGGTGGCGGAGGCACCGGCCCAGGGCGAGATCGAGCTACTCTACGTGCGCGTAGCGCTCGGCGTTCCCCCGCAGGCCCCGGTGTCGGATGCGCCCGCCGAGATGGCGGAGATGCCCGCATCGCAGGACCTGGCGGCGGAGGAGCCGGCCGAGGAGCTTCCCGCCGAGGAGCTTCCCGCCGAGGAGGCGCCCGCCGAGGAGGCTCCTGCCGAGATGGCGGAGGCACCTGCCGAGGAGGTGTCCGCCCCGCAGGATTCGGTGGCGGAGGCGCTCGGAGCAGAGGCTCCCGCCGAGGAGGTGTCCGCCCCGCAGGACCTGGCGGTGGAGGCGCCCGACGAGGAGGCGCCCGCACCGCAAGACTCACTCGCAGCTGTACCGGAGGCGAGCCTCCTCGGTCGCGGCGGTTGGGAACGTGCCTGGTGCCGCCCCCGGAGTCACGCGTGGGGGGTCCGCCCGTGGGGCGGGAACTGGGCCCGTCCGGTGGGTTACTGGGGTCGTCCGGTGGGTTACTGGGGTCATTCGCTCGGTTACCGGCACTGGAGCACTCCCCGGATCCTCGTCGGCTAGGGACACCCTAGGAACGTCGGTTGGTACGCCACTCCCTGCAACTGGTGCGAGGCGGGTGGGGTTCTTCGTGAGGGCCCGTCCCTGAGGGGCCGAGATCGAGAGCCCAGGCCGAGCCGCGTTCAACGAGGGGATTCAAGAATCCGGGTTGTCAGCAAAAATCGCTGACAACCCGGATCGCGCCATCGACGCATCGGGCGGAAACCTGGTCGTCGGCCTCCGCAGGCAGTCGCCTGTCGGTGGCGTGCGGGGCGTAGTTCCTAAGTTGATCGTCGGGGAGAACCCCGGCAGGCCCTTCATGGCAGGGCAGTAGAGTCACGGCCGGGTGACAGCATCATCTCGACCCGGAGGCCGGATGGATCATGAATGGACCTGGGGGCAGGATGTGCCGCTGCGGTGGTTGCTGATCGATGACGGCGGCAGCGGCGTGGACGACCCCGACGCCCCCCTGGCACTGTGCGCCGAGATCGACGGCTTGTTCGTCGAGCCCGCGCCGCCCCCGGTCCCGGAGCAGTTCACCCTGATCGGCTGCGCGTCGGCCGGATCCTTGCGGGAGGCGCTCGCACATGCCGGCACCGACCAGGCATGGCTGGGCGACATCGTGCTGGGCCCGGTGCACGGCCCTCGTCAGCCGCCGCCGAAGGGCTGCCGGCCCTACGACTCCGGTTGCTCGTGCATGCAGGAACTGCTGGACATCACGGTGCTTGGGCGGCACCCCTCAGCGACAGAGCCCGGCCTCGTCGACATCGACCTGCGTGGGCACCTGCGCATCCTTCCTGAGGACGGATGGCCACCGGCGCGGCCGCCCGCCGCGCAATCCTTCGTGCTCACCGGTGGCGACGGCCAAGCGCTGGGCACCTGCCGGCGCACCGCCGGGGTCTTCCGGGAGCGTCCGCGCCCAACTGTGCAGCCGGTGACCCTCCTCGGCTGCCGACCCACGGCACCGCTGCAGGCGCTGCTGGAGCGGCGATCGGCCCGGCGGCGCTACCTGCGGGCAGTGATTCACGCCGTCGACCGCAGCGGGCGCGCGGTGGCCATGGCCAAGATGGTGTCGGCCACCGTAACCGGAGCACGCCCCTCCCGCCTCGGCGCGGGCCTGATCGACGTCATCCTCGACGACGGGCTCTATGAGCCCCTGCCCAGCGGTGCCCGCGCGATCTGGGAACTGTGGCACATCGGCAGACCGACCCGGCCCAACTTGTGGGTCGGCTACGACCGGGCACTGCGGCACCAATGGTCCGGCGCGGCCCTGTGCCACCACCCCGACGGGCAGCCTGACCGGCCCGCCGGAGGCACCTACCACCTCGACGGCCGGTTCGTCACCGACATCG
>NZ_BOOG01000065.1 GCF_016863115.1 Sphaerimonospora thailandensis
TATCGGCCCTTACGCCGGAACACGTCAACGACGGACATGACGCCGGGATCGCCCCTGACACCGTCGCCGCGCCTACTCGAATCTCTGCCGAGGTCGCTCCCTGGCTGTGTCGCTCCCTGCCGGTGTCAGTGTCGCTCCTGAGGGTGCCACCGTCCGGGAGCATCACTGTCCGAGGTGTCTCTGTCCGAGGTGTCTCTGCCTGGGAGCATCACTGCCCGAGGACGGCGGCTTTCTGGTCGGGATGTCTGGTCAGCGGAGCTTCGTGGGAAGGCATCGCCTTGTCGAATGGCGTGGGCTTCTCGGGCCTCAGCCGGTTCAACGCGAGGACGAGCGTCGTGCCCCACAGCAGATGGCTCGCGACAGGTAGGACATGGCGGCTCATCCGGATCTCCGACGCGGGCGGCAGGGTGCCGATGGGCGGCATGAGTCCCTGGTGTCCGGCATACCAGACGGCCAGGCCGTACGCCGTGCCGAGGGGAACGGGGATCCGCTGCCCGGTCGACAACAGGCCGAGCAGGGCGCCTGAAGCGGCGCCGAACACGAAATGAGAGATCGTCCCGAGCATGCCGTCGCCGGAGGTACGTCGGGGGCGGCCCGGGAGAGCGATTCCGGCAATCCGCTTGGGTGGTCGCGGCCCCAGCAGGCCCGCCCTGTCTCCGGCCATCGACATCGCGCTGTAGACGGCGGTCGCGAGGCCGCCGCCGATTGCACCGTTCATCACGTTGCGCATCATGATGTTGGCTTTCCCACCGGCACCCGTTCAAGTGCCCCACCGCGCCCCGTTCTCGGTAAACGTTCTCGGCTTGGTTCTCGGTATGGGTTCTCGGTATGGGTTCTCGGTATGGGTTCTCGTGGCGTACGAGCGTGCGCCTCAGATTCCCGAGCCCCCGCCGGGGACGATCTCACTGAACAGCAGTTCCCAGTCGGTGAGGAATCGGCGCACGTCGTAGCGGGCGAGGGCGGCGGAACGTGCGGCCTTGCCCGTCTGAGCGGCCAGCTCGGGATCGGCCGTGAACGTGTCCAGAGCGCGGACGAGGGTCGGCACCTTCGTCGAGATCACTCCCGCCTCCGACGGCACCGCCTCCACGGCCTCGGTGGTGGCCAGTGAGACGACGGGCATGCCGAGCATCATGGCTTCGATGAGTGACAGGCCGAGAGACGTCCAACGGTAGGGATGCAGGTAGACGCGCCTGCGGGCGAGTTCGGGGTGCATCTCGCGCTGCGGCAGGTCTTCGAAGGCGCCCATGTCGTCGGATAGGCCGAGTGTGGCCGGAAGTCCGGTGACCTTCATCCCGAACACGTCGAGGGGGGCGGTGGCGGCGAACGTCGGCAGCAGGTCGGTCCCCGCCACCCGCCATCGCCGGGCGGGTTCGTTGACCACCACGCCGGCGCGGGCGAACTCTCCGGTGTAGAGGTGGCCGGGATCGATGACACCGTGCTCGATCACCCGGGTCGGTGCGCGTCCGGAATCCCAGAACAGGTCGTTGAAATTGGTCACGTGGACCAGCGGGATGTCCGCCCGGTCCGCCAGCGGGTGGCGTGTCTTCGGAACGTCTCCCGCCGGGGTGTTGTGCTCGACATAGACACCGGGGACGTTCCGTCCCAGCCATTCCCGGGCGAGTTCGATCTCGTGAGGCCGCTGGTAGACGACGAGATCAACGTGCTCGGACGCCAGCCGATCGTACGGAACCTCGTACACGTTGTCGGGCCACGGGTAGGTCCGCGCCCGGCCTTGTCCGTCGGGGCCCCGGTCGGGGGTGAGCGGCACAAGGTAGTCGTGACCGCCCTGTACGAACGACGTGGTCCACGAGCCGTGGACATGCCACACCATGATTCTCATAGGTTGATCGCTCCCGTCCATCGATCGAGCCCGTATTCATACCCCTGTTTCCCCGGGAAGTCTTGTCACCCGAGCAGCCTGTCCACCGCGGTGGTGATGTCCGGGACGACCTCCGGTGCGGCGGCCACCTCGGCGGGCAGCGTCTCGGGAGTCGGAACAAGCATCGCCCGCGCCCCCGCGGCGAGTGCCGCCGCCACGTCCCGCCCGATATCGCCGATCACCACGCAGTCTCCGGGGCCGACCCCGAGGCTCGCCGCCGCCCGCAGCACCAGCCCGGGCGCGGGTTTGCGGCAGCCGCAGCCGTCGCCGTCATCGTGCGGGCACACGGTCCACACGTCGAACGGGCCGAGCAGCTCCTCCACACGCGCGTTCACCTCGCGCAGTGCTTCCGGGGTGATGAGCCCCCGCGCGATCCCGGACTGGTTGCTCACCACGCCGACGGGGACACCGGCGCGCCGCAGCCGGTCGAGCGCCGCCCGCGCCCCCGGCACCGGCTCCACCCGGCTCGGGTCCGAGTTGTACGGAACATCGTGGATGAGTGTTCCGTCGCGATCGAACAGCACGGCGGCCGGAAGCGCGGCCGGCAGCGCGGCCGGCAGCCGGTCGATGTGATGGGCCAAGACACCTCCCGGACGCCTCTCGGAGAACCGGACACCTCTCAGAGAACTCGTCCCCCGGCTACCCGGCCGATCAGGTGACAAACCCGGAAGTTCGCTACGGAGAGTAGCAGTTCTTGAGACTGAGCCCTTTGTACGGCGACTTCTCCGCAAAGCGGTGTTTAGAACCGCTTCTCTCGGTAACCAGACACGCACCGCGCAACGGAGGTAACCGATGCGATTCCCAGGTGAAAGCACTGCTGAAACCGCTGCCGAAACCACTGCCGAAGGCACTGCTGAAGACACCGTCCAAAGCACTCTCGTCTTCCCCCCTAGGGGCCGCTCGTGATCGGGACGGTTCTCGTGGTCCGGCCCGACAACGCGGGCGACGTCCTGCTCGCCGGCCCGGCGGTCCGTGCCGCGGCCGCCGGCGCCCGGCGGGTCGTCATGCTTGCCGGGCCCCACGGCCGGGCGGCCGCCGCGCTGCTGCCCGGAGTGGACCAGGTGCTGGAGTGGCGCACGCCATGGATCGACCCGGGCGGCGTGACGATGACCGGCAGGCACGCCGCCCGGTTGATCGATCAGGTGCGGCGGATCGCCCCGGATATGGCGTTGATCCTCACCTCGTTCCACCAGTCGGCGCTGCCGATGGCGCTGCTGCTCCGGCTGGCCGGGACGCCGAGGATCGCGGCGATCAGCCCCGACTACCCGGGCTCCCTGCTCGACGTGCGCCACATCGTGGACGAGAGCGTGGACGTCCCCGAGTCTGAACGCATGCTCGACCTCGCCCGGGCCGCCGGGTTCGAGTTGCCCCCCGGTGACGACGGGCGGCTCGCCGTACGGGAACCCCTCCCGGACTTGGCGCACCTCACCGGCCCACCCGGCTACGTGGTGATACACCCGGGGACCAGCGTGCCCGCGCGGGCCTGGCCGGCGGAACGGTGGGCCGAGGCCGTGCACGGACTGGTGGCCGCGGGCGAGCGCGTGGTCGTCACCGGCAGCCTGGGCGAGCGCGCGCTCACCGCCCGCATCGTGCGCGCCGCCGCCGCGCGAGCCCCGCACTCCACCCCGCACCCCGCCCTGAATCTCGTCCTGGATCTCGTCCTGGATCTGGGCGGCGCCACCACGTTCGCCGGGCTCGCCGGCGTGCTCGCCGCCGCATCCGCCGCAGTCGTGGCCAACACCGGGCCGGCGCACCTCGCCGCCGCGGTCCGCACCCCCGTGGTCAGTCTCTTCGCCCCCGTCGTCCCCGCGGCGCGCTGGGCGCCGTACGGCGTGCCGGTCGAGATCCTGGGCGACCAGCACGCGCCCTGCCGGGGGAGCAGGGCGCGAATCTGCCCCGTCCCCGGCCACCCGTGCCTCTCCTCGGTCCGTGGCGAACACATCGTCGAAGCGGTCCGCCGCCTCGCCACAGTGAAGGAGAGCGTTCTATGAGAATCGCCCTGATTTCCGAACACGCCAGCCCGCTGGCCACCATCGGCGGCGTCGACGCGGGCGGGCAGAACGTCCACGTCGCGGCGCTCGCCGTCGCTCTGGCCGAGCGAGGCAACGAGGTGACGGTGCACACCCGGCGGACCGGCCCCGACCAGCCGGACACCGTGATCATGGCTCCCGGGGTGACGGTCGACCACGTCGCGGCCGGGCCGCCGGAACCGGTGCCCAAGGACGAGCTCCTGCCGTACATGCCAGACTTCGCGGCGCATCTCGTCCGCAGGTGGGCGGCGCACCCGCCGGATGTGGCGCACGCGCACTTCTGGATGAGCGGTCTGGCCACGCTGTGGGCGGCCGAGGCCGTCGGCGTCCCGGTCGTGCAGACGTTCCACGCGCTCGGCACCGTCAAACGGCGTTGGCAGGGTGACTTCGACACCAGCCCGCCGCAGCGGCCGGCCGCCGAGCGCCAGGTGGGTCGTCAGGCGAGCGCTGTCATCGCGACCTGTGGCGACGAGGTTCGCGAGCTGGTCGCGATGGGCGTGCCGGACGATCGCGTGGGCGTGGTGCCCTGCGGCGTGGACCTTGAGCTGTTCCGTCCGGACGACCCGAGCATGCCGCGTGGCGACGGGGGCCGGCCGCGCGTGCTCAGCATCGGACGTCTGGTCCCGCGCAAGGGCGTGGACACGCTCGTCCGGGCGATGCGCCAGGTGCCCGACGCCGAGCTCGTCATCGCCGGCGGTGATCCGTACGACGACGAGGGGATCCGGCTGCGCGCGCTCGCCGAGGCGTACGGCCTGGCCGACCGGGTGCGCCTGATCGGCAGTGTGGCCCGGGCCGAGGTCCCGGTGCTGATGCGCTCCGCGGACGTGCTGGTCACCGTGCCCTGGTACGAGCCGTTCGGCATTGTCCCGGTTGAGGCGTTGGCCTGTGGTGTGCCCGTCGTGGCGTCCGCCGTGGGCGGTCACCTCGACACGGTGTCGGGATGCGGGCTGCTCGTGCCGCCGCGGCGACCGCGTGCGCTGTCCAGGGTGTTGCGGGACGTGCTGTCCCGCCCTGATCTGCGCGCCGCGCTGTCGGCCGCCGGTCCGCGTCGTGCCCGTGCGAGGTACGGCTGGCCGAGGGTGGCCGCCCAGACCGAGTCCGTGTACCGGACGCTGATCGGCGAGCGGGTCGGTCATCCCGCGGGTTCACATGGTCTCGCCGGTTCACGCACTGTCGGCCGGCTCGCGGTGGCTGGAGGTTGAGATGCATCCTCATCTGGCCCGGCTGAGGACCGCCCTGACGGCGGTGGATCCGGACACCCCCAAGATCTACGCCTGGGGATGCAAGCTCGCCGGCGTGCTGGCCGAGGGTGGGCGGCTGCTGGCCTGCGGCAACGGAGGATCGGCTGCGGAGGCCCAGCACCTCACGGCGGAGTTGGTCGGCCGTTACCGGGCCGACCGCCGGCCCTACGCCGCCATTCCGCTGCACGGCGACACCTCCACCATCACCGCGATCGGGAACGACTTCGGCCCGGACGAGGTGTTCGCCCGGCAGGTTCACGCGCACGGCAGGCCGGGGGACGTCCTCATGTGCCTGTCGACCAGCGGGACCAGCCGCAACGTGCTCGCCGCCGCCGACGCCGCACGCGGCTGCGGGCTCACCACCTGGGCGCTCACCGGACCCGCGCCCAACCCGCTGGCGGAGCTGTGCGACGAGGCCTTCGCCGTTCCCGCGTCCGACACCGCGACCGTGCAGGAGGTGCATCTGACCGTGATCCACATGCTCTGCGACGTGATCGAGGACGTGATCGAAAAGGCGTGCGCGTGAACGGACGACACAACGGGCCCGTGGTCATCGTCGGCGACTCGCTGCTCGACGTGGACATAGACGTGGACATAGACGTGGACATAGACGTGGACATAGAGGGCGACGCGGGACGGCTGTGCCCGGACGCTCCGGTCCCTGTCGTCGAGGGACGAACCGAGCACCACCGCCCGGGGGGAGCCGGGCCGGCCGCCCATCCCTGTGCCATGGAAAGGGTCTGAATCGATGTTGGGAAACATTCTGATCACCGGTGGCGCGTCCGGCCTGGGCCGGGCGACCGCGCTCGCCGTCGCGAAGGAGGGCGGCCGGCCGTTGTTGATCGATGTCAACGAGCCCGGCGGTGATGCGGACCATGTGCGTGCCGACCTCGCCGATCGGGGGCAGGCCGAGCGCGCGGTCCGCGAGCTCGCGGAGCGGGCGGGCGGGCTCGACGGCGTGGTCACGGCCGCGGGGATCGACGCGTGCGGCCGCCTGGAGGACATCCCGGCGGCGGACTGGGAACGGGTGATCGCCGTCAATCTCCTCGGCACCGCTTCGGTGATCCGGGCGGCCCTGCCGTACCTGCGCGAATCGAGGGCCCGGGCTGGGGGTACGGCCGAGGGCAAGGTGGTCACGGTCGCCTCCACCCTGGGGGTTCGTGCGGTGAGCGATGCCACGGCGTACTGCGCGGCCAAGTTCGGGGTGGTCGGGTTCACCCGGGCGCTCGCCGCCGAGCTCGCAGGTGAGGTGGGGGTGACGCTGCTGATCCCGGGCGGCATGCACACGAACTTCTTCGACGGCAGGGATGAGAAGTACCGGCCGGGACCGGACGCGAGACTCAACCAGCCCGAGGACGTGGCGGCGGCCGTCGTCTTCGCGCTCGGCCAGCCCCGGGGCTGCGAGGTCCGGGAGCTGGTGGTCTGCTCCTCCACGGAGACGTCGTGGCCCTGAGGCCGGTGCTGCTCGCGCTGCGAGGGCTGGGGCTGGGCGACCTGCTGACCGCGGTTCCGGCGCTGCGCGCCCTGCGGCGCGCCCATCCGGAGCACCGGATCGTGCTGGCGGCGCCCGCTCATCTGGGCGGTCTGCTACCACTGATCGGCGCGGTCGACGAGTTGGTCGACATGTCCGGGCCGGGCCCGGTGCCGGGGGGTGCGGTGCCGGGGGGTACGGTGCCGTACGGCCTGCCGGGCATCGCGAACGTCCCGGATATCCCGGATATCGCGGTCAACCTGCACGGCAGCGGACCGCAGAGCATCGTCGCGCTGCGCCGGGCTCGGCGGCTCCTCAGCCACGCGCATCCCGCCGTCCCCGGCGTGGCGGGACCGCCCTGGCGGCCGGAGATCCACGAGGTACGCCGATGGTGCGAGATGCTCGAGTGGTACGGCATCACCGTCGACCATGGAGATCTCGCGCTACGGGATCCGGGCCCCAGCCGATGGGCGGATGCCGAGGCCGTCATCCACCCGGGGGCCGGATATCGGGCCAAGCAGTGGCCGCCGGAGCGGTTCGCCGGGGTGGCGGCGGAGCTGAGCCGTCTCGGCCTGCACGTCGTGATCACGGGTGGGCCGGAGGAGATCGCCCTCGCCCGCCAGGTCGCCGAGCTGGCGGGGCTCCCCGGTCCGCCGGCGGCACGCGTGCTGGCCGGCCGTACCGACCTGCGGGAGCTCGCCGCACTGGTCGGCGGCGCGAAGCTGGTGATCTGTGGTGACACCGGCATGTCTCACCTCGCCACGGCCGTGGGCACGCCGTCGGTGGTGATCTACGGGCCGGTCTCGCCCGCCCTGTGGGGGCCACCCCCGGGCCATCCGCATGTCACGCTGTGGACCGGGCGGACCGGTGACCCGTACGGCGACCGGCCGTCGGAGGGACTGCTGGAGATCGGCGTCCGTGACGTGCTCGACGCCGCATACAAGCTTCTCCGATCGCGCGCCGGTGAACATCAGCCGGGACGTCGACCGCCGGACAGGGCTCGGGAGGCGATCTCGACGATCTCCGCGAGCCTGCCGCCGTGCGCGCCGCGCCAGTAGATCCGGCCGCAGGCGAGGCAGCGGGCGAACGTGTCGTAGCTGCGGCGCGTTCCCGGCAGGAGCTCCGCCTCCACCTCGCTCTTGCCCACCGGCGACAGGGGGCCGTTGCACGCGGTGCATCGCGTCCACGGGGCGAGCGGCGGCCGGAAGCGGTCGAGCACGTCGAGGAACTGCTCGCGTGGCCGAGCGCCGCGGACGTGGGCGCCCAGCCACAGTGCCCGGCGGCGCAGGAGCCCGCGATCCTGGGTGAGCAGCACCCTGCGCTCGGCGCCCGCCTGGGCGATCAGCGCGTCGTCGTCGAGGTCGTTGCGGTAGGCGACGTCCAATCCCACCAGACGCAGCCACCGGGCGAGGGTGCCGAGATGGACGTCGAGGACGAACCGGGCGGCCGGGATGGGCTGCGGCCGGGTCACCCCCAGCACCTCGACCCGCAGCACCTCCACCGTGTCGTGGGGGCTCGGGCGGTATGAGGGCGCGACCGGGTGGCCTCCGACGAGGAGCGCGCCGACCTCGGTCAGTGGCACCCCCGCCGACTCGACCACGTGCCCGAGCGACGACGTGCCGTCGCAGGGGAGCAACAGCTCGTCGCGCCGGCGACGAGGCGGCAGGAAGATCCACAGCTCCGGCGCGAAGCGCACGGACAGTACGGGCGGTACGGACAGCACGGGCGGTTCTGCCTGGTCCACCCGTCCAGCATGTCAGCCTCCCCCAGCCCCGGGCAGCATGCCCAGCAGTACGGCCCAGCAGTACGGGCTCAGCAGTACGGGCCCAGCAGTACGGGCCCAGCAGTACGGCCCGGCCGTCGGTCGCCGGGGGAGGGCGAGGACGGCCGGGCCGTGGCGGGAGGCGGTCAGGCGTTGGCGGCCGCCCCGGCGCGGGCCTGGAGCGTGGTCAGCAGGCCGACCACGACCGTGACGCCGCCGGCGAGCCAGGCAGTCCAGGCCGCGGCGGCGTCGCCGTCGAAGCCGAAGGCCCAGGGCGACACGAACAGCAGGGCGCCGAAGGCCGCGGTGACCCAGGAGCTGGCCCCGCCGGCGCCGAGGATCGCCCACAGGGCGGACACCACGAGGAGTGCCCCGAGCAGGAGCAGCGGTTGGCCGGCCGCGTTGACGTCGCTCGCCCAGATGAACGCCGCGAGGAGCGAGACCAGACCCGCGAGCAGGGCGATGACGTCGGACAGAGATCTCGTGAGATCCATCCGTAGCCTCCGAACGTGAGAGGTGACCCTTTGATTCGAAGATCCGCTTGATTGACCGCCCGGTCAACAATCCGCCACGTCAGGGTTCCCTAACCTCGAGGACCGCCGACCGATGACTTCGCTTGTCCGGGGCCAGTTCACTCCAGCGTGGTCAGCTCTCCAGCGAGGACAGCCTTCGGCGCAGGTGGGCGCGTTCGGGTTCGGTGCCGGCGAGTTCCAGGGCTCGCCGGTAGGCGGCGGCGGCTTCGGCCGTCCTGCCCAGCTGGGACAGCAGGTCGGCGCGTGCCGCGTGGTAGGGGTGATGGCCGCGCAGCCAAGGCTCGTCGGCGAGCTCGCCGATGAGCCTCAGCCCGGCCTGCGGGCCGTCACGCATGGCGACCGCCACCGCGCGGTTCAGCGCCACGATCGGCGACGGCGTGAGCGTGAGCAGGACGTCGTAGAGTGCCACGATCTGGGGCCAGTCGGTGGTGGTGAGGTCCGCGGCCTCGTCATGCAGGGCGGCGATCGCGGCCTGCACGCCGTACGGGCCGGCCGGACCGCCCGCCAGTGCCACGTGCACCAGGGCCAGGCCATCCTCGATCATCGTACGGTCCCAGCGCCCGCGGTCCTGGTCGGCGAGGAGCACCATCCGGCCGTCGGGCCCCGTGCGCGCGCCGCGGCGCGCGTGGATCAGCAGCATCAGTGCCAGCAGCCCGGTGACCTCTCGTTCGGCGGGCAGCAGCTTGTGCAGGATGCGTGCCAGGCGAATGGCCTCCTCGGCCAGGTCAAGCCGCTGCAGGTCCGGTCCGGAGCTGGCCGTGTACCCCTCGGTGAAGATCGAATAGATGACCTGGAGCACCCCCGCCAGCCGCTCCGGCCGTTCGTCTGGATCGGGTACGCGGAACGGGATGCGCGCCTCACGGATCTTCTTCTTCGCTCGGACGATCCGCTTGGCCATCGTGTCGACCGGGACGAGGAAGGCCCGCGCCACCTCGGGTGTGCTCAGTCCGGCCAGACACCGCAGGCTCAGCGCGATGCGATCCTCGGCGGGCAGAGCCGGGTGGCCGCATGTGAAGAACAGCAGCAGCCGTTCGTCAGGCAGGTCGTCCCCCGGGGCCGCGGTCGGCGCGGGTGCGGCCCGCTCCGCCTCTACCTGCAGGATGGCCAGCCGGGCGGCGTAGGTCGTGTCGCGCCGCAGGCGGTCGATGGCCTTGCGCCGTGCCGTGGTCGCCAGCCACGCCCCCGGCTTCGGCGGCACGCCGTGGACCGGCCAGCGCACCAGTGCCGCCTCGATCGCCTCGGCGGTGACCTCCTCGGCCAGGTCGAGGTCACCGAAGCGGCGCACCAGCGAGGCCAGCAGCAGGCCGCGCTCTTCGCGGAACACCGACTCGACCGCCGACGCCGCCCGACTGTCCATCATGATCAGACCTCGAACTCCGCCACCGGCCGCACCACGACCGACCCGCCGCCGCGTGAGCCGGGACAGCGGGCCGCCCAGTCCAGGGCCGCGTCGAGGTCGGGCACATCGATCACGTAATAGCCGCCGAGCACCTCACGTGTCTCGGCGAACGGGCCGTCGGTCGCGATGGTCCGCTGACCGTCCCGATCGACGCGCACGGTGGTCGCCGTGGTCAGGTCTGCCAGGGAATGCCCCGCCACGAAGATCCCCGAGTTCTTCACCGTCTTGTCGTACACCTGCCAGTCCTCGAACGAGGTCCCCGGGACGTCCTCGGCCAGGTCGGCGGGGGCGCTGTTGATCAGGAGCATGTACTTCACGCTGAGCTTCCTTCGTCGTCTTCCGCGTCGTTTCCGCGTCGTTTTCCGTACGGGCGGGTCGCCGTACATCATCACTACGGACCGGACCCGGCCGTATGGACATCGTCTCCGAGAATTTTTCTTCGCGGTCGGAAGCGGAGCATCTTGCGAACCCGGATCCGGGGGAGACGAGTCCCCCGGATCCGGGTTCGCGGCGTCTGAGCCTGAGCCTGTTACTTGAGACCGTTGTCCACGGCGCTCATCAGGGTGCCGGTGTCACCGGACATCTCCCAGATCATCGCGCCGAGCAGGTTCTTGTCGCGCAACCAGGCCATCTTCTTCCCGATCGACCAGGTGTCGTCGAAGCTCCACCACTGCCCGCCGTTGCCGGTGTAGCAGTAGGTCGCCACCGCCTGCTCGTCGTGCTTGACCGTGCAGCCCGGCACGCTCGCGACCAGGTTGGAGTATCCGCGGGTGCCCGCCTCCTCCGCGAACTGGCCGGGGGCCGCGCCGGTGGCGGACTGCCACTCGCCCGACTTGCCGCCGTCGGCGACGCCCTGCCAGCCACGGCCGTAGAAGGCCAGACCAATGGTGATCTTGCGCGGGTTCACGCCGGCGTCCAGGTACGTCTGGACGGCGTCCTCCACGCTGAAGTGGAACGAGTAGGGGTCGTCCACGTCGGTGTAGAGGTTGCCCGCGTGCCCGGTCCGGTTCGGCTCCCAGGAGTTGTCGCTGCCCGAGCCGTGGAAGTCGTAGCCCTGGACGTTGAAGATGTCCATGTATTTCGCGACTTCACGGAGATCCCAGCCGGCCTCGATCTTCGCCGGGTCGGCCGGGGTGAACGCGGTGAGGTCGTAGCGCTGGCCGGTCTCCTTGGTGAGCTCGTCGAGCTGCTTGCGGAACTCGGCGATCAGCAGGGTGTTGTTCTCCTTGTCGTTCGGACCGATGTGGTTGCCCGCGTGCCCCTCGGCGCCCGGCCACTCCCAGTCGAGGTCGATGCCGTCGAAGATCCCGGCGGCGCTGCCCGGGCCGCCCGCGGCGTTGTACGTCGGCAGGTTGCCCTTGATGTACATGTCGATGCAGGAGCTGACGAACTTCTTCCTGGACGCGTCGGTGGCCGCCACGTCGGAGAAGTACTTCGAGTACGTCCAGCCGCCGATCGAGATCAGCACCTTGAGCTTGGGGTGCTTCGCCTTGAGCTTCTTCAGCTGGTTGAAGTTGCCGCGCAGCTTCTCCCACCCGGTGTCGGCCACGCCGTCGACCGACTGCGCCGAGCTCATCGGCCTGCCGTAGTCGGCGTCCGCGTCGCCGGCGCCGTCACCCTGGTTGGGGTCCTGCGGATCGGAGGACGTGCCCTTGGTGACGCCGTTGAGACAGGTCAGGTTGACCGGGTCGATGTTGGCGAAGGCGTAGTTGAGGTGGGTCAGCTTCGCCGCCGCGCCCGTGGTGTCCAGGTTCTTGACGAAGTACTGCCTGCCGTAGATGCCCCACTGCACGAAGTAGCCGACCCTGGCGTAGCCGCTGCCGACGATGTCGGCCGTCTTCGCCTTCAGCGGGGTGCCGGCCGCGGACACGTTGTCGTACTGGTCTCGGGCCCGGACCGTGAAGGTGTACTCCGTGGACGGCGACAGCCCGGTGACCTTGGCCGAGGTGCCGGTCACCGAGGTGGCGAGCCGCGAGCCCTCGTAGACGTCGTACCCCGCGACGCCCTTGTTGTCGGTCGAGGCGTTCCAGGCGAGCGAGACGCTCGAGGCGTCGGCGCCGGTGCTGCGCAGGCCGGTCGGCACGGTCGGCGGCTGGGTGTCGTCGGCCGGGTCGTTGGTCGTCACCTTCAGCGCGGCGCTGGCCGGGGAGAGGTTGCCCTTGCGGTCCTTGGCCTTGACGGTGAACGTGTACTCGGTCTTGGGCGTCAGCCCGGTCACGGTCGCGCTGGTCTCGGTGACGGTGGTGGCGAGGTCGCCGCCGTTGTAGACCTCGTACCCGGCGAGCGGGAGCGTGCCGGGGGTCGAAGCGTCCCACTTGAGCGAGACCGACTTGGTGGTCTTGACCGGCGAGCTGAGGTTGCCCGGCGCGGACGGCGGCGTGTCCGGCGCGCCGTCGCACTGCACGTCGTTGACCCGGCAGTTGGTCGGCTCGACCCCGCTCCTGCTGAGCGTGAAGGTCGGGCTGTACGGCTCGGTCGACCTGTTCGCCCCGATGGTGGTGTTGTAGTAGGCCGGGCTGAGCGTCACCTTGGTGCCGGACTGGCTCACCGACCCGTTCTGGGCGTTGCTCGCGGTGACACCGGACGGCAGCTCGAACGTGATCGTCCAGCCGTTGAGCGCGGTGGCGCTGTTGTTGCTCACCACGAACTTCCCCTGCGTCCCGTTGCCGGTGAACTCGGCGGTCAGCGGCGCGGGCGGCGGCGGCGGGTCACCGCTGCCGTCACAGTTGGCACGGTTGATGGTGCAACTCGTCGGCTGCACCGCGGAACTGAGCGTGAAGGTCGGGCTGAACGGCTCGGTGTTGCCGCCCGCCCGCACGGTGTTGATGTAGAAGGCGGGGGTGAGCTTCACCTTCGTGCCGCTCTGCGAAATCGTCGCATTCTGCGGGTTGCTCGCCGTCACCCCCGATGGCAGTTCGAACTGGATCGACCAGCCCGTGATCGCACTGCTGCTCGGGTTGCTCACCACGAACTTGCCCTGGTTCCCATTCAGGCTGAACACCGCCGTGAGGCCGGTGGCGGCGTGAGCTGGAACGGCCATCGTGATGAGGAGCAACAATGCGGAGAGTAAAGCCGCTGCTCGGCGCATCCGTCATCCTCTTTTCGTTAGGAAACTTTCCTAAGAATTAATCCGGAGAGTAGACCGGGGCCGGATGCTCGACAAGACCCAAAACCGCTCGCGCCGATGGCGTCATGCCTTCTTCGCCATTCGGGCGGCCGTTCGCCTGTCGGACACGTATCGTGCTTCTAAAGTAACGGCTTGTAACAGCTCGAATTCCGTGCCCGAACACCAGGGGATCGTCAATGCTGGTTTGCGCGTTCGCCGTCGTCGTCGCGGTCGGCCTGGTGGCCCTGGCCGCCTTCCTGTCCCGCAGGTTCGGTCATGGCGCGGACGACACCGATCCGGGAGGGACTTCGGCCGGTCACGCCGGGGCGATGCTGTCATCGCTGTTTCTGCTGGTCTTCGCCATCGCCATCGTCGTGCCGTGGACCGTCGCCGACTCCGCCCGCCAGAACACCTACGCGGAGGCGCAGGCGGCCGTGGAGACGTACTGGTCCGCCGCCGGGCTCCCCGCGCCCGCGAGCGGCCAGGTTCAGCAGCAGGTACGCGACTACGTCGGCTTCATCGTCGACAAGGAATGGCCGCTGATGGCGGCCGGACGGCTCAGCCCGCAGAGTGCCGTACGCCTGGAGACGCTGCGGGCGAACGTAGCGGCGTTGCGCGTCACCGCTGATGAGGAGCGCGAAGCCAGGAGCGCGGTGCTGGACCGGTTGACGGAGCTGTCCGGGGCCCGGCGTCAGCGTGCCGCGGACGCGGCGGCCACCTTGCCTCCGGCCGTCCTCGCCCTGACGATCGTGACCGGTGCTGTGATCATCGTCTTCCCGTTCCTCGCCGGCGCTCGGCCCAAGGGGGCCGCGCTCCTGCCGCTGATCGCGATGACCGTGCTGCTGGCCGTCGGGGTCTATCTGACCTGGCACATCTCGCACGCGTTCACCGGCGGACTGGCGGTCGGACCGGAGGCGTTCACCGGTGCCTTACGGGAGCTCCAGTCCGCAGGAGGCCGATGACGATGGCATCGACGATGACGCTGACGATGCGGTTGGCGGGAGCACTCGCCTGGGCGGCGGCGACAGTCATGGTCACCGCCGTGCCCGCGTCGGCCGCCGCAGCGCCGTCGGCCGGTTACGCCACGTCGGCCGTCGACAAGGGAGACCGGGACGACCCCGGTGCGGGACTCGGTGTGAGGCTCGACGCGGGACTCGGTGTGGGGCGCGGTGTCGTTGTCTGCGTCGAGCTTCCGCCCGTGATCGGGCTGCGGCTTCGGGTCGGCTCACCTCCGAAGACATGTGAACCGCCGCGGCCGGTTCCTCCGCCGACGCCTCGGCCCGAGCCGTCACCGCGACCCCGGCCGCACGCGCCTGCTCCCGCTCCGCCCGAGCGACCCCGGCCGGTCGAGACGCCTGCCGCGCGGCCGTCCCCGACACCGTCGCCGAAGCCGTCACCGGAGCGCTCGCCGCGCGTGTCGGCCTACCGCATGCCGGTCCGGGCCGTCGGCCGGCCCGAACGGCGACGCAATCCCCTCGGGACCGTTCTGGTCATGGTGGTCCTGTCCACCATGATCGCCGCTGCCGCGGCCGCCGCCTTCGGCATGCTGCGGTAACGCCGGGTCAGCCCTGGTTCGCCCGCTCCAACACCTCCTCCGTGGTCAGCGGGCTGCTCGGGTGATGGCTCAGGCACAGCGGCGTACGCACCTTCCGGAAGGCCGCCCCCTCCACCGCGACGTAGAACTCGCCCGACCGCAGCCTCGACACGTCGGGCACGTCACCGCCCTTGGCCCGGGCCAACTCTCGGGCCGCCGTGATCTGGGAGGGGGCGTTGAGCAGGCCGAAGAACTGGGTGGTCGCGTTCCCCGGGATCTGGTTGTGCAACCCCTTCGGGGCCTGCGTGGCGAACACCAGGCCCAGGCCGTACTTGCGGGCCTGCGCCGCGAGGGCGAGCGTGCTGCGCGTACACAGAGTTGTGGCCCCGGACGGGGCGAAGGTCTGCGCCTCGTCCATCACGAACAGCCCGCCCAAGTCGGCGGCCGGATGCCGCTTGATCCAGGAGAACAGCGCCATCTGAAGTTGGTTGACGAACCCCTGCCGTTGGGCTTCGGACGGGAGCCCGACAAAGCTGATCACCGACACGCGGGCCCGCTTGCCGTCGGCCGGGGTGAGCAGCACTCCGGGGTCCACCGGGGTGCCGGCGCCGCCGAACAGCGGGTCGTTCACCATGGCGGCGGTGAGGTTCTGGGCCAGTTCCGCGGCGAGTCGGTCCGCGCCCTCGATGCGGCTCACATCTTCGGGCAACTCGGACAGGAGGTCGATCAGGCCCCTGAGACCCGCCCTGCCTCGGCGACCGTAGAAGCTCACGGCCTCGCGGAGCACGGCCCGGCCGAGGTGGGCCCTGCGGGCGTTGCCCTCCATCTTGGCTCGGGGAATGAGCGACGTGACGGCGACATCCACGGCTTCGTTGAACTCGTCGGCATCGTCGAGCAAGCCCGTGAAGTCGGGCAGCGGTTGGAAGCTCAGCGGTCGGCCGTTCACGCGCCCGGGGGTCCAGATCACGACATCGGTGTTCGCCAGGTACGCGCCGGCCTTGGCCGCGTCGCCGTCTCCCCACGCCGACGGGGTCTCCGGCCACGGATCGCCCAGCCGGGCCAGGTCGTTGTTGGGATCAAGCACGATCGCGGAGACCCCCCGCAACGCGCACTCCTCGACCAGGCGGCGGATCAGCACGGTCTTTCCCGACCCCGCCCCCGCGAAGATCGCCGTGTGCTTGCGCAGCGCCTCCAACTCGACCGTAACCGGCTCGCCGTCGGAGAACCTCGCCCCCACCGTGACGTACGGCACTTGCCCAGGCATGAGATCGACCAGTCTGCCGACCAGCCTGCCGACCGGCTTCAAAACGTCGAGGAAGACCTGCTGGGGAGAGGTAGTGACGGTCAGTTGCGGAAGGTCGGAGAGGGCCGGTTGAGGAGGGTCGGAGACAACCAGCTCCGCTAGGTCGGAGGCAACCGGTTTGGGAGGGTCGGGGACAACCAGCGGGTTCGTTGACTGAAGAGGTATGACAGGCGCGTCGCTCAGGGCCTCGCGGAACAGCTTCACCTCGCTCGTCGGCTTCCTGGCGGCCAGCCATGCCTGCAGATTCGGCGGGTTCTCCGCCTGAAGGTCGCGGAGCGCGGCGAAGATCTTCAGGTCCTCCACCTCGACCGGGAGCACCCGGCCGCCGGCCTGCTCGAACGCGGCGAGGGTCTCCTGGGTCACCGGACCCTTCGCCCAGCTCTGATTCCTGAGGACGAACAGCCTGCGCTTGGGGATCGCCGCATCCAGTCCGGCCGCCACCGAGGCGTTGCGCAGCCGGGTCAGCGCGGCGAGATGATGCGCCGCCGAGATCGCCCGGAAACACCAGTGCACCTCGTCCTCAGTTGCCTCGTCCAGGGTGCGGCGCAGCCGCGCGTGCAGAGGCGGTTTCGCGCTTGGCGGCGGGTCCAGGCTGAACACCCGTCCGTCCTCGCCCTGCTCGGCCATCCAGGTGGCCAGCCCAGCGGATAGCAACGCCGGCATGACCGCGTCTTCCGTCTGCGGATCGAGCGCCCCTGCCACATCCGCCCGCTTCCGCAACTCCGCGAAGCGCCGATCGAGCACGGCAAGCTCGTCAGGGGGCGCCACGGGAATCACGGGATGGGGCTCGACCGTCCTGACATCGGTCAGTCGTTCCAGCTCAGTGACCGCTCCCTTAGACAGACACGACCGGACATGGCTGTCAATCCGGATGAGCAACTGCCGAGGGGTGTACTCGTAGGCGTGGGCGAACGCCTCCGGCTTCACTGGCCACGTCGGGTACGGCGGCTCGAACCCGACCTTTCCGTACTGGGCGGCGAACCGCTTCTCGATCAGGATTCGGCCGGTCTCCGCATCCGGAATCGTCCCGAGCGGCATTGTTTGCCGGAACCTATCCTGGATCGTGTCAGTTGCCTCGGCCTTGATGGAGATCCATGTGGTAGGGATGCAACATAAGACGGTCAGAGTCCGACGGGTGGCTTCTCTAAGTGCCATAAGCCCGTGGGCGACTTGCTCGATGACCAGTTTCTGCTGCCAGTCCTGCTCCCCGCCGACGGCGGTGGACAGAGTAGATTGCGCAATTAGCGTATCGATTTGATCGACCGCGATTACGGATGGGCCAGTCAACGCGAGGAGTAGTGACAGGTCTCGAACAATCTGCTGTGGAGTCTTCTCCATAGTCCGAAAACCCCAGGTCGTGCGGTCACCGGGATCGCCATTGGGTGAACAGGTGAGGTAGGCGTCCCCGATGTCCTGCACGCCGGGCTCGGTGGATGTGCGCAGTGTAAGTGCTCTCGCTGCATCCTGTGCCTCCCGTCCAACATGGGCGTCATATTGGCGCAGGGCAGCGATAAAGGTATCCAGATCCTCCCGGGATAGCGAGGTTTCCCCGATCACTGAGCGGCGCACCGGTTCCGATACCCCGCTCAGCACGCACAGACGCCAGAGGAGTTCCTTGAGTTGGCTCTCCGAACCCGCAATAGGCCTAGATAGACTGTCGAGCATGGACAGAAGCGCACTTTCCCAGAAGCTCTTCGTGTCGAGTAGGCCCACCAGGAAGAAGTAGCCGTCCTCCTCGTGCACCCTCTGGCGGACCCAGCCGAGAAGGTGGGTTTTGCCGGTGCCCTTTTGCCCTTGTACGACGACACCGATCGGGCTCGCCGCAGCGCTCTCTTCCGCCTCGATGAGACCGTTGAGAATGATCTGTGCTGTGGGTCGATGCAGGGTGTCGACATGAAACGGCGATGGCTGCCATACATCGTCAGTGCCCTGCGTGTAGTTGAACCTGAGCGCTCTGAGAGCGTTCAACTCCTTGCTTGCCATCATGCTCCGATCAGGATGAGGTGCTTGGCCTGGTCGCCAATGGTCACCGCCGCCTGTCTGTCCTCTTTGGTCAGGATTTTCTGGTTCGATTCGGGGACGATGCGTACGTCGGCCATGCCAATCATCCGGCGGAGGGTGGTATCGACGTCCTCTCTGGCTATGTCGCCAAGGAGCGGACGCAACTGGGTTAGGCTGACCCACGTGTTCGGCTGCTCGGCGAGCTGTTGGTATGCGTCCCGGATTCTCGCCTCGACATTCAGGGGTGCCGACGGCGTATGGGACACTTTCCTGGAGGATGAGATGTCGGAGAGAGCGGAGGACATGTCCTCGCGCGCAAACACATCAGCAGGCTTGTAACCGATTCGATCCGTGAAACGTTGGAAGATGGCTACCAGCGCGCCGAGGACCTTTGCGGTACGGCCAGCGGACACAGCAATTCCCGCCCGGAACTCTTCGGCCATCCGGACCCATCCATCGTCGGTCAACTCGTGAACATAGGTACGGCCCTGCTTCCGGCTCTCGACTAGCTTGAGGTTGTTAAGTTTGATGCGATCTTTTCCTGTGAGCGTGAAACCGTAGCGCTTTTCGAGTTCGGTATTGGATATCTCCTTCGCTTCTAACATCAATGCCGCGAGCGTGATGGTCTGGGGCAGTGATAGCTTGTCACCAGGCATGGCGGGATCCTTCGAACGTTCCAGAGCGGCGGGATTGGAGGTATCGCTCCAGGTGGGTGAGCACAGCAGTGACATCGTTCAGTACTTGGTCATCAGTAAAGCGGAGAACGGCGTAACCGTCCTGCTGGAGGCGCACATCGCGCTGGCGGTCTGCGGCAAAGGTGTCCCGCTCACGATGGCGATCGTCATCGACTTCGACAATGCAGCGCTCATCCCACCAGACCAAATCGACGCGAATGCGGTTACTGAGCAGGCCCGACTGGTAAGGCTGGTTCCACGCACGCCCGGCCGCCCAGTCGCATATGGAAAGGGCGGCTTCCAACCTTTGCTCTGCCTGACTGGCGGGGTGTGGACGCCCCGTAACAGGGGGATAGGTCAGGCGAGGCGTCGGATGTTCGTCCGATGGTGGCTCCGGCACGCTGCGGATGAGTGCCACTGCCTCGGCTGGAAGTCGTATGGTCATGGACTCGATCCGGTCGACGGAGGTGAGGGGCGCGCCGGTGAGCCAGACCCCGAAACCGCCACGATCGGCCAGCCATTCGGACGCGGCGGCCAGGATGTCCTCGGCGACGGGGGAGAGCCCTTGGGGGACGCGCATGAGGATCGCCGCTCGATCGCGACGAAAGCTGTAGGCGAGGATGCGGGCGAGTCCGAGGGCGCGGATCTCGTGCGGGAACTTCTCGGTCCCGCGTGCCGTACCCCGGAGGGCCTGCTCGGCCAGGTCCGCCAGGAAGGGTCCGAAGTGCCGGGTGGCGGATGCCGTACGGAGAGCGATCGCGCGGACGGCGGGGATGCTCGCGCCGCCGGGGCCGGTGATGCCTTCCGCGCCCGGGAGCCAGGACGGGAACAGTTCGACGGCCGCCGTTTCGAACTCGGCCAGCAGGGTGGTCACCAGATTGCTTACCGACGTGGTTGGGGGCGGAGCATAGGTGACGATCGCAGGCGCATCGTCGGGTAAGGGTTCGAGTGCGAGGGTGATGGTCTCAGTGCTCACGCCGCCCAGCCGTACGACACGGCCCGTCGGCAACTGTGCCCATGTCCTCGCCACGCCGGTTCCTCATTTGATCTAGGAAACATCGACGTGGCAGAGGTTATACGTGACCGGCAAGATCCGCATCGGCTTCCGTTGAATTGTGAAATATCCGGTACGTCCGCATCAAAGCCCATAACGAGTGAAGGCCGCTGCGCGGGACAGCTGACCACCTGGTCCTCCCGGCACCAGCGGAGACTGATCAGCGTGATCGCCTACCCGCTGCTGGCCATTACGACCACGCAACGGATCAGTAGAGAGCTTCCCATGACATGGCAAAGACCTGCACGTAGCCTGAGGTTGTCGAGGACTCCAGGAGGTGCGGGGCCGGTATGGACGACGCGTTCGCTCATGACATGATCGGCCGCAGGATCGCTCACGCCCGGAAACTGCGCGGCCTGACGCAGCGAGAACTCGCCGAGCGTGTGCCATGTTCCAAGAGCCTGATCGCGCAGGTCGAGGGCGGGCACAAGCCGGCCACCCCGTCTCTGATAGGTGCTGTGGCCCGTGTTCTCCACGTCGATGTGACCGAGCTGACCGGTCAGCCCTACCGGGGTGCCACCGCTGCCACCGACCGCATCCACGAGGCGATCCCGCAGATCCGCCAGGCGCTCGCCCACTGGGACATCCCTCCGGACCCGGACGTGTCGCCCCGGCCCCTGCCCGAACTGGCGGCGGTCGTCGACCACACGAACCGGCTCCGTGAGACCACCCGCTACACCGAACTCGGCGGCGCGCTACCCGCGCTGATCACCGAACTGTCCGCGCACGCCCACACCGCGACCGCCCCAGACCGGGGACATGTTTTCGGGTTGCTGTCCACGGCGTACACCGGCGCGTACTCCCTCGCCTGCAAACTCGGCTACACCGACCTGATGTCCATCGCCGTGGAGCGCGCGATCTGGGCGGCCTGGCAATCCGATGACCCCCTATTGCCAGCCGTCGCAGAGTACAAGCGCACCATGGCGTTCATGGTGTCCGGTGCGTACGCCGGCGGCATACACCTGCTCCACCGCGCTCTCCGCCGGCTGGAACCACTGTCAGACGACCGGGCGCTTCTCAGCGTGTACGGGTCCCTGCACCTGCGGCAGGCGATTCTCGCCGCTCGGGACAACCGGCCAACTACGGCGTGGGACCACATCGGCGCCGCACAGGAAATCGCGGTACGGACAGGTGACACCCCCGATTACGGCCTGTCGTTCGGGCCGAGCAACACGGCGATCCATTCGGTCGCCGTTGCGGTCGAGTTGGGCGACGCAGATGAGGCGATCCGCCGGAACGCCGACCTGGTTCTGCCTCCGTCGGTGACGCCCGAGCGGACGTCCCACCACTACATCGACTTGTCCCGAGCGTGGCTGTGGCAGGGCCGGTGGGACAAGGCGCTGGGGTGTGTCCTGACCGCCGAGCGGATCGCCCCGCAGATGACCCGTTACCACCCCATGTCACGGGAGACCGTCGCCCGGCTGCTCGACCTCCAGCGGCGCCTGCCGTCGCCTCTGCGTGGTCTGGCCCGCCGCATGGGGATCACCACCTGACCCCAGGTTTCACAACTTCGTGAAAGTTACTGACGGCTACCGGTCATAACGTGAGCGTCATGACACCGGTAAGTGCTGATCGCCCCGTCACGTCGAGGCGGGGTGGCCCTCCCCGCACGCAGGGGCACATCGATCTACGCGTGGCGAGGATGCCCCCGCAGGAGGCGTTCGCCGAACGCGTGCAGGCCGTCCTCGCCGCCCGACACGGCATCATCGCCGAGCGGCACGCCAACGAGGGCGTTGCCCTGCTGCTCATCTCCACGAAGCTTGTCCCGTGGTTCTACCCGACGTTCGTGCAATGGCAGACCGGTCGCGAGAACCCCCGGCGCCCGGGATATCCGGCGATGGACTCGGCCAGCGTCCGTGATGGGCCGGACGCCATCGCCAAGAGGATCGCCAGCCGCTTCCATCAGATCCGCACCGGGCAGGGCCGACCGTGATCGCCGGCCACGCAGCCCTGAGCTCGGCTTTGGGTCGTTACCGGGCGCGGAGCGTCCCAAGGCCGTACCACTACACACCCATCTCACCAGGGAGGACGCCAATGAACACCACACCCTGGGCCTGACCCGCATGACCCCGCTCACCCCTTCCGGGCCCGTCGTCCACACCCCCGTGCGGCTGCACCCTGACACCCAGCAGGGGCCTACGTCGGCCCCGGTGGCACGCCCATCGAGGCCGGCAAGCATGGCACGAACAAGCAGACCACCAAGTCACTAGGCGTTCCGGCTGCGCATCACCAACACCGAGCAGACCGTGTTCATGCCGGGCACGCCCGAACTCCGCTGGGACCTGCCGCTTTGACCTCTGGAAATGACGAACCGGCCCCGCCCTCCCGTGAAAGGGGAGCGGGGCCGCTCCGTTGCCGTGCCGGATCTACACCCTGCGCTCGGCCTTGATTACCCGGACCACACTCGCGCTCTCGTCACTAGAAAACCGGGACGTTGTCGCGGACGAGTTTCCAGTTGGGCTCGGCGAAGTCGGCCGGGTCGATGGAACCGGTCGCGGTGGCGTAGTCGATCAGCGCCTGGCGGATCTCCACCTGGGCGTTGTAGACGACCGGAGCGGTGGTCACGTGCGGGAAGCCGCCGCCGCCCGACTGCCGGTAGTTGTTGATCGCCACTACGAACTGCTGGTCGGCCGGGATCGGATTGCCCTGGTAGGTGAGGTTGACGATGCGCTGTCCGACCGGCTTCGCGATGTCGATGTCATAGTGCACGCCCGACAGTTGGTCGTAGTTGTAGTCCGGGGTGTTGCCGGCGTTGGTGAGCGTCGCGAGGTCGATCGGCGCACCCGGGGCGACCTGGTTGAAGTACTTCGCGGAGTACTCCAGGAAGTCCTTGATCTGCGAGCCGGTCAGCTTGATGCCGAGCAGCGTGTTGTCGTAGACGTACAGCCCGGCCATGTCGCGTACGCTCACCGGCCCGGCCGGGAAGACGGCGGTGCGGCTGAACGGCGCGGCGATCGACAGCACCGGCAGCGAGGCGTCAGCCGTACCGGCGATCGCCTTGCCGACCAGGTCGGTCTGCACCTTCTGGATGTAGTCGAGGATCGGGGTGTCCTTGTACGGAGACTCGGCCGCGGACAGCGACTCCTCGGACTGGGCGATCACCTGGTTGACGTAGCCGACGGTCTTGTCGTGCTGTTCCTTCATCAGCGCGACGATCTTCGGGTCCTCGGCGACGGTGTTGGTGTTCAGCGTGCTGGAGGACTTGCCGGTGACGGTCCACTTGCCCCGCTGCTTGACGAGGGTGAAGTCGACGACGCTGAGCCGCTGGCCCCACTTGCTGGGCTCGGTCAGCAGCACCTGCTTGCCGGTGGCCTTGTTGGTGACGAACCGCTGCGGCACGTCGTTGTGGGCGTGGCCGAACAGGACGGCGTCGATCCCGGGAACCTCCTCCGCGACCATGGCGGCGGCGTTCTCCACCGGCAGGTCCTCACCGTACGAGGACAGGCCGCTGTCGCCGGCGTGCGCGGTGACCAGGACCACGTCCGCGCCGAGCTTGCGGATCCGGGGCACCCACTTCTTGGCGGTGTCGACCAGGTCCAGGAACTGGAGCCTGCCTTCGACGTTGGCCTTGTCCCAGATCGCGACGCCCGGGTTGGTGAGGCCGAGCACGCCGACTCTGATCGGCTTCTCGCCCCTGACGTGCATCGTCTTGATGATGAACGGCTGGTACGCCGGCAGGCCGGTCTTGGCCGACACCGCGTTCGCGCCGAGGACCGGGGCCTTCATCTGTTTGATCCACGTGGCCAGCAGCGGCAGTCCGTAGTTGAACTCGTGGTTGCCCAGCGTCACCGCGTCGTACCCGATGGCGTTCATGGCCTTGGCCATGGGGTGGATCCGCCCGGTCTCGGTGATCGGCTCGACCTTGGCGTAGTAGTAGTCGAGCGGTGTGCCCTGGAGGGTGTCACCGGAGTCGAACAGCAGGGTGTGGTCGGCGCCGCGATCGGCCCGGATCCGGTTGACCATTGTGGAGATCTTGGCAAGCCCCACGTCGTTGTGGGCGCTGTCGTCGAACTCGGCGTTCTTGTAGTAGTCCCAGTTCAGGGCGTTTCCGTGGATGTCGGAGCTGGCCATCACGGTGATCTTCACCGAGTGGCTGGGGGATGCGGCGGCGGCGGAGGCGGAGATGCCGGGAGAGAGCAGACCGAGCGCCGCAATGGTGACGCCCACGGTCAGGGTCCGGCCGATCGCTGGTTGGTACATGCCGGCCACGCTAATGAGATGCCATTACCTGAGGGTCACGAGATCCTTAATCGAACATAGCTCGATATATCGGAATTAAGGGGATGATTGGGACTTTTGTACGAGATAGGAGTATCGCCGACAGACCCGAGGGAGGACTCCGCGGCGTGGGTCTTCCTGCCGTCGCATGCCCGCGGGAGCGGAGGGTAGGGCACGCGTGTGTGTAGTGCGCGGGGAGGAGTTTCGCATGTCTGAGCAGCAGAGCAGGCCGGTCGGGGGCGAGCACAAGTATGAGCAGGAGATCTCCTCGGTGGACGAGCACGAGGAGCGACCCGGGCGCAGTCTGATCACCACGACCCATGAGGTGATCAAGCGATGGGCCGAGGAGCGTGGCGGTCGGCCCGCTACGGTGCCGGGCACCGAGCACGAGGGCCGCGCCGGTGTGCTCCGGTTCGACTTCCCCGGGTACGGCGGGGGCGATCTGAAGGAGATCACCTGGGACGAGTGGTTCGAGACGTTCGAGGCACGCAACCTGAACTTCCTCTACCAGGAGCACAAGAAGGACGGCGACCAGAGCAATTTCTTCCGGCTGGAGAACCCGGATCGCGAGGACGCCTGAGGTTCCTCTGAGTTCGACCGGCTACGGGCCGGCTACGGGCCGGCCCTGGGCTAGCTCTGGGCTAGCTCTGGGGTGAGCCGTCAGCCGGGATCATGCCGAGCTCGATGGCGTAGTCCTCGAGCTTGTGCCGCAGCTGCCGCCGACCCCGGTGCAGGCGGGACATGACGGTCCCTATCGGGACCCCCATGATCTCGGCGATCTCCTTGTAGCTGAAGCCCTCCACGTCGGCGAGGTAGACGGCGAGCCGGAAGTCCTCCGGCACCTCGTGCAGCGCCTGCTTCACCCGGGAGTCCGGCAGGTCGTCCAGTGCCTCGGTCTCGGCCGACTTGAGCCCGCCGGACGTGTGGGAGGCGGCCTCGGCGAGCTGCCAGTCCTCGATTTCCTCGCCCGCCGTCCGCTGAGGCTGCCGTTGCTGCTTGCGGTAGATGTTGATGTAGGTGTTCGTCAGGATCCGGTACAGCCAGGCCCTGAGGTTGGTGCCCTCCCGGAACTGGTGGAAGTTGGAGAAGGCCTTGGCGAACACCTCCTGGACGAGATCTTCGGCATCGGCGGGGTTGCGGGTCAGCCTCAGGGCGCCGGCGTAGATCTGGTCGAGATACGGCAGGGCGTCCCGCTCGAAGCGGCGCCGCTGCTTCTCGATCGGCATGTCGTCCACCGTCGTCACATCGTCACCCCCGGCCCTCATGCCTGGCCCCGCTCCTACGGGGCCGGTTCCCCGTCGCGTCCTTCCGAGACAGGTGACGCCTACCCCCAGTTCCTCACTCAACACGACACGAACTACCGCAAAAAAGGCAAACAAGGCATATAGCCAAAAACGCGTTCTCGGCATGGCGATGGTCCGCCGGGGTATGCGCGCCGAGACAGATCTGAACGCGAAGCGGGAGGCACGATGACGCACAACCCTGAACCGTCGCGTAACCCTGAACCCGCGCGACCCGCGGGCGGCGAAGAGATCCAGGCGGAGTGGCAGAATCCGCTCGCCCAGTCCCCGGACGCGGAATGGACCCCCGACGAGACCGATCTGACGGGCTGGCATGTCCCGGGTGCGGACTCTCCCGACGACGTCGAGGAACTCGCGGCGGACGATCCCCGCCGCGCCTCCTGACCCTCATGGCCGGACGGCGGCTTGGAGTCAGGCCGCGTCTCGGTGACCGGCTCCGGGGCCGGGACCGGCGGGACGTCCTGAGCCGGACAGCTCTGAGCCGGTCAGCCCTGAGCCGGGCCGGCCTGTGAGCTGGTCCGGGCAGCGTGGGGCGAGATCGGCGCCGCGCGGCGCGGGGTACGGCTCGGCGGCGCGCAGGTCGACGGTCTGGAGCGTCCGGCTGATGTCGCTCGGCGTGATGAGGCCGATCAGCCTGCCATCCGGATCGAGCGCCACCGCCCTCCCGTCGCTGCAACCGCCCATCCTGGGCAGCAGATCGGTGAGAGCCTCGTCAGGCCGCGCCCCGGGTACGTCTGCGGGTGGGCAGGCGATGTCGCGCAGGCGGGTCGTCGCCCGGGCCTGAGGGGGCACCGCCCGGATCCGGTTGAGCGTCACGAGCCCCAGGAAGCCGCCGCGCTCGTCCACCAACGGATAAGTGGACAGCCGGTGACGCATCACGACCCGGTCGATGACGCCGTCCACGGTCTCGCCGGGCTCGGCTGTTACGAGCCGGTCCGACATCACGTCGCCGGTTCGTATGCCGTGCAGCGCGGCGCCGAGGCGTGTCTGCTGCTCCTCGGCGCTGGCGATGTTGACGAGGAACATGCCGATCAGGGCGAGCCACAGGCCCTGGAAACCCAGTCCGGAGACGACCTGGAGCAGGCCGAGCGCGATGAGGACGTAACCGAAGACCCGGCCGGCCCGGGCCGCCGTCACCGCCGCTCTGACGCGGTCACCCCACCACGACCACAGCGCGGCACGCAGCACCCGCCCTCCGTCCAGCGGCGCCGCCGGGATCAGGTTGAAGAAGGCCAGGAGCACGTTGACCCCGGCGAGGTAGCCGAACATCCCGGCGAGCAACGGCGAGCCGCCGACGGCGGAGAGCAACCAGGTCACAACGCCGAAGACCACCCCGGCGGCCAAGCTGGTCGCGGGGCCCACCGCGGCGATCTTCAGATCGGCTCCGGGCGTGCGCGGCTCGCCGCGAAGCTCGGCCACCCCGCCGAGCAGCCAGAGCGTGATGCCCGACACCTCGATGCCGTACCGCTTGGCCATCACCGCGTGTGCGAGCTCGTGCGCCAGCAACGAGGCCAGGAACAGCACGGCCGTCATCGTGCCGGCCAGCAGGTAGACCGCCGGCGACGAGCCGGGGAACGCGATCGGGAAGCGCCCGAACGCCAGCCCGAACACGATGATCACGACGATGACCAGCACGCTGATGTTGAGCCCGACCGAGACGCCGGCGATGCGGCCGAGACGGATCGACGAACGCATGTTCCCTCCTGGGTCCGCTGCGGGCCCCCCTACCCACATCCCCCGGGGCGATGCGCGCCGGTTACGGCGCGGGCGACCTTGTGATTTCGTGGTTTGCCCAGATGAGCGGGGGGGAGGGGGCCTGCGAAGCGCGTCGAAGGGAAGATCAGCCGAAAGGAAGAACATGAGCCAGCCGCAGCAGCCCGAGATCCGGCGGTCCGGCCGGGGAGGCAGCACCGACGAGGACATCGACCTGACTCCTGAATCGGTGAGCGGGGGCGACACCTCCGGCCACCCGCACGGCACCGACAAGGGCGACAAGGGCGGGGGAGAGGGCGGCGGCGTGCCGCCCGACCAGCGCCCTCCCTACCCGTCCTGACCTGACGTGACCCGACCAGCGCCGCCCGGAGACGGAGAACGACGAGGGAGAACGACGACGAGGGAGAACGACAGGGAGATGTACGGCGAGTCCGTGATCGGGGAGCCCCGGGGAGAAACGTGCCCGCCCTCCCATGGGCTGCCCACAGTGGAGAGCCTTGACGGGCTCGCCCGTGTCGTCGCGGACCGGTCGGGGCTCTATCTGCGCTACTCGAAGGGACCGGACGAGGACGAGGGCCGGCCGAGCGTCGACTATGAGAGCGGCCTGCGGCTTCCGGGGCTGTCGGTGACCGTGCTCGACGCCGAATCGTGGTGGACCCGGCCCCTGCGGGACTGGGTGGCTCGGCAGGTGTGCAAGTACACCCACCTGGTGGAGAAGGGGAGCGACCGTCGCGCCTGGATCCTGACCGGCCGCGTCGTCGGCCGTGGCCCGGACCACGAGCCGCTCATCGCCGGCGTCCGGCCGGTCGCCTGGCTCGATGAGGTGGTGATCGAGCAGGCCCGCCGGCACTACGAGACCGCGTTCGACATCGGCCGGGACTCGACCGGCTGATCATTGGCCGTCACTGCGGAACGGCCGGTACGGCTATCCGTCCTGAGCTGTGAACAGGTGGGCGTTGACCTCCCGGACGAGCCGCGCCATGTCGCCGATCTCGACGACCTCGACGCCACCCTGCCTGAGCAGCTCGGCGCCGTGGCAGTCGGCGAGCAGCGGCGGCTCGCGCAGGGCGAACACCACCCGGCCGATGCCGGCCGCGAGGATCAGGTGCGTACAGGTGCGTGGCCGGGACCTGCGGCTGCTGCACGGCTCCAGCGAGCTGTAGATCGTCGCGCCGGCCAGGTCCACGTGGGAGGGCCCGGACCTCGCGAGGGCGGCGAGCGCCGACTCCTCGGCGTGGACATGGGGATCGGCGTCGCGTGAGTAGCCGTCGGCGCGCCGCGTGCCGTCGCCCGCGACGATGATCGCGCCGACGGAGTACGCCGTACCGGACGGCGGGCAGCGGCGCGACAGCTCGATGGCCTCACGCAGCCACCGCCGGTCCGCCTCGGCCTGGGGCGTCAGGCCGGAACTCATGTCGGAACTCATGCCGGGCACCTCTCGGACAGTGCGTACCGCAGCAGCACGACGTCATCGATCTTGGTGACGCCCGCGAGCCTGGCCCGGTGAACGGTGTCCGCCGACGGGCCCCACGGGAAGACGCCGTCGCCCACGAAGCGCGGCGCGCGGCGGTCTCCGACGAAGAACGGCGCGATGACCAGGTGGAGTTCGTCGGCGAGCCCGGCGGTGAGGAACCGGGTGTGCGTGGCGCCGCCGCCCTCGACCATGAGCCTGCCGACGCCCCTGCCGGACAGATCGTCGAGGATGCGGGGGAGATCGAGGGGGTCGCCCGCGTCGACCACCTCGGCGATGGCGCCCAGCAGTTCGCGTGTCCTGTCCAGGGCCGGCGACGCGGCGTACACGATTTTCTCGGTGTCGCCGGCCGTGAAGAACCGAGCCGCCGGATCGAGGTCTCCCCGTCCGGTGACCGTGACCTTGATCGGGGTGGGGGACAGCCCGCGTGCCATCCTGGCGGCGCGGCGGGCGGCCGAGCGCACGAGGAGCCGGGGGTCGTCCCTGCGTATCGTGTTCGCACCGACCAGGATCGCGTCGCAGCCGGCCCGCACGTCGTCCACGCGATCGAAGTCGGCCTCGTTGGACAGCAGGAGCCGGCGTCCGCTCACGTCGTCGATGTAGCCGTCGATGGACGCCGCGCAGCTCAGCAGCACATACGGTCGCTCGCTCACCATGGCCCCTTCACCGGGGCAAGTCTACGAGGAGCCGCGTACGACCAGGGTCGTCGGGAGGGTCCGCGCGGGGTACGCCGCTGGCTGCGCGAATTCGTCGGGAACCAGGGATGAACCGCGGGAACCAGGGATGAACCGTCATCCCGGGGGAAGCGGAGCGGCGTGAAGGTCCTCGCGCTCGATCTCGGCACCTCGTCGGTGCGGGCCGTCGTCCTGGAAGTCGCGAAGGAGCCCGCGACGGATGTCGTGAAGGAGGGCCGGCGCCGCGTCGCGCTCGCCCGCAGGCCGGTACGGCTCCGCGTGGACGACGGCGGCAGGGCCGACCTCGATCCCGACGAGTACCTCGACGGGCTGGCGGCCTGCCTGGACGAGGTGCACGACCACCTCGACGGGGTCGAGGCGGTGGCCACCTCGTGCCAGTGGCACTCCCTGCTCGCGCTCGACGCCGCGGGTCGACCGGCCACCCCCCTGCTGACCTGGGCGGACACCAGAGCCAAGGAGCCCTGTGGCCGGCCGGCCTCGGGAGAGTTCCACCGCCGCACGGGCGCCTGGCCTCACCCGCTCTACTGGACCGTGCGCATCCCCTGGCTGAGAGAGCGCCTGACAGAGCGGCTCGGCGACCGGGAGCCGGCGTGGTTGTTCACCGGGCTCGCAGAGTACGTCTCACGCCGCCTGCTGGGAGATCCGGCGGCGTCGGTCTCGATGGCCTCGGGCACCGGAATGCTCGACCTCGCGGCCGGGCGCTGGGACGGCGAGGCACTCGCGCTCGCCGGCGTGACCGAGGACCGGCTGCCCCCACTCGCGCCGAGGGGCTGGACCGGCACGCTCGAGCCGCGCTGGGCCCGGCGGTGGCCCGCACTGCGCGGGGTGCCGTGGCTGCCCGCCGTCGGTGACGGGGCCGCGGCCACCATCGGCGGAGGCCGTACGGGACCGGACCGGATCTCGGTCACCGTCGGGACCTCCGCAGCGGTCCGGGTCGCCCACCCCCTCGACGGCGCCTTCACGCTGCCGGACGGGTGCTGGCGCTATCTGGTCGACCACGACCTGGCGGTGACCGGCATCGCCTACTCCGCCGGGGGCAACGTCTTCGCCTGGGCGAAACGGACCCTGCTGCTGCCGGCCGACGTCGAGGCGGCGCTCGTCGCACTGGGAGACCACCCGCCGGACGGCCTGGCGGCCGTACCGGATCTGGCGGGAGCCAGGCCGCCGCGGCCCGCCTCCACCGGTTCGATCTCCGGGCTGACCCTCGGCACCGGCCCGGTCGAGATCCTCGCCGCGCTGCTCGACGGCGTGAGCGGGCAGATCGCCGACGGGGTGCGGACGCTGACGGACGCCATGCCCGAGCCGCCCGCCGCCGTCGTGCTCGGCGGCGGCGCGATGGCCGCCTCGGCCTGGTGGCGGCGCAACCTCGCGCTCCGGCTCGCCGTACCCGTCGAGCCGGAGGCGGAGGCGGAGGCCTCCGCGATGGGAGTCGTCCGGCTCGCCGAAACCGTCACGGCAGGCCGAGCCCTGCAGTAGAGGGCCGCCCCCGCGTCCCGTTAACATTCCGCAGATGCTTGATCGGATATGTGACGAGCTGCTGCGGGCGATCGAGGCCGAAGACGCCGACGGCGCACTCGATGCCATGCGGCGGCTGTGGGAGGCGGTCGAGAACGGCACGTCCACCGGCACCTCCACCGTCCTGGCTTCGGACACGCTGACCCGGATCCTCGCCCGCCTGTGCCCGGCCATCGGCGAGATCCCGCCCGGCCTCGGGGCCCACCTCGCCACGCTGGGCGGCGCTCTGGTGGAGGAGGGAGCATCCCCCGGCCCGCTGGTCGACCCCGTCGTCTCCGGCCTCTGCGACAGCCTGGAGGCGTCGGCCCGGTTCGCCGCCGCCTGGCGGGCCGTCACCGACCGGGATCTTCCGGAACCGGACCGGCACGACAAGGCGGTGATCGCGGCGGCCAACCGGCTGTCCGGCCGGACCCGCCTGCTGAGACGCTTCAAGCCCCTGCCCTCCGCGCTCCCGCCCGCGCGCGCACTCCATCTCAGCGTCGCCTGGGCCACCGCCGAAGACTGGTCTCTGCCCGCCACCACGCTGCTGCAGCAGTCCGCGGCGATCCGGGCCGACCTCGCCGGTCGCGAGCGGCTCCGCACGGCCGTCTCGGCCCTCGTGGCCGTCGTCGGCCTCCGGGAGGACCTGCGGTGCCTGACCGGGCTGCTCGCCGTCCTGGACGACGAGCCGCTGATCGTCTTGCACCGGGAGAGCGGCCGCGGTTACCGGGTCACCATCGGCGGCATCGGTGACAACTTCCAACTGCACACCCTTCTGGCGCACGTACTCACCGGTCCGAGCGCGGACGGCCTGCTGGAGGGTGTCCGGCCACCCGATCCCGAGTGGGTCGCCGCGGCCACCGCCGGCGCGCTCGAACCCGTCAGCGGCCGGATCGAGGGCCGGTTCAACCTGGTCGACGCATATGGCGAATGGATCTGGAACGAGGGCGTCCCCGCCGACATCCCACTCCTCGACGGGCACCGGGTCGTCGTCCTGGACCCGCCGCCCTACCAGCGCGTCTGGAACATCGGGCGCACCTATCCGATGATGCGGCCGCAGGTCCACCTCGACCGGATCCTGCCGTCCGAGGAGACATCGTCCTGGCTGTCCCAGATCGCCCCGGCCAGGACCCCGTCGAGCGGGCCAGGCCGTACGGTCAGTTGAGCTTGCAGAAACGCGCACGCGGCATGGCCTACCTGCGGTTCCATCGTTCGTGATCTTGCACTCTGGAGTGCGAGATCACGAAGTTCGCTTACCCAGGTCGGCGGCCATGGATGCGAGTTTCTGCAAGATCACGAACGGTGAATGCCCAGGTCGCTGGGCATACCTGCGAACAACTGCGAGATCACGGCGGGGGGTGGGGGTGGGGGAGGAACCGTCGCGCATGAGGTGGGGTGCCGACCTGCACTGCGAGGGACGTCTCACGCGCCTCAGCGAAGCCGGCGACGAGATCACGCTGCGCCTGGACCAGGTGAGCGGCGACGCCTGCCATCCCGGAACCGTCACGATCCGCCCACGTGATGAGCGACAGGCCGGGTTCGAGGTGAGCCGGGAGGGGGAGGACACGGCCCGCTACACGGGCACCGTCACCCGCGCATCCTGACACCGGCCGCCGGCCGTATCTTCTCCTTGAGGCCATACGTTGCGGCCATGCGTTGCGGCCATGCGTCGCGGCCGTACGTCGCGGCCACACGATCTGGAGCGGACAATGGCGGACCACTCGGTGACCATCGACCTCAACTCGGACCTGGGCGAGGGTTTCGGCCGGTGGCGGCTCGGCGACGACGAGGCGCTGCTGTCGATCGTGACGAGCGCCAACGTCGCCTGCGGCTTCCACGCCGGAGATCCGACGATCATGCGGACCGTGTGCGAACTGGCGGCCGCCCGCGGCGTCGCGATCGGCGCCCAGGTCAGCTACCGTGATCTCGGCGGGTTCGGGCGACGTTTCATCGACGTGCCGCCCGAGGAGCTCAGCGACGACATCGTCTACCAACTCGGCTCCCTGGACGCGTTCGCCCGGCTGGCCGGCACCAGGGTGCGGTACGTCAAGCCGCACGGCGCGCTCTACAACGCGATCGTCCATCACGAGGAGCAGGCCGCCGCCGTGGTGGCCGCCGTACGCGCCTATGATCGCGCGCTGCCGGTGCTCGGGCTGCCCGGCTCGGCCTGGCTGCGCAGGGCGGAGAGCGCGGGCCTGGCCACGGTGACGGAAGGCTTCGCCGACCGGGCGTACACCCCGCAGGGCACGCTGGTGCCGCGTGGCACACCCGGCGCGGTGCTGCACGACCCCGAGGAGGTGGCCGAGCGCTGCCTGCGCATGGCCAGGGGGGAGCCGATCGAGGCCGTCGACGGCACGCCGCTGATCGTCCGGGCCGAGTCGATCTGCGTGCACGGCGACAGCCCGGACGCGGTGAGGATGGCCCGCAGAGTCAGCGAGTCGCTCAAGGCCGGCGGGATCGAGCTGTCCTCTTTCACCCGGGAGGCGGCATGACGCCCGACCTGTTGCGGTACGGCGAGGGCGCCCTCCTGGTGGAGCTCGGCGGCCTGGCCGAGGTGATCGCGCTCTACGACGCACTCACCGGCGATCCGCCGCGCGGGGTGACCGACATCGTTCCCGCCGCGCGCACGGTGCTGGTCCGGTTCGAACCGCCGGCGAGCCACGACACCGTGGCATCGGCCGTACGGTGCGCCTGTGCCGTACGGCAGGGCGGCGTGCTGCCCGCCGACGCCCCCGAGGTGACGATCCCCGTCGTCTACGACGGCGCGGATCTCGCCGCCGTCGCGGCGCACACCGGGCTCACCGAGAGCGAGGTCGTGGCCGCGCACACCGCGGCGTCGTGGACGGTGGCCTTCTGCGGATTCGCCCCCGGCTTCGGATATCTCGTCGGCGGAGACCCCCGGCTGACCGTGCCGCGCCGGGCCGAGTCGCGGGTGCGCGTCCCGGCGGGATCGGTGGCGCTGGCAGATGAGTTCAGCGGGGTCTACCCGCGGGAGTCGCCCGGCGGATGGCAGCTCATCGGACGTACCGAGACGGTGGTGTGGGACACCCACGCCGACCCGCCCGCGCTGCTGCGCCCCGGCGTCCGCGTCCGGTTCACGGAGGCGACGGGGGATGAGCGAGGTGACGCGGGGATGAGCGAGGGGGCGCGGCGTGGCTGAGCTGGAGGTGCTGGACACCGGGCCGCTGACCACGGTGCAGGACCTGGGCCGTCCGGGCCGGGCCCACCTCGGGGTGGGCAGGTCGGGCGCGGCCGACCGGGGGGCGCTGCGGCTGGCCAACCGCCTGCTCGCCAATCCCGAGGGGGCCGCCGCGCTGGAGGTCACGCTGGGCGGGCTGCGGGTGCGCGCCCACGGCCGCCTGGTCATCGCGCTCACCGGCGCCCCCTGTCCCGCGACGGTCACCGACGCGTCGGGGCGCAACCGGATCATCGGCCACCAGTCGGTGGAGCGCCTGCCCGACGGAGCGACGCTGTGGCTCGGCGTGCCCGGCCAGGGGCTGCGCACCTACGTCGCGGTGCGGGGCGGACTGGACGTCCCCGAAGTTCTGGGATCGCGGTCGACGGACACACTCGCCGGGCTGGGCCCCGAGCGGCCGTCGCCGGGTTCGCTGCTGCCGGTCGGCCCGCCGCCGCGCACGCACCCGCTCGTCGATCTCGCCCCGCTGCCCTGGTCCGCGCCCGGCCGGCTCGGCGAGCTCGTTCTGGAGGTGCTGCCCGGCCCGCGGGCCGGCTGGTTCCACCCCGGCGCGTTGCGGGCGCTGTGCGCCGAGCCGTACGCGGTGACCGCGGACAGTGACCGGGTGGGCATCCGGCTGAGCGGGCCGCGCCTGGAACGGGCGCGCGACGGCGAGCTGTCCAGCGAGGGCATGGTCCCCGGGGCGCTGCAGGTGCCGCCCTCCGGCAGGCCCACTCTCTTCCTCGCCGACCATCCGGTCACCGGCGGCTATCCGGTGATCGCGGTGGTGCGCGACCGGGACGTGGACCGGGCGGCGCAGGCCCGCCCCGGCCAGCGCGTCAGGTTCCGCCCGTCGCCCGCGATGCGGGCGGCATCTGCCGTACGGCTCGGCCCGCCATGAGGTTTCGGCGAGCCCAAGGCTTCTCGTCGCGTAGTCGGTGTCCCGCCGACAGCACGAAGCGAAACGTCAGGTCACGCGGCCGACGGCGCCCAGGATCCCGATCCCCGCGAGGTCGGCCGAGACCTCCCAGGGCACCTCCGGGCGCCAGGCCTGCACGGGCACGATGCCGGGTTCCAGGAGGTCCAGTCCCGCGAAGTACGACTCCAGGTGCGACACCTCACGAGTGGTGACGCCGCCGGACGACGTCCCAGAGTAGACCTGCTTGCCCGAGTTGACGGCGGACTCGTGACGGCCGCCCTGATAGGCGTGGGTGAGCACGAGGTGACAGCCCGGGACGAGGTGCTCGCGGACCTGGTCGACGATCCGGGCGGCCTCCTCGTCGTCCGTGATGAAGTGGAGCACCGCGACCAGCAGCACGGCGAACGGGCGGGCGAAATCGATGTGCGCCCGTACCGCCGGGTCATCGAAGATCTCCTTCGGCTCGCGCAGGTCGCCGGAGACCGCGATCGTGGTGCGGTTGTCGGCCAGGAGCGCCCGGGCGTGGGTGAGGACGATGGGGTCGTTGTCGACGTAGACGACCCGCGGGTCGGCGATGTGCCGCTCGGCGACCTCATGGACGTTCTCCTGCGTGGGCAGGCCGGCGCCGATGTCGATGAACTGACTGATGCCCGACCGCGCCAGCAGCCGTACGGTACGGCGGAGGAAACAGCGGTTCTCCTTGGCGATCTCCCGGGCGTCGCCGCCGATCTCCCGGCCGAGCTCGATGATCTTCTCGGCGGCCTCCCGGTCGGCGGCGAAGTTGTCCTTGCCGCCCAGGTAGTAGTCGTACATTCGCGCGACGCTGGGGACGCTGGGATCTATTCCGGTCGGCACCCGTCTGGTTCCGTCCATGCACACGCCCCCTCGCATTGATCCTTTCGATAAATCGTATATGAATTTTGTTGAGCTCACCCCATAGCTTTCCGTACCGCCGGACGCATCACATGACGGTATGCCGACCAGACCTGTCCTTCGATACCTTCGATCACTTACTGGCTACCTTGCGGTCGGACGGCGCTCCAGTCAATGGATTCGCCGGGAGAAAACGGGAGAATTCGGGAGAAAGGTCGATGCTCGGGTGGGGGAGCAGCACAGGGCCCGGCCGGTCGAAGGCCGGCCGGGCCCGTCTTCACCCTGTTGAAC
>NZ_BOOG01000066.1 GCF_016863115.1 Sphaerimonospora thailandensis
CGTGGATGACCGCCTGGCGCGGTCGCGCAGGGTCCCAAGCTTCGCCGGCGACGCAGTGACGGCGATTGCGGCCTCCTTACCGGCCCCTCAGGAGGCGGAGGGCCTTCTCCTGCTCGAAGTCCAGTGCCCGGCGCGGCGCCGGGATCCGGCCGATGCGCACGCCCAGGTCCCGTACGGCCTGGCCGACGGCGGGCTCGGCCAGGGCACGCAGCGCGAAGGCCAGCTCGGCGGGGGAGACGTCGAAACGGCGCTCCAGGTCCATCGCCTGACGGACGGCGACCAGCTCCTCGGGCCCGAACCGCCGGTGGGCGCCCCGGTCGCGGATCGGCGGCAGCAGCCCGAGCGCCTCCCGGTAGCGCAGCATGCGGGGGGACAGACCGAGCCGTCTGGCGGCCTCCGTGATCCGCATCGAAGCCACCACCTCCAGTTCCTTTTCGCCCACGCTAGACGTTTCCGGGCCGTTGCGGGAGCCGTACGAGCGCAATCCTCACATTCTTGTGTCAGGTTCGCACGTGATCGGACGCACGGGGTGGATCGTGCCGCCTAAACTCACTGCGACGGACAATGGAGGGATGACACTCATGGACTTCAAGGTCGCCGACCTTTCGCTTGCGGACTTCGGCCGCAAGGAGATCCGCCTCGCGGAGCACGAAATGCCGGGACTTATGGCGACCCGGAAGGAATTCGCCGCGTCGCAGCCGCTCAAGGGCGCCAAGATCATGGGCTCGCTGCACATGACGATCCAGACGGCCGTGCTGATCGAGACGCTCGTCGCACTCGGCGCCGACGTCCGCTGGGTGAGCTGCAACATCTTCTCCACTCAGGACCACGCCGCGGCCGCGGTCGTCGTCGGCCAGAACGGCACCCCTGAGAACCCCTCGGGCGTACCGGTCTTCGCCTGGAAGGGCGAGACGCTCGAGGAGTACTGGTGGTGCACCGAGCAGGCCCTGCAGTGGCCGGACGGCTCCGGCCCCAACATGATCCTCGACGATGGTGGCGACGCCACGCTGCTCGTGCACAAGGGCGCCGAGTTCGAGAAGACGGGCGTGGTGCCGACGGCCGGCGAGGACGACCCCGAGGAGTGGGCGATCATCCTCGACACGCTGCGCCGTACCGTCGGCCCCGACAAGCGCTGGACCAAGATCGCTGAGGGGATCAAGGGCGTCACCGAGGAGACGACCACCGGTGTCCACCGGCTCTACGAGATGCACCGGGAAGGCCGGCTGCTCTTCCCCGCGATCAACGTCAACGACTCGGTCACCAAGTCCAAGTTCGACAACAAGTACGGCTGCCGCCACTCCGTGATCGACGGCCTCAACCGGGCGACCGACGTGCTGATCGGCGGCAAGGTCGCGGTCGTGTGCGGTTACGGCGACGTGGGCAAGGGCTGCGCCGACGCGCTGCGCGGTCAGGGCGCCCGGGTGATCGTGACCGAGGTCGACCCGATCTGCGCGCTTCAGGCGGCCATGGACGGCTTCCAGGTGACCACCCTGGACGACGTCGTCGGCACCGCGGACATCTTCGTCACGTGCACCGGCAACTACAACATCATCACCGCCGACCACATGTCGAAGATGAAGCACCAGGCGATCGTCTCCAACATCGGGCACTTCGACAACGAGATCGACATCGCGGGGCTCGCCCGCATCCCGGGCGTCGTGAAGGAGGAGGTCAAGCCCCAGGTGCACACCTGGACCTTCGCCGACGGCCACTCGATCATCGTGCTCGCCGAGGGCCGCCTGATGAACCTGGGCTGCGCCACCGGTCACCCGTCGTTCGTGATGTCGAACTCGTTCACCAACCAGGTGATCGCCCAGATCGAACTGTTCGCCAAGACCGAGAACTACCCGATCGGCGTGTACGTGCTGCCCAAGCACCTGGACGAGAAGGTCGCACGGCTTCATCTGGACGCGCTCGGCGTCAAGCTCACCACGTTGAGCAAGAAGCAGGCCGAGTACATCGGCGTCGACGTCGAAGGCCCCTACAAGCCCGACCACTACCGCTACTAACCGACCACCCCGCGCACCCACCTGCGGTGATCCTGCAGTTTCTCGCACACGAGATGGTTTCCGCTGGTCGGATGGGGTGTCGTTACTTCGTGATCTTGCAGTCGGAAATGCCGGACTGCAAGATCGCGGATGGTGTTCTCGCTGGTGACGGCACCTGACTGCGAGTTTTTGTAAGATCACGCCCGGGGGGTTGGGCAAGATAATGCCCTGGGAGGTTGGGGTGGTGGCAGAGGGGCTCGCCGAGGCGGGAGAGCGCCGCATCGGATGGGCGGCCAGGGCCATGCCGGTGCTGACCGCCCTCGGGGAGCGGTTCGCCGGAGAGCGGCCGTTCGACGGCCTGCGGATCGCCGCCTGCCTCCACGTCACCGCCGAGACCGCCGTGCTGCTGGGGGCGCTCAGGGCCGGCGGCGCCGAGATCGCGCTGGCCGCCTCCAACCCGTTGTCCACCCAGGACGACGTCGCGGCGGCCCTCGAGACGTACGGCATCGCGGTACACGCCCGGGCGGGAGTGGACAGGGGCACCTACTACCGGCATATCCACCAGGCACTGGACATCTCCCCGAACATCGTGCTCGACGACGGGTGCGATCTGGTCAACATCCTCCACACCGAGCGGGTGGAGTTGCTCGACACGGTCGCCGGCGGCTGTGAGGAGACCACGACCGGCATCATCCGGCTCCGTCAGATGGCCTCGGAGAACGCACTCCGCTTCCCCGTTGTCGCGGTCAACGACACCCGCACCAAGCGGATGTTCGACAACCGGTACGGCACCGGCCAGTCGACGCTCGACGGCATCATGCGGGCGACCAACGTCCTGCTGGCCGGCCGTACCGTCGTCGTGGCAGGCTTCGGCTTCTGCGGACGGGGAGTCGCCGAGCGGGCCAGGGGGCTGGGCGCGCGGGTGATCGTCACCGAGATCGACCCGGTGAAGGCGCTGGACGCCACGCTGCAGGGGTACGAGGTCCAGCCGATGGGCCGGGCCGCCGAGATCGGCGACGTGTTCGTCACCGTCACCGGCAACCGGGACGTCATCCGCGCCGAGCACCTGGCCGCCATGAAAGACGGCGTGATCCTGGCCAACGCGGGGCATTTCGACGTCGAGATCGACGTACGCGCACTGGAGGAGGCGGCGACCGCCGTGCGCTTCGGCATCCGCCCCAACACCGACGAGTACGTCATGGCCGACGGCAGGCGACTGCTGCTCCTGTCGGAGGGCCGTCTGGTCAACCTCACCGCGGCCGAGGGACATCCGGCGGCGGTCATGGACATGTCGTTCTCGGCTCAGGCCCTCGCCGTCGCCTGGCTCGCCCGCTCCACCTGGCTCGCCGAGGAGTCCGTACGGCTGCCGCCCGGCGTCCACGACGTACCGGCTGAGATCGACGCCGAGGTGGCCCGGCTCAAGCTCGCGGCCGCCGATGTCGAGATCGACACTCTCACCGACGCCCAGGAGCGATACCTCCACTCCTGGCGCCTCGGGTCCTGACTACGCCGAGGACAGGCGCGGCCGGAGGCGACCTCTCCCTTCGCCTTCCGGCCGCGCCCGCCTCAACCCCACTGCAGGCATGCCCCAATGGCCTGCGACCGTCACAAGTGCCCCGCGAACAGGGAGATACACCCTCTGTTGGCGATAAATCCGAAAAATCAAGTCGGTGGAACGAATCCCTCAGGTGTCGGCCCGGGTGGCGGTGCCTGCCCCGGACCGTGGGCCGCCGCCGGAGCGGGCGTCGCTCCGTATGCCCCAGAAGTGCCGTACGCCCCAGGAATGCCGTACGCGGACGGGGTCCCGTACGCGGGGGGCATGGTGGAGCGGCGGGCCTGCGCTCGGGTGAGGCGGATCTCGGTGCGGCGGCGACGTTCGGCCAGGACGGCGGCGAGGTAGGCATGCGGCGGGACGCCCGGCGGAGGCGGCGGGGTGACGCGGGACATCACCTGGGCCGAGATCCGCGTCCCCATCTCGTGCTGGACGGCGGGGGCGAGTTGGTGCCAGCGCGAGAGGTACTGCCGGGCCGCGCCCGCCAGCTCGTCGGTGAGCTGGGAGAGCTCCAGTGTGGCCGCCCAGGAGGCGAGGTGCGGCGGCATGACCGGTGGCGGGCTCTGGCGTGGCCCGCGCTCCCCGATGACGATGGTGCCGGAGAAGACGTCGCCGAGCCGTTTGCCCTTCTCGTTGGCCAGCGAGGTGATGAGCGCCGGGGCTCCGGCGAACATCCAGAACTCCACGAACCCGGCGAGCCCGCGAAACAGCGCCTGCCGGAAGCGTTCGGGGCCGCCGTCGTCGCTCACCACCCGAAGGCCGAGTGCGAGCTTGCCGACGCTGCGGCCTCTGCTGATGGTCTCGAACGCGACCGGATAGGCCACGATGACGAGCACGGTGAGCAGGATGTTCAGGCCCACGGCCAGCGCGTCGTCGACGATCGGGGAGGCGTACGCGACGAGCAGGTAGACCCCGATGAGCAGGGTCATCTGGATGAGCCAGTCGATCAGGAACGCCAGGGCGCGGCTGGAGAGCTGGGCGACCCGCACCTCGACGACGACGGCCTCGCCGGTCACGACTTCGGACACACTGCGCACCCTATCTCCACCGCCCTGATCGTCCCCGAGCCCGATAAGGTCCGATGCGTGGACATGGATGCGTTCGTCGCCGTGCACGGACCGGTTTGGGACCGGCTCGACGAGCTGGTACGGCGGCGCCGGAGCCTTGACGGAGCCGAGGTCGACGAGCTGATCGAGCTCTACCAGCGGGCGACCACGCACCTGTCCATCGTCCGGTCCGGTTCGGCGGACGCGATGCTCGTCGGTCGGTTGTCGTCGCTGGTCGCGCGGGCCCGCTCGGCGGTTACCGGGGCGCACAGCCCGGCCTGGCGGGAGGTCGTCCGGTTCTTCACGGTGTCGTTCCCCGTGGTGGCCTACCGGGCCTGGCGGTGGTGGCTCGGCGCGGCACTCGGGTCGCTCGCCGTGGCGTATGTGCTCGCCGTGTGGGTGGTGCAGGACCCCGCGGTACAGACCGTCCTCGGCACTCCGGAGGAGGTCAGGCAGCTCGTCGAGCATGATTTCGCCGACTATTACTCCGAGCATCCGGCGGCGTCGTTCGCCGGCCAGGTATGGGTGAACAACGCCTGGGTGTCGCTGCAGGTCATCGTCTCGGCGATTCTGCTCGGGCTGCCGATTCCGTGGATTCTCTGGCAGAACGCCGCGAACCTGGGCATCATCAGCGGGCTGATGCACGCCCACGGCAAGGCAGACGTGTTCTGGGGACTGATCCTGCCGCACGGCATGCTGGAGTTGACCGCGGTCTTCCTCGCGGCCGGGGTGGGCATGCGCCTGGGCTGGACGGTGATCGACCCCGGACCCCGGCGCCGGGGGGAGGCACTGGCCGAGCAGGGGCGGGCCGTGATGAGCGTCGCCCTGGGGTTGGTCGCCGTGCTGCTGGTGTCCGGGCTGATCGAGGCCGGGGTCACCCCGTCGGGCCTGCCCACGTGGGCCCGCATCGCGATCGGCGCGCTGGCCGAGGTGCTCTTCCTCACGTACGTGATCGTGTTCGGTCGCCGGGCCGTACGCGAGGACGAGACCGGTGACATCGAGGACGCCCCCGACCTGGCTCCTACGGCCTGACGTCGTTCCTGACCAATTTAGGTAGCCCGAAATTCGGATATTCGAGTCATCCGTATTCTGACCAGTTTTGCCAGTGATGTCAGGGGTAGCAGGTGACAAAACTAGAATTTAATTCGCAGGGCTGACAAACCCGACATTCGGGCTATACGATCGCCTCTCGTGACTGGAGCCGATCTTGCAGGTCCCCTCCTGGCCAACGATCTCTACTTCGTCATACATGACGACAGAACGGGCCGGATGCGGCTGCATCCCCGGCTGACCGGGCTCGGTCTGGCCGCTGCCATCGTGGGTGAACTGATGCTCGCCGGGTGGATCACCATCCGGCTCGCCGCGGGTCAGGCGCGGCTCGCCCCGGTCGGCACGCCTCCCGGAGGCGTCGTCTCCGCGCCGGGTACGGCCCCGCGAGGCACGGTGATGGTCGGCGCGGTCGGCGCGGTCGGTGTGGCGCCGCCGGCCGACGTGGTCACTCGGAGCGCGCTGGCCCACATCTCCGCCGAGCCGGCGCATTCCCTCCAGACCTGGCTGCAGTTCCTCGCCCGTACGGCTCACGCCGACGTGGCCGCCCGCATGACGGAGGCCGGGCTGCTGCGGCGTCCCCCCGGCAGACGGCTGCCGCGCCGGGCCCGGCCGCAGGCTCCCGTCGATCCCAACACGGCACTGTGGCCGGTCGGCCGTCTCAACCTCGCGATCCAGCGCGGTCAGCGACTTGACACGCGCGAGGCGCTCCTGCTGGGACTGGTCGTCGCGACCACGGTCGCCCGGACAGTCCTGTGGGAGCCGGACTCGAGACACCTGTCCGACTCGATCGCCACCCTCCCGGCGCCGTTCCGGGAACTGATCGCCCAGACCAAGGCCGCTGTCGGCGACGCCGTCATCAGCCCCCGGTGAAAGTCCCCCTGCCAAAGTGCCCCCTGCCAAAGTGCCGACTGCCAAAGTGCCGACTGCCAAAGTGCCGATGAAAACCGACACCCCTCTCCACGGAGTTTCCGCATGTCCCTGACAGAGCACAGAACTACGAGCGCCGTCTCGGCGGCGCTGGCCAAAGACCGCCTCGGCGTGCCGTCCGTGGTGTTCTTCGTCATGTCGGCGGCGGCCCCGCTGCTGGTCACCGCCGGCGTGGTGACCACCGCCTACGCCGTAACCGGCGTGACCGGCGTTCCGCTGGCGTACATCCTGCTCGGCGCCATTCTGGGGCTGTTCGCCGTCGGATTTGTGACGATGTCCCGCTACGTGGTGAACGCAGGCGCGTTCTACGCGTACACCGCGAAAGGCCTCGGGCGGCCGGTGGGCGTGGCGACCGCCTGGGTCGCGCTGCTGGCCTACAACGCACTCGTACTGGGCCTCTACGGCATCATCGGGTCGGCCGTCGAACCGCTGCTCGGTGACTGGTTCGGGATCTCGCCGCCGTGGTGGCTGATCGCGCTGGTCTTCTGGGCGCTGACCGGGGTGCTCGGCCTCATGCGGGTGGACGTGAACGGGAAGATCCTGGCAGTTCTGCTGCTGTCCGAGATCGCCTTCGTCATCGTTTTCGACATCGCGGGCTTCTTCCACCCGGCCGCCGCCACCGGCTTCAGTCCGGAGGTCTTCAACCCCGGCAACTTCTTCGCCCCCGGCTTCGGCGCTCTGCTCGCGATATGCGTCGCGTCCTTCTCGGGTTTCGAGTCGTCGGTGGTCTTCGCCGAGGAGACCAAGAACCCGAAGCGGACAGTGCCGCTCGCGACCTACCTGGCGCTCGCCGTCATCACCGTTCTGTACACCATCTCGTCGTGGGCGATGATCGTGCCGGTCGGCACCGATGAGATCGCAGAGGCGGCCGGAGAGCAGGGTCCCGGTCTCCTGTTCGGCCTGGCGGAGCAGCACCTGGGATCGACGATCTCGACGATCGGCTCGGTCCTGTTCGCGACCAGCATCGTCGCGGCGATGATCGCGTTCCACAACACGACCTCTCGCTACATCTTCGCGCTCGGGCGGGAGAACGTCCTGCCCGCGGCCTTCGGCCGTACCCACCCGCGGACCGGCGCCCCGTTGCTGGGATCGCTGAGCCAGAGTGTCCTCGGTCTGGTGGCGATCGTCATATACGCGATCTTCAGCTCGGATCCGCTGGTCGAGATGTTCTTCACCCTGGGCTCGTTCGGCGGCTTCGGCCTGTTGGTGTTGCTGACGACCACCTCGGTCGCGGTGTTCGCCTTCTTCGCCAAAAATCCCGGGCTGAAGAACGCCTGGCGCACCCAGATAGCCCCGGGCATCGCCTCGGTGCTGCTGTTCTGTGTGCTCGGACTCGCGCTGATCAATTTCGACAAGATTCTCGGCGTGGAGCCCGACTCCCTGCTCCGCTGGCTCCTGCCCGCCCTGTACCTCCTCGGCATCGGGCTCGGCATCGCCTGGGCGATGTTCCTGCGCGCCAAACGCTCAGAGATCTACGCCAACATCGGCCTGGGCGCCCAGGCCGCGGTCAGGAGGAGCAGTTGACCGAGATCATCCGGATCAAGCCCAGCTCGGAGGCGGCCGACACGGTCGGCGCGATCATCGCGGAGTCCTTCCACGACCTCGCGGTCTCGAACTGGCTCGTCCCGCCGGACGACGACCGCCGTCGGGTGCTGCCGCCGCACTTCGCCATGTTCGTCGAGCACGCCTTCACCTACGGCGAGGTCTACGCGACGGCTGACATGTCCGCGGTCGCGGTGTGGTTCGACAACATCGCCTCGCCCATCCCCGAGGTCCCGGACATCGGGCCCCGCATGGAGGTGCTCGCCGGTCCACATGCCGAGCGCTTCGGGCTGCTCGGCGAGGCGATGGACAAGCATCATCCGCACGAGCCGCACTGCTATCTCGGGTTTCTCGCCGTGCTGCCGAACCGGCAGGGCCAGGGGCTGGGCAGCCTGCTGGTGGCCGAGCACCATCGCAGGCTCGATGCGCAGGGGACGGCCGCGTACCTGGAGGCCTCCAGCCCCCGCAGCCGCGAGTTCTACCTGCACCACGGCTACGCGGACCTTGGTGAGCCGCTGATCCTGCCCGACGGCCCGCCGATGTTCCCGATGTGGCGCCCCCCGGCCTCCTGAACTCTTTTAACCGTCCCGTACGGAGGCTCAACGTGAAGGAAGCTTCCGTACGGGCACCGGGATCGGGCACCGCAGTGCTCGCCGAGCATTTCGACGGCGTCGCCATTCCACCTCACCGGACCCACGGCTCTGGTTTCTCCGATCCATGCGGCTGCTCTCAGAGGCGGCCGGCGGCTTTGAGGGCTAGGTAGGTGTCGGCCAGTGCGGGGGCGATGTCCTCGGGAAGCGCGTCCACGACCTCGACGCCGTGTCCGCGCAGCAGTGCGGTGATCCTGCGCCGCTCCCCGCGTAGCCGTTCGGCCGCGGCCGCGTCGTACACGCGCTCGGCCGTGCCCCGGCCGGACGCCATCGCGGCCACCCGAGGGTCGGCGACGGCGGCGAGCAGGACGAGGTGGCGGGACGAGAGCTGGGACAGCACCGGCAGCAGGCCTTCCTCCAGCGCGGCCGGGTTGAGGTCGGTGAGCAGCACCACCAGGCAGCGGCGGCCGGCCCTGGCCAGCACGGCCGACACCATGCCGGACGCGTCGGACTCGACGAGCTCCGCCTCGATCGGCGCCATGACGTTGACCAGTGAGGAGAGCAACTCGGTCCGGGACGCCCCGGACAGTGACGCGCGGACCTTCCGGTCGTAGGCGAGGAAGTCGACCCGGTCACCGGCGCGGGAGGCGAGCGCGGCCAGGAGCAGCGCGGCGTCCATCGACCAGTCCAACCTCGGCCACCCCGCTTCGGGACGACCCGCGAGATCCGCCGCCGAAGGCCCGTCCTGCCCCGCTTGAGGGCTGTCGGACTTCCCGTGGCCCGTCGATGGTTCACCGGCGAGCGGGATCGGTGCGACGCCGACTCGGCCCGCGGACGTACGCCCCGTGTCGAGGACGATCAGCACCCGCCGGTCGCGCTCGGGCCGCCAGGTCCGTACGACCACGTCGGCACGCCTGGCGGTGGCCCGCCAGTCGATCGACCTGACGTCGTCGCCGACCACGTACTCTCTGAGCGAGTCGAACTCGGTGCCCTGGCCGCGTACCAGTGCGGGGTGGTTGCCCTCGAGCTCCTGCAGCCTCGCCAGCCTGCTGGGCAGATGTCTGCGGCTGAGGAACGGCGGCAGCACCCGGACCGACCACGGCACCCGGTGGGCGCCCTGCCGCCCGGCAAGGCCGAGCGGCCCGAGCGAGCGGACCGTCACGGTGACCGCCTCGCGGTCGCCCCGCCTGGTCGGCGCCAGCGTCGTGATCAGTCGCCGCCGTTCGCCGCTCGGCACCGCGAACCGCACCTGGCGGGGCCTCGCCCCCGCCGAGGGCGGCCATGCGTCGCGCAGCACACCCCGGACCCGGCGGCTGCCGGGGTTCTCCACGATCAGGCCGATCTCGGTCGACCGGCCGAGCCGTACCAACCGTTCGCCGTCCCGGCCGAACCGCAGCGCGCGCACGCTGCCGGCGAGCAGCAGGTCGATCACGACGAGCGCGGCGATCAGCATCGCGAACCCGGCCACGGCGAGTCCCGGCCGCGGCGCGAACAGCACCGCGACTGCGCTCAACGCGGCGAGCAGACCCGCGCGTCCGGTCAGCGCCACGACGCCGCGGCTCCGGTCGGTACGGCTGCCGCCTCCTGGTGCATGATCACGAACTCCATCTCCGCACGTCAGGGCTATTGCATGCGATTATCTGCAAGATCACGGGGGGTCGGCGGGGGTCAGCGGGGGACCGGGACGGTGGCGAGGATGCCGTCCAGGATGCCGTCGGGGGCGGCGCCCTCGAGCTCGGCCTCGGGCCGGAGCTGCACGCGGTGGCGCAGCGCGGGCCGGGCCAGGGCCTTGACGTCGTCCGGGGTGACGTACGTCCGCCCTGACAGCCAGGCCCACGCGCGAGCCGCCGCGAGCAGCGCGGTCGCCCCTCGAGGGGAGACGCCGATCCGCAGCGACGGCGACTGGCGGGTGGCGCGGGCGAGATCCACCACGTACCCGAGCACCGCCGGCCCCACGTGAACCTGCTTGACGGCGTCGCGGGCCGTCGCCAGGTCGGCCGGCGTGGCGACCGTCTTGATCGCGGAGAGGTCGCGCGGGTCGAAGCCGAGTGCGTGCCGCTCCAGCACGGCGATCTCCTGTTCCCTCGGCGGCAGCGGCACGGTGAGCTTGAGCAGGAACCGGTCGAGCTGCGCCTCGGGGAGCTGGTAGGTGCCCTCGTACTCGATGGGGTTCTGGGTCGCCGCCACGATGAACGGATCGGGCAGTGCGCGGGCCGCGCCGTCCACGCTGATCTGGCGCTCCTCCATCGCTTCGAGGAGGGCCGCCTGGGTCTTCGGCGGGGTCCGGTTGATCTCGTCGGCCAGCAGCAGGTTCGTGAAGACCGGCCCCTCCCGGAACTCGAACTCCGCGGTCTTCGCGTCGTAGACGAGCGAACCGGTCACGTCACCGGGCATCAGGTCGGGGGTGAACTGGATCCGCTTGAAGTCCAGCGCCAGCGCGGAGGCCAGCGTCCGGACCAGCAGGGTCTTGGCCACACCGGGGACGCCTTCGAGCAGCACGTGCCCACGGCACAGCAACGCGATGACCAGGCCGGTGACGACGGCGTCCTGGCCCACCACGGCCTTGGCCACCTCGGCGCGCAGCGCGGCGAGCGCCGCTCGCGCGGCCTCGGCCCGCTGCTCGTCCGATCCCGTGACGGACCCGGCTGAGCCGTCGGATCCGGGTGAGCCCGACGACGGAACGCCCGAGTATCCGGGCGGTCCCGAGGCGCCCGAGGCTCCCGAGGAACCTGAGGGTCCGGGGGACCCCGGGAACCCGGGGGACACTGGTGCGGTCAAGAGTCTCGAACCTGCCTTTCGAGTCTGTCGAGGTGTTCGGCGAGCGCCACCAGGCCGGCGTCGTCCGTCGGGGCCGGGCCGTACATCGCGGTCCGCACCTGCTGGAGATCCTCCCCGGTTCGTACGGCGACGGCCGCGGCGATCTCGTCGGGCGCCGCGGTGGCGGGCAGCCCGAGGCGCGGGGTGATCCGGTCGGCGGCGGCGGCCCGCAGCGCGAGCGCGGCTCGGTCACGTGCCCGTCTGGCCCGATAGAGCCGCCCGCGTCCCTCCACGGTCTCGGACGCCCGCACGATCACGGGAAGGCGCTCGACCACGACCGGGCCGAGCCTGCGCCCGCGCCACACGGCGACCAGGGCCACCGCGACGACAAGCTGGAAGATCGCCCAGTTGACGCCGTCCGGAACGAGGTCGCCGAGCGACCGCGCCTCCGTGGGGTCGTCTCCGCCGGGTCCGCCTGACCCGGATCCGTCCGTACCCGGGGCAGCGGCGTCCGGGGGAACGAGCCAGACCAGCCGCCGCTTCGCCCCGGCCAGGTTGATCGCGAGCGCGGCGTTGCCGTCCTCCGAGAGCCGGAGGTTGGTCATGAAGTCTCCGTCGCCGACCACGGTGATCGTACGCCCGTCCAGGACGTACCGGACCAGGGTCGGGTTCGCGCCGGCGGGATAGCAGCCGACGGACCCGGCCGGCCCGGTGAACGACATGCCGCCCAGGTACGCGCTGCCGGCCCGGGTGGCCTCGTGCAGCCCGCACTCCGGGTCGCGGGACCTGGTCCGTGTGTCGCGTTTCTTGGGCGTGACCCCGCTCGCGAGGATGTCCAGGTGCGCCGCCCGACCCACGATCAGGCGGTCGGCCGGGGACGCGGCCAGCCGTCTCGCCCCCGTCGCGGTCACCTCGCCGGCTTCGGTGACGAGGAGCAGGCTGTCGGAGCCGGCCCGGGCCAACGCGGCCGAGACGCTGTCGACGCGCTCGACGGCGACACCGTGATCCGCGAGCACGTCGGCGAGGGCCCGGGCGCCCGCCAAGGACGTGTCGGCGGGATCCAGGTAGCGGCCGCCCGCCTCGCCGGACGGCGTCAGCAGTACGGGCACCACGGCGGCCGCCACCACGATGATCCCCACCAGCAGGACCCCGCGCAGCCGACGCCATCGCCCGGTCTTCACCACGGCCGTTCCCGCCGTCGCCGGCGGTACGGTCCGCGTCGCGTCTCCCGCCTCGGGCGGCGCCGGCCGACCGGCCGGCGCGGTGTGCTCGCTCGTCCGGGTGCTCACGTGGCCGCGTCCAGCGAGATGCGGGCCTTGCGGAGGCTGTCGTCCAGAGCGGTGAGGGTGAGATATGCCTGCCGCGTCCCCGGCACGTCGCCGTACGCGATGTCGTCGAAGACGCGCGCTGCCTGCCGCAGCGCGGCGGCGTGTGACGGCAGCGCCGTGCCCGCCGTCTCGGCGAGCTCCATCGCGGTACGGCCGGGCAGCGGGCTGACGATGGCGCGTTCCTCGAGGTCGCGGGCGATCGCGCGGAGCCGCTCCTGGACGGCCGCGCGCCAGTTCCCGTCGGCGGCGTGTCGGCCCGCCGCGGCCCGGTGCTCGGCGGCGGTCAGTTCCGCCTGGTCGAAGACCGCGCCCTCACCGGTACGGCCGCGGCGCGACATCCGCCGCAGGGCCCACAGCAGCAGCGCCGCCAGGACGACGAGGATCACCACGATGACGATGAGCGACATGACGCCGCCCGCCGAGTTCGTTCCGGCGTCGAGCAGATCGCCCAGGAACTCGTCGAACTTCCGCCAGAGCCAGTCGACCGGCGACTCCTGCTCGTAGCCCGACCGCAGCAGCTTCCCCTCCGCCTCCTGCCGAGCCTGGTCGCGTCCGATGTCGACGGGGGGCCCGAACGGCGACGCGATCGGCGACGCGATCGGCGACGCGGTCAGCGGCCCGACCAGTGACACGAACAGCGGCACGACCGCCGACAGGACTGCCGACGGGGCAGGCGTCACGGCCTGGGCCCCTGATATGGCGGCCCCTCGTACGGCCCTTCATACGGCCCTTCATACGGCGGCGGGCCGGCGGTCGCCGCCTGGGCGGCGTTCGACGGGTGCCACAGGTCGTCGACGCTCGCGTGCACCCACCCCTGCGCATGGTTCTGCGCGGCCGCGGTCTGCAACACGAGATCGAACGCCTCGACCCGCATCCGCCGGTCGGCGTACAGCAGGCCGTTGACCCCCGCCTGGAACGGGTACGTGATCATCGAACCGAGGACGCCGCCGATGGCCACCAGCAGAGCTCCCAAGATCGCCGATGCCGTCGTGCCCTCACCGAAGAACCCGAGCAGGGTCCCGGCGAGGCTGAAGGGGAACGAAAGCACCCCGCTGACCAAACTGACGAGCAGCGTGGTCAGCAGCAGGATGCCGAGCACCCGCCACGAATCCCCCTTCACCAGCCGCCACGACCGGCGCATGGAGTCGGTCACGCCGAGCCCTTCCAGCACGACCGAGGGGGCGGCCAGGGCGAGTTTCGTCTGGAAGAACAACACGTAGGGGAGGTAGAGCAGGATGAACAGCAGCAGCAGGAGGAGCAGTGCCCCCACCGAGGAACCGTCCAGGTCCTTGAGCGAGCCGCCCATGGCGAGCGCCACGAATGTCGCGATGGCCACCAGCATCGGAGTGAGGAGGATGAGCCCCTGGAGCAGGACCAGCCCGAGCAGGGCGGGCACCCTCGACCTCGCCAGCCGCCACGCTTCGCCGGCCGTGATGCGCCCGCCGAAGACGGCGCGGCCGAGCACCCGGGTGAGAATGCCGGTGAGGATCGTGGTCGCGAAGAACGAGATGACGAGGGAGACCAGTGTGCCGACGAGTTGGGCGACCTGCCCGGAGGGCAGGGACCCCGACGCGTCGACGGCGTCCATTCCGCCATTGAACGTCGTGCCGTAGTCCCGCAGGACGATCCCCTGGCCGACCGCGACCGGGATCGTGCTGATCGCGGCCACGACGGCCGAGAGGCCCAGCGTCGCCTTCGGATTGGACCGGATCAGCTTGATCGAGCCGTCGAGGATGTCGCCCAGGGCCAGCGGGCGCAGCGGAATGATGCCGGGCCGGGGGGCCTGAGGCGGCGGGCGGAAGCCGTACGGCCCGGACTGGCCCCCGTACTGCTGCCCACCGTAGCCGTACGGATCGGGCCCCTGGCCGTACTGCGACTGCCCGTACGACTGCTGGTTGTACGGCGGCTGCTGGGGGCCGGGGTTGCCCGGGTGGGGGTCGCCCGAGTGAGTGCTGCCGGGGTCGGGGGAGGCGCCGGGCCGTTCCTGACCGCCCGGCGAAGCCCAGGAGGCGGCGGCTCCGCCGTACGGCGGAGGCTGCTCGGCCGCCCAGCCGGACGGCTCGTCAGGGGTGGGATCGGGGGCGTCTGTCATGTCCCAATCCTGGCATGATGTACGGCAAGCCGCACGGCGATGTAGCGCCCGCCGAGACGTTCGCCCCCTCGTGGCCAGGGTTCCCCCGCGACCAGGGTTCCCCCGCGACCCGAGCGCCGCCCGGAGCGATGCGCCGGTGCAAGCTCCGGGCCGAATGTCAAGGGACAACCAAGATCCTGACCGTATCCGGTCAGGTAATCGCGCATCCGTCGTCCTGGGCCTAAACTGCGTCCTCTGTGATGGTGGTGTTACCCCCAAGTGGCGACCACGGGTAACCTTCCTGTGAAACCCGTGACAATCACCCAAATCTCCCAAAGCGTAGAACGAATGAGGGGCCATGAAAGGACGCGTGCTGGTCGTCGACGACGACGCCGCTCTCGCCGAGATGCTCGGCATCGTCTTGCGCGGGGAGGGTTTCGAACCGTCATTCGTGTCCGATGGTGACAAGGCGCTGGACGCTTTCCGGGACACCCGGCCCGACCTCGTCCTGCTGGACCTGATGCTGCCCGGTGCCGACGGCATCGACGTCTGCCGCCGCATCCGCGCCGAGTCCGGGGTTCCGATCGTCATGCTGACGGCCAAGAGCGACACGATCGATGTGGTGCTCGGCCTGGAGTCCGGCGCCGACGACTACATCATCAAGCCCTTCAAGCCCAAGGAGCTCGTGGCTCGCGTCCGCGCGCGGCTGCGCCGTACCGACGAGCCGACCCCGGAGATTCTGCAGATCGGCGACATCACCATCGACGTGGCCGGCCACTCGGTGAAGCGGGGCGAGGAGACGATCAACCTCACGCCGCTGGAGTTCGACCTGCTGGTCGCGCTGGCCCGCAAGCCGCGCCAGGTGTTCACCCGAGAGGTGCTGCTCGAGCAGGTCTGGGGATACCGGCATGCCGCCGACACCCGGCTGGTCAACGTGCACGTCCAGCGGCTCCGCGCGAAGATCGAGAAGGACCCCGAGCACCCTGAGATCGTGGTGACGGTCCGGGGCGTCGGCTACAAGGCCGGCCCGGCGTAACACCTCACCTCCAGCATGCCCGCCTCCGCCGCCAGGTCCCGCCGCCGTACCCCGGGCCAGATCGCCCGGGGGGTGCGCAGGCGCGCCCGCCGCGCGGCGGGCAGGCTGCGGCGGAGCTGGCGGCGCTCGCTGCAGTTCCGGGTGGTGACGAGCACGCTCGTGCTGTCGATGGCCGTCGTCGTGGTGCTGGGAGTGTTCCTCATGCAGTCGATCACGGCGTCGGTGCTGCAGGGCGCCGTGCAGTCGGCCAGGGAGGAGGCACGGGCCAACGTCACGACCGCGATCGGCTACCTCACCCCGCCGTCGCCCGACCTGACCGACGCGCTGCCGGACGGCGACGCGGAGGGGGAGGCCGGCGATCTGGTCGGGGAGGCGGTCGACGCGCTGGGCGATCGCTCTGGTGGGCGCTACGACATCGTCACCTTCAATGAGAGCAAGGTGGGCCAGGCCCGGGCCACCGGCGCGATCGACTGGTCGAGCGTGCCCGACGCGCTGCGTGCCAAGGTGCAGCGCAGTGAGGAGGGCGTGCTCGTCGAGCAGAACACGAAACTCCGCTATTTGGGCGACAGGCAGCGGGTGAGCGGCATCGTCATCGGTGCCCGGGTCAACGGGACCTACGAGATCTACCACCTCTTCCCGCTGGGTGAGGTGGAGACCACGCTCCTCGCCGTGCAGCGCATAGTGATCGGCGCGGGCGCGGCGCTCGTGCTGCTGCTCGCCGGGATCGCATCCCTGGTCACCCGCCAGGTGGTCACTCCGGTGCGGCTCGCGCGGCAGGCGGCGGAACGGCTCGCCGCCGGGCGGCTGGAGGAGCGGCTCAAGGTGCGCGGAGAGGACGACCTCGCCCGGCTGGCCGCCTCCTTCAACGAGATGGCGTCCAACCTCGCCCTGAAGATCCACCAGCTCGAGGAGCTGTCCCAGGTCCAGCGGCAGTTCGTCTCCGACGTCTCGCACGAGCTGCGCACCCCCCTGACCACCGTGCGCATGGCCGCCGACCTGCTCTACGAGAGCCGGGAGGACTTCGATCCCGCGGCGGCGCGCTCTGCCGAGCTCATGCAGAACCAGCTCGAACGGTTCGAGTCGATGCTCGCCGACCTGCTGGAGATCAGCCGCCACGACGCGGGCGCGGCCACCCTCGATCTCGAGCCCGCCGACATGCGCGATGTCGTCCTGCGCGCGATCGGCGACTCCGAGGCACTGGCCGAACGGCAGTCCACCAGGTTCGAGTTGCGCCTGCCCAGCGAGCCGTGCGTGGCCGAGGTCGACAGCCGCAGGGTCGAGCGCATCCTGCGTAATCTGCTGTTCAACGCCATCGAGCACGGAGAGGGCAGGGACATCGTGGTCACCCTCGGCGCCGACCGTGACGCGGTGGCGGTGGCCGTACGGGACCACGGGGTGGGGCTCAAACCGGGCGAGGAGATGATGGTCTTCGACCGTTTCTGGCGGGCCGATCCGTCGCGGGCCAGGACCATCGGCGGCACGGGGCTGGGGCTTGCCATCTCCCGAGAGGACGCCATGTTGCACGGCGGCTGGCTGCAGGCGTGGGGCTCGCCGGGCGAGGGCAGCCAGTTCCGCCTGTCGCTGCCCAGGGCGGCCGGGGCCCCGCTGAGGGGATCGCCGCTGCCGCTGGTGCCGCCTGAGGTGGAGATGCGGCGCTCGTGGCGGGGGCACGGCACCCCGGTCCTGGCCCCGGCCATCGGGGTGATCGCGGAGGTCGGCATCGGAGTGCGGGAGACCTCGGACGCGGGCGGTTTCGATGTCCCCTAGGTTCCCGAGGACCGCGGCCACGGCCGCGGCGTTCGCCGTACTCGCCGCGGGCACCGGCTGCGCCACCGTGCCGACGAGTGGCAGCCCGCACCTGGTCGAGGAGGACAGGGCGAGGGACACGCTGAGCCAGCAGTACGTCCGCATGATCGCCGAGCCGCCGAAGAAGGACGCCTCGCCTGAGGACGTCGTCAAAGGCTTCCAGGCGGCCACCGCGAGCTTCGACGACCCCCGCCTGACCATGGCCAGGCGGTACCTGACCGCCGACGCCTCCCAGAAGTGGAAACCCTGGAAGCAGACGAGGGTCTACGACGAGGGCAAGTTCTCGGGCCCGATCCGCTCGCTCAAGGACGCCAAGGACGCCACCGTCACGCTCAAGGGGACTGCCGTGGCCACCATCGGGTCGGAGGGCAACTACACCCCGGCCACCGGCATTGTGGAAGAAGCGTTCCGCCTGGTCAGGGGGGACGACGAACAGTGGCGGATCGCTCAGCTGCCCGACGGACGGCTGCTGTCCCGTCACGATCTCGAGCGGGCCTATCGCCGGGTGGACCTGTGCTTTCCCCCGGCGACCCCGGTCAACGGGCTCGTCGTCGACCGGGTGTGGGTGCCGATCATCCCGGGCAGGGGGCTGCCCGAGACCCGGGTTCGCCGGTTGCTCGCCGGTCCGAGCGAGTCGATCAGGGGCGCGGTCGCCACCGCCTTTCCCGGTGGCACGGAGCTCAACCGGATCACCGTCGAGGGCGGTGACACACTCGTCGTCGACTTCACCTCCGCGGTGGAGTCGGTCTCCGACAACGAGATCGATGCGATGAAGGCCCAACTCGTGTGGAGCCTGGGGGAACTGGCGACCGGCTTCACCGTCGAGATCCGGGTCAACGGCGAGCCCTTCCGCGGCATCGGCCTCCGCTTCAAGCTGCCGGACTACGCCCAGTTCGACCCGAATGTGGTGACAGCCCAGGCGCAGGCGTACTTCATGCGGGACGGCAAGTTGCACAGGGTGAAGGACAAGGGCGGCGGCGACCCGGTCCTGGGTGCCGCGAGCGAACAGGATGTCCAGTTCACCGCCCCTGCCGTCTCCGGGGACTACCAGCCCAGGATCGCCGCGCTGGTCAACGGCGACGGGGTCTACGTGACGGGTACGGCACCGGGCAGCAAGTGGCAGCGGTGGATCGCGGGCAGGGACCTCACCGGCCCCTCATGGGACCGCTATGGATCCGTGTGGGCCGCCGAGCCGGTCGGTGAGGGCAAGACCCGGGTGTGGCAGGCGACCCAGGGGCAGGCGCGGCGGGTGGGCATTCCCCCCGCTTTGGCGAACGGCCGCATGAACGCGTTCCGGGTGTCGCGTGACGGCACTCGGGTAGCGGTGATCATGGACGAGGGGCGCGGCACCACAGTGAAGATCGGCACGATCTTCCGGATCGGCCGGCAGGTCAGAATCGACAACGTGCGGACGCTGGTCGAGGCCCAGGACCGTCAGAAGATCAAGGCCATCGCCTGGCGGGACGCCGCCGACCTGCTCGTGCTCTCCAAGGGGAAGGGCGGCCAGGATCTCGCCACCTGGTCGGTCATGGAGGGCAAGCCCGCCGAGGAACCGGCCATCAAGCTCGACGCCCAGGCCGAGATCGTCTCGATCGCCGGCGCCCCCGATCACGTGCTGGCCGGGACGGACATCGACAGGGGCGAGTCGGGTCCGGGACACGGTGAGGTGCGCACCTACAGCGGCGACAAGCGGGAATGGACCATGCTCGCCAAGGACGGCGCCACCGTCCCCGTCTACCCCCTCGGCTGAGCTGTTTCCGCACCGGGGCGCCCCGGGAGCAGGCTGTCTTGTCGGTGGCGGCTGGCATGGTAGGGCCGTGCTCGCGGCCCTACTCGACCTCGTCATCCCACCTCGATGCGCCGGATGTGATGAACCGGGATCGGTGGCGTGCCGTGCGTGTACGGCACAGCTGCTGCGGGATCCGGCTCCCCGTCCGCCGGATCCGCCGCCGCCGGGTCTGCCGGAATGCTGGTCGGCGACCGCCTATGACGGTGCGGCCCGCCGCATGATCCTCGCCTTCAAAGAGCACGGCCGTACGGCTGTCGCCCCGATCCTGGGCGCCTGCCTCGCCCAGGTGACCGCCGCGGCCCTGACGGCGTCGGCCGAGTGGGCCGACCGGGGGCCTCGGCCGGTCGTGCTGGTCCCGGTTCCGAGTGCCCGTGCCGCGTCGTGGAAGCGGGGTCATGATCCGGTCCGGGCCGTCAGCAGGGCCGCGGCAGCGGAGTTGCGCACACTGGGCCTGCCGGTCATGTCCGCTCCGATGCTCCGGCAGGTGAGACGGGTGGCCGACCAGGCGGGGCTCAGTTCGACGCGCCGCGCCGCCAACCTGTCAGGCGCTTTCGATGTGGTGCCCGGCCGTACGGGCCTCCTGGCGACGCTCGGGAGCCGGGGAGTCGTGGTCGTTCTGGTCGACGACATCGTCACCACCGGATCGACGCTGGCCGAGGCGGCCCGGGCGATCCGGCTGGCCGGAGTCAGGGTGCCGCTGGCGGTGACGGTCGCCGCGACCCGCAGGAAGGACCGTCAGGGCCGCGGCCGACACGCCCAGGGAGCAGGTCGGCGAACTATGACAGAGAGTAAAGATGGGTAAAAACCCTCCATGGCTAAGGGGATACATCTCTGTGTCAACGTCGGGGTGATTCTCCTGGTCAGAGCCTCGGAGTGGGCGAGATCCCAGGCGATTCCGGTGTCTTGGCGGGATGTTTCACCGGTCTCATCTGAAACGAAGCCAACGCAAAGTGATCGTCTGCCGGATCCCGTGGCTGACATTCCTGCCGCCAACGGCTAGCGTGCAGACATGGCACCCGTTCGGGTCCGTGGTTGCGCCGGGCCGACTCCGTTCAGGGGTCCGGCCTGGCTAGCCGATGCCAGCCGCAGGCGAAACGGTCCACGTAAGGCGACTCTTGGTCGGCCGATCACGGTGCGGCTTAGAAGTAAGTCCTGCCCTCCCGGTAGGTCAGATGCCTTCCGTCAGGGGAGAAGGGCATTAGTGGCAAGTGAGCTGCGAACCCCTCAGCAGGCGAATGTGGGGACGAAGACCAGGTCGGCCGGACGGGTGCTTCGAGCGCTGTGTAGCACAGTCGATGTGCGAAGGGGGGCTTTGCGTGGAAATCATCGTCAAGGGACGGCACACCGCAGTGAGTGACCGATTCCGTGATCAAGTGACTGCCAAGCTGGCCAGGATCGAACGGCTGGACAACAAGCTCATCCGCGTAGACGCGGAGGTTTCCCAACTGCCCAATCATCGGCAGAGCGGTCACCGGGAACGGATGGAACTGACCGTCTACTCCCGGGGGCCGGTGATCCGCGCGGAGGCGTCCGCGGACGACCGGTTCGCTGCCCTGGACATCGCGCTCGCCAAGCTGGAGGAGCGGCTGCGGCGGCTGCGGGACCGCAGGAAGATCCACCGCGGGAACCACCCCATGCGACCCCTTGGCGCATGGACCGCCACCTCGGCGGAGGACGCGGCGCAGCGGATCCCGCTGCCGGAGCCGCGTCCGTCGGTCGAGGCCGAAGCGGAGCCGGCGCCGGTTGCCGAGGCGCGAACCGGCGTCCGGGAAGAACAGGGCGGCTTCGCGGACTCGGTCGTCCCGATCGAGATGGACGGCGACGGCCCGCTCGTCGTCCGCGAGAAGTTCCACAAGGCCGAGCCCATGACGATCGATCAGGCGCTCCTTGAGATGGAGCTCGTGGGCCACGACTTCTTCCTCTTCCGTGACAAGGAGGGAGACCTGCCCAGCGTCGTCTACCGGCGGCGCGGCTACAACTACGGAGTCCTCAGGCTCGTCGAGGGGTAGTCCTCCACCGGGTGCGGGCCGGACCACGTCCATCGGGTCCGGCCTGCCCTGCTGCCGCGGCCGTTTGAGCTGACTATGTAGGCGCCTGAGCGAAGGCCGGATTCCTCACGCACTCGGTCGTGCCGATGATGTCGATGCCGAGCGGAGACTCGGCCAGCACGGCACTGATGTCGCCGACGCCCTCGCGTTCGGCCCCGGCTATCCGGCTGTCGCTGTACTTGATCCGCCAGCCCCGCTGCTTGAGCACCTCGACGACGTTCCGGAACACGTTGTCGGGATCCATCGCGTCGTCCGGGTCTTCGCCGTGGGCGCTGATGCCTGCCGCGACGCTGGAGTAGTCGGTGCCGGCCGGTCCGCCACACGGCCGGTTCATTTCCCGTACGGCGACGCGGGGATCGGTGTCCGGCAGGACGGCCCGGATGACGGCGATCGTCTCGGCGATGAAGACCTCCCGGGACTCATCGGGAGTCATGTCCGGCTTCGCCGGTTTGCCGGCGCAGGCGACCGCGAGCACGACCAGAGATAACGCCACGAGAACAGCCCGGAGCCGAAGCGACAGGGACGAACTCATTTCTCCGGGTTCTCCACACACTCGGTGTCCCCGCCGATGTTGATGCCGACAGGAGAGTCGCCCACCCCCGCGCTGATGCCGCCGACACCCTCGCGTTCGGCCCCCGCTATACGATCCTTCGTGTAGTTGATCTTCCAGCCCTGCTGCTTCAACACCTCGATGACCTGTTTGAAGACGTGATCGGGATCCAGCTTCTCGTCCCGAGCGTCGCTGTGGACGTTGATCATGCTCTCCACGCTGGAAAAATCGGTGCCGACCGGTCCACCACACGGGGCGTCCCTTACTTGCACCACGACAAGCGGGTCCGCACCGGGAAATACGGCCTGGATGATGGCCTTGGCTTCGGTGATGAAGACCTGGCGGGACTCCTCTGGCGTCATCTTCGCCTCCAGTTCGCTAGTGCAGGCGGTCATGAGTGCGAGCAGGGCCGACGCAGCGATGGCTCGGCGGAGCAAGGTGGGGAATCTCATCGCGGATAGGCTCCCCTGGTCGCGGTGAACAGGACGGCTCGTTCGGCGAGCGGCGCACCGGCCGCCGCGAGGGCCTTGGCGGTGATCTCGGTGATGTCGGCAGCGGAGAGATAGCCGCCGAGCTCGGATTTTCGCAGCTCATGCATGGCCTGGTTGATCACGGTCTTCTGATCGGTCTCCCCGGTGAGCGCGCCCTTGATGATCGGGTCGAGCGCCGCGGCCAGCTCGCCCGTCTTCCACTGCGGCACCCGGCTCTGCAGTTCCTTGACCAGGACCCGTACGCCGCTCGCGCCGAACTGCCCGTCATCGACCCTCGGCGAGCCGGTGAACGGCCGCACGTAAGCATCGCCCGTGAGGACGGCCTGCAGATTGTTCAGCCCGGTGTTCTTGGGAATGTAGTACTGGGAGTGTCCGGACGATGCGCCGGTGGCCAGTCGCTTGATGTCGGGCATGTCGGCGGGATCGTTGCCGTGTGCCTCGGTGTAGGAGACCCAATCAGCGGGGGCTCGCATGGCGAACACCTGGGTGCCGGGCGCGAGCTTGAGATCGGCGGCTGTCCTGACCTTGGGCCCCAGACCGGGGCTCCCCATGAAGACCACCGAGTCGAATGGCGTGCCCTGCTGCAGGGCCTTGCTTGTCAGCAGCGTGCCGTAGCTGTGGGCGAACAGCGCGAACTCCGCCCCCCTGGCCGCCTCCAGGCCCGCACGGAACGAGTGCAGGGCGGGGGCGCCCGCCTCTGCCTTGGCAGGCAGCACGGAGTCGCCGAACTCGGGCGTGTCGTACCCCAGCCACGTGATCACAGCTGTCTCCGGCAAATCTTTACCGGTCATGCGGTCTTTGATCAGGTTCTGGGCGTCTTTCGCGATGTCTCTGTAGTTGTCCAGCCGGTTGGTGATGCCGGGGACCATGACGGCGACGTGCTTGGCCTTGGCGAGGTCGCCGAAGACCTCGGCGACCCGGCCGTCGTCGGCGGGATCGAAGAGCAGGAACTGCCGTTGCTTGAGCTGGTTGTCGCCGGTCATCCGAGGCTGGAGGAGCTCGGACATGCGGGCCACCCGCTGCTCCAGCTGTGACACCCGAGGGTCTTGGGGGAGCGCGCGCTCGATCCTCTGTGCCATCTGGGGGTCGTCGTCGAGGGCGCGCTCGATCTTCCGTGAGATCTCGGGATTGCGGGCGAGGGCCTGCCTGATCTTCTGTGCCATCTGGGGGCTGTAGACGGAGGCCTGCCCGAGCAGCAGCGCCATCTGGGGGCCGTCGCCGAGGGCGCGCTCAAACAGCGGTGCGAACCGGGGGTCGTCGACGAGGCCGTGCTCGATCATTGACTCCACTCGAGGCTTCTTCGGAATGCCGGCCTTCAGCTCGGCGAGTTCCTTCCGCTCGTGGGCGAGGGCGCGCTCGATCAGTAAACGGTTGGCGGCGTACCTGACCGTTGCGGGAGCGCCGTCCAATCGGCCCACCACCTCGGGCCGTTCGATCGCCAGCCAGGAACGTTCGGCGGCGGTCAGTTTTCCGAAGAACTCTCCAATCGCCTGTGCACGTTGCTCCGGGCCGGCCTTGGCGTTATCGGCGATGAGCGATTTGAGGTCATTCTCCAGTCGGGTTCTGTCTTGTCCGGAAACCTTGCTGATTGCGGTGGTGAGACCGAACGTCGACAACGCCCCAAAGGGGTCGCCGCCCTTATCCGCGGCTCGGGCGATCTGGGCGCGATCGCGCAGGTCGCCGGCGGTGTCGGTGGCCCACTTCAGCACGGTCACCAATTGATTCGCCCCTGGCTGTCCCATGAACTGGCAGGCCCGCTTGTAGTACTCCTCGGCCAGTTGCTGCCTGTCTGTGAGCTGCTTGGCCAATTTTTCCAGTTCGTCTGGGTCGACCACCCGCTCCGGATCCACAGGACAAGAAGCTAGCCGTTCTTTACACGACGTGGAAGTATTCTTACACCATCGGTGTCGATCGGATGGGAAACGGGGATGTCGCTACGCGATGACTTGTTGCGGTTGGCACATGAACACCAGGACCTGGCCGAAGCCATCGAGGAGTTGCTGAAGCCCGTCAACGATTCGGTAGGCCGAATGTGTTGGAAAGGTCCTCATCGGGACCGGGTGCGGACCGAGTTGGGGACGATGACGCGGAATGCCCGTGTGGTCGCCGAATCCCTGCGTGGCCGCGCCAAACTGATCCGAGACGCGGCCTTCAACATCCCCGACAACGGTAGGGATGCGCTGCTCGCACTCGGCGGGCCAGTAGGACGATCCATGATTAATCAGGCACCCGCTGAAGATCCGCTTGTGCTGCTTCGCGCCCTTCAGCAGCAGTTGACCCCCATGGGACCCGCCGTCGCGGAGGTGTTCGCCAGGCACGGCGTCAGGTGACCGGGGCCTCCGCCGGAGGCCGACCGAGACGGCCGGAAGCCATGCGGCCGGCAGATGAAGATCCGCATCTCGTCCGGAACCGTGTAATGATGACGGTCGGTGCGTTGACCGTGAACGTTTGCGGGAAGAGCATTAGCGTCCTTGGCCCCCGCGAGGAGGTTTCGTGACCCGATCCGACGAGGTTACCCCTGTTGCCGGTCGCGGTGAGCCGATCCGCGTGCTGATCGTCGACGATCACGCGCTGATCCGGCGCAGCCTTGAGTTGGCGCTGGCCGCGGAGGCGGACATCGAGGTGGTAGGCGAGGCGAGCGACGGCCGGGAGGCGGTCGAACTGGCCGGCCGGCTGCTGCCGGACGTGGTCCTCATGGATGTCCGGATGCCGAAACAGGACGGCATCGAGGCGACCCGAGCCATCAAGGAATCGGTGCCGAGCACCCGGATCATCATGCTGACGGTCAGCGACGAGGAGGAGGACCTCTTCGAGGCGATCAAGGCGGGTGCCACCGGATATCTGCTCAAGGACGTCCAACTCGACGAGGTGCCCGACGCCGTGCGCGGGGTCCACGAGGGCCAGTCGCTCATCAACCCCGCGATGGCCGCGAAGCTGATCTCCGAGTTCGCGAACATGAGCCGCAAGGAGGCCGAGCGCCCTCCGCAGCTCCCCGTGCCCAAGCTGACCGAACGCGAGATGGAGGTGCTCCGCCTGGTCGCGAAGGGCATGAACAATCGGGAGATCGCCAAGGAGCTGTTCATCTCCGAGAACACGGTCAAGAACCACGTGCGCAACATCCTGGAGAAGCTCCAGCTCCACTCCCGGATGGAGGCCGTGGTCTACGCCGTCCGCGAGCGCCTGCTCGAGATCACCTAGGAGCCGCTGGTCGCCGTCTCCTCGTCGGCCGAAACCAGGGCGCCGCTGAATTGCGCGGAGTACAGCCGGTGGTAGGCGCCACGGGTGGCGAGCAGTTCGTCATGGGTGCCCTGCTCGACGATGCTGCCCGCCTCCATGACCAGGATGAGGTCGGCGTCCCGGATGGTGGACAGCCGGTGGGCGATGACGAAGCTGGTGCGGTCGCTGCGGAGCGCGGCCATCGCATGCTGCACCAGGACCTCGGTCCGAGTGTCGACCGAGCTGGTGGCCTCGTCCAGGATGAGCAGGGACGGGTCGGCGAGGAAGGCGCGGGCGATCGTGATCAGCTGCTTCTCGCCGGCGCTGACGTTGCCGCCCTCCTCGTCGATCACCGTGTCGTACCCGTCGGGCAGCGTGCGGACGAACCGGTCGACGTACGTGGCCCGTGCGGCGGCGTGGATCTCCTCGTCGGTGGCCCGCGGGTTGCCGTACGCGATGTTGTCGCGGATCGTGCCGCCGAACAGCCAGGTGTCCTGGAGGACCATTCCGATCTGCGAGCGCAGGTCCTCGCGGCGCATCTCGGTGATGTCGACGCCGTCCAGGGTGATGCGGCCCGCGTCGAGCTCGTAGAAGCGCATGATCAGGTTGACCAGCGTGGTCTTTCCCGCGCCGGTGGGACCGACGATCGCGATCGTGTGCCCGGGGTCGGCCACCAGCGACAGGTCCTCGATGAGGGGCTGTTCGGGGTCGTAACGGAAGGACACGTGCTCGAACTCGACGCAGCCCCGCCGGGTGGCCGCCGGCACCGGCTCGGCGGGATCGGGCTCCTGCTCCTTCGCGTCCAGCAGTTCGAAGACCCGCTCGGCGGACGCCACGCCCGACTGCAGCAGGTTCGCCATCGAGGCGACCTGGGTCAACGGCTGGGTGAACTGCCGGGAGTACTGGATGAACGCCTGGACGTCGCCCAGGCTCATCGATCCCGTGGCCACCCGTACGGCGCCGACGACGGCGATGGCCACATAGTTGAGGTTCCCGATGAACATCATCGTCGGCATGATGATCCCGGAGATGAACTGGGCGCCGAAGCTCGCCTTGTACAGGGCGTCGTTCCGCTCCCGGAACACCTGCTCGACCTCCGGTCCGCGTCCGAACACCTTCACCAACTCGTGGCCGGTGAACGCCTCCTCGATGTGGGCGTTCAGGGTGCCCGTGTGGGCCCACTGCGCGACGAAGTGCTTCTGCGAGCGCTTGGCGATCTGACCGGTGACGAGCATCGTGACGGGGATGGTCACCAATGCGATCATCGCGAGCAACGGCGAGATGACGAACATCATGGCCAGCACGCCGATCACGGTGAGCAGCGAGGTCAGCAGCTGGCTCAGCGTCTGCTGCAGGGTCTGGGACACGTTGTCGATGTCGTTGGTGACCCGGCTGAGCAGCTCGCCGCGCGGCTGGCCGTCGAAGAACCGCAGCGGAAGCCGGTTGATCTTGTCCTCGACGTCGGCCCGCAGCCGGAACACGGTGCGCTGGGTCACGTCGTTGAGCAGATAGCCCTGCAGCCACATGAAGCCCGACGCCGCGACGTAGAGCCCCAGGGCCCAGGCCAGTGCCGTGGCGAGCGCACCGAAGTCGATGCCGTGCCCCGGGACGAGGTCCATTGCCGCGACCATGTCGGCGAAGTTGTCGTGGCCCGAGGCGCGAGCCGCCTGAACCGCCTGCTCCTTGCTGATTCCGGCGGGCAACTGGGCGCCGATCACACCGCTGAAGATCACGTCTGTCGCGCGGCCGAGGATCTTCGGTCCGATGACCGAGAACACCACGCTGATCACGGCGAGGCCGATCACGGCCAGGACCCTCGTACGCTCGGGGCTCAACCGCCGGAGCAGCCGCCGGGCAGAGGGCCCGAAGTTCATGGACTTCTCCGCGGGCATTCCCATGCCGAAACCGCGGCCCCCCGGGCCGCCGCCTCCCATGGGGGGTCGCGGTCGCGCTGGTGCCGTCGTCGGCCGGTCGCTCATGCCGCACTCTCAATGGTCAGTTGGGACTCGACGATCTCGACATAGGTCGGGCAGGAGCCGAGCAGTTCGTCATGGGTGCCGATGCCGACGATGAGCCCGTCGTCCAGGACGATGATCTGGTCGGCGTCGATGATCGTGGAGACCCGCTGGGCGACGATGACCACGGTGGCCTCGGCCGTGTACGAGCGCAGCGCGGCACGCAACCGGGCGTCGGTGGTCAGGTCGAGGGCCGAGAACGAGTCGTCGAACAGGTAGATCTCAGGTTCGGCGACCAGCGCCCGGGCGATCGAGAGCCGCTGCCGCTGGCCGCCGGACACATTCGTTCCTCCCTGCGTGATCGGCGCCTGCAGGCCCTCCGGCATCGCCTCGACGAAGTCGCGGGCCTGAGCGACCTCCAGCGCCGCCCACAGCTCCTCATCGGTGGCGTCCGGGTTGCCGTACCGCAGGTTGCTGGCGACGGTGCCGGTGAACAGGTACGGCTTCTGCGGCACCAGGCCGATCCGCGACCAGAGCATCTCAGGGTCGAGATCGCGTACATCGACGCCGTCGATCAGTACGGCGCCGGAGGTGGCGTCGAAGAGCCGGGGCACCAGGGAGACCAGCGTCGTCTTGCCCGACCCGGTGCTGCCGATGACGGCGGTGGTCTGTCCCGCGACGGCGCGGAAGGAGATGCCGGACAGCACCGGAGCCGCCGCCCCCGGATAGCGGAACTCGACGTCGCGCAGTTCCAGCTCGGCGCGGCGGTCCACCTGCCGTACGGGATGCGCGGGCGGTCGCACCGACGACTCGGTGTCCAGCACCTCGCCGATGCGCTCGGCACAGACCGCGGCACGCGGGATCATCATCGAGATGAAGGTGGCCATCATCATCGACATGAGAATCTGCAGCAGATACATGAGGAACGCGGTGAGGGCGCCGACCTGCATCTCTCCGCTGTCCACCCGGGCGGCGCCGAACCACAGCACGGCGACGCTGGAGGCGTTGAGGATCAACATCACGGTGGGGAAGATGAGCGCGGTCAGCCGTCCGACGCGCAGCGCCGTCTCGGTCAGCGCGTCGTTCGCCTCGCCGAACCGGTGGGTCTCCTCACGCTCCCGTACGAAGGCCCGCACCACGCGGATGCCGGAGAGCTGCTCGCGCAGCACCTGGTTGACCGCGTCGATGCGGGTCTGCATGGCGCGGAACTGCGGAACCATCCGGGAGACGATCAGTCCGATCGCGAGCAGCAGCACCGGGACGCAGACCAGCATGAGCCAGGACAACCCGAGGTCCTGGCGCAACGCCATGATGATGCCGCCGATGCCCATGATCGGCGCTGCGACCAGCATCGTGCAGGTCATCACCACGAGCATCTGGATCTGCTGTACGTCGTTGGTGTTGCGAGTGATCAACGAGGGCGCGCCGAACTGGGTGACCTCCCGGGTGGAGAACCCGCCCACCTGATGGAAGATCGCAGATCGGAGGTCCCGCCCGAACCCGGCCGCCACCTTGGCTCCGTGGTAGACCGCCGCGATCGAGCAGGTGATCTGGACGAGGGAAACGGTCAGCATCCAGCCGCCGGTGGTCAGGATGTAGCCGGTGTCGCCGGTCGCGACGCCCTTGTCGATGATGTCGGCGTTCAGGCTGGGCAGATACAGCGAGGCGATGGTGCCGACCAGTTGGAAGAGAATCACCGCGGTCAGCGCCGACGAGTACGGCCGCAGGTACGTACGGAGCAGTCGGCTCAGCATGTGCGCCCCCCGGGGGAGACGGTGCTGCGGGAGGTCGGAATCACGCGGAAAACGCTATATGATCCTTTGGCTGCTCACGCTTGATTTTTGGCGTCGAGCGCCGCCCGCAGCGGTCCTTCGAACTCCGGCGAGGTGATCCGCTCGACCCGGAGATCTGTGCAGTCCACCCAGCTCGCGGCCTCCAGCAGCGCGTCCCGCATGCCCGTGATGGCCGCGCTGCGACCCGCCGCGGTACGGCTGACGCCGGCTTCGAAGCCGACCTGCCGGGCGACGAGCGTGCGGCCCTCCCGCGCCGGATCCACCCGGCCGATGATCTTCCCGTCCGCCAGGACCGGCATCGCGAAGTAGCCGTGGACCCGTCTGTCCTTCGGCACGTACGCCTCCAGGCGGTGGCTCACCCCGAAGATCCGCTCAGTCCGGGGCCGATCCCAGATGAGGGAGTCGAACGGCGACAGCGGCGTGGTCCGGTGCCGGCCGCGTGGCTCCGTCTCGAGTGCGGCCGGGTCCGCCCAGGCGTTGGGGGCGCCGGCCGTGTCGGTTCCCGCTCCGGCCCGGGCTCCGGAACGGCGTCGAGCCGGCGGCCACCCGGCGACCCGTACCGGGACGAGCCCGGCGGCGCCGCTCAGCAGGGCATCGTCGAGCAACTCGGCGTATTTCCCCTTCACCCGGGTGAAATCGACGAGGTCGGCCCGGGTCGCCACGCCCAGGGAGCGGCCGGCGATCGCGGTGAGCCCGGCGACGCACTCCGCGTCGGTGGGATCCTCGCCCAGCAGATCGGCCGGGATCACACGTTCTGCCAGGTCGTATACGCGACGCCAGCCGATCCGCCGGGTGCAGACCACCTCGCCGATGTCGAGCAGGAACTCGATCGCGATCTTGGAATCCGACCAGTCCCACCAGGGGCCGCCATTACGTGCTCCGCCGATGTCCGCGGTGGTGACCGGTCCCTCCGAGCGGACGATATCCAGGACCTTGTCGATCGTCGGCGGCACCTCGTGCCAGCGGAACCGCCGCTCACGATAGGCCCGGCGGCGGAAGCCGTACAGGGGCCACTGTTCGAGGGGGAGGACGCAGGCGGCGTGACACCAGTATTCGAAGGCGCACGGAGGGTCGTGCCAGTAGGCGCGCTCCACCTTCGTACGCCCGACAGGACCGAGCCGGGCGTACGCGACGAGTTCATGGGAGCGCGCCAGCACAGAGATGGTGTCGAGCTGGACGGCGCCCACCCGCCGCAGCATGGCGGACACGCCACCGCCGCGCGCGCTCGCGCCGAGGAAACCCTGGGCCCGCAAGATGATCCTGCGGGCCTCGTCGGAGGTCAGGTCGGTCACATCCGGAGATGCTAAACGGGGCGACCGACAAAGTTCTTTCGAAGGTCAGGGGCTGTCGGCGGCCAGGGCTTCGAAAGTACGGGGCGGTCGGTCGCCTGACACCGCCGCCGGGGGCCGTACGGCTCAGGCCTTGTGGTGCTCGAACGGGGAATGGTGCTCCTGCGCTTCGATCTCCCGGGGCGCGTCGACGATCACGTCGGAGAAGATGTCGACCGCGAGCGCGAGCAGGCCGCCGACCGCGCAGATGCCGACGCCGACCCAGAAGAACAGCCAGTTGGGGCCCGCGACGAGGGCGATCCCGCCAACGAGGAAGCCGATGAGGATCGTGCTGACGGCGAGCCACGATTTGGGGCTTCCCGCGTGGCTGCCTTGGTGTCCGCTCTGTGCCATACCCCGTTTTCTACCTGATGGTCACCACGGTCGGCACATCGGGGGGAACCCCTCGGGCGTTTCGCTCGTTATAACTCATGCGAATACGGCACGCCGCTCCGGCCCGTTGGCGATGGCTGTGTCCGGTGGCGGAACAGCCTACGATGGTTGCGGGGAAGTGTGTGTCTCGTCCTCCCACCCCGGTCGGACCGCCCGGGGTAGACCTGCGAGGAGCTCTACTAACAGTGCCAGCCATTCTCGACAAGATCCTTCGCGCCGGCGAAGGCAAGACTCTGCGGAAGCTCAAGCGGATCGCCGAGCAGGTCAACTCCATTGAAGAGGACTTCAAGAGCCTGTCTGACGCCGAGCTTCGCGCGCTGACCGACGAGTACAAGCAGCGTTACGCCGACGGCGAGTCTCTCGACGACCTGTTGCCCGAGGCGTTCGCGACCGTGCGCGAGGCCGCCCGCCGGGTGCTGGGGCAGCGCCACTTCGACGTGCAGCTCATGGGCGGGGTCAACCTGCACATGGGCAACATCTCGGAGATGAAGACCGGTGAGGGCAAGACCCTGACCTGTACTCTCCCGAGCTACCTCAACGCCCTGTCCGGTAAGGGCGTCCACGTCGTCACGGTCAACGACTACCTGGCCAAGCGCGACGCCGAGACGATGGGCCGAGTCCACCGCTTCCTCGGCCTCGAGGTCGGCGTGATCCTGGCGAACATGCCGCCGGACGAGCGCCGCAGGCAGTACAACGCGGACATCACCTACGGCACGAACAACGAGTTCGGCTTCGACTACCTGCGCGACAACATGGCCTGGTCGATGGACGAGTGCGTCCAGCGCGGCCACAACTTCGCGATCGTCGACGAGGTCGACTCCATCCTCATCGACGAGGCACGCACCCCGCTGATCATCTCCGGTCCCGGCGAGCAGTCCGGCAAGTGGTACACCGAGTTCGCCAAGATCGTCCCGAGGCTGCGCCGTGGCACGGAGGGCAAGGACGGCGAGGAGAGCACCGGCGACTACGTCGTCGACGAGAAGAAGCGCACGATCGGCGTCCTCGAGGCCGGTGTCGAGAAGGTCGAGGACTGGCTCGGCATCGACAACCTGTACAAGCCCGAGCACACCCACCTCGTCCAGTTCCTCAACAATGCGATCAAGGCGAAGGAACTGTTCAAGAAGGACAAGGACTACATCGTCGTCGACGGCGAGGTCCTGATCGTCGACGAGTTCACCGGGCGCGTCCTGCACGGCCGTCGCTACAACGAGGGCATGCACCAGGCCATCGAGGCCAAGGAAAGTGTAAAGATCAAGGACGAGAACCAGACACTCGCCACGATCACCCTGCAGAACTACTTCCGCCTGTACGACAAGCTCGGCGGCATGACCGGTACGGCCACCACCGAGGCCAACGAGTTCCACCAGACCTACAAGCTCGGCGTGGTCCCGATCCCGACCAACCGGCCGATGGTCCGCAAGGACCAGGCCGACGTGGTCTACAAGACCGAGGACGCCAAGTTCCAGGCCTGCGTAGAGGACATCAAGGAGCGGTACGAGAAGGGCCAGCCGGTCCTGGTCGGCACCACCAGCGTGGAGAAGTCCGAGAAGCTCGCCCGGATGCTCAAGCGCCAGGGCGTGCCGCACGAGGTGCTGAACGCGAAGAACCACGCCCGTGAGGCCGCGATCGTCGCCGAGGCCGGCCGCAAGGGCGCGGTCACCGTCGCCACGAACATGGCGGGCCGCGGCACCGACATCATGCTCGGCGGTAACCCCGAGTTCCGCGCCGACCTGGAGCTGCAGCAGCGCGGGCTGTCGCCGTCGGAGACTCCGGAGGAGTACGAGCAGGCCTATCCCGAGGCGCTGGAGAAGGCCAAGGAGGCCGTCAAGACCGAGCACGAGGAGGTCGTCGGGAGCGGCGGGCTGTACGTGCTGGGCACCGAGCGGCACGAGTCCCGGCGCATCGACAACCAGCTGCGCGGCCGTTCCGGCCGTCAGGGCGACCCGGGCGAGTCCCGGTTCTACCTGTCGCTCGAAGACGACCTGATGCGGCTGTTCAACGCGGCCAAGGTCGAGATGATCATGACGCGGCTCAACATTCCGGACGACGTGCCGATCGAGTCGGGCATCGTGTCCAAGGCGATCGCCTCCGCGCAGCACCAGGTCGAGCAGCAGAACTTCGAGATCCGCAAGAACGTCCTCAAGTACGACGAGGTCATGAACCGGCAGCGTACGGTGATCTACGCCGAGCGCCGCCGCGTGCTGGAGGGCGCCGACCTGCACGAGCAGGTGCGGGTCTTCGTCACCGACGTCGTCGACGACTATGTCAAGGGCGCCACCGGCGAGGGCTTCGCGGAGGAGTGGGACCTCGACAAGCTGTGGAAGGCGTTCGGCCAGCTCTACCCGGTCTCGTTCACCGTCGAGGAGCTCATCGAGGCGGCCGGCGGCGAGCGGGAGGACCTGTCCGCCGAGTTCATCGCGGAGAAGGTCAAGACCGACGCGCTCGAGGCGTACGGCCAGCGGGAGGAGCAGCTCGGCAGCGAGGCGATGCGCGAGCTGGAGCGCCGGGTCATCCTCTCGGTTCTCGACCGAAAGTGGCGTGAGCACCTCTACGAGATGGACTACCTCCAGGAGGGCATCGGCATGCGCGCCTATGCCCAGAAGGACCCGCTGATCGAGTACCAGCGCGAAGGCTACGAGATGTTCGCCGCGATGCTCGACGGCATCAAGGAGGAGTCGGTCGGCTACCTGTTCAACCTCGAGGTCGAGGTGCAGGCCAATCCGATCGTCGAGGAGAACATCGAGGAGGACACGGCGGTCGCGCAGGCCGGTTCGATCATCGCGCAGGCGTTGCGGCGGCCGTCCCAGCCGACCGAGATGGTCTACAGCGCCCCGAGCGAGTCCGGTGACGTCGAGGTCAGCCGGGTGCGTTCCACGCCGGAGCAGCGTGCCGCGTACGGCAACACCGAGCGCAACGCGCCCTGCCCGTGCGGCTCGGGCAAGAAGTTCAAGCGCTGCCACGGCGATCCGAGGAACGCCGAGGCGTGATCCGAACGAGAATCCCCGCAGGGCGGACCCCTGCGGGGATTCTCGCTTCCAGCCGACCGCTTCCAGCCGACGCTGTCAGGCGGTCTCGAACTCCGTGACCAGCCACTGGACGCCGAAGCGCTCCAGGCGTAGCGCGAGCACCCGGCTGCGCGTCCCGCAGTGGACGAGCACGCACATCTCCGCCACACCGTCGCGGGGCCACTGCGCATGCGGCGGCCCCACCAGCGGCGGACGCTCGGCATGGATCATCTTTCCGGCGCGGACCAGCTCGCGATAGGCCCGCTCCGACAGCCTGTCCTGCACGGTCTCCGCGGGTCGCCGGCCCGCGAGGACCTCCGCCATGGCCTGACCGAGACAGCGCAGGTGCCGCTCATCGGGCCGGGCTCCCCGCGTCCGCACCGTTCCCCGTGCCCGTACCGCTTCCCGCACCCGCAGTGCGGCACTCCGGGCCTGTGGGATGGTTTCGGGCACCCTGGCGGGTGCGGCGGCCTCCGGCACATGGGCCAGGGCGAGCGAGCCGTACGTCATGGGCATGCCGCCTTCGGCTGCGCCGTCCGCCGCCGCGCGCTCGTCGTCGTACGGCGGATCCGCGGGGGGTACGGACATGATCCTGGGCAGCGGGATCGGCTTGGGCATCGAGACTCCCTGTTCGTCATTCGGGGGCGGTCGTCGTTCGGGGGCGGTCGTCATTCGGGGGCGGTCGTCGTTCGGGGGCGGTCGTCGTCCGGGGGCAGGGGAAATCCGCTGCCTAATAGAGGTTCCGGTTCCCCCGTCTGATACACAGGCCGCCAACTTTGTCGCTCGGCGCGGCCTTATCTCCCCATTTCAAGGGAAAGCTTCCCCTCAGTTGGGGTGCCTCCGATGAGGCTCGGTCAAATTACGGCCAGCGAGGTGAACGCATTACGGTCCGGCGATTCGCGGGGGGATCAGGTGCGGGCGGCGGTGTCCGTGGACTCTCCGGAATCGACGTCGGGCTCCGGCTCGCGTCCCGGCGTCATGATGTTCATCTTCTTGATCAGGAAACTGAACAGGAAGTAGTAGACGAAGAAGTAACAGACCCCGATCAGCATGATGAGCGGGAAATTGTGCGTGTTGTCCTTGGTCGCGTTCAGACCGGCGTCGATCGCGCCGGCCGAGAACCCGAACCCGAGCCGTCCGCCGAGGCCCGCGACCAGCGCCATCGAGATGCCGGTGAGCAGTGCGTGCACCGCGAACAGGACCGGAGCCACGAAGATGAACGCGAACTCGATCGGCTCGGTGATGCCGGTGACGAACGAGACGAGCGCGGCGGAGAGCATGATGCCGCCCACGGTCGCCCGCCGATGCGGGGGAGCGGCGCGCCACATGGCGAGGGCGGCGGCCGGGAGGCCGAACATCATGACGGGGAAGAAACCGGCCATGAACGCGCCCGCACCCTGCTGGCCAGCGAAATAGCACCACATGTCACCCGTCGTGTGAACCGTGCCGATTTCACATCCCGGCACCGTGTACCAGACGATCGAGTTGACGAAGTGGTGGAGGCCGAAGGGAATGAGCGCCCGGTTGACGACGCCGTAGATCCCGGCACCCTCTGTGGAGTGGCGGGCGAGCCAGTC
>NZ_BOOG01000067.1 GCF_016863115.1 Sphaerimonospora thailandensis
GGGGCACCTCCCCGCCGAACACGCTCCGCATTACTATGAATACGCCTATCGCTTGGCTTCGCAGGCTGCCCGACTCATGATGGAGAAGATCATGGAATCAGCTTCGGCTACCTGGCCGGTCTACAGCCCCTTCGCTCGTAAGCACTTCGGCGCAGGCAAGACAGAAGGACTCGCAGAAGGACTTGCGGAAGGCCGCGCGGAAGGCCGCGCCGAGGGTGAGGCCAGAGCGGTGCTGACCATCCTGAAGGTACGGAGCATTCCCGTCTCCGACGCCGAGCGCGCCCGCATCACCGCCTGCAGAGACCTGGACCGGCTCGATGAATGGGCACGGCGCGCCGTCACCGCCACCTCCACCAGCGACCTGTTCACCGACGAGCAGGAGCGCTCCGCCGGATAGCCGAGCACCTCGATCACTTACCGGATCCGGGAACCTATTCCGGCTGGCGGGATCGGCATGGCACACCCGCGATCAGAGGAAGCTGAGGTCGGGGTGGCAGGAGGCCAGGAAGGCGAACATCTCGGTGCCGTTCTTGGTCCGGAAGAAGTCGACCATGGCCCTGTTGAACTCGACTCGGCGGGCAGCCGGAACACTGATGGCGTCGATGCCATGGGACACCAGGTGCCCGTTCATCATGTTTCGGGCTGTCCGCTTGTTGCCGTCGAAGTAGAACTGCTGCAGCGCGCCGAAAAGGAAGTAGGCGATGGCCTGCTCGAACGGGTCGTCGGCCTCGTCATCGAGCGCACGGAGTCCCTCCGCGTGAATCTGCCGGAGGTTCTCCCCGCCCGGGACTGTCTGCGGGGGCAGGTAGCGACCGTACTCGCCGAGGCTGACGCCCGGAGTCAGGGTCAGCGAGCCCTCGCCGCGGAAGTGGCCCGCCTCCAGCGCCTCGTCTCTGGCGATGATCTGGTGGAACCGGTCCGATGTCGCCTTGTCGAGACGGAACTCCCCGGACTTCACGACGGTCACCAGTTCTCTGGCGGCCTCCGCCAGGTTGAGGACCTGCCGTTCATCACTGACCTTGTGGCCGCCGACGGTGATGCCCTCCATGAGGGTCTGCACCTCGGGATAGGTGAACGGGTTGCCCTCCAGGACTGCCGCATCCCACACGAACTCGGGCAGCGACCGCTGGTAGCGCCACACCGCCCGGGCCACATCATGGACGGGGATCTCGCGGTTGACAGACGAACGATCCCACTGGAACCCCAGAGAGTCGAACAGGCGCGCATCAGCGTCCATCATTGGCTCCCGACCGACTCGGCCCCACTGTCGGGGATGATCTTCAGATGCTCTCGTACGCACCCGTAACAGCCGTTGCGTAGTTTACAGAAACAGCAACGTCATGCTGTTGACGGAAGGTGACCCGATGAGCGAACACACGGTTTCCGCGCAGGGGTACGGCTCAGACCGACGGTCGCCGTTCGGCTATGGCCTGCATCATGTCCAGCTGGCCATCCCGGCGGGCAGCGAGGAGGCGTGCCGCGACTTCTACGTCGACGTCCTCGGGATGTCCGAGATCACCAAGCCGCCGGTGCTCGCGGCACGCGGTGGCCTGTGGGTGCGCGCCGACACGCTGGAGATCCACCTTGGTGTGGAGGCCGACTTCCGCCCCGCGCGCAAGGCCCACCCGGGCATCCGGGTCACCGACCTCAACGCACTCGCCGAACGCCTGACCTCAGCCGGTACGGAAGTCATCTGGGACGACAACTTCCCCGGCCACCGCCGTTTCTACGCCCACGACAATGTCGGCAACCGCCTCGAGTTCCTCCAGCAGGACCCAGACATCCCCGCAGAGTGGTGACACCACGGGAGGCCTGCCCCCAATGCACTCAGTGGATATCAGGCGGCATCGAGGGATATAGCGTGCTTGGCCCGCTCCAGACGGCCTGGCCGTACGGTTCGACCTTCAGGCGGCCGGTCACGGTTGAGGTACGGCCTGCAAGGGTGTCATTACAGGTAGGCCGCCGGGGCCGGTCACGGGAGAGTCACCCGACTGGCCTCGAGCATTCGTTGCGGGCGTGGCCACCGGATTGGCGCTCTGGCCGCCGCCGCCTGTCTGGCCGCCCGGGGTCTGGCCGCCCCCTGTCTGGCCGCCCGGGGTCTGATGACCACCCGGTGGCTGGTCACCCCGGCTCTGGTCACCCGGTGCCCGGCCCTCCGGACCGGCCTCCGGGACGCCCTGGCCGTACGGACCATCCGTACCGGGCGCGGAGGGGACGGGCGTCGGCGAGCCGGACGGACCAGGGTAGCCGGGGTAGCCGGGGTAACCGAGCTCGACACCGCGCTCGTCAGGCGTCCGGCCCATGGCGTAGCCATCCCAGTAGTTGTTGGGATCCCAGGTGACGGGTGGCGGGAACTCCTTGACCGGCTTGCCGTCCATGGCCTCGCTCATGAAGGCGTTCCAGATCTGCGCGGGCAGCGTGCCGCCGTACAGTTCGCCCCATCCGGGGACCCGCACCGGCTTGTTGTCGTCGCGGAACATGTTCACCGCGACCGCCAGTTGCGGGACATACCCGTTGAACCAGACCGCGACCGACTCGTCGGTGGTCCCGGTCTTCCCGGCGACCGGCCGGTCGGGCAGGGACGCGGCGGTGCCGGTGCCGCCGCGTACGACCTGCTGGAGCGCGTAGGTCACGTCGGCGGCGGTGTTCTCACTGAACGCCCGCCGCTCCGGCGCGGTGACCTTCCGGGTGTTCCCGGCGGCGTCGGTCACCGCGCGGATCACATGGGCGTCACGGTGGATGCCGCCGGCCGCGAACGTGGCGAATCCGGACGCCTGCTGGACGGCGCTCACCGACGCGGTGCCGAGGGGGAACGTGGGGTAGGCCTTCTGCTGGGCGATCTGCTCCGCCGGGATCCCGGCCGCCTCCGCCGCCGCCGCGACCCTGTCCAGGCCGACCTTCTGTCCGAGGTCCACGAACGCGGTGTTGACCGAGTTGCGGGTCGCGTCGACCAGCGTGATGGCCGAGCCGTACGACGTGCCGCCGGCGTTGGGGATCTTGTCTTTGCCGATCACAAGTGGCGAGTCGCCGTAGACGCGGGTGTCGAGCCCGAAGCCCGCCTCGAGGGCGGCGGCCAGAGTGTACGGCTTGAACGTCGACCCGGCCTGGACCTTGGCGGAGAAGGCGTTGTCGTACTGCGTGGTCTCGAAGTCGCCGCCGTAGAACGCGCGGACCTCCCCGGTCGCCGGATCGACCGCGGCCAGGCCGGTGCGGACCTTCTTGGGAGTGTCGCCGGGCAGGACCGACTTGACGGCCTTCCTGGCGAGCCGCATGAGCTTCTTGTCGAAGGTCGTGGTGATCTTCAGGCCGCCCTGGTTGATGTCCTCGTCGCTGTAGCCGAGCCGGTTGAGCTCGGCGCGCACCTGGGCCAGCATGTAGCCGTCCTGTCCCGTCGTCGTCAGCGGCGGCTTCTGCGCGGCCAGCGTGGGGAACGTCTGTCGCTCGGCCTCCTCACGGCTGAGCGCGCCGATCTCGACCATGCCGTCGATCACCGACCGCCAGCGCGCCCTGACCGTCTCCAGGACGTCTCCGGTCGGGTTGGCGAACCGGCTGGGCTGCTGGATGACCGCGGCGAGGTAGGCGCCCTGGGCGACGTTCAGGTTCTGCACGTCGGTGTTGAAGTAGGCCCGCGCGGCGGCCTGGACGCCGTGCGCGCCGCGGCCGAAGTAGATCGTGTTGAGGTACTGCTCCAGCACCCAGTCCTTCGACTTCGAGCGGTCCACCTTCAGCGCGATCATGATCTCTTTGAGTTTGCGCGAGATGGAACGTTCCTGCCCGAGTCCGCTGTAGTAGTTGCGGACCATCTGCTGGGTGATCGTTGAGCCGCCCTGGAGTTGCCGGCCCGTGAGCGTGGACCAGATGGCGCGGGCGCTGCCCGAGACCGAAACGCCCTTGTCCCGGTAGAACGTGCGGTTCTCGGCCGCGATGACGGCATCCCGTACCGGCTTCGGCACCTGGGCGAGCGGCACGTTCTCCCGGTTGACCCCCTGCTTGGCGAGGATGGTCTTGCCGTTGCGGTAGTAGATGACCGATCCCTCGGCGGTCGCCAGCTTCTGCGTGCTGTCGGGGATCGGGGTCATTAACCAGACGGCGCCGATGGCCGCCGCCATCACGACGAGCCCCGAGATCATCGTGAGGAGGAAGACGCGCAACCCCCGCCGGCGACGCCGCGTCTTCGGCGGCGCGGCGTCGCCACCGGCATGGACCTCCGGCCGTCCGGGGTCCCCCAACCGCATCGGAACCGTGTCGTGCTTGTGGTCCATGGAGCCACCCCCGCGCATGGGGCCCCTGTCGCCGCTGTCCACGCGTTTCCCCCCGAAACGTCCGCGTACACCTATGAGCTGGGCGGATGAGTTCCACGGTAAACGATGGCCGGCCGTGCTCGACAACGAGCCCATGGCGACAGGTGGGGAAGCCTATCCTCCGGCGGCGCGTACCAACGGCAGGATCCGGTACGGCACGGGCGTGTCGAGAGCGATCACTGACGATGTCCGTACCACGCCTTGAACGTCCACGATCAGGTCGATGACACGCTGGAGATCGGCGTTGTTACGCGCGACCACCCGGCACAGCATGTCGCCGCCGCCGGTGATCGTGTGGGCCTCCAGGATCTCGGGGATCAGGGCGAGCTGGTCGGCGACCGGCACGTGCCCTGCGACCTGCCGGATCTGCAGCGTCACGAACGCGGTCACGTCGAAGCCGAGTGCGGCCGGGTCGATGTCGGGGCCGTACCCCGTGATGACCCCCCGGGCGGCCAGCCGGTCGAGCCGGGCCTGGACCGTGCCCCTGGCCACGCCGAGCCGCCGGGAGCATTCCAGCACGCCGATGCGCGGCTCGGCCCGCAGCAGCGAGACGATCCGCGAATCGAGCTGATCAATCGTCACAACTTCTACCTTCGGTCACGATCCCAGAGTGTACAAAATGTCCACTAATTCAACTCACTCTTGCACAATTTGGCTACCCCGTCTGAGAGTGTGGCTATGAACGATGTCTTTCCGGTGAACGGCATGGATGCGGTCGTCTTCGCGGTCGGCAACGCGAAGCAGGCCGCCCACTACTACTCGACGGCGTTCGGGATGCGGCTGGCGGCCTACCGCGGGCCGGAGAACGGCAGCCCCGACGAGGTGGCGTACGTGCTGGAGTCCGGCTCGGCGCGCTTCGAGCTGCGCGGCTCCGTACGGCCGGGCACGGCGGTCGCCGAGCACGTGGCGGCACACGGCGACGGCGTCATCGATCTCGCGCTGGACGTTCCGGACGTACCGGCCGCCTACCGTCACGCGCTCGCTCAGGGCGCCCGGGGGCTGGCCGAGCCGTACGTGGTGGAGGACGAGCACGGCAAGGTGATGGTCGCGGCGATCGCGGCCTACGGCGAGACCCGGCACACGCTCGTCGACCGGTCCGGCTACCACGGCCCCTACCTGCCCGGTTACTCGGCGGCCGAGCCCGTCGTCGCGGCCCCGGACGTCAAGAACGGCAGGCTCTTCCAGGCCGTCGACCACTGCGTCGGCAACGTCGAGCGCATGGACGAGTGGGTCGAGTTCTACGAGCGGGTCATGGGCTTCACCAAGATGGCGGAGTTCATCGGCGACGACATCGCGACGAACTACTCGGCGCTGATGTCCAAGGTCGTCGCCGACGGCAGCCGCAAGGTCAAGTTCCCGCTGAACGAGCCCGCCGTCGGCAAGCGCAAGTCGCAGATCGACGAGTACCTGGAGTTCTACGGCGGGCCCGGCGTGCAGCACATCGCCCTGGCGACCAATGACATCCTGGCCACGGTGGACTACATGCGGAAGGCCGGCGTGGAGTTCCTCGACACGCCCGACTCCTACTATGACGACCCGGAGCTGCGGGCCCGCATCGGCCAGGTCCGGGCGCCGATCGAGGAGCTCAAGAAGCGGCGGATCCTGGTCGACCGCGACGAGGACGGCTACCTGCTGCAGATCTTCACCAAGCCCGTGGTGGACCGCCCGACGGTGTTCTTCGAGCTCATCGAGCGCCACGGCTCGCTCGGGTTCGGCAAGGGCAACTTCAAGGCCCTGTTCGAAGCCATCGAGCGCGAGCAGGAGCGGCGCGGCAACCTCTGAGCGCACGAGGCCGTGTCTGAGAAATCCCAACCCGACGTATGACGCTATGGGTGATTTGTCAGGCACGGCCCAGAGGTCCGCATGGGGATGGGACACTCTTTGCCCTTCTCCGGCTTTGATCGGCGAACGGCGCGGTGATCAAACGAGCCAAGTCCTCCTCCTCGCATAAGGTGGCCTGGCCATGTCCGCGCTCCGTAGCCCCACGACACCCTCAGTGACCGCCGCGCTCGCCGCCGCGGTCCTCGCCGTCACCGCCGCGTGTTCGGGCGCGGTGGCCGCACCGACCTCCGCGCCCACCCCGGCCGCCGTACAGGGCAGCGATCCGGGCGGCGGGCGGGACGGCCTGTTCGGGGCGATCACCTCGGGCACGATCGGCGCACCGGGCATCGGCGACCCCGCCTTCCCCGGGGACGGCAACGGCGGCTACGACGTACGGCACTACCTGCTGAGACTGTCCTACGACCCGGCGACCAAACGACTGGCCGGCAGCGCGACGATCCGGGCCAGGGCCGTACAGGACCTGACCTCGTTCAACCTCGACCTGCGCGGGCTCACGGTGAGCCGGGTGGCCGTCGACGGCGCGACCGCCGGGTTCGGCCGCCAGGGCGACGAGCTGACCATCCGACCGGCGTACCGGATCTCCAAGGGCGACAGGTTCGAGGTGACGGTCGACTACTCGGGTCTGCCGGAACCGATCCGCGACTACGTCAACCTCGGCACGTACGGCTTCGTGGCGACGGCCGACGGGTCGTTCGTGACCTCCGAGCCGAACGGGGCCAAGACCTGGTTCCCGTCCAACGACCACCCGGCCGACAAGGCCACCTACGACTTCGAGATCACGGTGCCGGCCGGCCTGACCGCGATCGCCAACGGCGAGCTCGACGGCGAGCCGAAGACGGTCGACGGAAAGACCACGTTCGTGTGGCGGGAAAAGCACCCGATGGCCAGCTACCTCGCCACGATGACGACCGGGAAGTTCGAGATCCGCACCGGAAAGAGCGACAAGGGCCTGCCCATCTACGCGGCCGTCGCCCCCGTCTTCCGCGGCTCGCTCGACAACCTCTACACCGAGACGGCGAAGATCACCGACTACTGGTCGACCGTGTTCGGGCCCTACCCGTTCTCCTCCACGGGCGGCGTGATCGACGACTACTCCTCCGGATACGCGCTGGAGAACCAGACGAAGCCGATCTACGGCGGGTTCTCCCCCGAAAGCGGCATCATCGCCCACGAGCTCGCCCACCAGTGGTTCGGCGACAGCGTGAGCATCACCAGGTGGAAGGACCTGTGGCTGAACGAGGGCTTCGCCACCTACGCGGAGTGGCTCTGGGCCGAGCACCGCGGCGAGGCCACGGCCGAGGCGCTGTTCAAGCGCTACTACGCGAACGCCGCCGACCCCATGTGGACCTACCCGCCGGGCGACGCCCGCGCCACCGACCTGTTCAACAACTCCGTCTACGTGCGCGGCGCGATGACGCTGCACGCCCTGCGCAAGGCGATCGGCGACGCCGTGTTCTTCCCGCTGCTCAAGAAGTGGACCGCCGAGCACCGGTACGGCAATGTCACGACCGAGCAGTTCGTCGCGCTGGCCGAGCAGATGTCCGGCAAGAAGCTGACCGCTCTCTTCGACGCCTGGTTGTTCCAGCCGCGCCGTCCCGCCGCCGTCGCCTGACCGGCCGGTCCGCCCGCTCAGGAGAAGAGCAGTTTGTGGCCGTCACGGCGGAGGGCGGCGAGCACCTCGTCGCAGTGCCTGGGCCCCCTGGTCTCCAGCTGGAGCAGGACCTCGACCTCGTCCAGGTGCAGCCGGGAGCCCACCCGCTCGTGCACGACGTCGAGCACGTTGACCCCGAGCTCGGCCAGCCGGTGAAGCAGTGCGGCGAGCGCGCCCGGCCGGTCGGTCAGGCGGATCCGGAAGGCCAGGTAGCGCCCGGCCGCCGCCAGGCCGTGCCGCAGCACCCGGGCGAGCAGCAGTGGGTCGATGTTGCCGCCGGACACCACCGCGACGACCGGCGGATCGAACGCGTGCGGCTGGTCGAGCAGCGCGGCGACCCCGGCGACCCCGGCGGGCTCGACCAGCAGCTTCGACCGCTCCAGGCAGAGCAGCAGCGCCCGTGACAGCGACTCCTCCGAGACCGTGACCACCCGGTCGACCAGGTAGTGGATCAGCTCGAACGGCAGTGCGCCCGGCCGCCCGACCGCGATGCCGTCCGCCATCGTCGAGGCCGGTTCGACCATGACCGGATGCCCGGCCGCGAGCGACTCCGGATAGGCGGCGGCCCGCTCCGCCTGCACGCCGATGACCCTGATCCCGGGCCGCAGCGACTTCACCGCGAGCGCGACGCCGGCCGCCAGGCCGCCGCCGCCGATCGGCAGCACGATCGTGGCCGCCTCGGGAAGCTGCTCGATGACCTCCAGCCCGATCGTCCCCTGCCCGGCCACGACGTCGGGATGGTCGAACGGGTGGATGAACACCGCCCCGGTCCGGTCCGCGTGCTCCTGCGCCGCCTGGAGTGCCAGATCGACCGTGTGCCCGGCGAAGACGACGTCAGCGCCGTACGCCCGGGTGGCCTCCACCTTGGGCAGCGGAGCGCCTTCGGGCATGTAGACGGTGGACTTGGCCCCCAGCAGCGTCGAACCGAGCGCGACGCCCTGGGCGTGGTTGCCCGCGCTCGCCGCCACCACACCCCTGGCCCGCTCGTCGTCGCTGAGCCGGGCGATGCGGACGTAGGCGCCCCGGATCTTGAACGACCCGGCCCGCTGGATGTTCTCGCACTTGAGGTGTACGGGACCCCCGACCGCCTCGGACAGCACCCGGGAGTGGAGCACGGGCGTCTGCACGGCCACGCCCTTGAGCAGTTCGCGTGCGGCGACGACATCGTCGTACGTCACCTGTGGGACAGCCATGAGCCAATCTTCGCAGGATGAGCCGGTCCGCGCCGACCGGACCGCGACCCCGGATGCAGGTCGCCGTCAAGGCCACGGCAATCAGCGTGAAAGCGACCTGGCCGTAAATACGAGTGACCCCCACTGAACCGGGCCATGTCCGGACCCGACACCAACGGAGAAGACGATGCGCGCTCCTCGCAAGATCATGATAGCCGCCACGACGTTCCTGGCCGCTGTTTCGGTGGCCGCCCCGCCGGCATCGGCGAACGCCCGCGCCGAGACCACCACCCCGTACGAGTACCGCGGCTACCACGGCCTGAACCACACGAAGATGATCTCCATCTTCCCGGCGACGTCCGCAGACCTACGTCCGGTGACCTTCTCGATCGGGCTGCAGAAGTCAACGGAAAGATATGCGATGTTCTGGGACAACAAGCCCGGCCCCGACTGGACGATGGAGGTGGAGCTCAGGGGGAGCGCCGCGTATCAGAAGAGGTTCGATCAGGTCACGGCGAATGGCTACCAGCCCACCGTGGTGACCGCGACGGGCAGCGGGCCGAACACCGTGTTCACCGCTATCTACGAGAAGAAGACCGGCAAATTCATCGCCCGCCACGGCATCGGCATCCCCGAGTTCCTCCTGGCCAACACGGACGCGAACCGTAACGGGTACATCCCCGTCTCGGTCAACCTGTACGGCACGGCGTCCAGCCCGCGGGTGGCCGCTGTCTGGGCCGCCAACCCGTCGGGCGTCTCCTGGCACTTCACGCTCTCCGACTCCGCATCCGAGTACCAGCGCATTTTCAACATCAACGTCAAGCGCGGATACCGTCCGTCCGCCATCACGGTCACGCCCGACGGCAAGGGTTACCTCACCATCTGGCGCAAGGACACGATCGGCGCCTGGTACGCCTTCCACGGGATGAGCGCCGCCCAGTACCAGGCGCGGTTCGACGAGATGACGGCCAAGGGCCTGTACCCGACCTGGATCGACATGGAGAACGGCGTCTACGCCGCCATCTTCACCAGACGGTGACGGTGGCCCCTGCTGACCAGTAGGAACCGGCGGCGAGGATGAGGGCGGCCGCGCCGACGAGGCCGGCGTCCTGACCGAGCTCGGCCGGGACCACGCGGACGCGTGAGGCGAACTCCATGCGGGTGTGCTCGCGCAGCGTCTCCCGCAGCGGATCGAAGAGCAGCGGTCCCGCCTGGGACAGCCCACCGCCGACGGTCACCATGTCGAGGTCGCAGAGGTTGGTCGCCGAGGCGATCGCGATGCCGAGGGCCCGCCCGGCGCGTGCCATCGCGGCCAGCGCGATCTCGTCGCCGGCCGCCGCGTCGGCGGCCAGCCGCCGCCCGGTCGCGGCGCCCGCCTCGCGGTATCCGCCGCTGTATCCGCCCGTCCGTGGCTCGCCCGTGCCCGGCTCGCCCGTGCCCGGCTCCGGCAGGCCTCCCGGTGACCAGCCGCGGGCCACCGCCCAGGCGGCGAGGCCCGGCCCCCGGGCGACCGCCTCCAGGCAGCCGAGCGCGCCGCACCCGCACAGCGCCCCGCCGGGCTCGACCACCACGTGCCCGATGTGCCCGGCGTTGCCGGTGCCGCCGTCGATCAGCCGGCCGCCCAGGATCAGCCCGCCGCCGACCCCGGTGGACACGACCATGCCCAGCATGTTGTCGCTCCCCCGCCCGGCGCCGCGCCAGTGCTCGGCGACCGCGAGGCAGACGGCGTCGTTGTGGATCCGTACCGGCAGACCGGGAAAGCGCCGGGCCAGCCGCTCCCGGAGCGGGAAGCCCCGCCAACCCGGGATGTTGAGCGGCGACACCTCGCCGGCCGGCCAGGTCATCGGGCCGCCGCAGCCGGCCCCCACTCCGGCCAGGTCCTCGGGGGCGCCCACATCGTCGATCAAACGGTCGATCAGCCCGGCCAGCGCCTCCCACAGGGTCTCCGCGTCACCAGCGGGCGGGGTCGCCGTACGCCTGGCGGCGATCACCTGCCCGTCCGGCCCGACCAGACCCACCGCGAGCTTCGTGCCGCCGATGTCGGCGGCCAGCACAGATCCCGTCACGTGCCCATCCCAGTGCCCGTCGCGGGGTGGGGTCAAGCACGGATCGCGGCCGAGGCGCCCGTCACCTGAGCATCTGGCCGGGAGCCGGACCGGCGGAGAAGACCAGGAGGGATGCGGTGAAGCCGTGTACGTGGTTGTGGCCGCTGACCGGGCCCATCTCTCCGGCGGCGAAGAATCCCGCCACCCCGATCGGGCCGAGCATGTCCCGTACGGCGAGCGCGTCATGATCGGCCGACCCGAACATCGCCGAACCCCGGCCGTTACAGGAGAACAGCAGCGCGCCGTCGATCCGGCCGGCTCGCTGCACGTGCGCGTCGAGAAGCGAGTAGAGATCCTCGTCGGCGGTCTCGGCATCCCTGACCTGGAAGCGTACGGTCCTGCCGATGTCCAGCACGTCGCCGACCGCGACGGCCTCGCGCTCGGGATCGATGCCGATGACGCCCCGGATGAGGAAGTCACCCCGCTCGTGCCGCTCGGCGTACTCGTCCATGACCACGCCGATCTGTAACCCCGAGGCGACCAGTTCGCGGTCCTCCTCGTCGAGGGCGCTCACGATGTCCTCCAGGCGGCCGAGCGCGGGCTGGCCGGCCAGTTCGAGCAGCAGGTTCTCCTCGGCACGCGTGACCACCATGGAGGGCCCGATCGGGCGGCAGCCCTGGCTCACCACGGCGCCGACGTTCACCGGGCCGCTGAGAACGACCCCGATCGCGCCTTCGGTGTGCACCTCGCCGTCGACGAACAGCCGTACCGAGCCTCGGCCGCCCAGCCCGTTGGCCAGGCCGCCGACGATCGGCAGGTCGCCCAGCACATCGCCCGAGTGCTCGATGAACGCGTCGGCGGGAAAGGTGTACGGATCCGCCAGCAGGATCGCCGCCCGGTCGTCGGGGCCGCGCTCGGGCAGCCCCACGACCACGAACCTGTCCGCGGTCCGCAACGTGTCCAGGGCGAACGTGACCACCCCGCCACCGCCGAAGGACGCGGCCCAGGCGCTGACGGACGGCTGGAGCTCGACTCCCTGGGCGTCTCCGATCACGCCGGTCGCGCTGCAGCCGATCACCCGGGCCTCCGGCGCCATGGCCATCGCCCGCAGCCCCGCCCGGGTCACTTCGTCGGGATCCTCTCCGCAGATGAAGAAGCACACCAGGTCAGGCGGGCTCGACAGGCCGGCCAGCGCCCGGCGGACGGCCGCCTCCGCCGTCTCCACCAGGTTGGCGCCAACGGCGAGACCGTCGGCGAAGCGGCTCGTGATTACCGCCATAGTCTCGCCCCTCTCAATCAACAGTCAGAGTCTTCTTGGCCATTTCTCCCCACTGAAAGGGCATCGACGCACGCAACCCTCATGGGATTACGGGAGATCGGGCTGCCGGATCACGACGTGGCGACGTAGTCTCATCAGGTGCACAAATCGCCCATGCCTGCTTCCGGCACTCTGCGCGAACTCCGTGACAGCGGCCACCGGCGCCGCACGGTCAAGGCCGAGATCAGGGAGAACCTCCTGGCCCGGCTACGCTCGGGCGAGCCGCGGTTCCCCGGCATCGTCGGCTTCGACGAGACCGTGCTGCCCCACCTGGAACGGGCCCTGATCGCGGGGCACGACCTGGTGCTGCTCGGCGAGCGCGGCCAGGGCAAGACCCGGCTCATCCGCACGATCATCGATCTGCTCGACGAGTGGTCGCCCGTGGTCAAGGGTTGCGAAATCAACGATCATCCGTACGCGCCGGTCTGCGCGCGGTGCCTGCGGATCGCCGCCGAGCTCGGCGACGACCTGCCCGTCGCCTGGCGCCGCCGTGAGGACCGGTACGGCGAGAAGCTGGCCACGCCGGACACCTCCGTCGGCGACCTGATCGGCGACGTCGACCCCATAAAGATCGCCGAGGGGCGCACGCTGGGCGATCCGGAGACCGTTCACTACGGCCTGGTGCCGCGCACGAACCGCGGCGTGTTCTCGGTCAACGAGCTGCCCGACCTGGCCGAGCGGATCCAGGTCGCACTGCTCAACGTGCTGGAGGAGCGGGACATCCAGGTCCGGGGTTACAACCTGCGACTGCCGCTCGACATCCTGTTGGTCGCCAGCGCCAACCCGGAGGACTACACCAACCGCGGCCGGATCATCACCCCGCTGAAGGACCGGTTCGGCGCGGAGATCCGCACCCACTATCCCCGGACCATCGACGACGAGCTGGTCCTGATCCGCCAGGAGGCCGCCCTCGGGGAGCTCGGCGCCGACCTCCCCGATCACCTGCTGGAGGTGATCGCCAGGTTCACCCGGCTGGTCCGCGAGTCGACCGCCGTCGACACCCGTTCCGGCGTGTCCGCCCGGTTCTCCATCGCCGCCGCCGAGACCGCCGCCGCCTCGGCCGTACGGCGGGCCGCGCTGACCGGGGAGGAGCGGCCGGTCACCCGGGTCTGCGACCTGCCGCAGGCGGTGCACACGCTGCGTGGAAAGGTCGAGTTCGAGGTCAGCGAGGAGGGCCGGGAGACCGAGGTGCTCGCCCACCTGCTGCGCCGGGCGACCGCCGAGACGTTCCGGGTCACGATCGGCGGGGCCGATCTGACGCCGCTGCTGGACAGGTTCGGCGAGGGCGCCAAGGTCGAGTCGGGCGAGCTGGTGCCGGCGCACGAACTGCTGCGCCGGATCGGGCGGATCGACGGGCTCTCGAAGATCATGGCCGGGCTGGGCATGGGTGAGGGCGACGAGTCGCCGGGCCACGCCGCGGCGGCCCTGGAGTTCGCCATGGAGGGGCTGTACCTGATGCGCCGGCTGTCCAAGGACGAGGTGGCCGGGGGATCGGTCTACCGCACATGACCGGGTCGTACGCCTACCGGCGATACAGCGCCGGGCCGGACCCGCTGGCTCCGCCGTACGACGTGCGCTCGGCGCTCGACGACATGGGCGACGCGATCCTGTCGGGGTCCACGCCGCTCGACGCGCTGCGCGACCTGCTCCGGAGCGGCCTTCCCGGCGCCTCTGACCGGCGCGGGCTGGACGATCTCCTCCGGGCCGTACGGCGCCGCCGCGGCGAACTGCGGGAGAACACGCGACTCGACGGCACCCTGGAGCGGGTTCGCGCGCTGCTGGACAAGGCGATCGGTCAGGAACGGGCGGAACTGACGCCGGATGAGGACGGCCGGTTCCGGGAGGCGCTCCTCGACGCGCTGCCGTCCGATCCCGCCCGCGCGATCCGGGAGCTGGCCGACTACGACTGGCGCTCGGCCGCCGCCCGGCGGACCTTCGAGGAACTGCGCGACCTGCTGCGCCGCGAGGTGCTCGACAGCCGGTTCCGCGGCATGCGCGAGGCGCTGGCCGACCCGGATCCGGCGGCGATGGATCGCGTCCGCCAGATGACGTCCGAGCTGAGCGACATGCTGGACCGGGACGCGCGGGGCGAGCACACCCAGGAGGACTTTGACCAGTTCATGCGGAAATACGGGGACATGTTCCCGGAGAACCCGCGGAACCTGGAGGAGCTGGTCGACCAGCTCGCCCGCCGCGCCGCCGCCGCGCAGCGGCTGCTCGCCTCGCTGACCCCGCGGCAGCGCGCCGAACTGGCGGCGCTCATGGAGCAGACGCTGGAACAGGCCGGCCTGGCCGAGCAGATGTGCCGTCTCGGCGACGCCCTCCAGGCCCGCCGCCCCGACATCGGCTGGGGGGCGCCGGAGCAGGTCTCCGGCCATCAGCCGATGGGCATGGGCGACGCGGTGAGCGCGCTGGAGGAGCTCGCCGACCTGGGTGACCTGGAGACCACGCTCCGGCAGGACTACCCCGGCGCGCGGCTCGACGACATCGACGAGGAGGCGATCCGCCGGGCACTCGGCCGGTCGGCCGTCGACGACCTGGAGGCCCTGCGGCGGGTCGAGCGGGAGCTGGAGGCCCAGGGTTACCTTCGGCGGCATCGCGGCAAGCTCGAGCTCACCCCGAAGGCCGTGCGCCGGCTGGGCGAGACCGCGCTGCGCCGGGTGTTCTCATCGCTGGAGTCAGGCCGCCGCGGCGATCACGACCAGCGTGACGCCGGCACGGCCGGGGAGCCGACCGGGTCCAGCCGGCCCTGGCGGTTCGGCGACGAGCAGCCCATCGACGTCGTGCGCACGGTCGTCAACGCCGTACGGCGCGGCGGCCGGTCCCCGGTGACCCTGTCCGTGGACGACTTCGAGGTGGCCGAGACCGAGCGCAGAAGCGCCGCGGCCGTGTGCCTGCTGGTCGACCTGAGCTATTCGATGGCGCTGCGCGGCACCTGGGCGGCGGCCAAACAGACCGCGCTCGCGCTCCAGGCGCTGGTGGCCGCCAAGTTCCCCCAGGACGCCGTACAGGTCATCGGGTTCTCGAACTACGCGCGGGTGCTGCGGGCCGACGAGCTCGCCGCGCTGGAATGGGACATGGTCCAGGGCACCAACCTGCATCACGCACTGCTGATCGCGGGCCGCCACCTCGACCGGCACCCCGACTTCGAACCGGTCGTCCTGGTGGTCACCGACGGCGAGCCGACCGCGCACCTCATGCCGAGCGGCGTGCCGCGGTTCGACTGGCCGCCCTCGCCGGAGACCCTGACGCTGACCCTCGCCGAGGTCGACAAGATGACCAGGCGGCGGGCCACCATCAACATCTTCATGCTCGCCCCCGACGACCGGCTGCGCGAGTTCGTCGACGAGATCGCCCGGCGCAACGGCGGCCGCGTCTTCTCCCCCGACGCCGACCGCCTCGGCGAATACGTCGTCAGCGACTTCCTCCGCGCCCGCACCCGCCGCTGACGCACCGTCAGGCGGTCACCCCGGCGAATCTCGCGAGCGCTTCGTCGAAGCCGTCATACAGGTCCCGATAGCTGCGGTAGGCAGGACGCCAGGCACCGCCGTACACCGGTTCCTCGATCAGGGCCACGACCCGCTCGGGCATGGGCAGCACACCGTCGCCGAGGTGACGGACCTCGGCGAGCTCGGTGCGGGCCCCCCGCTCACCCGAGACGAAGCGGCCGTGCCGCCAGCCGCTCTCCTCGTCCCAGACGAGAGCGGTGCCGTCGACCAACACGATCGTGGCGTCACGAGGGTCGAACGGATCGTCCCACCACCTCGCCACACGCTCCCCCAGGGCGTCGGCGACCTCGTCGACGTAGAAAACAGGAAGCCTCAGCCACTCTCGACTGTAAGGCTCGGGCAGTTTGGTGCTCACGGATCTCACTCCCTCGTACGTCCTGGAAGACGACGGTCCCATAACAAGAGCGAAATCTTAGAACAGCCCACGCCAAGCGGCGACAAATTGGAAACCGAGAACGAGATCATGTATCCGAGCCCCGGGCGTCGACATTCCCGATCTCGTACGCAAGCTGGGTGCTGTCGCCCGCATAGACGGTGATGGTCAGTCGGATGGGCCGCTCGACAGAGTAAGCCGTGCGGAACATCTCCAGCACCGGCACGCCGGGGCCGAGCTCGAGGGTGCGCGCTTCCTCCTGCGTGGGCATGCGGCAGACGACCTCGTCCCGGTAGCCGACCTGCACATGGCCGTGGCGACCGAGTTCGGCGATGGTGCCGTGCTTCACGTCCTGCGGAGACATGAGCAGGGTGCCTGTCGCGATGTCCATCGGGTAAAACGAGTCCTGGACGGACCAGTTCTTGCCGTCGATGACCCGCACCAGATGGCGTAGGACGACGTCAACTCCTTCTTCCAGCTGAAGGCGCGCCGCGATCTCGGCGGAGGCGGCTCTGACCTCCATCCGCAGCGGCTTCTGCTCCGGACGGCGCCCCTTGATGGACACGGCCGCGACGAAAGCGTCCACGTTTCGGTCGCCCGACACCCCCTCCTCCGCTGACGCGAGGACGGTGAAGGTGGTGTGCTCCTTGACAAAGGTGCCGCGCCCCTGACGAGGCTCGATCAACCCCTCATTGGCGAGTGCCGCGAGAGCGAGGCGAACGGTGTTCCGGGAGAGTCGCGAGTTACCCTCCTCAGGCTTTCCTGCCAGGTGACCGTACAGCTTTTCGAGTTCGGGCTCGGAAGGAAGCTGAGTGCCCGGCCCCCACCCCCCTTTCACGATCTTCATGCGGATATCGGCCGCGACCTGCCGGTAGAGCGGCTCGCCCACTATCGTCCCCTCACTCTGGTCAGTCCACTCATCCCAATGACAGGAATATCTCACTAAATGCGGACGGATGCAATCTGGCAGAAATTGCCGAACCAGGATGACTCTGCTGTCAATACTGAACACCAACGTGGTGATAATAGGCGGATCCAGCGGAGCTATTCCTCATATGCCACTCATGCCAACAACTGTCACCCATCCGTTGGATGACAACTACTTGCTGGTTATCGGCAGAGATTCATGGCGATATCCGAGAAGACCGACTTTCTTGGAGCCGTAATATGCACACCATCATTCTGCTCATTGCATTCACCCTCGCCGGATCCTCTGCCGCCGCTTTCCTCCTGATCGTCACCGGCATCCGCATCGAGGACGACCGCAGAACCATCACCGGCCGACCTCCCGGGTTCATAGCCGCGGGCACCCGGCGAATCCTCCACCTGTATGTCGACCACACGGTCTGCCGGTACGCCAGCAATCCCCAGCACGCCTGCCCCAGCTGCCGACGCCTGTACGTCGACAGATGATGTCCAGGACGTTCCACACCCATCCAGAGGGCAGATCATCGCCCCCGCGGGGACGCCGAACGCCGGCGACGTCGTTCGGGGCGATCGGGCCGATTGAAGGGCGATAGCCTCGGCACATGTCGTTCTCTGACCTGCTGCTGTGGCTGCACGTGGGATTCGCGATCTTCGCGATCGGGCCGCTCACTGCGGTGACAAGCGTCACCCCTCGCTACATCCGCGCGCGCGACCTCAACGTGCTGCGCTATCTCAACCGCTCCACCCGGCTGTTCGGGCTGCTGACGCTGGGCGTGTTCCTCTTCGGCATGCTGCTGGGCGGTGGCGTACTGGGCCGGCCCTACCTGTCCGCGTCGATGACGCTGTTCGTCGTGGCGGCGGTGCTACTGATGATCATTGAGCGTGATCAGCGCACCGCGATTCAGGCGCTGTCCACCGAGACCACGGAGGACGACGCCAAGGTGCAGACCGGGCGGATCGCCGCGCTCTCCGGCATCACCGCCCTGATCTGGCTGGTCATCCTCGCCCTCATGGTCTTCTTCAACCCTTAAACGATTCCCGCTTTCCCCCTGTGTCCGGTAGAACGTCTTTGGCCGAAAATGGGGGAAAGAGGATCGGGTGCACCTTACGTCGCGACGTCGGGCGACCTGGGCGCTGGTCGCCCTCGCCGTCGGCGCCTTCACCTATGTCACCGCCGAACTGCTGCCCATCGGACTGCTGACGGTGATGGCCGCCGACCTGCACCGGTCGCAGGCCGAGACGGGCCTGCTCGTCACCGGGTACGCCGCGGTGGTGGTGCTGGCGTCGCTGCCGCTCACCCGGCTCACCCACCGGGTGCCGCGGCGCACGCTGCTGATCGTCACCCTGGGCGTGTTCGTCGCCGGGACGCTGCTGACCGCGGTGGCGCCGAACTATCCGGTGCTGCTCGGCGGGCGACTGCTGGTCGCGGCCACCCAGGCGCTCTTCTGGTCGGTCGCGACCCCGGCCGCGGCCGCGATGTTCCCCCCGGAGTTCCAGGGGCGGGCCGTCGCCCGGCTGTCGATCGGCAGCGCCCTCGCGCCCGTCCTCGGCGTGCCGACCGGCACCTGGCTCGGCCAGCAGTTCGGCTGGCGCACCGCGCTGGTCCTGACCGCCGCGGTCGGCCTCGTCACCTGCGTCACCATCGCGACGCTGATGCCCGGCGGCCGGCGAGCAGGGGCCGGCGCGGACGGCCACGGGCCGGACCGGGGGGCGACCCCGGACGTCCGCCGTTACGCCCTCCTCATCATCGCCACCGTGATCGGGGTGGGTGGGTACCTCACCGCATTCACCTACATCACTCCGTTCCTGCTGGAGTTCAGCGGCTTCGCCCCGGCCGCGCTCAGCCCGCTGCTGCTCGCGTCCGGGATCGCCGGCGTCGGCGGGACGATCGCGATCGGCCGGCTGATCGACACCAGGCCCCGTACGGCGCTGCTCGCGCCGCTGACCCTCATCACCGGCGCGCTGCTCACCCTGTACGCCTTCGGGGCCGTACGCCCGGTGGCGGTGGCGGCCCTCTGCGTCACGGGCCTGTCGTTCAGCGCGCTGGCCGCCGCCATCGCGAGCCGCGGGCTGCAGGTGGCCCCGGGCAGCACGGACATGGCCTCCGCCGGCACCGGCTCGGCCTTCAACGTCGGCATCGCGGGCGGCTCGCTGCTCGGCGGCGCGCTCATCGACCACACGGGCGTCCGGAGTGTGACCGTGGCCGCCGCCGTGCTGACCGCGGCGGCGCTCGCCGTCCTGCTGTGCGAACGGTGGCTGCCCGCCGCCGGTTCCGCCACGCCGGGCCGTGCCGCCCCGGCGCGGAGCGGAAGCTAGGGAGTTTCCTGGCGCCTCAGCCGAGGGCTTCGGAGAGGTCGGCGAGAAGGTCGTCCACGGTCTCGATGCCGACCGACAGGCGGACGAGATCGGCGGGGACCTCCAGCGGCGACCCGGCGGCCGACGCGTGGGTCATCCGGCCCGGGTGCTCGATCAGCGACTCGACACCGCCGAGCGACTCCCCGAGCGTGAAGAGCCTGGTCCGGTTGCAGATCTCGACCGCGGCGTCCTCACCGCCGGCGACACGGAACGACACCATGCCGCCGAACCGTCGCATCTGCTTGGCCGCGACCTCGTGCCCGGGGTGATCCGGCAGCCCCGGATACAGCACCTGGGTCACCTTCGGATGCGACAGCAGCAGGTCGGCCACCCGTTCGGCGTTGTCGCAGTGCCGGTCCATCCGTACGCCCAGGGTCTTCAGGCCGCGCAGGGTCAGCCACGCGTCGAACGGCCCGGCCACCGCGCCCATCGCGTTCTGGTGGTAGGCGAGCCGCTCCCCCAGTTCGGCCGAACCGGCGACCAGCGCGCCGCCGACCACGTCGGAGTGGCCCCCGACGTACTTGGTCGTCGAGTGGACCACCACGTCGGCGCCGAGCGCCAGCGGCTGCTGCAGGTACGGCGAGGCGAACGTGTTGTCCACCAGCAGCAGCGCATCCACGTCGTGGGCGACCTCCGCCAGCGCGGCGATGTCCGCGATGCCCAGCAGCGGGTTGGTGGGGGTCTCCACCCAGATCGCCTTGGTCTCCGGCCGCAGGGCCGCGCGCACAGCGTCGACGTCGCCGACCGGGACCGGGTCGAAGGACAGGCCCCAGCCCTCCAGCACCTTGGCGAACAGCCGGTAGGTGCCACCGTAAGCGTCGTCGGGGATCAGTACATGGTCGCCGGGCCGGCACACGGTGCGAAGCAGCGTGTCCTCGGCCGCCAGGCCGGAAGCGAAAGCGAGGCCGCGGACACCGCCTTCCACGGCGGCGATCGCCTCCTCCAGCGCGGTCCGGGTCGGGTTCGCCGATCGGCTGTATTCATAACCGGCCCGCAGCCCGCCCACGCCGTCCTGCTTGTAGGTGGAGACGGCGTAGATGGGCGGCACAACGGCACCGGTGTGCGGGTCAGCCTCCTGGCCCGCGTGGATGGCCAGCGTTTCGAAGCCATGGTTCATGCCGTCGAGACTAGCCGCCGCAGGGGCCACACCCTACGCGAGCGGCCCCGCCTGCCCGACAAGCTCTGACGGTTGCCCGCACGGCGACGTCGCCGGATGCCGCTCGACCATACTTCTTCTTGACCATCTACTCCATTAGCCTATAGTGCTATTAGCGTAGATAAATGGAGGAAGTAGTGATCGAGTTTCATCTGGACGGCAGGTCCGGCGTCTCGCCGTACCTGCAACTCGTCCAGCAGGTGCGGCACGCGCTGCGGCTGGGCCTGCTGCGTGAGGGCGACCGACTCCCGACGGTCAAGGACGTGGTGACCCAGCTGGCGATCAATCCCAACACCGTGCTCAAGGCGTACCGGGAACTCGAACACGCCGGACTCGTCGCCGCCCGCCCGGGTGTCGGGACGTTCGTCACCCGGACGCTGACCGACGCCACGCTCGCCGCGCACGGACCGCTGCGGCAGGACCTGCGGCGCTGGCTGGACAGGGCCCGCCGGGCCGGTCTCGACGACGAAAGCATCGAGGCCCTGTTCATGACCACCTTTCGGACCACCGCCAGAGAGGACATAGCGTGACCGCCGTCTTGCGGGCCCGGCAGCTGGGCAAGAAGTACCGGCGGGGCTGGGCGCTGACCGGCTGCGCGCTGGACATCCCGGCCGGGCACGTGACCGGCCTGGTCGGGCCCAACGGCGCGGGGAAGTCGACGCTGCTGAACCTGGCCGCCGGGATGCTGGCACCGACGACGGGCACGATCGAGGTGTGCGGCGGCATGCCCGGCAGCGGCCCGGCGCAGCTGGCGAAGGTCGGCTTCGTCGCCCAGGACACCCCCACCTACGCCGGCCTGACCGTGGCCGACCACCTGCGCCTCGGGGCCAGGCTCAACCCGAACTGGGACGACGCCCTGGCACACCGCCGGATCGAGCGGCTCGGCCTGGACCCGGGCCAGCGGGCCGGGAAGCTGTCGGGCGGTCAGCGCGCCCAGCTCGCCCTGACCCTGGGCATCGCCAAGCGACCCGAGCTGCTGATCCTGGATGAGCCGGTCGCCGCCCTGGACCCGCTCGCCCGGCGGGAGTTCCTGCAGGACCTGATGGAGGCCGTCGCCGAGCACGGACTCAGCGTCGTGCTCTCCTCCCACCTGGTCGCCGACCTGGAGCGCGTCTGCGACCACCTCGTCGTACTGGTCGCCGCGCAGGTGCAATTGGCCGGAGAGGTCGAGGATCTCCTGGCCGCCCACCACCGGTTGAGCGGGCCACGCCGCGATCCCGCCACGCTGCCCGCGGACCAGCAGGTCATCTCCGCCAGCCACACCGACCGGCAGACCACGCTGGTCGTCCGCACCGAGGCGCCCATCCTCGATCCGGCCTGGACCGTCAGCACGGTCGGCCTGGAAGACCTCGTCCTGGCCTACATGAGCCGTCCCGCCGAGGCCGGCCCCGGCCGCCGCCCCACCCTGGAGGTACTGCGGTGATCTGGCTGACCTGGCGGCAGTTCCGCGCCCAGGCCGCGGCGGTGTACGGCCTGCTCGCCGTGCTCGCCGCCATCCTCGTGATCGCCGGGCGGCCGCTGTCCGGCGTCGTGCGGCTCACCCCGGCCGACAGCAGGCTGTACTACGCCGGCATCGTGGTGACGTACCTCCTGCCCGCCGTCATCGGCGTCTTCTGGGGCGCCCCGCTGGTCACCCGGGAGCTGGAGGCCGGCACCCACCGCCTGGTGTGGAACCAGAGCGTCACCCGGGCCCGGTGGATGGCCACAAAACTCGCCCTCACCGGCCTGGCCGCGGTGGCCGCGGCCGGGCTGCTCAGTCTCGTGGTCACCTGGTGGGCCGGTCCCGTCGACGCCGCCAGCCAGCCGTCCACGGTCCCGGTCGGCGCCGACATCGGCACAGACGTGCCCGACGCCGAGTCCTTCGCCGCACGGATCTCACCGCTGCTGTTCGGCGTGCGCGGGATCACGCCCGTCGGCTATGCCGCCTTCGCCTTCGTGCTCGGTGTCACCGCCGGGATCCTGCTGCGCCGCACCGTGTCCGCCATGGCCGTCACCCTCGCCGTGTTCGCCGCCGTCCAGATCGCCGTGCCCTTCGCGGTGCGCCCGTACGTGATCCCCGCGGCCCAGCAGACCGTCACGATCACATCGGCGAACATCTCGAAGCTGGGGGTGAACAGCTCCGGCGAGGTGGAGGAACTGGCCGTGGCCGGACCACGGGGAGCGTGGGTCCTGGGCAACGAGACCGTCGACGCCACCGGACGGGTGGTCACGGCGCCGTCCTGGGTGGCGGCCTGCCTGCTGCCACCGATGCCGTCGGAGCCGCAGGGGCGGGCTTCCCCGTCCGGTCCGGTGGCCGAGGCCGACCAGGAGTGCCTCACGAAGCTCGCCGACCTCGGTTACCGGCAGCGGGTGACCTACCAGCCCGCCGACCGTTTCTGGGCCCTGCAGGGGACCGAGACAGCGATCTTCCTCGCCCTCTCCGCCCTGCTGGCCTGGCTCTGCCTCCGATGGATCCGCAACCGCGTGTCCTGACCGGTCCCCCTTCACGTTGCCATCCCCCTTTTCGAAAGGACCGCTGCCTCCATGAGCCATGCGATCGAACCGCGTCATGCGGCCAGGCGACACGACCGCGGCGACCTGGCCGCCGTCACCGGCCTGCTCGCCGTCGTGGCCACAGCCGTCTGCGTGTCCGCGCCCGCCTCGGCCGCGTCCGCCTCGGCCGCGCCTGCCGCCGTCACGCCCACGGCCGCGCCGAGCGGCCCGCCGTACCTGCCCAAGCCGACCGGCGCGCACCCGGTCGGCACCACGGCCCTCTACCTGAAGGACGCCTCCCGCCCCGACCCGTGGGTTCCCGAGATGAAGGCCAGGGAGCTCATGGTCTCCCTGTGGTACCCGGCGAAGTCACCGGGCCGCCACCGGGCGCAGTACATGACTCCGAAGGAGTCCGAGCTCCTGTTGAAGGACGGAGGGATCACCGGAGTGCCGCTGGATCTGCTGAGCAGGACACGGACCAACGCCTTCACCGATGCCCGGCCGGCCGGGCGCAGGCACGAACTGCCTCTCGTCGTGCTCTCCCCCGGCCATTCCAAGCCCCGGTCCGAGCTCACCTCGCTGGCCGAGGACCTGGCCAGCAGGGGCTACGTGGTGGCCGCGATCGACCACACCTACGAGAACGTCGCCACCACCTTCCCCGACGGACGGGTGACCACCTGCGTCACATGCAAGATCAAAAAAGACCCGGCATGGTGGGAGGAGCTGGTGAACAGCCGGGCGGCCGACGTCTCCTTCGTGCTCGACCAGCTCACCGGGTCACACCCGAAGTGGAAAGGCGCCCGGCTGATCAACCGATCCCGGATCGCGATGGCCGGCCACTCCGTCGGCGGAGCGAGCGCCATCCCGACCATGATCGAAGACTCCCGCGTGCGCGCCGGAATCGACATCGACGGCTTGACGTACGCCCCGATCCCGGACAGCGGGCTGTCGCGGCCGTTCCTGTTCCTGGGCAAGCCGTCCTCCTACACCCCCGGATCCGGCGAATCGCAGGCCGCGAGCTGGGAACGTGACTGGAAACTCATGACCGGATGGAAGCGCTGGCTCCTCGTGACCGGGGCCGCGCACACCTCCTTCACCGATCTCGGCGTGCTGGCCGACCAGTTCGGCATCGACCTCGGCGCCGACATACCCGGCGCCCGGTCCATGGAGATCACCCGCAGGTACGTCGCGGCCTTCTTCGACCTGCACCTGCGCCACAGGCGCCAACCTCTGCTCAGCAAGCCGTCGGCCCGCTACCCCGAGGTCGAGCACTGCTCAGTCGAGACGAAAACCTGCCGGTAGCCGATCGGGGCATGGAGCAGCTCCCGGGCCGGCTAATGGTTGGCGAGGAAGGCGAGGAGGTCCTGGCGGGTGATCAGGCCGACGGGCTTGCCGTCGTCGAGCACCACGGCCGCGTCGGCCTTCTGCAGCGCCTCGACCGCCCGGGCCACCGGCTCCCCAAAACCGATCATGGGCAGCGGCGCGGACATGTGGTCGTCGAGCCGGTCCTCCGAACGCACCTTGCCGCGGTAGAGGCCCTCCAGGAGGTCCCGCTCGACGATCGAGCCGACGACCTCGGCCGCCATTACCGGGGGCTCCTCCTTCATCACCGGCAGCTGGGACACCCCGTACTCGCGCATGATCGAGATGGCGGTGCCGACCGACTCGTGCGGGTGCACGTGGACGAACTGCGGCAGCCCCGACTTCTTGCGGCCGAGCACGTCACCGACCAGCCCGTCCTCGCTCGAGGTGGTGAGGAACCCGTAGTCGGCCATCCACTCGTCGTTGAAGATCTTCGACAGGTACCCGCGCCCGCCGTCCGGCAGCAGCACCACGACGACGTCGTCCGGCCCGGCCTTCTGGGCCACCCGCAGCGCCGCCACGACGGCCATCCCGCACGATCCACCCACGAGCAGCGCCTCCTCCCGGGCCAGTCGGCGCGTCATGAGGAAGGAGTCCCGGTCGGAGACCGCGATGACCTCGTCGCAGATCGTCGCGTCGTAGGTGGCCGGCCAGATGTCCTCGCCGACGCCCTCCACGAGGTAGGGGCGGCCGGTGCCACCGGAGTAGACCGATCCCTCCGGGTCCGCGCCGATGATCTTCACCTTGCCGCCGGAGACCTCCTTGAGGTACTTCCCGGTGCCGCTGATCGTGCCGCCGGTCCCGATGCCGGCGACGAAGTGGGTGATCCGTCCCTCGGTCTGCTCCCAGATCTCCGGGCCCGTCGAGTGATAGTGGCTGGCCGGGTTGTCGGGGTTGGAGTACTGGTCCGGCTTCCAGGCGTTCGGCGTCTCCCCGGCCAGCCGGTCGGAGACCGAGTAGTACGAGTCCGGATGGTCGGGCGAGACGGCGGTCGGGCACACCACGACCTCGGCCCCGTACGCGCGCAGCACGGCGATCTTGTCCTGGGCCACCTTGTCCGGGCACACGAACAGGCAGCGGTAGCCCTTCTCCTGCGCGACGATGGCCAGCCCGACGCCCGTGTTGCCGGAGGTCGGCTCGACGATCGTCCCGCCGGGCCTGAGCGCGCCGCTCCGCTCGGCGGCCTCGATCATCCGCAGCGCGATCCGGTCCTTGACCGAGCCGCCCGGATTGAAGTACTCCACCTTGGCCAGCACCTGGGCGGGCGCGCCGGCCGCCACCTTGCGCAGCCGGACGAGCGGCGTGTTGCCCATCAGCTCGACCAGCGAGTCGTGTACGCGCACCGAGAAGACCACCTTGATTACCGAAGCTTTGTCAGCCTGCCCGCCGCCGAAGTCCCGTAGGGGTGGCCGGGGCTCGGCTAATTTCTCTCCCAAACCGTACCGCCAGCCGAGGGGAGAACCGTGTTCTGGACGTCGGGAGCGGCCCGTGCCGCACGGCGCATCGCCACCGCCGCCGCACTGGGGGGTGGCGGCCTGACCGCACTCGGCGCGCTCACGTACGGGCTGCTCATCGCGGAGGCGATGGTCGCCCGCAAGATCGTCGGCCGGCCGCACGGCGAGACCGGCCCCGCCTCGGACGGCGTCTACGGACCGTTCCCCGGCGACGCCGTCCCCGGGGAGCCGATCAGCATGGTCATGCTCGGCGACTCCACCGCCGTCGGCCTGGGGCTGACCGACCCGGCCGACACCCCCGCCGTCAACATCGCGCTCGGCCTCGCCACCGTCGCCGAGCGGCCCGTGCGGCTGCACGTGTACGGCGAGTCCGGCGCCGAGTCGGTCCACCTGGACGGGCAGGTCGACCGGGCCATCGAGGAAGGCCCCGACATCGCCGTCGTCTTCATCGGCGCCAACGACGTGACGAGCGCGACTTCGCCGGCCCGTGCCGTACGGCACCTGCAGACGGCGGTGCGGCGGCTACGCGAGGCCGGCGCGGAGGTGGTCGTCGGGACCTGCCCCGACCTGGGCACGATCCGCCCGATAGCCCAGCCGCTGCGCTGGGTGACCCGGCGCTGGTCCCGTCTGCTCGCGGCCGCCCAGACGGTCGCCGTCATCGAGGCGGGCGGCCGGACCGTGGCCTTCGCCGACCTCCTGGGGCCCGAGTTCGAGGCCAACCCGGCCGAGATGTTCGGACCTGATCGTTATCATCCATCTGCCCAAGGTTACCTACAATCCGCTTACGCGGTGCTACCGTCTGTATGCGCCGCGTTGGGGTTCTGGCCCGAGTCGGAACCCCTGCGCGGTAAAGGATCGCAACTGGCGGCAATGGCCGTAGAGGAACCCGGCACCGAGGTCACCGCGACCCGGGGCGCCGGCGAAGCGGTCGGCCCCCCTGGACGACGGGCTGCCCTGCTGCGCCGACGGTCTGGGCCGCTGTCGAACGGCTGAGTCCGACTACTTTCCGCGGCCAGGCCATGACCCCCTGTGGCACCCCTCTGTAGGAGCGATATGACCCGGCCCCACCCGAGACCCGTTCTGACCCTCACCACCACCGTCCTGCTGGCAACCGGGGCACTGGCAGGCTGTTCCGGCGGTGACGCGGAAGCGGACCACCCCACCTGGGATAACGCGCAGGTGAACGCCGTCAGCCGCGCCACGATGGGCGCCGGCGTGGCGGCGGCCACCTCGATGAAGCCCGACGGCATGCTGGAGACCGTGGTCCTCGACCTGGCCAGCGGCCGGAAGCTGTGGGCCCAGCCGACGACGATGACCGGCCGCCTGCCGGGGATGGGGGTGCAGGCCCCCGCCACCGTCGAGATCGGCGGCGGCCGGGCCGTGGTCGTCGCCCTCACCCCCTCAAGCGACCAGAACAACAAGGACAACCAGGACAAGGACAAGCAGAGCAAGCAGCGGGCCACCCTCACCGCCAGGGACGCGCGCACCGGACGCCAACTGTGGACCCGGCCCATCCACTCGACCTTCGGCCCCCAGCGCTGCGGGCCGTACGTCTGCCTCTCGGAGGACACCGAACTCTCGTCGGCCCGCATGGTCGTCCTGGAGCCCCAGACCGGTAAGACACTGTGGCGGCTGCCCGGCATCTCGGAGGTCGAGTGGTCGGACCGCAACCGCGTCGTGCTGCTGCGGCTCGCGTCCCACCCGGTGGTCGAGGCGCACGACCTGAAGGACGGCAAGGCGGTCTGGCAGCTCCCGATCGAGCAGGCCCTCGGCCCGGGGGTCGACCTGTCCGGCGGCTGGGCCTTCGGCGCGACCGGCGACAAGCTCGTCGGCTACGTCGCCCCCTACACCAATCCGCAGACCAAGGAGACCTCGACGTTCGGGCTGTTCTCCGTACGTCTCGCGAACGGCGTGGTCGACTGGATGCGGCCGTCGGTGGTCCGCGTCTACCCCAGCGGCAACCCGGCGTTCGCGCCGGTGGTCCGTCCGGTGGACGAGCAGGGGCAGTACGGCGGCTTCGCCCGGCTCGACGCGGAGACGGGACGGGTGCTCGGCCAGATCACCCCGGGGCAGGTGCCGGGCTCGGGCTGGTGGCTGGCGTTCCCTCGGGGCATGGACAAGCTGGGCTTCCTCAAACGGGACAAGGCCGGCTCGGTCTTCGATCTCTCCAGCGGGGAACCGACCCCGGTGAAGGGGGCCAGCGGGTGGTCGTTCTGCGTGACCGACCCCAAACCGCTGCCGCTACGCGGGATGACCCCCGGGTTCTACTCGATCGCCGCGCTGTGCGAGTTCGACCTCGCCACCGGCAAGCGGATCACCTCGTCGTCCGCGCCGCCCACATGGTTCACCGGCAGCCAGGGCGGCTGGCGGTTGTGGCGGGACGAGAAGGGCGCGATGCACGCCGTCAAGGACGGCACCGCCACCACTCCCGGCATGTACGGGTGACCACCCGAAGATTGTTCCGGACCAAAGGGTAACCTCCTGCCAAGAAGGCCACCGGAACCGGTGGCATAGAAGCAAGGGGAGGGCCACATGCCCGAGGCAGTCATCGTGGCGACCGCGCGGTCGCCGATCGGCCGCGCGTTCAAGGGGTCACTCAAGGACGTCCGTCCCGACGACCTGACCGTCCAGATGATCCAGGCCGCGCTTGCCAAGGTGCCGCAGCTCGACCCGCGTGACGTGGACGACCTGATGCTCGGGTGCGGCCTGCCCGGCGGCGAGCAGGGCTACAACATGGCGCGTGTGGTGGCGGTGCTGCTCGGCCTCGACAGTGTGCCGGGCACCACCATCACCCGTTACTGCTCGTCCTCGCTGCAGACGACCCGGATGGCGTTCCACGCGATCAAGGCGGGTGAGGGCGACGTGTTCATCTCGGCCGGGGTTGAGATGGTCTCCCGGTTCGTGAAGGGCAACTCGGACTCACTCGAAGACACCAAGAACCCGGTCTTCGAAGAGGCACAGTCACGGACGGAAGAGGCCAAGAAGGGCGGTGTCCCGGTGTGGCATGACCCGCGCGAGGACGGCGTCCTGCCCGACGTCTACATCGCGATGGGGCAGACCGCGGAGAACGTGGCGGCCCTGAAGGGGGTGTCACGGCAGGACCAGGACGAGTTCGGCGTACGGTCGCAGAACCTCGCGGAGAAGGCGATCGCGAACGGCTTCTGGGCCGGCGACATCACCCCGGTCTCGCTTCCCGACGGCAGCGTGGCCGGCAAGGACGACGGCCCGCGCGCCGGGACGACGTACGAGGCCGTCTCCCAGCTCAAGCCGGTCTTCCGCCCCGATGGCACGATCACGGCCGGCAACTGCTGCCCGCTGAACGACGGGGCGGCCGCGGTGATCGTGATGAGCGACACCAAGGCAGCGGAGCTGGGGATCACGCCGCTGGCGCGGATCGTCTCGACCGGCGTCACCGGGCTCTCCCCCGAGATCATGGGTCTCGGACCGGTCGAGGCCTCCCGGCAGGCGCTCGCCCGGGCCGGGATGTCCATTGGCGACGTGGACCTCGTCGAGATCAACGAGGCGTTCGCCGCCCAGGTCATCCCGTCGTACCGGGAGCTCGGCATCGACATCGACCGCCTCAACGTGAACGGCGGAGCCATCGCGGTCGGGCACCCGTTCGGCATGACGGGCGCCCGCCTCACTTCCACGTTGATCAACAGCCTCCGTTTCCACGACAAGACCATCGGTCTGGAGACGATGTGCGTGGGCGGCGGCCAGGGCATGGCGATGGTCCTGGAGCGGCTCGCCTGATCGGTGTTCTGTCAGCCGTGGTGGTCCGGGCCGGCGCGGGTGGGCGTGATTCGAATGATCACCCGCTTGTCCCGGACCATCGCGGAACGGTAGTCGTCCCAGTCGGGGTGCTCCCCGCTGACGCGCCGGTAGTAGTCGACCAGATGGTCCATCGCCTCCGGCAGCGAGATGATCTCGGCGGTGCCCTCGACCTGGATCCATGGACCATAGAAGGCGTCCGTCATCACGGTGAGGAACGTCTGCGGATGCTTGCGGAGGTTGCGGGTCTTGATCGCGGTCTCGCGGCTGCTGACCACGATGTACCCGTCCTCGTCGCAGCCGACGGTGACCGGTGACGTCTGCGGCCGGCCGTCCGGGTACCAGGTGAGCATGACGGCCCGGTGGTTGGTCCGGACGAACTCACGAGCCTTGTCTAGATCCATAACACAATGATGCGCTCGCACCGGTGATGGTGCGAGCGCATCATGTTCGAGCCGGGGTCGTGGTCCGTTCCCTAGGACTCCCTAGGCCCTCCGCCGACGCTCGTGCTCCTTGACGATCGCCGCCGCGTAGCCGTGGCTGATCCCGTGTTCGTCGGCCAGCCACTTCGCCCGTTCTTCACAGCGTAGGAACGATGGACCGTTGTCAATGGTTTGGAACCACTCTGGGAGGTCGCGTCCGGTGATGGACGAGACGCGGGCGATCAGCTTGGTCTGTGTCTCCGGCGAGTGGTTCAGCGACATGGGCACCTCCACGAAAACGCTGCTTTGTGTCACCCTGCATCACCGACTCTCGCTTGACAAGACCCTGACGTCATCAATTTGTTACAGGATGTTGATCGAAGGTGCCGATGCCTTCCAGCTCGTCCTGGTATGACGCCATCTGCTGTGGTTCCTGGGGCGGGGAGGTCAATCGCTGCTGGTGAAGTAGCTGATGAAGCGGAGGATTTCCAGGTAGAGCCAGACCAGGCTCAGCGTCAGGCCGAACGCCAACAGCCAGGAGTAGCGCTCGGGCACGCCGGCCCGTGCGCTCTGCTCGATGTCACTGAAGTCGAGGAGCAGGAAGAAGCAACCGAGCAGGATCATCGCCACGCTGAAGATCCAGCCCATCGGGCTGTCGGTGCGCAGCCCGAGGCCTCCGCCGACGAAGAAGCTCGCGATCCAGTTGAGGAGCATGAGGCCGACCGCGGCGAACCCTGCGGCGATCACGAACTTGGTGAACTTCGGCGTGGGCCGGAAGATCTTGAGTGCGTAGACTGCCAGTGTGCCGCCGAAGGCCACCATCGTGCCGACGACCGCCTGCAGGACGATCCCCTTGGCGATGAACTCGTCCGCGATGTGGCTGATGATGCCGATCGCGACGCCGTAGCAGACGGCGTAGCCGAGGATGAGCGCGGGGTTCGTGCTCTGCTTGAACGAGACGACCAGTCCGATGACCAGTCCGACCAGCGCCGCCGGGACGGCGAGAGCCGGAGGCAGGTCGAAGTACCACGCCAGGGCCGCCGAGACGACCAGCGTGCCCAGCGTCATGAAGCCGCGCACCACGACGTCGTCGATCGTCATCGTCCGCCCGGCGGCCGGCGGAGCGTACGACGGAGCGCCGTACATGGCGTTCAACTGTTCGACGCTCGGCGCGGGGGTGGACCAGGTCCGCTGACCGCCCGCCCCACGTCTGCTGAATATGGGGTTCCTGCTCTGCATCGCTGCTCGCCTCCAGGACGCGATTCGCTGATCAGCCTCTCGCACGGCTTTATCTGGGGATGTTGCCCGGGGAACGACACGCGCACAAGTCCTGCCACTCCACCACGCCGTCCAACGGTCAGCGTCCGCTTCCGGTTCCCAGGCCCCCGCCCACACTATGGCAGAGGTAGCCAAAGACGGCCCTTTCCTTTACCTGAAGCAGTCCTGGCTGGTGCCGACTCCTCATCGGCCGCCTCAGGAAATCGTTGCCTGCCAGCGGAAACGTGTGCCGATCCCGGGTGCGGCCACCGCTTCGGCCGACGGTCAAACTAGGACGCTTCCTTTACTTGATGTATTCAAGTCTAGTGCTAGCGTGACGGTTACAGATGGGGAGATGAGGCACCAAGCTAGGAAAAACACTGAATACCGGAACCCCGTCCCGATCTCGTCATGGAGTGCAGCAACCGAACCGTCGGCAAGATCGTCGCTCCCGGCCCGAATTCCGGGTAGGTCCAGGTCGAGTCGCACTGGCGAGGCGGTAGGCGTCGAGCATGTCCCGGCCTGTCACAACCGGCATCGTCGGGGTAGCGAGCACACCGTCAGGAGGACGTCGGATGCGAGTCATCCAATCACCATCGGAGCATATGCGGTTATCTGCCCGCCACATGCGCCCGCAGTCCCTCCGCGGCTACATCACGGCCTTCGCCACCGTGCTGGCGGCGGTGCTGATGATCCTGGCCGCCGTGCTCGGAGCAATCGTGACCCACCATGCGTTGCTCTTCGCTTCCCAGGCCGTCATCGTGATCGCGTTGACGGGCTGGGGCGTGTGGAAGGTGGCCGGCCGCACCCTCCGGCCGATGGAGACCATCCGCGCCGATCTCGCCGCCATCAACGTACATGACCTGAGCACGCGGGTGCCCGAACCACGGGGGGAGGACGAGATCGCCAAGCTCGCCCGCACTGTGAACAGCACGCTGAGCCGCATCGAGCAGGCCAAGGAGATCACCATGCGCACACTCCAGTCTCAGCGACAGTTCGCCGCCGACGCCTCCCACGAGTTGCGTACCCCCCTGGCCGGGCTGCGGGCGCAGCTCGAAGAGGCGAGGCTCCATCCGGACCAGACCGACGTGCGGGAGATGGCCGAGCTCGCCCTGCGCGACGTCGAGCGACTACAAGCGATCATTTCCGACCTGCTCCTGCTTGCCCGGGTGTCGACAAGCGGGCCCGCCGAGCGACGGCCCGTCGATCTGACCGAACTGGTGCAGGACGAGGTCTGCCAGCGAGGAGGCCGGATCCAGCCGCGACTGAGCCTCGAGGCGGATGTCATGGTCAATGCCGTCCCCGGTTACCTCGGCCGGCTGCTGGGCAATCTGCTGGACAACGCCCAGCGGCATGCGACGAACGCCATCGAGGTGACGCTGCGCAGGGAAGGCCCCGACGCGGAACTGATCGTCCGCGACGACGGCGAGGGCATCCCCTCGGAGGAGCGCGAACGGGTCTTCGAGCGTTTCATGCGGCTCGACACCGCGCGCAGCCGGGACCGCGGCGGCACCGGACTGGGCCTCGCCATCGCCCGCGACATCGCCGTCTCGCATGGCGGCAAGTTACACGCGGAAGCCTCGCCACTCGGCGGCGCCGAATTCGTGCTCCGCCTTCCCCTCATGGCACCGCCTCTCGGGTCGCACTCCACCGCCGTCGACAGCGCCACGCCCCGCTGCGACAGCCGTACGCGAGGGCCCGGCCGACCTCACCGGGCCCGTCCCTGACCGGTACGGCACCGAGCCATCTGGGCACCCCCGAAAAAGCCCGTGATCTCGCCGCCGAGGTCACGGGCTCTTCCTTGGAGCGTCAACGCGAGTGCCCCCGGTGGGACTCGAACCCACACCACAGCCCTTTTAAGGGGCTTGCCTCTGCCATTGGGCTACGGGGGCGTCGCGATCATATGTCAAGGATCAGTCATGTGTAACCGGTTGTGGCTTAGGTCGTGTTTCAAAGCCACACCTTGCTCACCCGACCCGGCCGGGACCGCGCCCCGCGCTCGTCACGCGGGCCCGCCGGAACGTTGCGAAGCAGCCCATAGGAGCACTTCTAGGACGTCTTCACCTGGGCGGCGGCCTGTCCCCCTTTCCTGGCCGCGGCAGCCCGGAACACGTCGCGCGGGTGCTCGATCTCGCCCAGCGAGATGGTCTCCCTCTTGAAGAACAGCGCGAGCGTCCAATCTGCCACTACCCGGACCTTTCGGTTTAAGGTTGGCACTCGCGACAGATGGTACGTTCTGTGCATAAACCAGGCAGGAAAGCCACGAAGCTTCATGCCGTAGACGTTCGCGACACCCCGGTACAGGCCGAGACCGGCGACCGATCCGGCATACTTGTGCCGATAGTCCTTCAGCTTCTGGCCGCGCAGGTAGGCCGTGATGTTGTCGCCGAGAACCCGGGCCTGCCGTACGGCGTGCTGGGCGTTGGGCGCGCAGTAGCGGCCGGCGTTGGTGATGTCGGGTACGCCGGCGATGTCGCCGGCCGCGAAGGCCCCCTTGACCCCGGCGATGGTCAGCCGGGCGGTCGTCTTGATCCGCCCACGCTCGTCGAGAGGCAGGTCGGTGGAGTCGACGACCGGGCTGGGCTTCACCCCGGCGGTCCACACGATCGTCGCCGACTCGAACTCGTCGTCGTCGGAGGTCTTGACGAGGCCGCCCACACAGGAGTTCAGCCGGGTCTCCATCTTCAGCTCGATGCCGCGTTCGCGGAGCTGCTCGGCCGTCCACTCGCCCATTTCCGGGCCGACCTCGGGCAGGATGCGGTCGCTGGCCTCGATGAGGACCCAGCGCAGATCGCTCTTCTGGATGGCCGGGTAGTACTTGATCGAGTCCTCGGTCATGTCCTCGAGCTCGGCGAGGGCCTCGATGCCCGCGAAACCGCCGCCGACCACGACGAAGGTGAGCGCGCGGCGGCGCACGTCCGGGTCGTCGGTCGAGTCGGCGCGGTCGAGCAGGGCGAGGACCCGGTTGCGCAGCGCGATGGCCTCTCCGATGGTCTTGAAGCCGATCGCGGCGTCGGCCAGGCCGGGGATGGGCAGCGTGCGCGAGATCGAGCCGGCCGCCATGACGATGACGTCGTACTCGATCTCCCGTGAGTGACCGACGGCCGGTTCGAAGACCAGCGTCCTGGCCGCGTGGTGCACCTTGGCGACTCTGCCGTTCAGGATGCGGACCTTGGGCAGCACCCGGCGGAGCGGGGCCACAACGTGGCGCGGGGAGATGTTGCCCGCCGCCGCCTCGGGGAGGAACGGCTGGTAGGTCATGTAGGACTGCGGGTCGATCAGCGTGATCCGCACGCTCCCATCGCGGAGCTCCGCGCGTAGCGTGCGCTGGAGGCGCAGGCCGGTGTAAAGGCCCACGTATCCACCGCCGACGATGACGATGTGCTTCGGCTTGCGGTTCATCATGCTCCCGCCCTCCTTTGTGAATCCATTCACAAGCTTAGGTCACGAATTGACATCCGCGCCAGCCCACCTCGGGGGAAGTTGCATGATTTTTCTGATAAACAAGCAAGATGTCGGGTTTTAGCAGGTAGAAGATCTGTAGAACTTCCGTCCGTGACCGATTTCACACTCGTGAAGCAGTTCACAAGCTCTCGCCGCGTGCGAGCTCGACGGCCCTGGCGAACACCGCGTCGAGCATCTCCGCCGTGACCCGGCCGGTGAACGTGTTCTGCTGACTGGGGTGATAGCAGCCGAGCAGCGTCACCGAGGCCGTGCCGTACGAGATGGGGACCTCCACCCCGTGCCCGAAGCGCGGCCGGCGCGGCGGCAGCGTGAAGCCGGCCTCCCGTAGCGCGGGCCAGACCGCCTGCCAGGCGAAGCCGCCGAGCGCCACGATGACCCGGGTCGACTCGGCCGTCATGGCCAGCTCCCGGGCCAGCCAGGGGAAGCAGGCGTCCCGCTCCTGCGGGGTCGGCTTGTTCGCGGGCGGCGCGCATCGGACCGCCGCCATCATCCGCGCCCCGATCAGCCGTTGCCCGTCGCCCGCGTGGGTGCTCGTCTCCTGGGCCGCGAGGCCGGTGCGGTAGAGCGAGGCGAACAGCCAGTCACCGCTGCGGTCCCCGGTGAAGATCCGGCCCGTACGGTTCCCACCGTGCGCTGCCGGGGCGAGCCCGACGATGAGCGTGTGCGGCCGGTCGTCGCCCCAGCCGGGGATCGGACGGCCCCAGTAGGTCTCGGTGGCGAACGCCCGCCGTTTCGTGTCGGCGACGGCCTCCCGCCACTCCACCAGCCGGGGGCAGGCCCGGCAGACCGACTGGCGGGGGGG
>NZ_BOOG01000068.1 GCF_016863115.1 Sphaerimonospora thailandensis
ACTCTTGCTCTGCTGGGCGTTCGGCGGAGCGAACGCCGGCGGCGTGGGCTCCTGGGCCCGGGCGGCCGCTGTATCGGCCGCCATGGTGGGCGCCGCCGAGGCGGCGGTAACCGCCGTCAGCGAGGTCGTGGTCATGGTGACCGCCGCGAGCACTGCGACGACCCCTGACCTCTTCCTGGGATTCACTCTTGGTGACTCCTCTGCATGGGGGGTGAAAAGTCCGAAAGAACGGACCGGACCCCAAGCTGACACCAAGAGCGCCTACGGAATACCCTCCAATTTTCTATAACTTAGAGATATAGATCGATCTCAGAAAAAGCCCCATTGAACACGAAACCAGGCGTCAAGGATTGACGCCTGGTATGTATCACCCGCTATGCCCGACGATCACGACGGGAAGCCGGGACCTCACCCTGGCCATCGCCCTGGCCAGAGCGCGCCTCAGAAGGCGCGTGGGAGATGCCCGAGACCGGGCCGGCGCACCGGGAGCGAGTAGGTCTCACCGCGCATCAGGTAGTGCACGAGGTGGGACAGCCCCAACCGCCGGACGTTCCGCTGGAGATCCGTGAGCGAGGAGGTGAACGCCTCGTAGTCGTCATAGTGAACGGTCAGCGCGGTGAACGGATTGATCAGCCGGAGCCACTCGGCGCCCTGAACGCCGTCCATCGTGACCAGCATGCCGAGGACGCGGGTGCCGCCGAGGTGCACGATGCCCACGTCGATGTCCGGGAAGCGCCGCGGGATCTCCGACAGGCACGGGTGCATGATCGTGTCGCCGCTTATGTGGAGGCGCAGGTCCGTTCGTCCCCCGCCATCGGGCCCTCCGCTCCGCCCCCTTCCGTCACCACTGAGGTCACCGCTGAAGTCACCGCTGAAGTCGAGCACACTGCCCATGACCGGTGGCAGGAGTCGGCACGCGGGGCCCGGGGCGTGCCTGGCCGGGGTGGCGATGATCTTCAGCTGCCGGTCTCCCCGGTGCACGCGGTGCTCCTGCCAGGTGTCCAGGCCGACGGCTCGATGGAATCCCTGGCGCCGCAGCCGCCGGGCCGCGTGGTGGGTGGTGACGATCGGCAGGTCCTTGTCCAGGCCGTCCCGGGCCACATCGTCCCAGTGATCGCCGTGCATATGAGACAGGACGACCAGGTCGATCGGGGGCAGTTCGTCGATGTCGATGGCCGGGTCGGTACGGCGCCGCGTGCCGAGTCCCCAACCGAGGTGTGCCCGCTGACCGCGGTGGAGGAAGTTGGGGTCGGTCAGCAGGGTGAACCCGTGACAACGGATAATCATCGTGGCGTTTCCGATGAAGAACACGCTCGCGTCTGCCGAATCGGGCATCTCGTCCCCCCTGTCTTCCGACAGAGCTACCCATACCGCTACAAATAACCTCGCCGCTCGTCGAATCACACGAGGTCGCCGGCGAGCTCGAGCGAGAGACCGAGCTGTACGTAGAGCTCAAGCTGATCGAAGTAGTCGCGATACGTGATGACCAGACCATCCTCTACCGCGCAGGCTCCGCACCCCCGGACGGCGATCCTGCGCCCCGTCCCGTCGAGAATCTCCCCCCGCGGCAGCAGGAAGGGACCGGTGTGCGTGCCGGTCATCGTCCATTCCGTGAACATGGGATCTTCGCATGTGACCTTGTGCCACACCGTGATGCCGAGGTCAGGAAATCCCTTGATCAGGTGCTCGAAGTACCAGGCGATCTCTCCGTGGCCCTCGGCGACCCCGATCGGGCTAACGAGGACGGCGTCCGAACTGAAGTGCCGTAAAGCCCGCTCCACATCGTGGTCGTTCAGCGCGCCCAGCACCAGGTCCACGAGATCTCGAACATCGGGCATGTGATCCCCCCTCATGCCTCTATCCAAGCTATCGTGACCCGGCTCCGCCCCCCGTCGTCCGGTGACGGTCTCGAGTCTGTGGACTCGCGGACTCGGCTCCGCGGACTCGGCTCCGCGGACTCAGCCGAGCAGACGCCGCACCAGGAACCCGTCGACGGCCGACAGCGCGCGGACGATGTGCGGCATGAGGAAGGCCAGCGCCAGGCCGGCCACGGTGACGGTCACGCTCACCACGGGGTTCTCACCTCGCAGGTGGGCGGACCCGAGACCGATGGCATCGGGCGGGAGCAGCCAGACCCACAGCTGCGAGGTCGCCGCGGCGATCGCCGAGGCCCACCCCAGCAGGGCCACCGCCGCGTTGACGATGCCGACCGGGAACATGACGAGGGCGTAGAGGCAGCTCTTCCACGCACGGCCACTCGCCGCGACACTGAGCATCTGCCGTACGGACTGCGGGCACACGGCGAGGTCGGCCCGGACCGTGGCGTCGAGGAGAGCACGCGCCCGGGCATGCTCCAACCGGCCGACGAGGGCGGCGCCGTTGAGCGTCAGGACGAGGAGAGCCAGACCCGCCCCGGCGAGGGGCGTCAGAGCCGCCGACAGCGTCAGCAACACGGTGAACCCGAAGAACAGGGCGACGGCGATGGGCAGATCGGCGAGAAGGTGCAGCGTCGCCTTCCACGTTCTGCCGCTCATCACCGTCCACTCGTCCCACTCATCGTCGACGACGTAATCGGCGGCTGCGGTGCTCAATGTCTCTCCTACTGGAGGATGCCTTCACTGGTCCCTCGGTTGGCCGCGGGCCTTGTTCAATGCCCGCAGGATGTCCTCCGGACTGCCGTTCTTCTCGACGTAGTCGGCCGCACCGGCGGCGAGCGCCGGTTCCCGGCTCGATCCGTCGATGCTCAACGCGACAACGTGATGGCCCGGCGACAGGCTCCTGATCAGGGCGATGCCGTCCTCACGTCTGGGCAGGAGCACGTCGACGATGACGACATCGACCTGATGAGCCGCCAGCACGGCGGTGGCCTCGCGCGTCGAGGCCACCGCGGCTACGACCTCGACGTCGGGGATCCCCGCGAGCAGCGTGGTCAGGGCCGCCCGCACCCGTGAATCGTCATCGACGAGCAGGATCGAAATCATCTGAGTGTCTCCCGTGTGCCGGCCCGGACGCGTGTGACCCGCGCCGACGGCTCCCCCGATCGGTCGACATGACGGTCGCCTTCCCCCCTTGGACGCTGGTTCGAGTTCTGAGGTTGGTTCGAGTTCTGAGGTTGTTTGGAGTGCTGAGGTTGTTTGGAGTGCTGGGCACGGCCGCGACGAGCGCGGTGCCCCCGGTAGCCGGCTGCTGTCATGAACCACTCTCGTGCATCGACGGCCCGTACGGATCGGCCCGACTGCCGTCAGCCCCTCGGCACTCCGGCCGCTCGGCCCCCGGCCGAATGACGTACGGCCGGAACGCGTACGCGAACCGTCGTGCCCACCCCCGGACTGCTGACGATCTCCAGTCTTCCACGCCGGAGTGAGCGCAGCGAGGCCGTGAGCGCCTTGGCCGCCGCGGGGTCGAGATGCACCTCACCGCGATGGGCGGCCCGGATGGCGTCGGCGACGTCCTCTGCGTCCGCGTCCTTGAGGAGATAACCTGCCGCGCCCGCCTCGAGCGCGGCCCGGATCTTGCTCTCCTCGAGGAAACTGGTCACGGCGACGACTTCCACATCCGGCCAGCGACGCTTGATCTCCGCGGTGGCCGTGATGCCGTCCATGTCGGGCATGAGCACATCCATGAGCACCACGTCCGGCAGCCCGTCCCGGTTCTCCATGACGGCCAGCTCATCGAGGGCGCGCCTGCCGTTGGAGGCCTGCCCGACCACCCGTATGCCCGGCTCGGTCTCCAGATAGGCGGCGAGTCCCACTCGCACGATGGCGTGGTCGTCCACCAGGAAGACCGTTATCTCCGCCTCAGCCTGTTCCGGCATACACCGCTCCTCGAGGGTCTTACCGGATAAAGCGTGCCACACAGCCAGGATCTACGTCATCCACCCCGGTGTCCCCAATATGGAGCATCCGTACCAGTGCTCGTCGATGCTCAGCGGGGCACGACCTGCGCCCGCACACCCGGTAGATCGTCGAAAGCAGCGGACGCGTCCATCGTGATCACGATTCGTGCCGTGGCAGCGGCGGTCGCGGCGATCAGTAGATCGTACGCTCCCCGTGTCTTACCCAGGCGCCGGACGTGCGCCATCAGACGAGCGTGGACTCTGGCGACATCTGTCGTGTACTCCTCAACGGGAATGAGTGCGAGAACCTCGTCCACGAACGCCTGGCGCTGTGGACGACGAACCTCGTCCGCCATTTCTACGCCGACAAGCAGTTCCGCCACCGTTATGGCCGCGATCGCCACGTCATCGGCGTCTCCGATCACCTCGTCCAACGAGCCTCTGCCGCGTTCCGCGGCCATGAGCACCCCGGTGTCCAGGATCAGGCGTCGGGCCACGCATCCCTCATCTCATCGTCGGTCGCATCCCGCGCTGCCGCGACATCGGACTCGAAGTCGGCGTCCAACGACCCCGCGCTCCTGGCCAGGAAGGCCTTCACCATGCGGCCCGGCGCCGTGGGGGCGGGACCGATCACCGCGATCCGTCGTCCGCCACGGGTGACCACGATCGTCTCTCCTCGCTCGGCCTCATCGAGAACAACCGCGAAACTACGAGAGGCCTCGGTTGCAGTCATCACCTTCACAGCAATCAGATTATCTGATAAGCCGAGCGTAGCGCGATACCGCGCTCCGCCATTGGTTGCGGCATCCAGGCCCTCCACGCGGTCGGGCTCCGCCTGGCCGCCCTCATCGCCGTCCGTCCCCTGCCGTTTCAATAGGCGGTGCTCATCGCGGCGCGGGCCTCGTCGAGGGTGGTCTCGGCGATGGCGTTGGCCCGCTCGTTGCCGTCGCGCAGGACCTGGCGGACATAGCCGCGGTCTTCGGCGAGTTGCGTACGGCGGAGCCGTACCGGCGCCAGGTATTCGTTGACGGCCTCGGTGACCAGGCTTTTCAGGGCGGCGGCTCCCCGGCCGCCGATGTCCTGGGCGACCAGATGAGGATCACGGCCGAGACACAGTGCGGCCAGCAGGACCAGGCTGGAGACCTCGGGGCGGGTGGCGGGCTCGTAGGTGATGTGCCGGCCCGGGTCGGTCTTTGCGCCGCGGATCAGCCTGGCCGTCTCGTCCGCGCTCGCCGCCAAGGTGATGGCGTTGCCTCGGCTCTTGCTCATCTTGGCGCCGTCGGTGCCCAGCAGCAGCGGAGCGGCCGACAACAGGGCCTCGGGCACGGGGAACAGTGTGGCCCCGCCGTCGCCGTACCGCCTGTTGAAGCGGCGGGCGATGGTGCGGGTGACCTCCAGGTGCGGCAACTGATCCTGGCCGACGGGAACCAGGTTCGCCTTGCAGAAGAGGATGTCGGCCGCCTGGTGCACCGGGTAGGTGAACATCAGCCCGCTGACGGAGGACTGGCGGGATTGGGAGATCTCTTCCTTGACCGTGGGATTGCGGTTCAACTCCGCGACCGAGATCAGGCTGAGGAACGGCACGAGCAACTGGTTCAGCGCCGGGATCGCGCTGTGGGCGAAAATCGTCGATCGGTCCGGGTCGATGCCGATCGCCAGGTAGTCCAGCACCAGGTCCGCCACGTGCTCGGTGAGCCGGTCGGCGACGTCGCGATCGGTGAGGACCTGGTAGTCCGCGATGACCACCATGGTCTCCACCCCCAGTTCCTGCAGGCGCACCCGGTTGTGGAGAGTGCCGAAGTAGTGCCCGAGATGCAGCCGCCCGGTCGGACGGTCCCCGGTCAGCACCCGGAAGCGCCCGGGGTCCTTGCGGATCGATTCCTCCAGTACGGCACTGCGGCGCCGGGCGGCGGGCACTCCGAGTTCTTCCGCGGAAACCGAAACATCGGCTGCGGTGGTGGCATCGAGATGAGTGGTCATCCGGCTCTCCTGTTCGTCAAGTGGTCTGCCGTCTCAGATGGCGACCCCCTTGACCGGGGAGAACACGAAGGGCCGTCCATCCGAACGGCCCGATCATGTACGCGTGTGAGATGGCCGCTCCTAGAAGGAGCGCCACCAGTTCAGACACAGCGCACGGTTCATGCGATCAGCATAACGTCATCGCGGCGAACTTGTCCCTCACGGGCGCCGCTGGCGGGGTAGGTGTACGCGGTCGTCGCTGCGAATGACCTGATAGCCCTCTTCCTCCAGGTAGCCGATAGCGGTCGTCATGTCCCGACGAATCGCCGCTTTCAGTTGCATCTCATGAAACCTGCTGCGCCCCGGTTCGATGGCCCGTTGCCAGCCGGGCTTGCCGGGCACGATGCCCTCAATGACGAGAAACTCGACGACGTCTTCCAGACACCAGCGGAACCGGCGGTGACCTGCGGGAAAGTGAAGCCGCTGAAGGCCGCGTTCGAGGAGATCGCCACCCCACATCCGCAGCACCGGCGAATCGCCGTACACCTGGATGTGCGCCTCCGGATAGCCGTCGGCCTTGTCGCGCTCATAGTCGAAGTGGCACAGGCAAAATTTCCCGTCCGGGTCCCCATAGATCGCAATGAAGGAGGACAGGACGGTGAGATATTCGCCTTCAGGGTCGTAGCAGAACCGGAAGGACAGCTCCATCCACGCGCGTACCGGACTCCCCACGCCGACGCGGAGCGGGAAGGGCTCACCGGCGAGGCCGGTCCTGCTCAGACCTCTCCCGACGATGACTTCGTTGCGCCGCCTGGGTGAGGCCATCGCGGAAATCTTGACGTTGTCGCAGACGCTGGTGTTGAGGGTGCGCTGAACGTGCTCGCAGAACTTGCGGGCTTCCTGGTGGATCTTCCGAGCGTCAGTATTCGCGGACGAGGAGCCAGACCTTGCGGTGCCTGAGGGAGTCGAACCGGCGTTCTTTAGCCTGTCGTGCCAACTCGTCATAGGTGACCCCGAGTTCCTCGAGCATCCGCCGCGTCGCGGCTTCGTACTCCTCGGCCGTCAACTCGATGACCTCCACATCGGGCTGCTCGTGTGCCACCCGCTGGAGCAGTGCCATGACGACTTCCCTTCCGGTGCTCGACAAGCCGCCCGAATCCGTGTTTTACCGCCAAACTGACCTCGACCTACCAGGAACCAGTCTCACCCACGGTCCCCTAGAGATCACTCTAAGTGTTTCCCGCGGCAGGCCAACCCTACGCCAGAGTGTTGCGGATCGTTGGGTAACAACTCAATGAAGCTGGAGCCCCGCCCACGGGAGTCCTGCCGACCACGCATCGGCGAACTCAGCGGGGCACGGCCCGCTCCGTCGTCGCGTCGTACCGTCTGAACGCGGTGACCGCGAACCCCGTCACCAGCACGAGGACGGCGCAGACCAGGCCGCCGCCCGCCCAGGCGGGAACCAGCCCGAACGCGCTCGCGCTCGCCCCCGCCCGCAGGTCTCCGAGGCGGGGTCCCCCCGCCACCACCACCATGAACGCTCCCTGCATGCGTCCGCGTAACTCGTCGGGGGCGTACGTCTGCAGGATCGTCTGACGCCACACGGCCGAGGCCAGGTCGGCAGCACCGCCCATCGCGAGCAGGACCACCATCAGCCACAGCGACTCGGCGAACGCCGCCGCCGACACCGTGACTCCCCAGAACGCGATCACGAGCGTCAGCGCCACGCCCTGCCTGCGGACTCGGCCGACCCAGCCGGAGAACAGGCCCGCCACGACCGACCCGATCGGGATGGCGGCGGAAAGCCAGCCGAAGGCGACCGCCGACCCGGCGAATCCCTCCGCCGCCATCTCCGATCCGGCGAATCTCTCCACAGCCATCTCGGGGAACAGCGCCCTCGGCATCGCGAACGCCATGGCGATGATGTCCACCACGAACGACATCAGCACGATCGGCTTGGTGGCGATGTAACTGAGGCCCTCGAACACCGACCGCAGGCCCGGCCGGGAGATCTCGCCCAGCGGAGCCAGCCGCGGCAGCCGTACGGCGGCGTAGAATCCGGCGCCGAACAGGATCGCGTCGATCAGATAGGCCGTGGCGTACCCGCCTTTCGCGAGCACGACCCCCGCCAGCAGCGGCCCGAGGACCGAGCCGATGCTGCTCACCAGGAAGTTCAGCGTGTTGGCCGCGGCCACCCGCTCGGGCGGGACGAGCCGGGGAATGATCGCGCCACGGGTCGCCGAGGAGATCGCGAACCCGATCGACTGCACGGCTACGGCGGCGAGGATGAAGTAGCCGTTCCCCATCCCGGACCAGGCGTGGAACAGCAGGGCGAACGTCGCGATCCAGGCCACCGTCGACCCGACGAGCAGCAGTCGGCGGCGGTCGACCGCGTCGGCGACGGCGCCGCCCCACAGCCCGAAGACGACCAGGGGAACGAGGCTGACCGGGCCGATGAAGCCCACCCAGAGCGACGAACCGGTGATCTCGAACATCTGCCCGCTGACCGCCACGGCGGTCAACTGAAAGCCGATGAACGACACACCCTGCCCCAACAGCAGCCGTCGGTACGCCGGAACGCGCAGCGGCCGGGTGTCGAGAGCGAGCCGTTTCAGGCCTGATCGGACCCCGGCCATCCCACCTCCTCGTTTTCGGGCGGCAACATTACCCGCCCGAATCAGTTGCCTTCGCCGGAGGTGTCCCCCGGGATGGTCATAAAGGCTCTTGATCAGCCGACCACCTGGGACGGCGATGGAGCGGTGGCCTCGACCGGGGCCCGCAGCCTGCGAACACCGGGGAAGAGCAGCGCGGCGAGCGAGGCGAGCACGACGATCACCGCACAGCCGATCAGCGCGGGCCGCGGGCCGAGCGCGATCGCGACCGGCCCGGCCACCAGCAGCCCGATCGGTCCGAACATCAGGGATCCGAGCGCGTCGTAGGAACTCACCCGCGACAGGGACTCGGCCGGGATCTCCCGCTGCATCGTGGTGCTCCACAGCACACCGAAGATGTCGAAGCAGACCCCCATCACGACCGCGCCGAGGACCACGGTCCACAGCGGCGCGGCCACGCCGAGCAGCAGGTACGGCAGAGCGGTGGGCAGGGTGAGGAGCGTCGCGACCAGGATGGGGCGCCGGGGCCGCAACCGGAGCGTGAAAACGACTCCGACGATCATGCCGACGGCCTCCCCCGTCAGGACGGCCGCCCAGGCCGGCGCCCCGCCCAGGTGCTGCTTGGCGACCAGCGGGCCCAGCACGCCGTGCGCCGCCTCAACCGCCATCAGCAGGATCGAGAACTGCGCGACCACCACCCACAGCCACTGCCGGGAGACGAACTCGCGCCAGCCGTCGCGCAGGTCGGCCAGCACCGACCGCCCGGCGTCGCCGGAGCGCTCCGACGGAGTGAGACGCAGGAGCGTGATCAGCAGGCCCGCCCCGGCGAACATCACGCCGCTGGCCGCCAGCGCCCAGCCGCCGCCGAGCAGTACGACAGCGGCCCCGCTGAGGACGAGGCCGGCGACCCGGGAGATGTTGGCACCGAGGCCCAGCAGGGCGTTGGCGGTCTGCAACCGGTCGGCGGGGATGACGTCGGGGATGATGCCGGTGAGCGCGGGATACATGACGGCGCTGGCCACGCCGCTGACCGCGCTGGCCGACACCAGGGCCGGGAGCGGCGTCCACCCGGTGAGCATCATCCCGGCCAGGCAGAAGTACGCGATCGCGTTGAATGTCTCACCCGCCATCATCACGCGGTGGCGCGGCATCCGGTCCGCGATCACACCACCGATGAGCATGAAGCCCACCATCGGCAGGGCCTGCGCCGCGAGGACCACCGACAGCGTCGTCGCCGATGCCCCCGGCAGCGCGAGGACGCCGAATGCGAGCGCCACCGGGGCGAAGGCGCTGCCCAGCACCGACACGGTCCGGGCCGAGAGCAGCAACGCGAAGCGCCGCTCCCGGAGCATGCCGAGATCACGACGGAGATTGGGCACGGCCGATCCTCGCTTGAGGCGGAAGCGAACGGTCCATGCTCTCCTCCGCCGGGGCACGCTGTCACCTGATTAAGCCTGATTAAGGCGCAGGTGCCCGCCGCCTGGTTTCGGACCCGCCTCCACTGGGCAGCGGAAGATCGGCCGCCGGGTGTCGTCCGTAGGTGAGACGCTTGGCGACAGGCCTTGTGTTCGGTGTGCCGGGGTCCGGTATCGGGTGGTGGCGTGGACGCTTATAGTTCTCAACTGGAGTGCCTGACTTTCATCAGCGTGAGTGACACTCCGGGGTAGGTGAGGAGGAATGTCCTCTTTCTGCTCTGGGCCTGCTTTGGACCGGCTCCGCACCGGCTCGACGGCGGCACCGCGCCCTGGGGACGCGTCCCGCGGAGGGCTTGGGGTCGCGTCCCGCGGAGGGTGGCAGGCGGTTCAAGTGGGTGGAGGTGACGACATTTCGCGCTCGACTCCCATCGCGGTGTCATCCGGTGGTGTCGACCCGTCTCGGGATTCCGATCTCGCCAGGCGCCTCGAGACCCGGCTGGCCCACACCGAGCGCCTGGGCAATCTCGGCTGGGCCCGCTGGGGCATCGGCGACGGCGACGCCGACTGGTCCGACCAGCTCTACGTGATCCACCGGATGGACCCGGCCGACGGACCGCTCGACCTGGAGCGATACCGGACGATCGTTCATCGTGACGACCTGCCGGTCTTCGACGACGCCATGGCGGTCCTGGAGGAGGAGGACGGGCCGCACGAGTTCGAGTTCCGGATCCGTGCCGGCGGCGCCGCACGCCTGATAGTCGCCAGGGCGGAGACGATTCGGGACGCCGCCGGCAGCCTGGTCGAGGTGCACGCGGTCCTCCAGGACATCACGGACTGGCGGCGGACCGCCGACCAACTCGCCGTGGTCAGCCAACGGCTGGAGGAGGAGTCGCAGCTCACAGCCCGTCTCCAGGACATCATCCTGCCCGTGCAGGATGAGCCGTTCACCGTGCCCGGCCTGCGGGTCGCCACGCGCTACGACCCGGCCGAGACGGCTCCGCTCGGCGGCGACTGGTTCCAGGCGATCCGCATGGACAACGACGAGGCGCTGCTCGCCGTGGGCGACGTCGCCGGACACGGACTCGCCGCCGCCTCAGCCATGGCCAAACTTCGTCACGCGATAACCGGACTGGCCTTCGCGCACCACGAACCGGACCAGATCCTGGTGGCGCTGAACCGGTTGCTGCGCCGGATGCGTCCCGACGTGCTGGCCACGGCCGTCGTCGCCCATTACCGGAGCACGGATCGGGTGCTGACCTGGTGTCACGCCGGGCACCCCCCGATGCTGCTGGTCCGGGGGGACGGGGTGGAGCGTCTCCATCATCCCGGCGTGCTGCTCGGCGTCTTCGAGGACGTCGAGTACACCTGCGCGAGCATCCGGCTCGAGCCGGACGACCTCCTGTTGATGTTCACCGACGGCCTCATCGAACGTCCCGGCCGCGACCTCTTCGAGGGGTTGGACGCCCTGAGCGCCACCATCACCCAGACAGTGCGGGCGGCACCGCGTGACCGGTTGTCTGCGATCATGAACGGCCTGGTGCCCAGCAACACCAGCGACGACACCTGCATTCTGGTCGCCCGCGTTACACCGAACACCCTGGAAGTGTCTTGATGCCAGATCCTCACATCTCGACCGCCAAGACGAAGTTCGCCGCAGAACGCGACGGCGACATCGGAGTGCTGACGATCCAGGGCACTCTCGACTACACCACGCACAACCTGGTCGCCGAATTCTTCGGCCGAGCGTTCGCCGAGTACGGCCCGAGCCTCGTCGTCGATCTGCTGGACATCGACTTCCTCGACTCCAGGGCGACCGGGCTGCTCATCGCCTGCTGGAAACGCGCGGCGGACGAGGGCGGCAGGTTGTCGCTGGTGGCGCTGGAGCGGGGAGCGACCCGAGTCCTGTGGATAGCGGGGCTGACGGCGCACATCCCGGTCTTCTCCACGAGGGAGGAGGCGCTGGCGAGCGCCCGGTACCCCGACCACAGTTGAGGGACGGCACGCGTACGGCACAGGCCGCGCATATGAGACCGCCAAGGTAGTGCCGAGTCCCTGCGGGTAGTCCTCCCAGAAAGCTGTCCGGGTTGGGGGGAAGTCATGAAACGTGTCCTTTTCGGCGCGGCGACCCTGCTGGGCACCGGAGCGGCGGTGGCGCGGTGGCTCGCGGCACGAGGCCGCGCGCCAGTCGTGACCAAGGACCCGAAGGAGTCACTGCGCTGGCTGGGGGTCACGATCAACCTCCCGCGTGAGGAGGTCATGCCGGACGGCGTGCCGCCGCGGCCGCTGTCCCGGCTCGACGTCGAGGTGCGGGCGGAGCAGGCCCCCGGGGATCGGGGCACCGAGCTCTACGCCCGGCCCCGCCGTGCCGTACCGACCGGCCCCATGGCCATCCTGGGCCGTCTGCGCGGGACGGATCCCCGGCAGGAAGTGCGCAAGGCGCTTCGCGACGCGAAGTCCATCCTCGAAACCGGAGAGGTGCTCCGCCCCGAGCCGGAACCCGCCGGCATCCATGGCGAACCCTCCGCCATCCAGAAGACGAAGACCGCGCTGACCGCGCCGAAGTCACGGGCGGCGAGCATCGCCCAGCCCGTACGGGCCGACCGGTCCGGAGAGCGTCGTCAGCCCGGCCTGCGCGACAGGGTCCTCGCGCTGGCGGCCCGACGAGCACCCGGGGAGGGACGACTGTGAAGGCACTGTGCTGGCAGGGCGTCGACGAACTCACGGTCGAGCAGGTGCCCGACCCGCGGATCCTGAACGCCCAGGACGCGATCATCAAGGTCATCGCGAGCACCACGTGCGGCTCCGACCTGCATCTGCTCGGTGGCTACATCCCGATGATGAAGTCGGGAGACGTCATCGGGCACGAGTTCCTCGGCGAGGTGGTCGAGGTCGGCTCCGAAGTACGCCGGCGCAGGCCCGGGGAGCGCGTCGTGGTGTGCTCGATCATCGGATGCGGCCGGTGCTGGCCGTGCCGGCACGACATGTGGTCGCTGTGCGAGAACAGCAATCCCACGTCCGGCATCACCGATCTCCTCTGGGGCGGCTCGACCGCCGGGATATACGGCTACTCCCATGCGATGGGCGGCTTCCGGGGCAGTCACGCCGAGTACATCCGGGTTCCCTTCGCGGACCACAACGCCTTCCCGGTGCCCGACGACGTCGAGGACATGGACGCGTTGTTCGCCTCCGACGCCGTGCCGACCGGCTGGATGGGCGCCGATCTCGGCGGTGTACGGCCCGGCGACGTGGTGGCGGTCTGGGGCTGCGGCGCGGTCGGTCAGATGGCCGCGCGTGCCGCCGTACTGCTCGGCGCCGAGCGGGTCATCGCGATCGACCGCTACCCGGAGCGCCTGCGCATGGTGGAACGGCAGGCCGACTGCGAAGCGATCGACTACACGGCGACCGACGTCGACGCGGAGCTGCGTGAACGCACGGGCGGCCGGGGACCGGACGTCTGCATCGAGGCCGTCGGCCTGGAGGCGGACAGCGCCGGGCCGATGCGGGTCTACGACGAGGTCAAACAGCAGCTCCATCTGGAGCAGGACCGGCCCATCGCGGTACGGGAGGCCATCCACGCCTGCCGCAAGGGCGGGTCCGTCTTCGTGCTGGGAGTCTTCACCGGCTTCGTCGACAAGTTCCCGCTCGGCGCGCTGATGAACAAGGGGCTGACGCTGCGCGGAGCGCAGCAGCACGGGCAGCGGTACATCCCCATGCTGCTCGACCGGATCTCCAAGGGAGAGCTCAAACCCGCCCAGATGGCGACGCACACGATGACGCTGGACGACGGGCCCAGGGGCTACGACATGTTCAAGCACAAGAAGGACGGGTGCGTGCGGGTGGTGTTCCGGCCCTCCTGATCTCAAGAAGCCGGCTCTCAGAAGCCTGATCTCAGAAAGGTCGACTCTCAGAAGGGCCGGCCACCCCGCTCAGTCAGCGGGATGGCCGGTCCGGCCGACCACTCGACGGGACGGCTGGGGCGGCCAGCCGTTCCGCCTCTTCATGCAGTGCCTCGATCAGGAGGAACTCCAGCCGGAACTCCTCGTCCACGAGGCTGTCCAGGACGTCCATCCGGGCCTCCCTGTTCCAAGACGTCCGGTACCGCGCAGCGGTTCACTCCCCAAAAGGGGGAAATTCGGGTAATTCGCTAACAAGTCAACGCGCACGGCGAGTGCGGTCACCAGACCCGGACACCCACCGTTACAAGCCGTGTCAGGAAAGATATCAAAGAGCAATAAGAGGCAGCCAGGGCCGACGTCCTGGCTGAACCGGCTACGGACGGCCGCGCCACCCGGCGGCCGACCGTCTCACCTCGCTCCGAGATGCTCGATCGGCCGGCGACACCGGATGGGTCCGTACGCTGTCCAAACGTTGACCGGGATCGAGGCCGCGGAGTGGAAGGGAGCGGGGACCGACCGCAGCGAAGGCCAGCGAAGCGGGCTTCGCGAGGACCGCAGCTTCCTTCCAGCGCAGTGACCCACCCGGCCGAGGCTCGTGAACCAGGACTAGGACATCTTTCCCTTGATGTCGTCGGTGGCTCTGCCGGCCTTGTCGCGAGTCTCCTGGGCCTTGTCCCCAACCCATTTGCCGGCGTCCGAGGCGGTGTCCCGCACACTCTCGCGCATGGTGTCGGTCCAGCGCTGGGCGTTGTTGCGATACATCATCACGCCGATCGCACCGATCGCCGCACCCGTGCACAGCGCGGCGACCGGCCAGCGCCGCCGGGTCTTCCTCGCCGCCGACACATCGATGCGCCTGGCCATCTCGGCGAGGAAGGCGCTCACGATGGGGGCGATCTGTTCCTCCACCGACTGGGCGGCCTGGTCGAGCTTCGGCGCCGCCCACAGCCGGGCGTCCTCGATGCGGTTCACCGCCACGTCACGCGCGCTGCCCGCCATCGGGGGCATCCGGACGCCGGCCCTCCTGGCCTGGGTCTTCATCCGGCCCAGCCACGTCTGCGGAACCAACACCTCGACGCCGCGCCCTTTCCTCATTGTCAGGGACACGATCCACCTCCCCTATAGATGGGCCCCGTGACGACCCCTTCCCGCATGGTCGTCGCTCAATCACGACCGGTGGTCGAAGGCATGCTGGATACCCTGTTAACCAGACAACTAACGCCAAGACATAAGGGGGCGGCCCTCGTGGCTGACAACCTCATCGCGAATCTCCGTACCAATCACGGCACGATCCGCGTCCAACTGTTCCCGAACAAAGCACCGAAAACCGTACGCAACTTCGTCGAACTCGCCGAGGGCACCCGGGAGTGGACTCATCCGGGGACCGGGGCCAAGACCACGGACAAGCTGTACGACGGCACGATCTTCCACCGGGTCATCAACGGCTTCATGATCCAGGGCGGCGACCCGCTGGGGCAGGGCATCGGCGGCCCGGGCTACGACTTCGACGACGAGATCCACCCCGAGAACCAGTTCAACCGGCCCTACCTGCTCGCCATGGCCAACGCCGGCAAGCGGCTCGGCAAGGGCACGAACGGTTCGCAGTTCTTCATCACCGTGTCGCCGACGCCGCACCTCAACCAGGGGCACACGATCTTCGGCGAGGTGGTCGAGGGCACCGAGGTCATCGACGCGATCGCCAAGACCCCGACCGGCAGGAACGACCGCCCGGTCAACGACGTGGTGCTCGAAGCGGTCACGATCGAGCGCTCCTGAGCACGCCTGAACAGCCCTGACTCCGGCCCCGCCCCGGCCGCACCGCCCACACCGTCCACAGGTGGAAACGGCCGGGGCGGCCGGGGCGCCGGCCGCTCGGGGAGCTTCAAAATGCTGTCCGGACTTCTGAAACACGACCTATAGTCTGGCGGGCAGTGGACCCGCATCTCCTCGTTGGAAGGACGCGATGACCGCCCCGCCGCCGAACCCGCCGCCGACACCGCCGAACATGCCCCCTCCCGGGGCGGACGCCGTGCCGACCTGCTATCGGCACCCCGACCGCGAGACCTACGTCCGCTGCCAGCGCTGCGAGCGCCCGATCTGCCCTGACTGCATGCGCGAGGCGGCGGTCGGTCACCAGTGCGTCGAGTGCGTCCGGGAGGGCAACCGCGACGTACGGCGGACGCGGGCGGTCTTCGGCGGCGCCGCCGTCGTCACGCCCCGGGTGACGTGGGCGCTACTGGCCGCCAACGTGCTGGCCTACGGCGCCGAGGTCCTGGCCCGGGACGAGATCCTCAGGAACTTCCAGATGTGGTCGCCCGGCGTCTACTTCTACGACGAGTGGTGGCGCCTGATCACGAGCGCGTTCCTGCACGCGCCGCCGCCGTCGTTCTGGCACATCCTGTTCAACATGTGGGCACTCTTCGTGATCGGCCCGGAGTTGGAGCGGCGGCTGGGCTCGGTACGCTTCGGCGCGCTCTACCTACTGTCCGCCCTGGGCGGATCGGTCGCCGTCTACCTGTTCGGCATAGCGGCCGTCGGGGCCTCCGGCGCGATCTACGGCCTGTTCGGCGCGCTGTTCGTGGTGGCACGCAGGCTCGGCTACGATGCGTGCGGCGTGCTGTGGTTGATCGGCATCAACGTCGTGATCACCTTCATCGTGCCCGGCATCAGCTGGCAGGGCCACCTCGGCGGCCTGGTGGTCGGCACCCTGGTCGCCGCGGCCTTCGCCTACGCGCCCGCGCGGAATCGGACCGCCGTCCAGGTCGGATCGGCGACCGCCGTACTACTCGTCCTGATCATGATCGTCGCCGCGCTGCCACCGTACGCGACCCTGGCCGTCACCGGCTGAAATCAGTGCTGCCCACAGGCTGTGGATAAAGCCTGTGGAAAGATTTCCTCCGGTGACGGGCGGTGTCAGCGCCACTTGGTGGACAGCACCACGCCGACGATGATGAGGCCGAACCCGACGAGCAGGTTCCCATTGCCCAGCGACGCGATGCCCGGCAGATCGGGCACGATGTAGTAGACCGCGATCCACACGATGCCCACGATCCAGCAAGCGACCATGAGGGGGGCGAGCCAGCGGGGGCTCACCTTGACCGTCTGCGCCTTCTGCGGCGGGGTGTAGACGGCCTTCTTCCGAGTCTTCGACTTGGGCACGGGACTATCTCCTGCTCGGCACCCGCGCGGTCGTGCGGGCTCTGGTTGGGTCGGGTCCCTCGGATCTTTTGCCTGCCGCGCTCCTCGCTTCGGCAAGATCCCGGGGGACACTCCTTAGCGTAGTCGCTCTTAGTGTGAAGTCCCGAGCAAGGATAGTCGGCGGGGTCGTACGGCGGCGATCCCTATTGCCCGATTCGCGTAGGCTGGAAGCCGTAATTCCTCCTAACCGCGGTGGGGGCATGACGGCGGTCCGGGTGCTCGTGGTGGACAATCACGACAGCTTCGTCCACACGATCGTGCAATATCTGCGTGAGCTCGGCGCCGACTGCGACGTCCGACCCCGCGATCACGTCACACTTGACGACACGGCGGGATTCGACGGCGTCCTCGTCTCCCCCGGCCCCGGCACCCCCGAGGCGTCAGGGGTGAGCCTCTCGCTCGTACGGCACTGCGCCGAGCGCGGCCTGCCCCTGCTCGGCGTCTGTCTGGGTCACCAGGCGATCGCCGTCGCCTACGGCGCCACGGTCGCCCGCGCGCCCGAACTCATGCACGGCCGGACCAGCCTGATCTCCCATGACGGCCGAGGCGTCTTCCGGTCGATCCCGTCACCGGTCACCATGACCCGCTATCACTCGCTCGCAGTCGTCCCCGACACCGTGCCGGACCTGCTGGAGATCAGCGCCACCACGCCGGACGGCGTCATCATGGGCCTACGGCATCGTTCGGCGCCCATCGAGGGGGTCCAGTTCCACCCCGAGTCGATCGTGTCCGAACACGGCCATCGCCTCCTCGGCAACTGGCTCACCCAGATCGTGTAACACCTCGCCCCTGCGCGACGACATCCGAATGAGGGCTTCCGCCATTGCCCCCGAGTGGCGGAAGCCCTCTTCTCATGCGCCGTACGGCGAGAGCCGTGACCGGCGGTGAATCTCACCGCCGGTCACGGCTCTCGGGAGACCGGTTCCGCCGCCGGTCCGCGATCAGTTGCCGAACGGGTTCTCGTCGAGGTCGATGCCGCCGTCTCCGCCGTCACCCGTGTCACCGGAGTCGTCGGTGGCGGGGTCGTCCGTCGGGAACCCGTCGCTCGGCTGCTGGGTCGGCTGCTGCTGCGGAGGCGGCCCGCTGGAGACGGTCAGGGTGATCGTGATGCCCGGCTGGGTCTTGGTCCCCGGCGCCGGGCTCTGGTCGATCACGTTGCCCTTCGCCACCTGGTCGCTCGGCCGCTCCACGATCTTGATCTTGAATCCGGCGCCTTCGAGCTGGCTCTTCGCGTCGTCGACGGTCAGGCCGAGCACGCTCGGGACGTCCTGCATCGCCTTGGGCACGTAGAGGCGGACCGCGGAGCCCTTCGGGACCTCCTTGCCGGCCTTGGGGCTGATGTCGTAGACCACGCCCTCCGGCTTGCCGGGGGCGACCTTCGCCACGACGCTGAACTTCAGGCCCAGGGCTTCCAGCTCCGCCTGGGCCTCCTCCTTCGTCTTGCCGATGAGATCCGGCGGGACGGTCACGGTCTCCTCGCCCTTTGACAGGACGATGGTGACCGTCACCCCCTTCTCGACCTCTTCGTCGGCGGCCGGATTGGTGCTGACGACCGAGTCCTTGGGCACGTCGCCGCTGAACTCGGGCTCGCCGTACGTGAACTTCAACTCCGCGGCCTTGATCGCCTTCTCGGCCGCCTCCTTGGTCAGGTTGGTGACCTCCGGCACTTTGGTCTTGTCGGCCGCCGCCGAGCCGCCCGAGCTGAGCAGGGCATAGCCCGCGCCGATGAAGCCGGCGATGACGAGCAGTGGGACCAGGATCCACGCGGCGGTCTTCAACGCCGTGTTGCTCTTCCTCGCGCCGCTGCGCCGCCGCCCGTCATAGCGGCCGCCGCCCCGCTCCTCCTCGCCGTACTCGTAGGCGGGGATGGCCCGGGTGCCCTGCGCGGGCGGGCCGCCGGCGCTGGTCATCGTCCGCGTGCGGTCGGGCGCCCCGCCGTAGGAGTTGAAGTTGTTGGCCATGGCCATGGTCTGCGGGTCCACCGGCATGCCGGACATCGCCCGCTGGATGTCGGCCCGCATCTCGGCCGCGCTCTGGTAACGATGGATCGGGTCCTTGGCCATGGCCTTGAGCACGATCGCGTCGGCCCACCTGGGGATCTCGGGGTCGATCCGCGACGGCGGGATCGGGTCCTCCCGGACGTGCTGGTAGGCGATCGCCACGGGCGAGTCCCCGGTGAACGGCGGCTGGCCGGTCAGCAGTTCGTACAGCACACAGCCGGTCGAGTAGATGTCACTGCGGGCGTCGACGCGCTCGCCGCGCGCCTGCTCCGGCGACAGGTACTGCGCGGTGCCGATCACCTGGGCGGTCTGCGTCATGGTGGCGGCGGAGTCGGCCATCGCCCGGGCGATGCCGAAGTCCATGACTTTGACCTCGCCGCTCACGGTGAGCATGATGTTGGCCGGTTTGATGTCCCGGTGCACGATGCCGCCGCGGTGACTGTAGTCGAGCGCCCGCAGGATGCCGTCGGTCAGCTCCATCGCCCGTTCCGGCAGCAGCCGCCGGTCCGCCCGCAGCAGGTCGCGCAGCGTCCGCCCGTCGACGAACTCCATCACGATGTACGGCACGGGCGTGCTGTCCATCGTGTCCTCGCCGGTGTCGTAGACCGCGATGATCGAGGGATGGTTCAGCGAGGCCGCCGACTGCGCCTCCCGGCGGAACCGCGCCTGGAACGTGTGGTCCCGCGCGAGATCCGAGCGGAGCGTCTTGATCGCGACAATACGGTCCAGCCGGATGTCCCGGGCGCGATAGACCTCGGCCATGCCACCACGTCCGACGACGCCGTCGAGTTCGTAGCGTCCGCCGAGAAGTCGTGGCTGAGTCATTTCCTGCACTGTCCCTTGCCGTTCATCTTGGGGTGCTGCCGGTGTCCATCATCCGCCCCTCTCCTCACGTGCCCGCCTCATCCGGGGGTCCCGTGTCGGTCGGGCTGACCGATGGGGTCGGAACCTCACTGGGCGTGGGGGCCGGGGTGGGCGTCGGAGTGGGGGTAGGGGACGGGGACGGAGCCGACGAGGGCTGCTGGGTGGGTGGTGCCGATGTGCTTACGGTAGCCGACGGAACGGCGCTCGGCTTGGCCGACGCCACCGGAGGAACCGGATTGGACGCCTTCGGCGTGGTCGGCCACGTGATCGCGGTGGTCGGCCGTGGCGAAGGCGAGAGCGAGGGTGAGGCCGGGGGCGGACTCGCCGTCGCGAAGGTCGGAGTCTCGGGTCGGCCCGCGGGAAACATCAGAACTCCGCCGACGGCCACGGCCGCCGCACAGCCCGCGGCGGCCCCGATCACCGCCACCCGGCGGCGGCGCCGTACTCCATGTCCGACCGTTCGCCCTGCCGCGCCGTGCGGCCGGGAGTAGGGCGCCGTGCGCGGGCGGTCGGCCCTGGACATGGCGTCTGTGGCCGCCGGTGTGATCCGGGACGCCGCCGGCGTGCTCGGCACGGCCGGACGGTTCTGCGTGATCGGACGGTTTCGGGTCGCCGGTGGCGTACGGCTATCCCATACCGGGAACCCGCCCGGATCGGTCAGCGTGTGGAGGGCCGTGCCCGTGACCGCTTCACCCGGGCCCGTGAGCGCTTCACGCAGGGCGGCGACGCGGTTCACCAGGTCCGGTCCGCTGGCGGGCCGCGCGGCGGGCTGCTTGGCCAGCATGTCGGAGACGAGGGCGCGCACCGGGGGCGGCACGGCGGCCGGCAGCGGCGGCGGCTGCTCGTTGATGTGCTTGATCGCTAGTGCGACCTGGGTCTCGGCGGTGAACGGGGGACGGCCCGCCAGGCACTCGTAGGCGACCACGCCGAGTGAGTAGATGTCGGAGGCGGAGGTGAGCGCGCTGCCCGAGGCCTGCTCCGGGCTGACGTACCGCGCGGTGCCGAGCACGATCCCGGTCCGGGTCAACGGCGCCGCCTCCAGGGCGCGGGCGATGCCGAAATCGGTGATCTTGACCTGCCCGTCCTCGGTGACGAGCAGGTTCCCCGGTTTGATGTCGCGGTGGATGACCCCGGCCCGGTGCGCGGCGTGCAGCCCCCTGGCGGTCTGCTGGACCACGTCGAGTGCGACCTGAGGGTCGAGCGCTCCATGCCGGGCCAGAATCGCCGCCAGCGGCTCGCCGATCACCAGCTCCATGATGAGGTAGGCGGCGCCGTCGGACTCGCCGTAGTCGAAGACCTGGGCGATGCCGGGGTCGGCCAGGCCCGCGGTGATCCGGGCCTCCGCGCGGAACCTGTCGCGGAACGACGGGTCCGCCGCCACATGGCTGCGCAGCAGCTTCACCGCGACCTCGCGGCCCAGCAACTCGTCGACGGCCCGCCAGACCTCCCCCATCCCGCCGGCGGCGATGGGCGAGGTCAGGCGGTAACGTCCGCCGAGTGTCGAGCCCGCTGAGGTCACCGGCCGAGCACCGCCCGCATGACGTCGTGCGCGATGGGCGCCGCGATCACGCCGCCGGTCGCGTCGTTCCCCGCGCTGCCGGCCTCGATGAACACCGCCACGGCGACCTGCGGGTCCTCGGCCGGGGCGAACGCGATGAACCACGCGTGGGAGGGCTTGCCCGGCTCGGTCTCCGCCGTGCCCGTCTTGCCGGCGACGGTGACGCCGGGAAGCTGCGCCCTGTTTCCGGTGCCCCGCTGGACCACGTTGATCATCATCTTGGTCAGCTCGTCGGCGACCTCGGGACTGACGGCCTCGTCCAGTTCCTTGGGCCGGGTGGCGTCGATCTCGCTGCCGTCCGGTCCGACGATCTTGTTGACCAGGTACGGCTTCATGACCGTGCCCCGGTTGGCGATGCCGGCCGCGACCATCGCCATCTGCAGCGGCGTCATCTGGTTGCTGCGCTGACCGATCGAGGTCATGGCCAGCGCGGCCTTGTCCTCCTCAGGGCCGATGTCGCTCGGGTGCACCGACAGGGGGATCTCCAGGGACGACCCGATGCCGAACTTCGCGGCCTGCTTCTTCATCTTGTCGTAGCCGAGATCCATGCCCATCTGGGCGAAGGGCGTGTTGCACGAGATGGTCAGCGCCTCGAGCAGCGTCGCGCGGCCTCCGCAGGACTCGCCGTGGTAGTTCTTCAGTGAGAGATTCGTGTTCGGCAGCGGCAGCGAGTCCGGCGCGTCGAGCACGGTGTTCGCGTTCCGCGAGGCGTCGTCCTGCAGGTAGGCGGCCGCTGTGATGACCTTGAACGTGGAGCCCGGCGCGTAGGTCAGGTTGATCGCCCGGTTGAGCAGGGGCTTGTCCTTGTCCTTGTCCAGCTTCCGGTAGGCGTCGTTGACCTTCGCCTTGTCGGCCAGGGCGAGCGGGTTCGGGTCGTACGACGGCACGGAGACCATGGTGAGGATCGCCCCGGTCTTCGGGTTCATCGCCACGACGGCGCCCCGCTTGCCGGTGCCCGCCAGGTCCTTGTAGGCGATCTTCTGCGCCTCGGCGTTCAGGGTCAGGTCGACGCTGGCGCCCTTGGCCGGCTTCCCACTGATCAGGTCGACGGCGCGGCGTACGACCATGTCGGGGTGGCTGCCGTCGAGGTAGCGGCCCTCGGCGCCCTCCATGCCCGACGAGCTCTCCGGCGCGAAGAACCCGACGACGTGCGCGAACGGCTTGCCTTCGGGATATTCACGGGCGAAGCGGTACGTGCTGTCCCCGGTGTCCACCGTCTTGGCCAGCGTGACCTTCCCGTTGTCCGCGGTGATCCACCCGCGGTCGACGTTGTATCGGGCGTAGAAGGCACGCACGTTACGCGAGTCATTGCGCAGCCCCTCGGCTTTCACCGCGCCCAGATAGGTCACGTTGGCCATGAGCAGGCCGAACATGAGCAGGCAGGCCACCGCGATCCGCTTCAGCGTGCCGTTCATCGCTGCATCACCTGCGTGAGTCCCTCATCCTGGATCGCCTGCGGCGGAGGTCGCCGGGCCGCGTCGGACATCCGTACCAGCAGGGCGATCAGCATCCAGTTGGCCAGCAACGCCGATCCGCCGGCTGACATGAACGGCGTCACCAGGCCGGTCAGCGGGATCAGCCGCGTCACGCCGCCGACGATGATGAACACCTGCCAGGCCAGGATGAACGACAGCCCGCCCGCCAGCAGCTTGGAGAACGGGTCACGGGAGGCCAGTGCCGTACGGAGCCCACGCTCGACGATCAGCGCGTAGATCATGAGCAGGGCCATCAGGCCGGTGAGGCCCAGCTCCTCCCCCGTCGCGGAGAAGATGAAGTCCGAGAAGGAGAACGGGATCCGGCGGGGGTGGCCCTCTCCGAGCCCGGTGCCGAGGATCCCACCGGAGCCGATGGCGAACAGGCCCTCCATGAGCTGGTAGCTGACCCCGTCGAAGTAGAGGTCGTTCGACTCGGCGTTCAGCCAGCCGTTGAAACGGACCTGCACGTGGCTGAATATCTGCCCGGCCAGGATGGCGCCGCCGACGAAGAGCAGGATCCCGATGAGCACCCATGAGGTGCGCTGGGTCGCGATGTAGAGCATCGCGATGAACGCGCCGAACAGCAGCAGCGAGGTCCCGAGGTCCTTCTCCAGGACCAGGACGGCGATGCTCACCCCCCAGGTGATGAGCACGGGACCGAGGTCACGGGCGCGGGGGAGATCGATGAAGAGCAGCCGGCGCCCGGCCAGGGCCAGCACGTCGCGCTTGGCGACGAGGTAACCGGCGAAGAAGATCACGAGGGCGAGCTTGGCGAACTCACCGGGCTGGATGGAGAACCCACCGATGTGGATCCAGATCCGGGAGCCGTTGATCTCCGTGCCGAGAAGCGGCAGCACCGGCAGCACGAGCAGCACGAGGCCGGCGAACCCGGCCGTGTACGTGAAGCGCTGCAGGATGCGGTGGTCCTTCAGCACGATCACGGTCGCGGCGAACATCACGACGCCGAGCGCCGTCCACATCAGCTGGTTGGTGGCGTTCGCGCCATCCTGACCGGTCTGCTCGATCCGGTAGATCATCACCAGTCCGAGCCCGTTGACCAGGGTCACGAGGGGAAGCAGCAGGGGGTCGGCCCACGGCGCGAACCTGGCGAGCACCAGGTAGGCGGCGAGCATCAGCCCGCCGAGGCCGAGGCCGTACGTGAGCATGCCCGACGGGATCTCGCCGTTGATCCCGAGGCCGACGCTCGCGTAGGCGCCCATCACGATCAGCACGGCGAAGGCGAGCATCCCGAGTTGGGCGCCGCGCCGCTTCGCGGTCATCGGCACGGGCATGGCTTCGGCGGCACTCACTGACCGGACCTCGCCGAAGTCGGGGTCGAGGTCGAGGTCGGGGCGTCCGGGTTGGCGTCCGGGTTCGAGGCGTTCTGTCCGGAGGTGCCCACTTTGGCGGTTTCCTGCTGGTTTGTGTCCTGCTTGGCGGTTTCCTGCTTGGCGGTGTCCTGCTGGTCGGTGCCCTGCTTGGCGCCATCGGACGCGTTGAAGCTCTTTATCATCGCGATTCCCGCCCGGAGGTCGTCGACGGGGATCCCACTGCGCACCTGGTCCTGCTGCACGTCGGCGAGCGCCGAGACGCGGGCGTGCTCCTCGGCGTAGGCGACATCCTTGAGGGACACCGGCCCGAGTTGGACGTCGACGCCGCGGAAGACAACCAGCTTGTCCCCGCTGGCGCCGACGTAATACTGGCTCTGAACCCACTGGGAGCCGAAGTAGCCGCCGCCGCCCAGCACGGCACCGATGACCACGACCGCCGTGACCGGCCGCAGCCAGGACCGGCGCTTCTCCGAGCCCGAGCCTCTCGACCGCCGTGCGGAGGACCTGGCCCCCCGCACGGGCTCGTCGTCGAGATCCTCATCCAGGATCACCGGCTGTGGCGCGGTGGCCGCCATCGCCCCGGGGGCGGGACCACCGCTCGGTGAGACCGGACCGAACGCCCGGCCCGAACCCGCCGCGCCCACGATCGCCGCGGCCGTGACGGGCGGCGGCGCGTCGCCCACATCGATCACATCGGCGACCACGCAGGTGATGTTGTCCGGCCCACCGCCCCGGTTGGCCAGGTCGATGAGCTGCCGTACGACGTCTTCGGGGTCTTCGACCGTCGTGAGCGTGTGATGCAGGGTCTCGGCGCTGACGACGGTGGACAGACCGTCGGAGCAGAGCAGGTACCGGTCGCCCACCTGGGCCTCCCGGCCCTGCAGGTCGGGGTCGACCTCGCCGCTGCCGTCGAGCGCCCGGAGCAGGATCGAGCGTTGCGGGTGGTTGGCCGCCTCCTCCTGAGTGATGCGGCCGTCGTCCACCAGCGACTGGACGAGCGTGTGGTCGTGCGTGATCTGGAACAGCTCGTCGCCCCGCAGCATGTACGCGCGGGAGTCGCCCACGTGAACCAGCGCGAAGCGGGAACCGTGCCAGAGCATCGCGGTGAGGGTGGTGCCCATGCCCTTGAGGCTCGGGTCCCGGGCCACCATCGCGTGTAGCTGACGGTTGGCGTCCCGGACCGCCGCCTCGATGTCGCCGAGCAGGTCACCGCCGAAGGCGTCCCCGTGATCCACACCGCGGTCCAGGGACGACATTGCGGCGATGGCGACCGAACTGGCCACCTCGCCGTGAGCATGCCCGCCCATTCCGTCGGCGACGGCGAGCAGGCGGCCGCTGGCATACGCCGAGTCCTCGTTCCCCTCACGGAGGAGGCCGACGTCCGAGCGAGCGGCGTAGCGGAGTGCGATTGTCATTTGCGCAATTCGATGACGGTTTTGCCGATGCGGATCGGAACTCCGAGAGGCACCGGGGTCGGGCGGGTCACTTTAGAACGTTCAAGGTACGTACCGTTGGTCGATCCGAGATCTTCCAGGATCCACTGGCCGTCCTGGGGAAACAATCGGGCGTGCCGACTGGAAGCGTAGTCGTCGCTGAGGACCAGCGTGGCGTCGTTCGCCCGGCCTATGGTGATGGGCATCTCCGTAAGGTTGATGATGGTCCCTTGCAGGGGACCACCAGTGACGATCAGTTGACGGGGCTCGCCCTTCTTCTGCTTGGGCTTCGCCATGGGTTTGGCCTGCTTGGCCGGCTTCCGTGCGGACGCGGGAGCCGTACGCGGGCCGAACAGGTCTGTCCGGATGACGCCGACCGCGGCAATCACGAAGAACCACAGCAACGCCAGGAAGGCGAGCCGGATCAGCAGCAGCGTTAGCTCGGACATGGACCGCTTGTCTACCTCTAATCTCGCCGGAACACCAGGGTCGTGCGACCCAGTGTGACCCGCGTCCCGTCCTGCATTTCGATCCTACGGACCGGCTGGCCGTTGACGAAGGTACCGTTCGTGGACCCCAGGTCGACGAGCACAACCTGCTGCCCCTCCACCCTTAACTCCGCATGATGCCGTGACACGCCCGGATCCACGAGTCGAAGGTCGCAGTCGGTGCCACGGCCGAGCAAGGTCACCGGCGTGGTCAGTTCGTACGACCGCTGGCCCTGCGGATCGTCCTGGGTGGAGACCAGCAGCCGGGGACGGCCGCCGAACGCGCTCGGGCGGCCGGCGGGCAGGTCGCTCACCGGCTGGCGGATCTCGTCCTGCTCGACCGTCGCCCCGCGGATCACACCCGACCGGATCCGGAACAGCCCGACCCCGAGATCGTCCGCGGTCTCGAACCGCACGCGGACCGGCCCCACGAACGAGTACCCCTGCTCCTTCGCGTACTCCCTGGCGAGATTCGCCAGTTCGTGACTGAGGCTGTCGGCGTACACCTCCAGCCGCTCGCTGTCGGTGGTCGACAGCTCCACCACGAAGTCGTTGGGCACGAGCGTGCGACCCTGAGCGACGATCGCGGCCCGCTCGTCCATCTCCCTCTGTACGGCGCTGGCCACCTCGACCGGCTGGAGATCGGACTTGAACGCGCGCGCGAAGGCCCCTTCAACCAACCCTTCGAGCCTTCGCTCGAAGCGCTGAAGGACTCCCACCGGATACCTCCCTCCACTCGCTGTTGGTCGCGACCGCTCCGGTGCTTGCACAGCTCCATCGCCGACGTCCCTTAGGAGGGATCGTATCCGGGTTCGGTACCACCGGCGGTTACGTGCTAACCTTTCCACGCAACCCCGGAGTGGGGAGCAGCCGCGACGGGCAAGTGGCGGAATGGCAGACGCGCACGGTTCAGGTCCGTGTGTCCGAAAGGACGTGGGGGTTCAACTCCCCCCTTGCCCACCAGACATCAGCCTCGTAGGACCGGAAGCCGAACTTCCGCCCACGGGGCTTTTTCATTTCCCCCTCCCCCCTCCCCCCTCCCCCCTCCCTCCGCGCGTGATCTTGCAGTTGCTCGCAGGCACGGCCTCCCACCTACCCTTACAGCCTTCGTGATCTTGCAGAATTTCGGCACAGAAGCAGCAGGGCTACAGAAACGCCGATAGCGATCTTTCCCCTGGATACCCATGCAGCCAGGGGCGGAGTGACTCAAACGGCCAGGAGTTCGCCGAGCAGGGTCGTGAGATCGATCACCCCGATGACCCGGCCGGACACGTCTGTGACCAGGCCCAGCTGCGCATGAGCCTCCTGGAGCACGGTCACCGCGTCGAGAACGGTGGTGGCCGCCGCCACCCGGGGCGCGGAGGTCGCCACCTCCTCCGGGCGGCGTTCCGGGTGGATCAGGGCGTCCCGGACGTGCAGCACGCCGAGCACGTCCTCGCCGGACACCACCAGCATGCGGCGCCTGCCGCTGCGGACCGCGGTCTCGCGCACCACCCGGTCGTCGGCGCCCGCCGGCACGGAGGGCACCTCGCCCAGCGGCAGCATGAGCCGTTCCACCGGCTGCGACTGGACCCGCAGCGCCCGGGTGAGCAGGTTGTGTTCGTCTCGGTCGAGCATGCCCATCCGACCGGATTCGGCCACCAGCATGGCGAGTTGGTGCGGGGTGCGCGTGGTGGCGAGTTCGTCGCGCGGCCGCACGCCGAAAACTCCGAGTGCCGCGTTGGTCAGGCCGTTCAGCACCGCGAGGACCGGCCGGACGATCCACGTGAAACCGCGGAACGGCAGGGCCAGCCCCATCGCCGCCCGCTCGGGATGGGTCAGCGCCAGCGACTTGGGCGCCATCTCGCCGACGACCATGTGCAGGAACGTCACGAGCGCGAGCGCCACGACGAACGCGGAGGGGGTGCGCAGCGACTCGGGCAGGAGGACGAGCACCGGCTCGAGCAGGTGCTCGATGGCGGGCTCCGCGACCATGCCTAGGCCCAGCGAGCACAGCGTGATGCCGAGCTGGGCGCCGGCCAGCATGAGCGAAAGCTCGCGTCCGCCACGCGCGGCCATGCGGGCCGCCACCCGGGCCAACCGCCCGCCTGAGAGCGCGAACTCCTCCAGCCGGTGTCGTTTGGCCGACACGAGGGCGAACTCCGCGGCCACGAACAGCCCGTTGGCGATCAGCAGGACCACCCCGAGCAGGATCGCCCCCAGATTTCCGCTCATGCCGTTATCTCCCACAACATGCCTTCACGCGAGGTATGTCGCCTACGGGAGAACTCGTGCTTATCGGGCTCCCCGCGCGCCTGCGACTCCCCTGCCTTCCCGGCTGTCTTCCCGACTGCCTTCCCGGCCTCCCACGGTCCGTCCGGCTCGCCGGACCCCCCTGGCTCGCCGGACCCCCCTGGCTCGCCGAGTCCACGGTCGCGGACCGCGAGCCGTACCCACTCGGGGACTCGGCGGCGCACGCTCAGGACCGTGAGCAGGGCCCGCCGTGCGCCGGGCTCGTCAGCGGCGAACGGGTCGGTCTCCGGCAGCAGCTCGGCGCCGACCTCGTCGCCGGTCTCGGCCATCCGGCCCAGCGCGGCGAGCACCAGCCCGGCGATCGTCTCGTAGTCGTCGCTTTCTGGAAGCCGTACGCCGGTGGCCCGCTCGACCTCGTCGAGGCGGAGCGTGCCCGGCACCTCCCAGCTCCCGTCGTCGCGTACGACGACGCCGAGGGGCTCGGGGTCGTTCTCGTCCACGAGCTCGCCGACGAGTTCCTCTGCGAGGTCCTCGATCGTGACCACGCCGGCGAGACCGCCGTACTCGTCGATGACGCAGGCGAACGTCTCGCCCGACTCGGCCATCCGGTTCAGCAGCGCGGGCAGTGGCAGCGTGGCCGGCACGAGCACGGGGGCCCGGGTGATGCCGCCGATCAGCCTGGGCGAATCCGCGTGCAGATATTCCGGGATCCCGGTGATGCCGACGACCTCGCCGGTGTCGGCGCCGAGCACCGGATAACGGGAGTGGCCGTGGGTGCGTAGAGCGGTGAGGAGCGCCCCGACCGGCTGCCCGGCGCGCAGCGAGACCACGCGGGGGCGCGGGACCATCACGTCCTCGGCGGTACGGTCGCCGAACTCCAGAGCGCGCTCGAGCAGATCGGCGAGCCGGGGTGGCAGCTCGCCGGCCGCGGCGGACTCCGCCACGATGCGGGACAGCTCCTCCGGCGTGGCGCCCTGCGCGAGCTCCTCGACGGGTTCGATGCCCACCAGCCGGACCAGCCGGGACGCGGCGGAGTCGAACAGGCGGATCACCGGCCCGGCGACCTTGAGGTAGACGAGCGTCGGGCCGGCCAGGAAGCGGGCGACGGATTCGGGACGGGCGATGCCCAGGTTCTTCGGCGCCAGCTCGCCGAGGATCATCTGGATGACCGTCACGATCGCGATGCCCAGCGCCACGGCGACGCCGGGCACCGCGCCGGCGGGTACGCCCAGGCGCTCCAGAGGGTCGCGCAGCAGGCCGGCGATGGCCGGCTCGGCGATGAAGCCCACCAGCAGCGTGGTGACGGTGATGCCGAGCTGTGCGCCGGAGAGCATGAACGACAGGCGGCCGGTGATGTCGAGGGCACGCCGGGCCGCGGCGTCACCGGCGGCGGCCTGCTCACGCAGTGCCGTACGGTCCGTCGCGACGAAGGCGAACTCCTGAGCGACGAAGAATCCGGTGGCGATGGTCAGGAGGAGTACGGCCAGTAGGCCGGCGGCGGCGCTCACCGAGCGCTCGCCGTATGGAGGTGGGATCCCGTGCCGAGGCACGGGCCGGTACTCCAGGAGTCCGGAGCGGACACGTCATTCCTTTCGTGTGGTGGTACACCACGGTAACGGCTCGGCGCCCCCGGTTGGTTTCCCACCTCCGGCCACCGGCTACCCGATCATCGGTCGCTCCGCAGCTCCGGGAACTGGTCGTCCCGCCATTCGCCGCCCGGCGAAGCCCCGTCGGCGTCGGCGTTCTCCCTGGCGCGCAGCTCGACACGGCGGATCTTGCCGGAGATGGTCTTGGGCAGCTGCCGAGGCCGGACAGCCAGGTGGCGACCTGGTCGGAGCGGTGAGCCATCTCGTCGAACGAGTAGCGCCGCTCGGCGCCGTCCTCCTCGACTATCCACAGCGCCGTCCGATCGTTGCCCCTGGCGATCACGTCGAACCAGTCGGTCGCCCAGTTGAAGGTCTCTCCGTCGAAGACGGGCCAGGTGAACTCCGCCACGGCCTTGCCGTGATCACTGGAAAGGCGCAGCAGCAGGTCACGGGCATCGCGGAAGGCTGCGGTGTTGGTCGTCTGCGGCACGCTGGAACTCCTTTGCCGATGGCCGCGCATGGACCGGCCGCCGCCGGCGGTTCCGACCGGGGGCGGAATCCACGCGGCAGAGCCTGCTCGGGTAAGCCGGTCTGTCCAATCTGCCCATATTCATTCGCGCCCGGGGCCCGTCGTCAAGGCACCGGACGAGACGACCCCCGCCGTTATGTCGGCCGCCGTTTCATGGGCCGCTGCTTTATGTGCCGCCGACAACGGCGCGCGTACTTTGATGGTGACGGCGCTACCTTAAAGTCAAGGTCCTACCGTAATGGCCGGGCAAAGACGGGGGCGGGCGGCACGACGCCGTCCGGGTGCGAGCGTGGGGAGTCACATTGGCCGAGGATGACGAGGCGACCCGGGCTATCCGGCGGCCGGGGGCACGCCCGCCGGCACCGTCCGGCCGGCCTCCCACCGGGCCACCGCCCCCCATGCCGACAGGCCGCGAAGGGATCGGCGCAGGGGGCCGCGACAACACGATCCCGCGAATCAGGTCCGAGGTGTACGGCAAGCCCCGGTCCGGCCAGGCTCCGGTACGCCCGCTCAGAGGCGGCGGTGGCGGCGGCGGTGGCGGCGGTGGCGACGACCGGCATGAGCGTGACGGTGGCGCGCGGCGGCGGCGGCCGACAGGCAAGATCATATTCAGGGGCGTGGCCGCCCTGCTCGTCATCCTGATCATCGCCGCCGTCGGCCTCTACTTCTGGATCGGCGGCAGACTCAAGCACACCGAGGTGCTCGGCGACTACACCGGGCGTCCGGCCGAGACGCCCGGGCAGGACTGGCTGCTGGTCGGGTCCGACAGCCGGGCCGGCCTGACGAAGGCGCAGCGCCGGAAGCTCGCCACCGGCAAGGCGGTCGGCAAGCGGACCGACACGATGATGCTGCTCCACATCCCCGAGAGCGGTCGGCCGACCCTGGTCAGCCTGCCCCGCGACTCGTACGTCCCGATCGAGGGCCGCGGCAGCGACAAGCTCAACGCGGCGTACGCCTTCGGCGGCCCGGAACTGTTGACGAAGACCGTCGAGCGGGTCACCGGCATCCGGATCGATCACTACATGGAGATCGGCTTCGGGGGGTTCGTCGGCATCGTCGACGCGATCGGCGGGGTCAACATCTGCGTGAAGCAGGACATCAAGGACCCCAAGGCCGGGATCAACCTGAAAAAGGGCTGTCAGGACATGGACGGCGGCACCGCGCTCGGTTACGTACGGACCCGGGCGACGGGTGCCATCCCCGACTTCGAGCGCACCCAGCGCCAGCGCCAGTTCGTCTCCGCAATCGTGCATAAGGCCGCGTCTCCCGGCACGTTGCTGAACCCGTTCACGTCGGTGCCGTTGGGGCTGAGCGCGGCCGACTCGGTCGAGGTCGACCCCGGCACCGGACTGTTCGACCTGCTGTCGGTCGGCATGGCCATGCGGGAGAGCCCCGTCACCACGGCGGTCCCGATCGGGTCACTTCCGACGATCAACGGTGCCGCGGTGGTGAAGTGGGACAGAGAGAAAGCACTTCGCCTGTTCAACGCCCTCGCCGAGGACAAGCCCGTCCCCAAGGACGTCATAGCTAAATGACATCCCCCCGCTGCCGATCGGCGTCACGCTCGTCGGCCTCGCGAGCGTAGTCTTTGGCCGTCATGGCCAGCCGTTCTCGCCAGTGACGGGATGCCTCGGGGTCATCGGCGATGGGACCGGATACCGGTGCAGTTACGCCTCTCATGGCTGCCCATCCTTCGGCCCTGTGCTCTGGGATCGGGTCGGTTAGACTTGACACATGAGCGTGATGCGCGAGGAGCTCCACCATCTGGTGGAGCGGTTGCCTGAAGAGAAGGTGGCTCCTCTACTGCGTCTTGTCCGCGGTCAGGTTGAAGAGCAACCAGTGGTTCGTGATCTGCCGTTCATCGGGATGTTGGAAGCGGAGCCGGATTTCGCAGAACGCTCTGAAGAAATCCTCCGTGTGGAGGACAATCACTCTTTGTGATCGTCATTGACTCCGGTCCGCTAGTCGCTGCGGTCAACAACCGGGACAACCACCACTATGCCTGCTCCCAGCTCCTCCGAACCCATCCGGGGCCGCTGCTCGTTCCAGCGACAGTAGCCACCGAAGTATGCCAACTTGTCGAGAAACGACAGGGAAGCAAAGCGGAAGCGGCGTTTCTGAAGTCCTTCGGATCGGGCCTGGATCTGATCGATCTGACGAATGAAGATCTCATCCGCATGAGCATTCTGGTGGAGACGTACGCGAGCCTCCCTCTCGGTGCGGTCGATGCCTCTGTGATCGCCATCGCCGAGCGATTGGGCGCCACCGAGGTGGCGACCATCGATCGCCGTCACTTCACGGTCGTCCGTCCAAGGCACACGAGCGCGCTCATTCTGCTACCCGCACAACTCTGAGGTGAGCCTTTGCTTGTCGAGCACTGCCGCCTCGTAAAACGCGCGTTCTCCTCCTCCGCCTTGCGAGCACCACCCTGGGCACCGCTCCTTCCGGGCAAACCTTGGCGATCAGGGCACTAGTGTCCGGATCACGCCGCCGTGCGGCCAGAATGGGGCCCATGGGGATCTCTGCGGAACTTCATGCCATCGGGCGGCCGATGCTCGACGCCCAGCTCGCCCACCCGACCGTACGGGGCATCGCGGCGGGTGATCTGCCCGAACCGGTTTTCCGGTCCTGGCTGGAGCAGGACTACCTGTATCTGCTCGACTACGTCCGGGTGTTCTCCCGGTTGGCCTGGCAGGCTCCGGACGACCACCTCGGCGACCTCGTCGATCTCGCGTACTCGACCTGGCACGACGAGCTCGACCTGCACCGTTCGCTGTCCGCCGAGTTCGGCGCGGACCTCGAAGGCGCGAAGAAGGGCCCGGCCTGCGCCGCCTACACGTCGTTCCTGCTGGAGTCTGCGGCGGACTACGCGGAGGGGCTGGCCGCGCTCTACCCCTGCGCCTGGGGATATTCCACGCTCGGCCGGATCCTCGCCGAGAACCCGCCCGCCGAGCCGCGCTACAGGCGGTGGGTGGACACCTACGCCGATCCCGGCTTCGCCGCACTGGCCATACGCATCGCCGAGATGATCGACGAGATCGACCCCGAGCCCGAGCGGACCAAGGAACTGTTCATCGAGGCCATGAACCACGAACTCGCCTTCTGGGACGTGCCCGTGTAGGCGGGACTCTCCGGGATACCGTTCAGGCATGCCTGAACTGCCCGAGGTCGAGGCCCTTGCCGAGTTCCTGCGCGAGCATGCCGTCGGGCGCGCGATCGCGGGGGTGGACGTGGTCGCCTTCCAGGCGCTGAAGACCGTCGACCCGCCCGTCACGGCGCTGGGCGGCCTGACCGTCACCGGGGCGGGCCGCCACGGCAAGTTCCTCGACCTCGACTGCGACGGGCTGCACCTCGTCACGCATCTCGCCCGGGGCGGATGGCTGCGCTGGCGCGACGACCTCACGGGTGCGAAGCCGGGCCGCTCGAAGACGCTCGCGGTGCGGGTACTGCTCTCGCCCGCCGAGGACGGCCGGGCCCCCGGGTTCGAGCTCACCGAGGCGGGCACCCAGAAGCGACTGGCCG